>JAEEYF010000049.1 GCA_016291655.1 Lachnospiraceae bacterium | reverse complement strand
TTATGGTGGTAGCTTCCGTGTTTTCGTCCTCGGACCCTGTGGATGCCGCCAATGAGGGCTTTATGGGAGAATACGAGGTGCTGGCCGTGATCGCCCACAACGACGAGCGTAGACCCGAGCGTGAATGGCGGTTGGTGCAAAGGAACAATCCCTTAAATGAAGAACTGAAAAAAGAACTGCTGAGTATCCCGGGAATCCGGAGAGTCGAAGAGGTGCACGGGCAGTTTGCAAAATGCGAGAGGTTTGAAGGAGAAATGCTCGGCATTTCGGGGGTTAACGAGGAATATGCGGATATGCTCATAAAAGGCATAACAGAAGGGCATGTGACCTATGAAGAACTTAAGTCCGGAGACAAGGTGATAGCCGAAAAGAATATGCTTGTATGGTATCCGGGATTGAGTCTGGGAGATGTTTTGGAGGTTGAGATCGACAACGGCGATAAGATCATCACTAAGAAAATCGAGATCGCAGCCATAGGCGATTATTCCCTGGGTTTTTCCCACAATAAGTACCTTTACATGGCTGAGGAGGCGGTTGACAGACTCAGTAATTATTCGACGGTTACCAACCTCAATATATATGCCGATGAAAAGTACGATCCGGAAACGGAAAGCGCCATTAAGGCTCTTTGCAAAGAAGAAGCGGGGCTCAGGTCATATGCCTGGCAGGATGAGTACGAACAGTGGAAGATCGGGATCTCGGTGATCAGAGCGGGATGCTATGCCTTTTTGGCGGTGCTCGGAGCCATCTGCATCATGAACATAATCAATACCATGGTCAGCTCCGTGAACAGCAGAAGAAAAGAATTCGGGATCTATCAGGCTGTAGGAATGTCCGACAGACAGTTATTTTTGATGATGTTTACGGAAAGCCTGTTTTACACCCTCGGTATCATTATCATAGCTGTAGGCGCAGGAAGTTTCATAGGTTATCGCGTGTTTCTGATGGCCAAAGACGCAGGCGTCTTCAACATTCACAGATTCATCTTTCCGAGGAATGAGATGATCCTTATGATCGCAGTGCTGGTAGTTTTGCAATTCATCATCACGCTCGTGCTTAACAGATCCTTAAGAAAAGAATCCGTGATCGACAGGGTGAGATTAAGCAATTAAAATCATTGCAGTGCCTGCCTTGCCTTCATTTTGTTCCAGCGGATGAAGCAATAGAAATCGTTAAAGAGAAAGGCCGCAAAGCAAACCACCATGGATATGTAAGAGGGATCGTCCATAGATGCCAGGATCCAGAGAAGGATGAGCACCATGTCGTTTAAGGCATATGCAAAGGCGAACCAGGGACTGCGGCGGTAAGTCAGGAAGACTGCCAGGAAACTGGTAAGCACGGAGAAGGTGCCGGGGATCAGGTTTGCGGTGTTAAAGTATTTCAAAATAAAGTAGAAGATCACGGTTACAAAAATGCTCAGGAGGGCCAGAAACAGCGGCTCTCCTTTTTTTAGCCGGTTCACCGACACTTCCGCGTGATTTCCTTTGTATGGATTTTTGAGCCAGGAAATCAGAGCCAGAAAGGCCATGGGCATGGTCATTCCGAGATAGGTGATCATTTCACCGTAGAAGGCGCAGTGATAGGAGGTGATCCCGTAGGTGATGCTGAATACGATCATCAGAACCTGTCCGCAGGGATTTCCTTTGGCGTTAAAAATGATGGATGTGGCACCTATCAGAGAAGCGATGAGGTTAAATACTCCCGTCCTGTCCGACATCAGGAAAGAGATCAGGAGCATGGAACAGGAAACCAGCCACAAAAGTTTTTCGGTTATTGTAAAGTAGTTGACTATTCTTTTTATCTTTGACATGTTTTGCACTCCGAAAAAAAATAGCATTCGGATCCACATCTTCAAAGACCTAACGATGTGAAACGAACGCTTCTGCATTCACTACCCGGTGGCAGTTGTAACGGTGAGGATTATAGCATATGACCTTGGGATATGCAAGGGCATTTTCCTCTTTGCACTATTGGCGGTTACGATATATAATTCTTTTATGAACATAGCTATCAACTTTTCGGAAAGGAAGAATTATGCAAAAACTGCTTCAGAGGAATGTGAAATTTATATTGAAGGATGTTGAGGATGCATGGAATACGCATCTTGATGACTCTGAATGGGAGGACGTGGTGCTGCCCCATGACTGGGCGGTGAGCAGACCCTTTTCGAAGGAGAATTCCAGCGGGACAGGTTACTTGCCGGGCGGCATCGGATGGTATCGGATCCCATTTGATATGCCTGAGGACGCAAAGGACAAGGACATCACAGTTTGCTTCGGGGGCGTTTACAAGCATGCGCAGATATGGTGCAATCAGTACTATCTCGGTAGCTGGGCGAACGGCTACACTTCCTTTGATCTGAATATAGCGCACGCGGTATGGGCGGGCAAAAGGAATCTTTTGACCGTGAGAGTCAGTCATGAGGATATTGCGGATTCCAGATGGTATACGGGCTCAGGTATCGAAAGGGAGGTAAAGCTCCTTATACAGCCCAAGGTTCACGAGATCGTAAAGGAAAGAGTATTTAAGGTCACAAGCATCCGAGATAACATAGCAGAGATCGAGACGGAGCATATCGTCGTAAACAAGAGGGATACAGAATGCATATGCAAGCTCGCGGATTACCTGAACGGCAAAGAGAAAGCCGCGTGGGAAGGAAGGATCAAGGCCGGTGAAACCGCTGCGATATCCTTTAAATTTAAGACGGAAGATCTCGAACTGTGGGCTCCCGACACTCCCCGGCTTTATGAATGGAAGACGGTTACGGAATGTGACGGAGAAAAAGACGAGAATGCAAGTAATGTGGGCATATTAAAGACGGTCTTTGACGCCGATAAGGGCTTTTTCTGTAATGATGTTTCAATGAAGATCAAGGGCATATGCCTTCACGATGATGCGGGCAGCTTTGGAAATGCCGTGCCAAAAAACGTTTGGAGAAGGCGACTTGAGAAACTGAAGGATATGGGAGCCAATGCAGTAAGGATGAGCCACAATCCTCATTCCGAGTGCCTGTATGAACTCTGTGACGAGATGGGCTTTTTTGTGATCGATGAGATCTTTGATGAATGGGAAGGTCCGAAGAATAAATGGTGGCAGGGACACAACGTCTATCCGCCGAAGCATCAGGGATATTTTCTGGATTACCCCGTGTGGCACGAAAAGGATGTGGAAGCTTTTGTCAAGGCAAGGCGCAATCATCCGAGCGTTATCATGTGGAGTATAGGAAATGAGATCGACTATCCCAACGATCCCTATTGTCACAAGAGTTTCGGAGAAATGACGGGGAACAACGACGCGGGAAAGCCTGCGCAGGAAAGACAATATGACGAGCAAAAGCCCGATGCAAAGAGGCTTGTGGCACTTGCGGAAGAGCTGACGGGACTTGTTAAGAAATATGATACTGCAAGACCTGTTTCACTGGCATCCGCATTTCCGGAGCTTTCAAGCAATACTGGACTCTTTGACCGACTTGACGTGATAGGCTACAACTACAAAGAACAGTTCTATGAAAAGGATCACAAGAGATTCCCCGATAAGCCGATCTTCGGAAGTGAGAACGGTCACGAATACAAGCAATGGAAAGCCGTGCTCGATAATGATTATATTGCGGGACAGTGCCTTTGGACGGGCATAGATTATCTCGGCGAAACCAGGGGCTGGCCGGAGCATGGGTCAAGAGCGGGACATTTAACGACAGCAGGCTTTAAAAAACCTGATTTCTACTTAAGAAAAAGCTTCTGGAATGAAAAAGCAGGGTTTGTAAAAATTGCAACCTGCAAAAAAGACAGCCCGAGTTGGATGGAACTCAGAAAGTTCATATGGAATTATGAGCAGGGCGATGAGATTCAGGTTGAAGCTTACTCAAACCTGGAGGATGTGGAGCTGTTTTTGAACGATAAGTCTCTCGGAAAGGTCGAGAGGGACGAAATGGGCAAATTCAGCCTGATCGTGCCCTTTGAACAAGGATCTCTTAAGGCGGTTGCCAGGGATAAAGAGGGATCCGTATATGAGGATGTGCTTGAGACAGACAATGCAGGCAGACTGTTGTGCGCAAGACTCGTGGACGGAAATATCACCGCAGACGGTGTTTCCTACGGACAGATCGCGGTAACCGTATCCGATGCAAAAGGGAACATCGCAAGAGAGGCAGCGATTCCCGTGACGGCAGAGGCAAAGGGCGAAGTATGCATTGTTCATATGGATAACGGAGATCTTTCGGATACGTCGGATTACGTTTCGACTACGAGAAACACCTATCACGGTCAGCTGATGATCTATTTCAGGAGTACCGGGAAAAAAGGAAAGGCATTTGTGAGCCTGAGGAGTCCCGTGGGCGACGTGGAAGTGGCATTTGAAGCACAGTAACAGGTACCTTTTGCGGGTTGCGGTGTTAAGAAGGAAACTATCAAGAAATACAGGCAATTGACCAATCTCCCGACTTTATATCCGGAATTTCCGCCCGGAGAAGATCTTTCGGATGTTCAGCACGGGGGTTATTCAGATGCATTGTATACGCTGGTGGACGGAGAATTTTTGATCGGATAGATATTGTTTTTTGACAACAAACTGCTAAAATTAAGCCATATTTTGTGGAATTCGGCAGTATGACACGGTTTTTTATTAAGGATCTGTAGCACTTTATTGGCTTGTTAAAAGGAGGAAAAATATGCCGTTTATTGATTCTAAGATCACGGTTTCGCTCAGTGCGGACCAAAAGGAAACCATTAAATCACGTCTGGGAAAGGCGATCGCTACCCTGAACAAGACAGAAACCTATCTGATGGTGGGAATAGCGGACTCCTATGACCTTTATCTTGGAGGAAAGAAGCTGGAAAAAGGTGCTTACGTCGAAGTGAGCCTTTTCGGAAATGCTTCCCCGAGTGCATATAATAAGATGACCGGTGAGATCTGCCGGATCTACAGCGAAGTATTGAACATTCCCGGCAGTAATATCTATGTCACCTATCACGGACTATCGGATTGGGGATGGAACGGAAGCAACTTTTAAAACAATAAAAAATCGCCCGTTTGGGCGATTTTTTTATACTATTTAAACATACCGGCGAACCGCGCGAGGGGCTCTATGGCATCGTTCAGGTTCTTGATGGCATTGTTCAGAGTTTCAAAGTCAACATTGTTGAGCTTTTGTACGGTTTCGGTAATGGCCTCCGTATTGTTTTCAACCATGGTGTTTGCGTTATCGATGAGAACACTTGCCTGATCGAGAACCAGGTTGAACTTTGTCGTGGTACCCTGTATTTCTGTCATAGCTTCATCGGCCTTGGCGATCAGTTTTTCTGTTTCGCTCATCCTGCTCTCGGTCTGGGCGATCAAAACGTCAACCTCGGAGAGGCTTGCTTCCGCATGGTCGATGAAAGCAACAGCCTTGGGCATTATGACATCGTTTGTCTGAGTCATCATAGTGTTGGCCTCGGAAGCTGCTTCATTGATCTCACTGAAAGCTGCTTCGGACTCTGCCATGAGCTTGTCGACTTCGGAAAGGCTTGTTTCTGCGTGGGCTATAAAATCCAGGGTTCTGGGTATGATCAGGATAAGTGATGCGGTGAGCACGATAACTCCGAATATGACCGTGAAAGCAGCTATCTTGGTTATACGTGAATTGCGTTTTTGATGGTTTAGCATTTCCTGCAACAATTCTTCTGCGGTAGCTTTCTTTGTTTCCTGAATGTTTTCCATATAATTCCACTCCTTTAGGATCATATAGTTATTAATTGAAATTTTACCATATAGGTATGCAAAGCAAAATTAAAAAAACATAATCTTTTATATTGTTTCATTTTTTGATATTATTTTAGTGTAAACTGTTTTTGTATTTTATGCATATTATAATTGGAGGGATATTGTAATGAGTGAGATCAGAAGACCGGATGATATGGTACGTATCACAACGCCCGAGCTGGCGGATGCTTTTATTGAAGAGCAGGTTAAGCTGGTAAAGGAACAGGTGGGAAACAAAAAGGTGCTCCTGGCTTTGTCGGGCGGAGTTGATTCATCGGTAGTGGCTGCGCTTTTGATAAAGGCTATCGGACAACAGCTGGTGTGCGTACATGTTAACCACGGTTTGCTTCGTAAGGGTGAACCCGAGCAGGTTATCGAAGTGTTCAGAAATCAGATGAAAGCAAATTTGATCTATGTGGATGCTACAGATCGTTTCCTTGATAAGCTTGCAGGAGTTACGGAGCCTGAAACCAAGAGAAAGATAATCGGCGGAGAATTCATCGAGGTTTTTGCCGAAGAAGCAAGAAAACTGGACGGCGTTGAATTCCTTGCTCAAGGAACCATATGGCCGGATATCCTTGAGAGTGAGAAAGGCATTAAAGCTCATCACAATGCGGGTGGTCTTCCCGAAGATATGAAGTTTGAACTTGTGGAGCCTGTAAAGATCCTTTTTAAGGATGAGGTCCGCATTGTCGGAAAGCAGTTGGGACTTCCCGATAACATGGTATTCCGTCAGCCCTTCCCGGGACCCGGACTTGGAGTAAGATGCCCCGGAGCCATCACAAGAGACCGGCTGGAAGCGGTTCGTGAGTCGGATGCGATCCTTCGCGAGGAGTTTGCAAAGAATGGTCTGGCCGGCAAGGTATGGCAGTACTTTACCGTTGTTCCGGATTTCAAGTCCACAGGTATAAAGGACGGTAAGAGAGCTTTTGAATGGTCAGTTATCATACGCGCTGTCAATACTCAGGATGCGATGACGGCAACAGTTGAGAACATACCCTTCGATCTGATGTGCCATATTGTGGATCGTATCACACATGAAGTTCCCGGCGTGAACAGAGTGCTTTACGATTTCACTCCCAAGCCCACAGGTACGATCGAGTGGGAGTGACCTGAGTGACGACAAATTGATGTTTTTTCTAAGGAATAAATTCTATTATTTCGATGCCCACCGCCTCAAAAATGGCGGGGGCATCGAAAATTTCAAATTTCAAAATCCCGATGCCCTGAATAGCATATTCCGCTGGCCTATGGCATCGGAAAATCCCAAAATCAAAATCCCGATGCCCTGAAGGCCTGGTTTCAATGACATATGGCATCGGAAAATCCCCAAAATCAAAATCCCGATGCCCTAAAGGCTTGATTTCAATGACATATGGCATCGGAAATTTCAAAATTAAAAATCTCGATGCCCTGAAGGCCTGGTTTCAATGACATATGGCATCGGAAATTTCAAAATTAAAAATCTCGATGCCCTAAAGGCTTGATTTCAAGAAGATATGGCATCGGAAATTCCCAAAATCAAAAATCCCGATGCCCTAAAGGTCTGGTTTCAATGACATATGGCATCGGAAATTTCAAAATTAAAAATCTCGATGCCTTGAGCCCTGTGAACTGAGGAAAAAGAGCATCGG
This sequence comes from Lachnospiraceae bacterium, assembly GCA_016291655.1. Classification (GTDB taxonomy): domain Bacteria; phylum Bacillota; class Clostridia; order Lachnospirales; family Lachnospiraceae; genus RGIG3528. The sequence continues at coordinate 19,047 of JAEEYF010000049.1, read as the reverse complement.
GATTCTATAAATTCAATTAAAGGAAGGCAATTACCATGAAAAACACAAAGGAAGTCTGAGAATGATTCAAAAAATCTTGGATGGATTTTATAAAAGTTGTGATTCGAAGAAATGCTGCAAAGCGTAATAAAGCTCGTTTACGAGCGCAGTCAGATTTGAAAATTCTGTTCAAAGGGGATTGGGGAAAATCTCCCCAACGAGCAAAGTTGTACAAGAGTACACTGCTCGCGGATTTGGATAAGGTAGAGAAAGTGGTGTTGGCCTCCGGTATTTTAGTGATACCAGAGGCTTCTTTTTTATTGTATCGTTTATTATTACAACATTACCATTTGCGTTAAAATTAATGTTATGGAAAATGCGGATCGATCGATATGATATGTACGCTTGAATTATTAAAATATAAGGCCGCTAATAATTCGTTGACGAGTTCTGAATTGATGATATTCCATTCGGCAAGAGACTTGAAAAAAGATTTCTTGAAACCCTTAAAGGTTAAAGAATTATAAAGCCGGGCTGAGGTGCGGTGGATTGAGAAACGTTGAGTCTATGTATCTAAAATGTATCCAAAAAAACTCGTTTACGCCGAAAAATGGTAGAATAATTGTAAAATCTATACCAGATATGGACAGAAATGGACTAAGTAAACTCAATATATAGCTTACAGTATAGAGATGGAATAGTAAAAAAATGCTCAGGATGCCCGAAAACACTGGACTTTTGGGAAGCGTGGTTGCAGATTGGTTGCAAAAATGTGTTATCAATTTGTTGCCGGAATAATTTGAATATGTATTTAAGGAATGCCGCAGAGGAATCTGCGGCATTTTGGGAAAAAGTGATTGACATGTGGGTATAGATTTACTACAATCCCATTAATATATTATAAAGGCTATGAAGAGAAGAGTAATCCCTTGAGACGTCTACAGAGAGCTTTTGGTGGTGAGAGAAAGCGATGGAAATTGGATGAAACAGGCCTCGGAGCTGCATACGGATCTTATTTTGTAGAGAATAAGTGATGCTATGACGGGAGTTCCCGTTACAGAACCAGAGTATAAAATCTTTTTGAGGAGTACTTGTAGAGCTGGGATTAGTGATAATTTCAGGAAATAGGGTGGCAACACGATTAATTCGTCCCTGTAATTGTATTTAGCAGTTACAGGGATTTTTTTATTACCTGCCTACTGCTAGGAAAACATCATTTCATATTAAAGGAGGAAGTCAGATGAATAAGAGACTTGAAAAAGGTGAAAGACCGGTATTTCCAAAACGAGCAGTTGTAACAGGTGGTATGCCCTATGGAAACAAATCGCTCCATTTTGGGCATGTAGGAGGGATGTTTGTACACGCTGATATTTTTGCACGATTTCTGCGGGACAGAATTGGTGAAGAAAATGTCATTTTTGTGTCGGGCACAGATTGTTATGGTTCCCCTATTAAGGAGGCATACAGAAAATTGCGGGAAAGTGGTTATACAGGTACGATAGAAGAATATGTATCAGATAATCATGAAAAACAAAAGAAGACATTACAAGATTATAAAATCAGCCTTGACATATTTGGCGCTTCAGCGTTGGGGAAAACGGGTATGATGCATTCACGTTTTTCCGCAGAAATATTTAACAGATTGTACGAGAATGGATATATCGAAAAGCTTTCAACATTGCAGTTCTATGATGAGGATACGGATACCTTTTTAAATGGAAGGCAGGTGATTGGCAGATGCCCCATTCCCGGTTGCACCTCTGAGAAAGCCTATGCGGATGAATGTTCGCTGGGACATCAGTACATGCCGTCTGAATTGATATCCCCTATTAGTGCGTTGACGGGTAAGAAGCCGATATTGAAATCTGTCGACAATTGGTATTTTTGTCTTGAGTCACTTATTGATATGATGAAAGAACGGAATGATGCACTTAGAAGATATTCCAATACCAGAAGATTTCAGTTAGATGTAATTGAGGAATCTCTGAAAAAGCCTTCGATATATATTCCCAGAAAGAACATGGCAAATCAAGAGGAATTAGAACATTTTTTCCCAATGCATGAAACGATGGATGAAGAAAAGAAATCCTTTGTACAGTTCATTTTTGCAGATTTAGATGCGCGGGATGCGGCAAAAAAAGTCTTGGAAGAAAGAAATATTCATTATACTTCGGGGAAAACTTTGGTCCCGTTCCGTTTATCCGGAAATATTGATTGGGGTGTAAGTGTGCCGGAAAGAGACGGCATGGAACATCTTACTTTCTGGGTATGGCCGGAATCGCTCTGGGCACCGATATCATTCACGAAGGCTTATTTAGAAGACATGGGGTTGCCGGAGGACGAATGGAAAAAATGGTGGGATGCAGAGGATGCAATGGTGTATCAATTTATTGGTGAAGACAATATTTATTTCTATGCAATCGCAGAAATGGCAATGTTAACAGCACTGAAATATTCTAAGGGTAAACAGCCGGATATGGAAAAGATTAATCTTCCCCATATTATTTCCAATAGGCATGTACTGTTTATGGATACGAAGGCGAGCAGTAGTTCTGAAATCAAGCCGCCTATGGCTGATGAGCTCCTGGAGCATTATACGCCTGAGCAGCTAAGAATGCATTTTATGAGTTTGGGACTTTCATCAAAGAGTGTAGGATTCAAGCCACAGGTCTATATGCCGCAGGAAGAGAGAACCGGAATTGATATGGTATTAAAAGAAGGAAATCTTCTTACAAATGTATATAACAGATTAATCCGCTCTTGTTTTTATGCCGCTCAGAATGATAATAATGGTAGGGTACCGTCAAATAGTATTTCGCAGGCAATCTTGGATTTGTCAGAGAAAACTGTTTTAGAGTATGAGCGCCATATGTATAATCATGATTTCCATCGTATATCATATGTCCTTGACGATTATATCAGAGAAGTGAATAAGCATTGGGTAAACGGAGTGAGAGATGCAGATAAAAGTGGTGATGCGGAACTTCGCATGCAGAGAGTGGCAGATTGCTTTTATGCATGCAAAGTTATGGCTATATTATTGCATCCGATTGCTCCGGATGGTTGTGAAATGTTTCGGGAGTATATGAATATGGATAAATCCTTATGGAACTGGGACAAAATTCTCGAACCGATATCTTCGTATGTGGGAGATTTGTCTGAATATGAATTGAAATACCTTTTGCCTCGTGTTGATTTCTTTAAAAAGCATGAATCGCAATTGATGCCATCGGAGGAAGCGTAGAGTATAAAACTAATGCCGCAGAGAAAACTGCGGCATTAGTTTTGTTTGGTGAAAGGGTAGGAATAGATATATAAATTTTGACTCTTAATTTTGATTGCGTATGATGTCTTCAAGGATCTTTTGTTTTTTTGAATTGTTAGGAAACAAAGATGCTTCAACAAATGCTCTTCCTTCTCTGTTCATCTCAGGTGTCCATAATTTGCAGCCATAACATTTGTTGGGGAAGACACTGAACGTAGAGAGTATCTATTAGAATAATATTCAAGTAAACGAAATCTAAAATTCTCTTGTAGTATAGATAGTATCTGTTTTTGAATATCATTAGACACACTCTCTTTCCAAAGAATTATCAATGAAATGGCATTTCCGGTACGAATAGAGATGGTTTGTCCGGCCCCTTTGATTAGTAGTTTTTGAGGAGAAGCTCCTTGTTTACATGCGATATAGCTATTAAGAAAAAATATAGGGTTATACATTATTTGCAGAGGGGTAAATGCAAAAAAATCTTCTGGAACAGGGTTTAAGTTTATATGTAATCCTAAAAGAATGGATACGTTTTTAGGATATTCCTGAGTATTTCCAAGGATATAAGCGTTGAATTTGCAACACTTGCGGCAATGCATGAATTGAAAAACGAACAGGGTTCGCAGACTGCCGTCAGAAATGTCGTGGATAAATACTTTGTCTGCTTTGCCCTTGCCAATAAAACAATCAAGGAAGAAGGTTATTTCTTCACGCCTGCAATTGTAATAATGGAAAATAACGGCTTTTACATATGTTATCCCACGGACGAGGGATATTATATCCCGAAGACGAGCGAACTTGTTCCTTATTCTTCTACGGATCCGGCAGTTAAAGAAACAATAACTCTTGGTGGCGAAGTCTTTATAAACGGTCGTTACGACCATGTTGAGTCGTCAAAAGACAGGATAAGGTCGTACGTGCAGTATTCAGTAGAAAAAGCCGTAAGAGAGAGAATGGATATACTTAACGACATGTTGGAACGACCGAGATACGCATATGAGCTAACAAGCGATATCATAGTTGAGCCGAACCGGTCAATCGTTGTGGTTGTTCAGGGATATCCTTCGGTATTTGAAGATGAATATTATGAAATGGTCGTGCAGACCTCAGGGCAGATTAAAGGGTATTAGTCACCGGATAGCCGGAGGGTCGCAACACCTGCGTCTACTCCGACCTGTACTAATAAACATTGACAGGAAGTCTTAATAGATCTATAAACAACTTTGCATCGTCGGGTATGTATATCGAACTTTGGGATTGCAGGCAGGATCCCCGGACCGTAAATTTTTATAACAACGTGATCTTGAGTAACATAAGATTCGAAAAGTAAGCAAAGTAACGTCGTATGCACCTTGATACGCATATCCCGCTGTGGTATAATACACAGTCGCAAGTGAGTAAACATAACGAACATTTTTTCATCTATCATCATTTTTTCATAATGTTTTTTAACAAACATTATGAAAGGAGCTAACTTATGAGGAATTTAAAAATTTCATCGATCATCATCATCTTAGTGGTTGTGATGGGACTTGCGGGCTGTGCGAAGTTGATACCGGATGCAAGCGACTATGCAACACCGACGCCTTACCCCACAAGGACACCGATCCCGACAGTGACCGAGGCACCCACAAACACACCCACCCCCACACCGACGGATACGGTAACGCCCACACCGACACCTACTGTAACGAATACACCTACACCCACGTGGACACCTATCCCGACGCCTACAAGTACACCTATACCCACACCCAGTAATACACCAACCCCTACACCGACCCCTACACCGGAACCTGTGAAGGAAGTAAATGACTATGTGTGGACAACGAAGAAAGCGAACCTGAGAGCCGATGCTGATACGAACAGCAAGCTTTTAACAACGGTTCCTGCGAACACAAAACTGCAGAGGATCGGGATCCATGAGAATAAGTGGAGTAAGGTAAAGCTCGGCGGCTACGTGGGTTACATCGACCCTAACACCGTAACCACCACCGGACCCACCCCTACACCGATTCCCACAGCAACGCCCACGCCGGTACCTGTAAAGCTTAATTCCCGTGGAGCGGTATATGGAGACCCTGATTCCATAGGACGGAGCGGTAACCTGTTCTACGATCACCCAGAGATCTGGAACTTGGAAAGAAGCTATCAGTACTACATTTATTACTATGTGAATGGTAAGGAGATTTTTACAACAATCAACGCCATGAAAAGCTTGGATGGAACATATGCAAGATTTTGCGGCCCGAATGCTCCTGAAGAGTGTTACTTCACAACATCCTATGATTTCGTCGTAGGAAAGATGATTCATAGAGATCCTGGTGATCCTGAAGTATGCGAATGGACAGACCCCGATGACGGACACACTTATAAGTTTACAGCTGACACTTTTGTACAGCTTAAACTCGTCGATGGAACCTATGTAGAGATAACGGTTGACGAATACCTTGCTCATCCCTTCGGATACGACAAAAAGTAATTAAACTCCTAACGATGATGGATGATTCCCTTGGATGGGAAAGTATGAAAGATGAAAACAACAAAAAAATAGCGTTTGATTTGTCTTTGACAGATCAGGCGCTTTTTTTGTACGTCTTTTCATTTTTTGAGCTCCTTTTTCACATAATACATCGTAGAGAATGCCTATGTTTTTTGGAAACCGTTTGGACTTTCTATGACCACTTTTAAAACAGAGAAATGTACGCTTATTATGCCACTTTGTATATAGACAAAAGATGAAAGGAAGACAAAAAATGAAGAGATCTAAGAAGCTGATATTTCCTTTGTGTTTAACACTGATGCTTTCAATTCTATTGCCAGCCAAGGCGGCATATGCACTTAATGGCGGAGATAACGCTTCCACTGAATTAGTCAACGAGAACTACCATGGCTCCCATATCAGTGACTTTTCGTTCCAGACATTCTTAACGGACATCTGGCTGCAGAGCGGGAGTAGCGTGTGGTGGATAGTTAAGGGAGGCGTGGGGACAAACGGCTGGACCATAAAGACGCCGAAAGGAACGAAAGTAACCGGGAGCCAGACGGTCCCCGGTAATCAATATGCCGGTAAGTTTTACGTGTTTTATACGGAAGACCCGATGTACGCAGAAACGATAGTGTTCACTTACGATAACGCAGGGGACAAGTCAGTCGTTACCATGTCCCAAACGGAAGCTGCCCAGGCAGCATTAAAGGCGTGGGGGGCAAAGAATAACGTAAGAAAGGGCGCTAACGTCCATGTAGCCATTAGAAAAGCTCTCTTATGGAGACGAGAGATAAAACAGGATCCTGAAACAAAAAAGTGGAAGGTAATAAAGAATAACTTTAGTAACACGAGTTGCTACATGACCCTCACATCGACCGAAGAAAAATTTTGTTGATAGGGATTTCTATGTGGATTTGAAGAAAAAATACATGATATAAGTAGAGAAGTTGCTGAGGTAGAAATATTTATCCCCCACCTTCCAGGTGGTATATAAAGTGGGGGATAACGGTTGCACCATGGTTGCAAAAATCCTTAAAAAACCAAATAATCCATGGAATAATTGGAAACTCTATACAAGATATAGTCCCAAAAGAGAAACCACATCACTAAATACAGTACTGATTATCGAGTTTGAATAATACCGTATGGTTTACAGGTGAATATGGCCGGATGGTTAATATTGGCTCTCAATGACGCAGAGATACACGTTGTTGAGAGCCTTTTTGGTGTGATATAAAGCGCATCGGGCAAAAAACCTCTTGACAGGTTTTGTTTATTCGAGTAAACTAAAGACACTGTTTATTCTGATAAACAGGCCGGAAGGAGGAGCCGTATATGAAAGACTTTGAGCTTGGAGCTATACAGGAACGTTTTGCAGATATTGTCTGGGCGCATGAACCGATTGCTTCCGCTGAACTGGCAAAAATATGTGAAAAAGAATTGAGTTGGAAGAGGCCAACGACCTATACAGTGCTGCGCAAACTCTGTGAAAAAGGATTGTTGCAGAACAAAGATGGGGTCGTTGTGGCTCTGGTTACGCGTGAAGAATTCTATTCTGCCAAGAGTGAGCAGATCATTGAAGATTCCTATAAAGGATCTCTGCCTGCATTTATTGCAGCATTTATCTCAAAGAAAAACATATCGGCTGAAGAGGCCGATGAGATTCAGAAAATGATCGATGCTTTCAAGGAGGGCTGAACATGAGCGCTGTTTTCCTCAAAATATTGAATATGAGCATTACGGCAAGCTGGCTGATTTTGGCGGTTGTTCCTGCAAGGCTGCTCCTGAAAAAAGCGCCGAAATGGGTTGCTTGCCTTCTGTGGGGGCTGGTGGCAGTCCGACTCATTTGCCCGTTCTCTTTTGAAAGCGTGTTCAGTCTGATTCCGAGCGGTGAGACGATTCCGTCGAACATTGCGCTTCAGAATGAGCCTTACATCAATTCAGGGATCACTCTCATCAACGAGGCGGTCAATCCTGTCATTTCAGATTCGTTTTCTCCGTCCCCGGAGTCAAGCGTTAATCCGTTGCAGGTGATCATCTCGATTATTGCGGCAGTATGGGCCGCCGGTATAGTTGTTATGCTGGCTTATGCATTAGTCAGTTATCTGAAGCTGAAAAAAACTGTTTCGGTATGTGTCCCCATTAATGAGGGTATCCTTTCCTGTGATGAGGTCAGAGCACCATTCATTCTGGGGGTCCTTCGGCCGGTCATCTATGTGCCTTCTTCCTTGCAGGGAGAAACGCTTGACTATGTGCTCCGTCATGAGACTGCTCATCTTCAGCGCCGTGATCACTGGTGGAAGCCGCTGGGATTTTTGCTGCTGTCTGTATATTGGTTTAATCCCTTGTGCTGGATCGCTTATATTCTACTTTGCCGGGATATTGAGATGGCCTGTGACGAGAAAGTCATCCGTGATATGGACAAGGATGATATGGCAACGTATTCACAGGTGCTTCTGGACTGCAGCTTTCCGAGAAAGAGAATTGCAGCCTGCCCGCTTGCTTTCGGGGAGGTAGGTGTGAAAGAAAGGGTCAAGGGAGTTTTGAATTACAAAAAGCCAGCATTCTGGGTCATTCTGATCGCCATCGTTGCATGTATCGTTCTGGCAGTTTGCCTTATGACAGATCCATTTTCGATAAGCAACAACGGAGATTTCACAATCAGGTATGAACTTGGAGATACTGCAAAGGATTTCATCAGCACCCCTTCCGGGGCAAAAACCGGAGATACAGTTGAGGTGAGAACACAAGTCCTTTTCGATGCGGATATCCTTGTTTACGTGGACGGTCAGGAGATTGGAAAAACACATTATGACAGCGATTATTGGGGATATTCTTTTATCATGCCGGATAAAGATGTGCTGGTAACCGCAAGGGTTTACACCCAAGATGAGATTTGGGGAACAGAAACGGTTGACCTGGACTTCCTGAGAGAAAAGTATCCTGAGTATTTTGATCTGAGTACATCTAAAGGCCTTGAACTCTATGTGTGGCAGATGGCGCCGGATAGCTACTCTTGCGGACTGATGTTTGGGACGAACCGGATCAAGACTCTTGAGGAACGGATGAAACTAAAAGGTGTCTCGATTGCAGAGATGAGGGCTATCCTTATCACATATGATATTGATGAGAAAGATGTTTTCATCATTCCGTGGCAAAATCCTATCTCCAGTTATATATCAGAATACTGGATCATTCGGAAAGATGAAGACCCGGCTACGGTAGAAAAACGCAAGAAAGAGTACATTGACAGGATCAGGCAGATGCTCTTCGATACTATTCAGAATAGTAGTGAAGACTATACAAATACCATAGTAGATATAAAGACAACGGTTGCATATGCAAATTGGACCGAAGGAGGCATGATGCGCGATTGTCTGAACGGGGAAAAGATGATTATCAGTTCCGTTCGGCATCTTCCGGTATCTAAACTGGACACCTTGGAAGATCTGAATCGCTTCAAAGAGAGCTACAAAGATATCCTGACGCTTGATCAAGGATATGATGAAGTGCTTTCTTTCAATGAAGTAACGGCCTCATATGACAATAGTTTCTTTGCTGATCACACGTTGGTTCTCGCATATGTAGAAGCAAGCAGCGGATCTTTCCGATATGCAATCCAAGACGTTTCTTATGGTGATTCTACTTTTTGTCTGGATGTAGTACAGACAAATCATCCGGAAATAGGTACGAGCGATATGGCAGGTTGGTTTGTGATTGCTGAGGTTTTGGATTCGGATATAGCTGATATCGCGAAGTTCGATGCAACCTTGCAACATTAAGCCTGCGGTGATAATATCGAAAAAGATACGGATAGTATGATAGAAGAACTCTTTTTTTGCTTGATAAAACCTGCGGAAACGTCGGGGTCAAAAGTGAGGAGATACAGATGATACTTGAGCAGTTGAAAGCGCAGAAGGATTTTACGGGAACTGAGAAGGCTATTTCGGATTACATCCTAGAGCAAAAGGAAGAGTGCACGGGGATGACAACGGAGCAGCTTGCCAAAGAGACTTATACAAGTAAGGCGGCGATCATAAGGTTTTGCAAAAAACTTGGTTTTGAAAGCTACCGTGATTTTATGCGGGCTTTTGACAGCGAGATCAAGGAAATGTATCGGATGAGCGTGTTGATGGAAGAGAATTCCATTGATGAGAAAAGCTCTGTATCCTCAGTGCTGAATGTCATTCCGGCGATATATGACACCGCGGTCAATTCCACAAGGATGGGGATCGATGAGACCGTTGTGAAGAGAGCGGCAGACAAGATATCCAAGGCGCCTTTTGTGGAGATCTACGGCCTGGGAGTTGCATACGATCTTGGGAGCATATTTGCTTTTTTGCTGAATTCCATAGGTATCAGAGCGGGAGCTTTTTGCGGGATCAACGACCACGCCATTGAATCCAGACGGAAAGAGAAAAACAATGTTGCCATTGTTCTTTCGATGAGCGGTAGAAATCCTTATATTGTTAAGACCGCTAAGACCATGAAGGCTAACGGATACTACACCTTGGGGATCATTGGCGGGAACATTGAAGAGATACAGACGTATTGCAACGACTATCTGAAGATAGCTAACGGAAAGGGGAATGTTACGCTGGCCATGACCACGGGCGTGAATGGTGCAACAGCTATGAAATACGTATTGGATGTGCTTTTTGTGGCGTCGATGGTCATTAACTATGACAAGAATAAGGAAAACGATGCGGACGCTCTAACCTCCATGAAGCTTTTTTATGATTACAACAATAAGGGAGAATAAAGGCAGAGAAAACGGATCGGGTATTTTACCTTCAAAATGAAACAAAGTTTCATTTTGAAGGCTTTTTTATTTGCAAATTTCGGACGGTCGTTCCCGAAGCGCCCGAAGTTATTGAAGCTTTGCCTTTTGGATGATATATTTCGGGCAACAAGTACGGGGGAAAATAAAATGGCGTTTAAAAAAGGCTTTTACTGGGGAGGGTCGGTTTCCTCCATGCAAACGGAAGGCGCGTGGCAGGAAGGCGGCAAGGGACCTTCCACCTATAACGATATAAATACATGTCTCGGTCACACCACCTCATGGAACACAGCCATAGACACTTACCACAGATACAGGAGCGATATGGCGCTTTTTGAAGGAATGGGCTTTAATTGCTACCGCTTTTCCATTGACTGGTCGCGCATATATCCCGAGGGCGAAGGCAAAGTGAACGACGAAGGACTCAGGTTCTACGACAGCTTCATCGGGGAATTGAAGGCGAGAGGAATGGAACCGTTGGTCTGCCTGAACCATTTCGATATGCCCTTGGCACTGTACCGCAAATACGGGGGGTGGAGCGACAGAAGGGTTTACGAAGCATATGCATGCTATGCGGAAACGGTCATCAAACATTTCGGCGATGCGGTCTCAATGTACATTCCCTTCAATGAACAGAATGCTGCCATAGACCTTGCAGTGGATCGGATACCGGCAGACACGCCCGATAAAGAGAAGCAGCTGATCGAAGCAAAGATCTTTCATCATCATTTTCTTGCGAGCGCAAAGGTGAAGCAGCTTGCGGGAAAATGGGCACCCAAAGCAAAGGTGGGCGGGATGGTGCATTTCATGCCCTTCTACCCTAAAACCTGCAGACCGGGGGACGTGCTTACGGCACAGATGGTTGGCGAGAAGCAGTGCTTCACGCATCTTACGGTTTTTGTTTCGGGAAGATATCCGAAGACACTTCTGAGAAAATGGAAGGAGGCGGGGTTCGTTCCGGCGGAAGAGGATCTCGAAAGCATATCGGGATCGAGGATGGATTTCATTCCCTTGAGTTACTACAGATCGGGGGTTTCCTCGGTGGAAAAGCCTTACAGCGAAAGTGACAATCCGTATCTTTCAAAGAGCGACTTCGGATGGGCTATCGATCCGGTGGGGATCAGGATAGCGGTCAAGAGCATATATGACCGTTACGGACTGCCTGTTTTCATGATAGAGTGCGGGCTGGGGGCGGATGAAAAGCCTGAGAATCCGGACAAAGAAAAAAAGTGGGTTATTTCCGACGATTACAGGATCGAATATCTGAATTCACATCTGGTTGAGCTTAAGAAAGCGGTTGAAGAGGACAAGGTCGATCTGATGGGCTTTTTGACCTGGGCACCCATAGACATCTTGAGTTCTTCGGGGACCATGAAGAAGAGATACGGTTTCATCTATGTCAACAGAACGGATGAGGATGAACTGGACATGGAAAGGTACTTAAAGAAAAGCTATTACTGGTTTAAAAAGGTGATCGCTTCAAATGGGAGCGATATCTGAGGAGAAGGATATTTAAATGAGGATCACTCATTTTAAATTATATGTTTAAATTCAAAGGAGGGTTAAACATGAGAAAGAGAATCATTGCAGTCGTAATGGCCGTTGCCATTACAATGGGACTTATGGGCGGCTGCGGAAAAGGTAAGGCAGAGACTGATAACGGCAAGGACTCCGCTTCAGGCAAAACAACCGTTAAAGGCTATGCGGGCCTTCCCGAGGCAAAAACCGTGCAGGGAGAGGTAAATCAGCAAAAGTATCCTCTTACCGAGAAAAAGGTTACACTCAAACTCTGGGCTCCCATCGCTGAATCTCTGGGGACGATAGCAGATCCCAACGAAGGTGAATTCTGGCAGTGGTATGAAGAATTGACCAACGTTCACGTGGAATTTGTTATGCCTGCGGTAGGAACGGAAAAGGATACGTTCCAGCTTTTGTTCGCAGCAGAAAAAATGCCTGATATCGTGATGGCATATGCGGACAGCTGCACATACAAAAGAGGAGAGGATGCAGCGATCGAAGACGGATACTTTGTGAACATATGTGATAATTATGACCTTTGCCCCAACTATGTAAGCTGGCTCAAGGCAAATGAATCCACGGGAAAATCTGCGTTTACCGATGAGGGTAATCTCTACGGCTTCTGGGGCATCACAAAGGCTATGGGCAAAAACATCACCACAGACAGAGGTCTTTGCATACGTCAGGACTTCCTGGACAAGGTAGGTATGGAGATACCCAAGACCTATGACGAGTGGACTGCTGTAATGAAGGCGTTCAAGGAACAGCTCGGTATCGAAGCACCTTTTTATACTTCTTACAATGGCGTAGATTACGGTGAATTCATGGCAGGGTTCGGAACAGCGCCAAAATTCTATCAGAAGGACGGCAAGGTACATTACGGACCTTTGGATGATGCCTATTGCGAGTATCTTAAGTTTATGCACGACTGGTACGAAAAGGGCTATCTCGATCAGGATTTCTCAACAAGACGGTCCTTTGGAGTTGCGGCAGACAATGATATGCAGCTGAACGACAAGATCGGTTCGCTCATAGACTATGGTTCAAGACTTTCCGACACCTATGTTAAGAGAGGTGCATCCAACCCGGACTTCTGGCTGGTTCCCTGTGAACAGCCCAAGAAGAGTGTAAACGCAGCCAATCCTGAGTACAGAAAGCCTTCAGCGGGTGAAGATCTTCTTTCGGGTACGGTTTGGACCATCAGTGCAGACAGTGAATATCGTGACATTGCCATAAGATGGGTTGACGGATTCTATGCACGCGATATCTACTTAAATGCAAACTACGGTATTGATTCCGAAAAAGACAGAGTTTGGAGACTTGCCGATGACGGTGACCCTTATCATCGTATTGCCATTTACGATTTCCGTTATTCAAATCCGGACGGACTTGATTCCGCAACGGTACTCACAAAGTACTGGACAAAGAATCCTCCCATAAAGGTAGAGGGCGCCGCCATTGAGCAGGCAGATGCAAACAAGCAGTCAGGCTACAAGATCTGGTCCAAGTATCCTGCAGTGGCATACATTCCCGACAGGATCACTCAGACTACTGCGGAAGAAAGTGAGCTTGCGGGACTTTTCACCGACATTGAGACCTATGTGCAGGAATGCAACGTTAAATTCCTGCTCGGTCAGATGTCGCTGAATGATTATGATTCCTTCAGACAGACGCTCAGGGACATGGGCATAGAGAGATGTATCGAACTGAAGCAGGCAGCATTGGACCGCTACAATAATCGATAAAATGGGTTTATGTAAGAAGAGAATTCGGGAGGGAATTGCCCACCCGGGTTTTCTGACAGCAGGAGGTTACTTATGAAGAGGGCAGCAGTAGTCCCTTGTAAAAAAACAAGATTCGAGATCATAGGAACCGATTTTAAAAGGAACAAGGTGCTTTATTTGCTGTTTCTGCCGGTTCTGGTGTATTTTATCGTTTTTCACTACATTCCCATGGCAGGCATATTTATGGCCTTTGAGGATTTTAACATTAAAAAGGGACTGTTCAAAAGTGAATTCGTCGGGCTGGATAATTTCATCAAATTCTTCCATTCCCAATACTTTTTCAGAGTAATTAAGAACACGCTTTTGATCAGTTTTTTCGGACTGTTGTTTTCATTTCCGTTTCCCATCATATTCGCATTGTGTCTGAACGAGGTCAGAAACAAGAAATTCAAGAAGGTTGTGCAGACCATTTCCTATCTGCCTTATTTTATTTCGGTAGTGGTAGTGGTTTCCATTCTGTATGATTTTACCAAGAGCACGGGCGTTTTGACGAGACTTGCGGAATTCTTCGGATGGAAGGGCGGAGCACTTATTTCCTCGCCAAAATGGTTCAGGACGCTGTTCATAGGGTCGAACATATGGCAACATCTGGGCTATAGCGCAATAATCTATATTTCGGCGCTGTCATCCATAGATCCCGAGCTGTATGATGCCGCGAAGATAGACGGAGCGGGAAGATGGAAACAGACGCTTCATATCACTCTGCCCGGTATTGCTTCAACCATAGTGGTTCTTTTGATACTCAGAATGGGATCTATCATGAGCGTGGGATATGAAAAGATCATTCTTATGTATAAGCCTGTAACCTATTCGACTGCGGACGTAATATCCTCCTATGTTTACAGAGTGGGTATCAATCAGTCGGATTACTCCTATTCCACGGCTATCAATCTGTTTAATTCCGTGGTCAATTTCATAGTGCTCGCCGTTGCAAACAAGATAGGTAAAAAAGTAAGCGGCAGCGGTTTGTGGTAAAGGAGGCCGGAATGATCAAGAGATCAAAGAGCGAGAAGATATTTGCGGTTTTTAATACGATACTTCTTGTGGGGTTATGCATAATTTTTATTTTGCCTGTCTGGCATGTGGCGATGGCTTCGATTTCGGAGCCCGGAAAGGTGTCAGCTCATTCGGGACTCGTATTGTGGCCTCTGGGTGAGGCAACGCTTGGCGGTTACAAGCTTGTAATGCAGAACGCATCTATTTTAAAATCATATTTGAATACCATTATCTATGTGGTGGGAGCGACTTCCTTTGCCTTGGTATTGACGATACTTGCGGCATATGTTTTGTCGCGCAGGAATCTCTACTGGCAGGGCCTTATGGCAGGGATCGTAGCGTTTACGATGATATTCAGCGGAGGTCTGATCCCGGGATATATGCTTGTCAGAAACCTGCATTTTCTTGATACAAGATGGGCAATGATCATACCGTTTGTTGTTTCTGCATATAACATAATCATAATGAGGACTTCCTTCGCGCAGATCCCTGAGGAACTGTTTGAAGCTGCAAGGATCGACGGAGCGGGGTATGTGAAGATTCTGTTTAACATCGTGCTCCCGGTGAGCAAAGCCATCATAGCCGTGATTATTTTGTTCTATGCGATCCACTTTTGGAATTCATGGTTCTCGGCATCCATATATCTGACGGACAGAAATCTGTTCCCGTTGCAGCTTACGTTACGAGAAGTGGTTCTGCTTTCGTCGGAGAACGCGGTTGTCGTGGAAACGGACGGAGAAGATATAATGCTGTTCAGACCACTCATCAAATATGCAACGATAATGGTGTCCACTATACCTATGCTTATAATATATCCTTTTGCACAGAGGTATTTTGTGACGGGCGTAATGATCGGTGCGATAAAGGGATGAGAAAGGGAATGATATGAAGATCATATTTGTGAGACACGGCGATCCCGATTACGAAAAGGATTGCCTTACCGAAGAGGGAAGGCTGCAGGCGGCTGCGACGGCGGAACGACTTAAGAATGAGGGCATAAGCAGGATATTTTCCTCGCCTATGGGAAGAGCCTGCGAGACCGCATCCTATACGGCGGATAAGCTTGGGTTAACGATAGAGAAACTGGATTTTATGCATGAGATCGGCTGGGGGAATCCTTCGGGAGATGAGATCATGAAAGAGGGGCATCCGTGGACATTGGGGTATAAGATGTTTTGCGAGACCGCAGACTGCAGGAAACTTGATAAATGGCGTGAACATCCATACTTTAAGGATAACAAGTGCATAGAGTATTATGACAGGATCGCGGCGGGGATCGACGGCCTTATAGAACAGTTCGGCTATATCAGAAAGGATGACAGGTACTTTTGCGTCAGGGAGAACAGGGAGACGATCGCATTGTTTTCACACGGTGGCTCCGGTGCTTGCGCGCTTTCACATATATTGAACATTAATTTTATATATATGATATCGGCGATGACCTATGGTTTGTGTTCCGTCTCGGTCATAGGCTTTCCGTCATCGGACGTGAATTTCTTCACGGTTCCCAGGATCAATCTGTTCAATGACATGGCACATGTGCCGTCCGCCCAAAAGGCGAAGGTCAGATTCGACGCCAAGACATTTTTATGACACCAAAACCCCGTCCCCGTGGCTCACTTTTTGATACCTTGGGGACGGGGTTTTGGTATCATTTTATGCGTGCCTGTGACGTAAATTTCTTATTGAAGCGGTGATCACCGCAAAGGATTCCAACAGATTTTCGTGTTTAATACCTGTGGCATTAAAATGAAGTGTCTTAAAGGCAAAAGCCATAATTGGCCCCTGAAAAAAGGCACAGATTATCGTGCCTATGCCTACGGGACCTCCGAGGAGATAGCCGATCAGTGTTGCGGTGCCGAGAAGAGCTATGCTTATGATGCCGATGGGGATCTTCGGAAGATGACGCTTTAAGCCTACAAGCAGGGTATCTCTGGGACCGCAGCCAAGTGCGGCTTTCATGTAGAACAACTGGGTATAACCCAGAACGAACAGGCCTGCGAAGAGCATTACTATGCTTACGGGAAGGCTTGTGGGAGTGGGAACAAAGTCCACATAGTTAAAGAAGTCCACGGACTTACCCACGACTATGGCATCGATGAACATCGCGATACCGATGGATTCCTTCATGGAGATGTCGATCAGAAGGATAACGATCGATACGCTGATGGAAGCTGTTCCGTAAAGGATACCCAGGGATTTTGAAAGACCGAGGTTAAAGACGTCCCAGGGTGCTGCTCCGATGTTGGCTTTCATGGTGAGATAGATACCGAAGCCGTTTACAAACAGTGAAAGGATCGCGATGAGGCTGTTCAAAACGATGCCTTTTGTGGTTTTATTGGATAATGTAGTGCTTTTAAACATGAGTTACCTCGATGAATGATTATCTTTTTTGCATTCAGTGGATTATAGCACCGAGCAGATGAAGTGTAAAGAAAAGTTTTGATACCATAACCCCGTCCCCGGGGCTCATTTTCGGAGATTGACATTCCTTGGGATATAGTATACTTTAAAGGAAAAGCACAAGGATATTTGGGAGGTAATCCATGGAGTACAGGAAATTCGAAGATACATTTGTCGTGCGCATAAACCGCGGCGAAGAAGTGATCGCAAAACTTACGGAGCTGTGTGAGAAGGAAGGGATCAAGGCGGCGTCTGTGGAAGCCATAGGAGCTTCGGATCATGTGGTGATCGGACTTTATGATGTTGCTAAACGGGAGTATCACAAAAATACCATAGATGAACCCATGGAGATCACGTCACTCCTCGGAAATGTTACCACCAAAAACGGCGAGACTTACATCCACTTGCATATCAATGTGTGCAGGGAGGATATGACTGTGCTCGGAGGACATTTGAATGAATGCAGGATCTCCGCAACATGTGAGATGTTTGTAAGGACGATCAAGGGAACTGTTGAGAGAAGGCTTGATGAAAAAGAGACTGGGTTGAATCTCTTTGAGTTCGTATAGAAATTATATGCCTGCTTGACAAGGTTTTAACTATTTTTAATTGTAAAAAATATAATTCTGTGCTATATTCTTTACGGTTTTAGGAAGCCACCATTTCATAAGGAGGATTATATGATCTACTCAACAGAAGTTAAAAACATGTGCCCTGTTCACCAGGGGGTACATCATGGCGCAGCGCCTATCCCCGAAGAAGCAAAGTGGGTACAGGCAAAGAAGGTTGAGGACATTTCCGGCTATACACACGGCATCGGCTGGTGTGCACCTCAGCAGGGAACCTGCAAGCTTTCACTTAATGTAAAAGACGGTATTATTCAGGAAGCGCTTGTTGAAACAATCGGTTGTTCCGGTATGACCCATTCTGCAGCCATGGCAGCGGAAATTCTTCCCGGACTTACAATTTTAGAGGCTCTCAACACAGACCTTGTGTGCGATGCTATCAACACCGCTATGAGAGAGCTTTTCCTTCAGATCGTTTACGGAAGAACTCAGAGTGCGTTCTCCGAGGGCGGTCTTCAGATCGGTGCCGGCCTTGAAGATCTCGGTAAGGGCACACGTTCTATGATCGGTACTACATACGGTACACTTGATAAGGGTCCTCGTTACCTCGAACTTACAGACGGTTACATCACAGACCTTGCACTTGATGAGAACGATGAGATCATCGGTTACAAGTACGTTAACTTTGGAAAGATGATGGATTTCATCAAGAAGGGTGACGATGCAAACACAGCTCTTAAGAAGGCTTGCGGCCAGTACGGAAGAGTTGCTGATGCGGTTCGTTTCATCGATCCCAGGCACGAGTAAGAAGGAGGAACTTAAAATGGCATTATTTGAATCATATGAGAGAAGAGAGCCCCAAATTCTTGCAGTGTTAAAGAAGTATGGCATCTCTTCCATTGAAGAGTGCAAAGATATCACAATGGCTGCCGGAATTGACGTATACAAGCTCATCGAAGGCATCCAGCCCATCTGCTTTGAAAATGCAAAGTGGGCATATACAGTCGGAGCCGCTATCGCTATCAAGAAGAACTGCCGTAAGGCATCCGAAGCTGCAGCAGCTATCGGTGAAGGCCTCCAGGCATTCTGTATTCCCGGTTCCGTAGCAGATACACGTAAGGTTGGTCTTGGCCATGGTAACCTTGGCAAGATGCTCCTTGAAGAAGAGACCGAGTGCTTCGCATTCCTCGCAGGCCACGAGTCCTTCGCAGCAGCAGAAGGCGCTATCGGTATTGCAGAGAAGGCAAACAAGGTTCGTCAGAAGC
>JAEEYF010000005.1 GCA_016291655.1 Lachnospiraceae bacterium | reverse complement strand
CAAAAGTAGAGGACAGCGTAAGAGATGCATCCGTTGAAGATGCAAAGAAGCTTATCACAAGATTCGGCGGCGAAGTTAAGAACGTTGAAGAGTGGGGTAAGAAGAGACTCGCTTACGAAGTTCAGAAGATGAACGAAGCATATTACTACTTCATTCAGTTCGATGCTGAGACAACAGCCCCTGCAGAGATCGAAGACAGACTTCGCACAAGGGACAACGTTATCAGATTCTTGATAACAAGAGTCGAAGAGGCATAAAAGTAGGAGGATTTCCTAAATGAACAGAGTCATTTTAATGGGTAGACTCACAAGAGACCCTAACATCTCATATGCACAGAAGGATAATTCGGCAATCGCAAGATTTACTCTTGCCGTTGACAGAAGAGTTTCCAGAAGCAATGATGCAAACCAGCAGACAGCCGATTTTATTTCATGCGTCACATTCGGCAAACAGGCTGAGTTCGTAGAAAAGTATCTGAGACAGGGTACAAAGGTAGCGCTTGAAGGAAGGATTCAGACAGGCAGCTACACAAATAAGGATGGTCAGAAGGTTTATACGACTGATATTGTCGTTGACAATATTGAGTTCGCCGAGAGCAAGAATGCTCAGGGCGGCGGAAATAATCAGTCCTATGAGAGACCTCAGCCCAGCGGCACCGATTCGGGATTCATGAACATTCCCGACGGTATTGATGAAGAGCTGCCATTCGCTTAAGAAATCACCGGCTTGTAAAATATCGAAAGAATGGAGGATAATACAATGACAGACGAGAGAGCTGCAAAGAATACTGCAGAAGGTACCATGAAAAGACGTGTTGTTCGCAGAAGAAAGAAGGTTTGTGCCTTCTGTGCCGAAAAAGTAACTGAGATCAGCTATAAGGATATAAAGAAGTTATCCAGATATGTTTCTGAGAGAGGAAAGATCCTTCCCAGACGTATCACAGGTACCTGCGCAAAGCACCAGAGAGCATTGACGACTGCTATTAAGCGTGCACGCCACGTTGCTCTTATGCCTTACACAGTAGAGTAAAAAAAGAACGGCGATTTTATCGCCGCTCTTTTTTTACTATTTTTTCATTCTGTTTAAAAGAAGTGAAGTGTCGATAATATCGGGTTCCTTCTTTGAAGAACCGGAGCGGGGAGGTTTTTTCCCGTTGTTTTTGTCGCTCTTATTTTTTTTGCTCTCATTATCGGAAGTTTCCTTTGTCACAGACTTTGCCGACGCTGTCGGAGCAGCTTTGAAGGCTGTCCTTTTGTCCTTTAAATGTTTAAACATATTTGCGTAGAAACCTTCGGGAACGATCCTGAAACGGAATCGTCTGTAGGCTATATCAAACACAAAGAGGAGCAGGGCAGCGACCAGGAGGGGAACGGTGATGTCCTTCATGGCTTTGACAAGATGAATCGTATCGGTGAAAACCTGTGAAGGAGAATCGATCTCAGCGCCGCCTGTGAGACGGGCATAGTCTGACAGAAGCGTGTTGTCCGGATTAAAAGTATACTCGGGAGAGTATTTCTTGATCGCAGCGGTTGTAAGTCCCGACTCTGCGGCTCCGTTGTTGAACTGCTTGATCGCTATGGAGTAGACGCCTTCGCTTGTAAGATCGAAGTCCGTTGAAAATTCTCCGGGAGATTTCGGAAGGAGATCTATCTCTGAGGAGTTTCCTTTATCATCCGTTATAACTGCCTTAACGGTGGTGTTTGAACTGAAGTCTTCAGTGTGATAGCTGACGGTGGCGGAGGAAAGGTTTTGAGTTACCGTGGCATAGGAGCCTTCACTCTGTTTTTTCTCCGTTATCAGCTGGATCAGATTGTTCCAAAGGAGCGTATTGTTTTCCCATGCAAAATAATCGCCCGACCAGTTACCGGTCACATCGGAAGTCCAGGCAACGGTTTTTCCGAGTCCGTATTGCCAATAGGAGAGAAGAGGGTGGCCTTCCTGAGTCTCCAGAAGCTGAGTGGCTCTTTCTTTTATGGTGGTGGCTACATAGGCCTTAATGTTTGGAACTCCCTCCGCTACAACTTCCCTGATCACATCATCGTTTGAGGTGATATAAACCGGACCGGGATTGTCTACAAGGTATTCATTGTTTGAAAGGTAGATCTCGTCCGCAAATATCTGCGGCAATTCTGAGTTATTGGTGACCAGATGCATTCTTCCACCCGTTGCTTCGGATATTGATTGAAGAAGCTGGACATTGCAATCGTTTCCGAGTGCTATTGAGGAAAGAGTGATCTCGTTATCTGTCAGTTGTTTGATCAGAGGATCATAAAGGCTGTACCCGTCCTGACCGTCCGTGAGCAAAACTATGTGTTTGACGGAAGCCTTATAATTCAGTAATTCATCGGCCGCGGCTTTGACTGCGGGGTATATGCTCGTGCCTCCTTCGATCTGTATTGAGCTGATGGCTGCCTGGACATCATCACGACTGTCTTCGAGTTTGGAAAGCGGGGCTACTCTCGAATAGTAAGTGTCAAAGGAAATGACACCGACAGAATCCTCATCCCGCAGAAGTTCGAGGGATTTGATCGCGGAGTTTTTTGCTTCGATAAGCTTATCACCCGACATGGAACCTGATTTATCAATGACGAACATGATGGCCATGGAGGGGAGTTCTGCTTCACCGTTGATATCCATGTTTACGGGAAGAATGGTTTCAAGGGGGGAATCCTTGTAAAAGCCGGGGCCAAAGGATCTGCGGCCTCCGCAGGCTATCAGACCCTTGCCGTAATCCTTGACGTAGGTGGAAATGATGTTCATGAAGTCATCGGGAAGGTCCCTGACAGAAACGTTGCAAAGAACTACGCCCGAATACTCCATCAGTTCGGATATGTTTGTGGGAGCAGAGCCCGCGGGCATCAGGACACAATCGATCCCCATTTTGGTGAGCATATCATAAAAAGGCCTGCCGAAACCCTGACCTCCTTCAAGCAAAAGCAGGGGCTGTTTAACGGAGATATTGGTAAATGCGGAATATTCGTTGTTAAGTGAAAACGTATCGTTCAGAGCTTCTACGGTCACCTTGTAGGTTTTCAGTCCCGCATCCGTCTGTGTGTCATAGAAGGGAATGAGACTTGTCCCTTTGGAAAGATTTACGGTTTTACGTTCTGTGAGTGTGCGGCCCTGATAAAGAGAGACAACGGCGGAGGTGGAAACATTGCTTTCGACTTCCACCATGACTTTAAACATCTCGCCTGTTCCAACGTTTTCGGGAATCGTGAGATTGCTCACGTAAACCTCCTCGGAAAGGGAGGAGGGAAGAGTGACGGTCTTGACGTCGCATCCGGCCATTGTTACATCCGCAACGGTGTCTTTCAGGTTTCCGATGTTTTCCGCACCGTCGGAAATGATAACGATCCTTTTGGCGAAGCCCTCGGGCATCATGGACAGTGCGAGACCTACCGCATCCTTAAGGTTGGTGGCAGAGGGATCGATGTGCGTCTGAGGACCGTGATAGATACATTTGTCGGAAACAAAGTTTTCCAATGACGGCAGCTTGCCTACGGTAACTATGCCCACATGATCCTGTTCGGACTTGGTGCCTATAGCGTTGTTGATGAATTCAGTGATGCGTTCGCTGTGCTCCTTGGTACTGTCGGAAGCGTCAACGATAAATACCGTTGCAATGTTTTTACCGTTCTTCAGCAGGCTGACACCGGACAGGGCGAGTATCATAAGAGAGTAGACGATCCCGCGAAGGATGATCTGCTTTATCTTCAGTTCCTTTGAACGGAGATGCATGAAACGCGCCGAGAATACCAGAAGAAAGATGCCTGCGGGTATCAGCAGCAATATTAATGGTTGTTCAATACTGATTCTCATGTTTAGTCCTTAATGTAAATTATCCATTCTACAGCCATAATAAGAAGCAGGAGAATGATTATCAAAGGTCTGTAGCTTTTTGAAGATGCTGCTGTGGCGTCCACAACAACTGTTTTGGAATCCCCGGGCATAGAAACTGTCGACTGGGAGACCAAACGGCTTTCGGTGGTATCAAAGTTTACCGCAAAAGCTTCGGTCTTACCCTCGGCCTTTTCAAGTATGTATGCGCCGGGAAGATCGGTGTCGTTGAAAAGGAAAGGCAGTTCTTCGAGACTTTTCTTTTTCCCGTTGGGATAGGATATGGATGGAGACGTGTTGTCGGAAGAAGCGTTTATCCTGATGCTTTGACCGCAAAACAGGGTGTTTGAGGATAAAAGGTCCGAGTTGCCCAATTCAGTCATCAGATTCCATATGAGAATGGGGAAACGGTAGTCCAGAGGAAGATCCGTGGAATGAAGATCAAAGCCTATATAACCTATTTTCCTTCCATCATATTCTCCGATAAAACCGGCGGAGTCCTTGCCCGCGTCTATGAACGATTTGGACCAGATGGGCTGTTCAACCGTTGTTACGGAGGTGACTCCGAAGGTATGACCGGAAATGCCTGTGGTATAAGGACTGTCCTCAAGCTTCAGATACAGGTTTTCGAGTTCTTCCGCAGGCTCGAAATATTGCCCGGGGTTACACCGGATGAAAAGCAGGTTTCCTTCCGCGGGAAGCTCTTTCGGAAGCATTTCCTGACCGTCGATGATGTAGAGGTCATAGCCTTCGGCGGCAGTTCCCGAAAAGGTTTCCGGATCGTTTGTTTCGTGAAGAGTAATGTTCTCGTTTAATTCTATAGCCTTTTTCAGATAAAGGTTTCTTGAAGTGAGCATGAGAACACGACCGCTCTTCTTTGCCACACTGACACAGCAGGCACTGTTGTCAAGGTCGAGAGCATCGGGGGTGTTGAGCTCTGCTTTCAGGAACGTTCCCTTAAAGTCCGTATCGTTAAAGTAGACGATTGAGGTCTGACCTGCGGGGAGACTGTAGGATGAAACATTTAAAAGATTACCGTCTCCGTAAAGGTTAATATCTCCCTTTGCTTCTGAGGTACCGTGATTTGTTACACAGGCAAGGATGATGAGCTTACCGTCTTTTTCGGCAGAGCTTACGTAATCCAGAGAAACATTTTCGGCATGAGAAGAAAAGTTGTAGATCGTACCCGACATGCTTCCGAGGGAGATGGGTGAGTCCGTGAAAGCATTTACCGTAAGGGCTACACTGCCGGAGACGAGTCCCTGACATATGGAAAGACCGCCCGAACAGTCGCCCGCAAGCGTGGTTTCGTCAATACTGTCGATCGCATTGAGTATCGCCGATTTATCCAATGAGCCGGAAAGGAGAGAAGTGGTCCTGTCGGAACAGGCAATGACCGTAACGGCTGTGTCGTCCGAAAGAGTTTTCACATATTCCTTGGCGGCATTTTTTGCATAGTCCAGACGCGTTTTTTTGTTGGTAAGGACAGTGCTCATGCTTCCGCTGTTATCGATCAGCAATACCACGTTTTCGGAGGTTGCGGTTTCCGAGGATGTATAGGGAGACATCAGCGCAAAAACGAGTATAAGGATCGTAATGATCTGGATTATGAGTAGTTTATTCTTTTTGAGCTTTTCCCAGGGAGTATCCGATTCCTTGTTACGATACATCTCGTTCCACAAAAAAAGCGAAGGAACGGGATGAGACACTGCCTTCTGTTTCAGAAGGTACATGATTATTACGATGGGGATCAGTAACAACAGGAAAAGCGGCCAAAAGTGCATGAAACGCATGTTTTAACCCCTTAAAATAGATTCATAACTGTTTTCGGTACTTGCAAGTATATACTTTGCACCGTATTTCTTGCAAAGACCTTCTATATTCTTTAAAAATCTGTCTTTTGTGGCCGAATAGTCCTTCTCGAGGGAAGAAGAACCCGTAACCTTAATGTTTTTGCCTGTTTCCGAATCCACAAGGCTGAAGGTGCCCGATAATTCGGGGGAGAGCTCTTCTTTGGACAGTACCTGTATCAAAAATATCTCCTGCTTTTTGTGAGCAAGATATTTGATCACGGATTCAAGATCCGAGGTATAGAAATCCGAGATGACTATGGACATGCCCCGACGTTTGATGTCTTCGGAGGTTATGCTCTTCAGCAGATCGTTTTCACCCTCCGGCTTCATGACGGAGAGGTTGTCCGTGATCCTTGAAAAGCCCTGTTTGCCGGTCACGCCCTTAAAGGTCTCGCATTTGTTGCCTTTCAGGAAATTCAGGATGACACGGTCTGAGTGGTCGAGAATGCAGTAGGAGAGGGCGGCAGCTATGCGTTTTGCCAGCACTTCCTTGCTGTTTTCACCGTAGTTCATCGAAGCACTTCCGTCCAGATAGATCCTGAACAAACCTTCTTTTTCTTCCATGAAAAGCTTGATAAACAAACGGTCAAATCGGGCATATGCATTCCAGTCGATCCGGCGTATGTCGTCGCCCGGAAGATATTCACGAAAGTCCGAGAACTCCACACTGCTGCCCTTTGCATTTGACTTTCGTCCGCCGTTGGCGCCTGCGGCCAGCCGCATTTTCAGATTCATCCTAAACTTGGACAGACTTTTGTAAAATTCAGCATTAAAGGTGTTGTCGTAAACCATTTATTCGGTAACCTCTGAAATGATCCGGGAAATAATTGCATCTGTGTTGACGCCGTCAGCCATAGCTTCGAAAGTGACGGCGATACGGTGCCTGAGCGCGGGGTAAGCCACGGCACGAACATCATCATAGGAAACATTGGCTCTGCCCTCAAGGAGAGCTCTTGCCTTTGAGGCGTTAAAAATGGCCTGAGCCGCACGGGGGGAAGCGCCGCAGGAAACATACTTTTTGATGTGATCCGTTGCGCCCGCAACCTCGGGATGTGTTGCAACCACAAGCTTGAGTGCATATTCTTCAACTGCTGCGGAAAGCTTGATATCACGAATTATGTTTCTGATGTTGACGATCTCTTCTCCGCTCATTATGGGATTGATCTCAGTCTTTTTGTTGGTGACGGTGATGTCCATGATCTGTTTCAGCTCTTCAAGAGAAGGAAAATCCACCTGTATCTTAAACATGAAACGGTCGAGCTGGGCTTCCGGCAGAGGGTAGGTACCTTCGTTTTCAATGGGGTTTTGCGTGGCAAGTACCATGAAAGGAGAGGGCATTTCATAGGTTTTCTTACCTACGGTTACCGTTTTTTCCTGCATGGCTTCCAAAAGCGCCGATTGGGTTTTGGGTGTGGCACGGTTGATCTCATCTGCCAGCACCAGATTTGAAAAGATGGGGCCCGGTTCAAAGGAGAAAACGTTGTTGCCGTTTTCTTTAATAATAAGATTGGTACCTGTGACATCCGCGGGCATAAGGTCCGGAGTAAACTGGATCCTTGAAAAGGCAATATTGAACACCTGTGCGATGGTTTTTACAAGCTGCGTCTTTCCGAGACCGGGAACACCTTCAAGCAATACGTTTCCGTTGGTCAACATGGCTATGATGACTTCACGGATGACGGTCTTCTGACCGATGATGCCTTTGCCGATCTCTTTTTCACAAAGACTGACTTTTTCAACTATTTCCTGTAAATCTTTTTCTTCCATTAGTCCTCCCTATTCTGATAACTCAGAAAAATAATTCTTGACAACATCCTTCATTGCTTCGGGAACAGTCGACGAATTAAGCGCCGAATAAGCTTTTCCCGTATAGGATGAGATTACTGTTTCATAGTCTGCAGCGGTTCCGTTGAAAGTCATGGAACTCGATGTTTTGATGGTCTGATCGTCGCCTTCCCCGGTGTTCTTGCCGTTTAAGGATACGGTTTCGAAATTAGCGGGAACAGTGATCATTTCGCCCTTGGTACCTTCTTTTTCGCTTCCGATATCAGAGCCCATGTTCCAGCCCTGACCTTGTCCCTGACCCTGACCTTGACCCTGACCTTGACCTTGACCTTGTCCCTGACCCTGACCTTGTCCTTGACCTTGACCTTGTCCCTGACCTTGACCTTGTCCCTGACCCTGTCCTTGACCTTGACCTTGCTGACCTTGCTGACCCTG
Organism: Lachnospiraceae bacterium; assembly: GCA_016291655.1. Classification (GTDB taxonomy): domain Bacteria; phylum Bacillota; class Clostridia; order Lachnospirales; family Lachnospiraceae; genus RGIG3528. The sequence continues at coordinate 28,086 of JAEEYF010000005.1, read as the reverse complement.
CTGACCCTGCTGACCCTGCTGGCCCTGCTGGCCCTGCTGACCCTGCTGGCCCTGCTGGCCCTGCTGACCCTGCTGGCCCTGCTGGCCCTGCTGGCCCTGTTGGCTCTGCTGACCCTGCTGGCCCTGCTGGCCCTGCTGGCCTTGCTGCCCTGTGTTACCTTGGAATTGAGAAGGGTTGGGATTACCCTGCGCAAGGGTGCCTGAGGATACATTCATTGCGTTTGCTGCTTCGGTCAAAGCTTTGGAGAACTTTTCATCTTCGACGTCCATGGCTTCCGCAACCTGTTTAAGGGAATCTACAAGTTTGGCACGATCCTCCGCACTCAAGCTTTTACTCAGTGACGAAAGCTGATTCAGAGTTTTTCTGTCAAACCTGTCCTTGGCCTTACGCACATCGGTTTTGGTCATGGCATCCTTTAATTCCTTTGCGCTCTCGCGATAGAGTTCCTCAAGTTTTTCAAGCTCCTCGGAAGAAAGCTCCGGCACTTCGGCAAGCTTATCTAATTCTTTTTCTATTTTTTTGACAGCTTCAGTGGCGTTTTCTTTTACTTCCCGGATCAGGGCCGCTGTTTCTTTTGCGGGAGTGTCGATGACAGCACATGCGATACCCATGGCCGCGAAGGAAAACAACATAGCCAGGCGCTTTGAAGACAGCTTACGGCGGAAACATTTTGCAATATCAAACGAACCCAGGTTTCGAACGGTGTCATGTCTTTGTATGAGTGACATGTCATCCTGTTCGTCAATGTTTTCAAGAGCAGTCGAAAGCCGTTCCTTGAAACCGTATTTATCGCCTTCGGCAGCTGCTTTCCCGAGATCGGGCATTCGAAACATAACCCTGATCGTAAAAACGATAAGCGAAAGACCGAGAAAGCCCAGACCATACAGGCAGGCGTTAAGGAAGGGGACAAAAAGCGATATGGCGTTCAATACAAAGAAACCCGCCAATCCGACAAAAAAGCCGTCTGAAAGAGCATCTGTCAGCATACGCCGAATGAGTTTTCCTCTTATTCTTTTTATGAAATTAATGATCTGTCTTTTTTCCATGTTTAGAATGCCTTGCTTTTCTGTTGAGAGATGATGCTGCTGCCTTCAACATTCCGATGCCGGCCAGAAGCTGAAGGGTGAAGCCTATAGGTGCCCAGTATCTTATAAAAAAGTTTGAAGGAGAGATGGAGGTTAGGTTTGAAAAAAATCCCGCCATCCCGGGGGTAGTCCCGCTGACCAGATTAAGGCCGATCGTTTTATCCAATACATCGTAAACCGTTGTGGCGGGGTTCAGATAAAGGATGAAAAAAACCCAGTCTCCGGTCATTTTTGAGGCCATAGTGCCATATGGGGCAGAAGAGGCAACGACCAAAGTTATAGCTTTTATTATTGCTGCAAAGATTAATGTTCCGACTACTATGGAAAAGATCACTATAAGGTTCAGAGCAACCGCATGGGAAGATTTTTTTACCATCGTGGAGAAATATATGCCGAAAGTGGATAAGTACATAGCGGTTGCGGTCACTGCAAGGACTACCGCAAGCAGCTGACCGAAGGATATGCTTCCGTATATAAGTGTGACAGCCAGAAAAGGTAAGGTGGACACTATGAAGAAAAGCATATATGCTACCGATGACATAAATTTTCCGAGTATGATGTCCAGATTGCTCATATTTGTTGTAAGTAAGACATCCAAAGTCTGGCGCTCACGCTCGTTTGAAATGGAAGGCCCTGTTTCGGAGGGAATTGACGCGCATATGATCATACATTCTATGATGATGAATGCGTCAAAGATCCAAGTAAATGACTGGATGTCCAGAGATTCAAAATTTGCAAGAGAGGAGTTGTGCATCAAAAGGAGGAACAAGGCGAGGATCGAAAGTACGCTGTTCAAGATGAATATGGTGACTGCCATATGCTTTCTTTTGGCTTTTATGCTCAATTCTTTATACAATACGGCGTTTTTAAGTGTTATGTTAAGCATTTGCGATACCTCCTTCCATAATATTCAAGAATACATCCTCTACATTTTCATGTTTTTTTGTAAAGGTTGCTACGGGAATATCATTAACAACCAGTTTTTTAAGTAAAGCGGCGTATTCGGTATCATTTCCGCTCGCCGTAAGAGTGATACCGTTTATCGTGGCCTCGGCGTTTTTTACAAAGGGACATTCCCTTATGAGCGCAAGAGCTCTTCCGGGATCTCCCGCAAAGGTGACTTCTATGCACTCACCGCCCGAAGAAAGAGCAAGAGCATCTTCTACGGAGCCGTTGAATTTCATTTCTCCGTGGCTGATTATTCCGATGGAAGAACACATTTCTATCAGTTCCGGAAGAATGTGAGATGAGATGATGATGGTTTTTCCCATGGCTGAAAGGTTCTTGAGGATCTCTTTAAGCTCATGTCTGGCTTTGGGATCAAGTCCCGAAGCAGGTTCGTCAAGAAAAAGAATATTTGGGTTTTGAACAAGAGCTCTTGCAAGACAAAGCTTTTGCTTCATTCCTCGTGAAAGGGAATCAACCTGCATTGAAGCTTTATCTGAGAGATTAACCAGCTCCAAAAGGTTATCGGTAAGGGTATCCGCTGCTTTCCCCCAGATGTTATATGCTCCGGCAAAAAAGTGAAGATACTCTGAGGTCGTAAGATCTGCATATACTCCGAAGAAATCCGGAACGTATCCTACTTTTCCTCTCATGGACATGGTTTTATTTGACGAAAGTACGCTTGTTCCATCTATTATGACCGATCCGCTGTCTGCACGTTCCAAACCGACACAGATCTTCATTGTTGTTGTTTTTCCGGCACCGTTGGCACCAACGAAACCGAAGAGTTCGCCATCGTTTACCGTAAGCGAAAGATTGTTCAGCGCCTTAAAGGGACCGAAGGATTTATTAAGATTCTGAATTTCAAGCATTTCGATTCCTCCTTATTCAATGATCGACGGAAGTGCTTTGTAAAAAACTTCCAGCAGGTTTTCTTTTGCGGATGAATTGTCCGAGAACAATGAACTCGGCTCATCACCGTTAAAAGCTATAAAATAAGGAGTTGCGGTCAACTGCATGGGATGGCCGTTCGGATCGAGATTCAAATACTCAAATAACTCCCGGACACTGTTAAATTGCTGTGGAGCGAAAGAGTATGATCTGTAGAAGACATCCGTATAGACCGGTATTTGACTTAGGCCCCAATCCTGGTTTGACAGGAGATATTCTATTGCAGCATTTTTAAGATACTCTCTCGTATGCTCGGATCTGTTAAAACCGACAAAGTAGGAGGTGAAATTATCGGGGCGCGTATAATTTACCTCCTTGTAAGCTCTAAAGCGCGAGGTGTTTATGTAATAGTTGAGCCTGGTCGCATTTAGATCCGGCTGAATACCCATGGTTGAACGGGGAGTTACCGTTGAAAGGTCGATGGTTTCACCCGGAGCCAGGGTTCCGATCGGGTAGTAGATGTAATCCATTAATATGGTGCAACCTTCCAGGGTAAATTCGCTATTGTTTGTGACGTGCCCGACAAGTGTCTGAGCACTGTATTTTGCGTCAATATCGATGCGGTAATCTTTAATGTCCTTTTGGACGGAGAAGCACAGAGGTCTTTTGGAAAGAGCGGCTGTGTTATAAAACGAAAGAGCATTGCAATCTTTTTCATCAAGAAATGCGACGCTGTATTCACCTTTCGGAGCTGCCGCGAGATTACCCTGTCTGTATGAGGAAAAGTGATAGTTACCTTCAAATATCGTTTGGGGGAGATACTCCTCTTTTAGCTTTAAAATATATTTTTTTGTTTTGGGCAATATAACTGTGGAGATTGTAGTCTCCTGTACGACATTATCCGATATTTCGGTGAATTTCAAAGCGTTGACGACGGGCTTTGACATTCGGGTGGTCAACCCGGTCAGCATGACAAGTGCGGTGGCGGAAAGAGCCAGTATGCCTTGCACGGCCCAGAGGTAGATCGATCTGTTCTTTTTTCTTAAATAGAAGTAAGCAACAAATCCAAGCACAACATAGACCACAAAGATTATCAGATAGGCGGGGAGTGGAATGAGATTTCCGACAGCCAGTTTCTCCGAAAGATTGTATTCTTGCCAATCAAATCTGTTCGAAATGAAGGAACCTATGCCTCTCGATTGTATCGAGGCAAAGTTTGAAGCGATCGTATCCGATATGATCTGGGCTATGTTTGCTGAAAAGAACTTCGAAGTGGAATAAGGCTCTTTAGAGAGGTCGAGAGCTACGGGACAAATGTATCCCGAGCCGTATTTGATCTTCGTGGCCAGCGTATAATAGGCTTCACCATTCGGCGTGTGGCCGTTAATGATCCGATCCCCGGACAGGGGTTCTGTAATATAGGTTTTAATGAAGTCGGATTGTTGGGGATCATTGTTTTCGACATAAGGTAATATATTATCCCGGTAATAGTTTAAAGCCTCCGAACATAAGGTATTCACGGCATAATTCCGGAAATCTGCGCATATTTTACGGAATTCGTCGGCCAGATAAAAAATCTTTGCAATATCGTACGGTTTTCCCGAGTGCCAATCGAAAAAGGCTGCAATAAAAGCATCGGTATTATTGTTGTAAAGGTATTCCCAAGCGAGGTAATCGTTGGATGGATCGCTGTCCGCGAGCGGAGCGGTAACATCCGGAGCATCAAAGGTTTCGGGATCCAAATATTTGCAAAGGTAGTCAAGCCTGGTGTCATAGTTACAGCCCAAGTCAGACATCAGTTGATAGTCCGGTGCATCATCGTGGGGAAGAACGAGAGAAACCGGGAAAGTAATATCTACGGAACGAAGCTCATCAAGCTTGATATCGGACAGTTCGGGAAAAGCTTTCAGTACCTTTTGAGCGGAGGTCCCCGTACCGACGATAAGAAGCGCACCATTCGCCACGTTGGACATTATAGCCTGCCTTTGGGCGGTGGTAAGTCGATCCGTGGAATAGTCGGAAATGATCATCACACTGAGAGGAGAAAGTGACTTGGGATCATCCAGAATGTTATCTTCGGACAGGCTGACCGGGATCAGTTCCAGATGATTAAAAGGGAGATAGGTGCCTGTAAGTTTGGCACCGAAGATCGTATAATCATCACTGAGGATGCCGACACGCATGGCATTGGTGTACATTTCACAGTTTACGGGAAAGGTTTTTGATTTTACTTCACGGCCCTTTTTGTCTGTGATCCTGATCGTGCAAACGGAGATGTATTCGGATATTAAAGGCACAAAAGAGACCTTCTTTGCAGAACCTGAGGGGAGAGATATCTTTTGCTCATAGGCATAGGTTTTTCCTTCTTCATAAGTGAATACAAGCCATACCGAGCCTTCAAAATCCTCGCCCTTATTCTGTACGTCCACTATAAAAGGAGCATAAGAATTGCAGTCAACATATCCTGAGTAACCGTAATTCAGGGATACGGACAGATCCTCATTCTCCTTGGCGTTTACCGTACAAGAGGGCAAAACAAATGAGATGATAAGAACAATTGCCAAAAGCGTGGCAACGGTTCTTTTAAGAAAACGATCGAATAACATTTTTTCATACTCCTTAGAACGTCTGTATTATTATTATAGTATAAACCGAAAGCAAATGCACCATAAACATATAAATCTGCGCATTAACCCATTCTATTTTATTAACCGAAAAAAAACAGGTATAGTTTCGTATGATAATAAATTTTCTCGATTTTTTCTTTTAAATGACGGCTCGGGTTTTTTCTTGATTTTTTCACATTTCTAATGTAAGATAAACTTTGTATGTGTATAATCGGGGGTAAATTTATCAGGAGGACAACCTAATATGGATTTCTTCACTGTTCTAACGTTTCTGGGAGGAATAGCATTTTTCCTTTTCGGAATGGACACTATGGGAAAGTATTTGGAAAAACTTTCCGGAGGTAAACTTGAAGGCGTGCTTGCCAAACTTACCTCAAAAAGGATCACCGCAGTGATCTTCGGTGCTATTGTAACTGCAGTATTGCAATCGTCAACCACAACATCGGTTATGGTAGTCGGTCTTGTAAACTCAGGCATTATGAAACTGTCACAGGCTGTGGGTGTTTTGATGGGCGCAAACATTGGAACCACCATAACGGCATGGATACTGTCTTTGGCAGGAATGGGGGATGAAGCACCCTTTGTCCTTAAATTGTTTAAGCCGGCTTCGCTGGCAGGTATTCTCGGTATCATAGGTATCTTGATGCGTATGATATCAAAAAAGGAGAGGCGCAAAGACATAGGAACCATCCTTTTGGGCTTTTCGCTTCTGATGTTCGGTATGACAACAATGGCAAATGCCGTTGCTCCGCTGGCGGAGCTTCCCGAAGTCAAGAATATTCTGATCAAGTTCTCCAATCCTTTGCTGGGTGTTCTTGCAGGACTTTTTATTACCGTACTTGTTCAGAGTTCCGCAACTTCCATCGGTATCCTTCAGGCCTTTTGTGTATCCGGAGCGGTAACCTATTCGGTTGCGATCCCCATAATCATGGGCCAGAACATCGGAACCTGTTTCAAGGCACTGATCTCGGCCATAGGGGCTACAAAGAACGCAAAAAGAGCATCCTTTGTGCATTTGTATTTTAACCTCATAGGAACCGTGTTGTTCCTTGCATTGTTCTACACGGCAAATGCCGTATTTAAGTTCTCGTTTATCGAAGGGGCGGCGGGAGCTGATAAGATAGCTCTGATCCACAGTATGTTTAACATCGGAACAACCGTTGTTCTGTTCCCGTTTGCGGGGATAATCGAAAAACTGGCGACCTTGACGGTTCCCGATGTCAAGAAGAAAGACGAAAACGAAAACAAAGAATTCAAGCTTCTGGATGTTCGTTTCCTTGATACTCCCACCTTCGCCATCGAGCAGTGTAAAACGGTTACGCTCGAAATGGCAAATATTGCAAAAACGGCGCTGTTTACGGCTGTAGACATAGTGTCTGCTTTTGACAGGGAAAAGGCGGAAAAGGTTGCGAGGCTTGAGGAAGAAGCTGACGTTTACGAAGACGAACTCGGCAGTTATCTCGTAAAGGTTGCAAACAAGAGACTCTCCAAGAAAGACAGTAATGCTGTTGCAAAAATACTGCATTGTATAAGCGATTTTGAAAGAATTTCCGACCATGCCCTGAATATCAAGGAAGCGGCCGAGGAAATGAATAATAAGGGACTCCAGTTCTCCGGAGAGGCTTTGAAAGAGTTTGAAGTGCTCATCAGAGCAGTTGAGAACATAGTTTCCGAAACCGTTGAAGCTTTTGCCACGGAGGACCTTAATACCGCACGCAAGGTTGAACCTCTTGAACAGGTTATCGATAACCTTACCCAGCAGATCAAGGGCAGACATATCGATCGCCTTGTAAAGGGCAAGTGCACCATAGAGTTGGGATTTGTTCTTACGGATCTTATTACCAACTACGAAAGGATCTCGGATCATTGCTCCAACATCGCAATTGCTGTTATTCAGATGAATCAGGATGTTGAAGGGGCTCACGAGTATCTTGAGAAGATCAGGACCGGTGGGGACAGAGATTATTCAAAGGAATTTATGGCCGACGAGGAAACATATGCATTGCCCGCCGTGTCTGAAGAATAAATTTAAAAGGGAAAGAGTGGATACATTAAAATGGTAAAAGTAGTTAAATTCGGAGGAAGTTCACTTGCTTCCGCCGAGCAGTTCAAGAAAGTCGGAGACATCATCAGAAGCGAAGCGGACAGAAAGTACGTCGTTCCTTCGGCACCGGGAAAAAGAAACGGAGCAGACACAAAAGTTACGGACATGCTTTACGGCTGCTATGCACTTGCTGAGGAAGGCAAGGATTTTACCGCGGCACTCGACAAGATCAGGGAGCGCTATGATGAGATCATTACCGGTCTTGGTTTAAAGACGGACTTGAGCGGAGAATTCAAAACAATAACCGAGAATTTCAAGAAAAAGGCAGGCGTTCAGTACGCAGCTTCCAGAGGTGAGTATTTAAACGGTATCATCATGGCCGATTATCTCGGGTTCACATTCCTTGATGCGGCAGAGGTGATCATCTTTGACGAGGACGGAAATTTCCTGGCAGAGGATACCAATGTTGTGCTTTCAAAAAAACTCAAGGAGTTGGACAATGTGGTCCTTCCCGGCTTCTACGGAGCCACAAGAGACGGCGTTGTAAAGACCTTCTCGAGAGGCGGTTCCGACATTACGGGCTCCATTCTTGCAAGGGCGGCGGGAGCTGACATCTATGAAAACTGGACCGATGTTTCAGGCTTTTTGGTAGCGGATCCCAGGATCGTCAAGAATCCCGAGGTCATCACCACCATCACCTACAAGGAACTCAGAGAGCTTTCCTATATGGGAGCCACGGTCCTTCACGAGGATGCGATCTTCCCCGTAAGAAAGAGCGGAATCCCCATCAACATCCGTAACACCAATCGTCCGGAAGATCCCGGAACGATGATCGTTGAAAATACATGCAAACAGTCCGACTTCACCATCACCGGTGTAGCGGGCAAAAAGGGTTTTGTATCCATCAATATAGAAAAAGATCAGATGAACTCGGAGACCGGTTTCGGAAGACGTGCTCTCGAAGCTTTCGAACTTTCGGGGATATCCTTTGAGCATATGCCTTCAGGAATCGACACGCTTTCCGTCTTTGTTCACAAGCCGGAATTTGAGGGCAAGGAACAGCAGGTCCTTGCAGCGATCCATCGTCTTACCGCTCCCGACAGCGTTGATATAGATTCGGATGTTGCACTTATTGCGGTCGTAGGACGCAGCATGAAGTCAAATCATGGTGTTGCGGCCAGAATATTCGCTGCTCTTGCACACAATAACATCAACATCAAAATGATCGACCAGGGCTCATCCGAGCTCAACATCATCATCGGAGTTTCAAACAACGATTTTGATAATGCCATTAAAGCCATATATGACATTTTCGTCACTGCAAAGCTGTAGAAGGTACTGCTCTTTGTAATAGAGAAACAAAACGCTGTACCGACTGCAAAATTTCCCGCCTTGTTCGGGAGAAAGAAGAGTTGTGTATGAAAAAGAACAAGTCATCAGTTAGACTGGACGGCGCTTTGGCAACATATATGCAGTGGCCTGTTTATCTGGCCATTGTGCTCATATGCTTCGACATTAGCATCAGCCTGTTTTTCCCGGCTGCAATACCGTTCGTTTTGATATATACGATCATTTACCTGATCATCAGTATTCTTATCTGGGTTTTTAAGCGGCAGAGTGCCCTCAGGGAACTGACCGGGTTTGCTACCGAGTTTAATCATACCCAGCATATGATGCTTAAAGAACTTGATGTACCCTTCGGAATGCTTGATCTGAACGGGCATCTTGTATGGGCGAACAATGATCTTAAGGATATGCTCGCCATTGAAAAATGCGTAAAGGAGCCCATTTCCAAGATATTTAACAATGAGGCCCTGAACACGCTTCCCACGGTGGAAGAGGATGTGGAATATCACATTACTTATGGAAGAAACAGCTACCTCATGAGACTCAGGCTGATCACCCCTTCAGAGTACGGAGATACCATACTCTGGCGGGAGGAAAAGAACGTAGATGCTCCGGATGATTCGCTGATATCTATGTTTCTTTACGACGAGACCGAAAATGTTGCCCTGAAAAAAGAGAATTTTGACGAGAAAATGATCGTCGGACTTCTTTACATCGATAACTTCGATGAGGCTTTTGAAGGAGCGGATGAGGTTAGACGTTCTCTTGTTACCGCATGGGTCGAACGTGAGATAAACAAATATATGAAGCCCTATGATGCCATAATCAAGCATCTCGAGAAGGACAGATATATGTTTGTTATAAAGCAGCGCTATCTCGCGCAGATTGAGGCGGACAGGTTTTCAATCCTTGAGAATATCAGAAATCTGAACATTTACGACCTTTCCATGACCATATCCATCGGTGTGGGAGTTTACACGGATTCCTATATCAAGTCCTATGAAGGTGCGCATGAAGCCATAGACCTTGCACTGGGCCGAGGCGGAGATCAGGCTGTTGTGAAGAGACCCACGGGTATTTCTTACTTCGGAGGAACAACCGCTTCACCCGAGAAATCCACAAGGGTTAAGGCGAGAGTAAAGGCGCATGCTCTTCGGGAATACATCGAGGGCAAGGAAAGAGTTGTGGTTATGGGCCATTCACTTGCGGACATAGATGCGGTGGGCGCGTCGATAGGCATTTACCGGATAGCCAAAACCCTGAACAAACGCTGTTATATCAGCCTTACGGATCCGACCGCCGTTATACAGACGGTTGTGGAGGGCTTTAAGTCAGACCCTGAATACGAAGAGGATATGTTCGTAAGCGGAACGAAAGCGAAGAGCCTTGTTGACAATGACACTCTTCTTGTGGTTGTTGATGTTAACCGTCCTTCCTATACAGACACCCCGGATCTGTTGAAGCAGACGGACTATGTTGTGGTACTGGATCACCACAGGCAGATGAGTGATAAGATAGACAATGCGGTGCTTTCGTATATTGAGCCTTATGCTTCGTCGGCATGCGAAATGATAGCCGAGATACTTCAGTACACCAGCGACGATCTTAAACTCAGATCCATTGAAGCTGACGCCATGTACGGCGGCATTATGATCGATACCAATAATTTCCTGGTAAAAACGGGTGTAAGAACCTTTGAGGCAGCGGCATATCTGCGACGTAACGGTGCTGATGTCACCAAGATCAGGAAGATGTTCAGAACAAACTTCAACGAATATCGTACAAAAGCCAATGCAGTATCCTCAGCGGAAGTGTTTATGCAGAATTATGTATTTGCGCATTCCGAGAGTGAGGGACTGGAAAATCCCACTGTGGTTGCGGCACAGGCGGCAAACGAGCTCCTGAACATCGAAGGAGTCAAGGGGAGCTTTGTATTCACGGAATATAACGGAAAAATATACATCAGTGCCCGGTCCATTGATGAACTCAATGTGCAGATCATCATGGAAAAACTCGGCGGAGGCGGCCATATGAGTGCTGCCGGGGCGCAGTTTGAGAATATGTCGGTCATTGAGGCCATGAACAAAGTTAAGAAGACCATTATTGAAATGACTGAAAACAAGGAGATCAGATAAATTATGGAAGTAATACTTTTACAGGATGTTAAGAGTCTCGGTAAAAAGGGACAGGTTGTAAAGGTCAGCGACGGATATGCAAGGAATTTCATTATTCCCAAGCAGCTCGGCGTAGAGAAAAATGCGAGGACGATGAATGACCTTAAGGCACAGCAGCTGGCTGAGGAAAAGCGTCGTAAGGAGATACTTGACGAGGCTGTTGCATTGGGTGAGAAGATCAAGGCGGGAAGCGTAACGCTTTCGATCAAGGGCGGAGAAGGCGGAAGAACCTTCGGTTCCGTGTCCACAAAGGAGATCGCCAATGCTGTCAAAGAACAAATGGGCTTTGAGTTTGACAAGAAGAAGATGGTTCTTTCCGAACCCATAAAGAATTTCGGAACCTATCACATTCCTTGCCGTTTGCATCCTTCGGTTACCGTTGAACTTACGGTAAAGGTTGTGGAGCAGTAATTAAGGGGCTTTAAAGAACAATTTGTGCCGGAGATGAGAGAATGGAAGAAGATGTTTTAAAAAAGACAATGCCTCATAGCCATGAAGCCGAACAATCGGTTATCGGCGCAATGCTGATGGACAGAGATGCCATTTATGTCGCAACGGATACTCTTAAATCGGATGATTTCTATGAGCGTGAGTTCATGGTAATGTTCGATGCGATTTCTGAACTCTCAAAAGAAGGAAAAGCGGTGGATATGACCACTGTAATCGCTAAACTGAGAGAGATGGATGTTGCTCCGGAATTGTGCGGGATGGGCAACATCAGGCAGGTTATAGATGCAACGCCTACATCGGCCAACATCAAGCATTACGTAGATATTGTTTCGGCAAAGTCGGTGGAAAGAAAGCTCATTAAGACTCTGGAAGGGCTTCGGGACAAGGCTTTTTCCGATAACAGACCGATCGACGAACTTTTGGATGACACAGAGAGAGAAGTTTTCAATATAGTTCAGAACAGAGGAGCCGCGGAATTTGAGGATATTAAGCAGATCGTCTACAGAACCCTGAGAAACATAGAAAGTGCTGCAAAAAACAACAGCCGTATCACAGGTATCGCCACCGGACTCAGAGATCTGGATGCCAAACTTGCCGGATTTCAGAAGTCGGATCTGATCCTGTTGGCGGCACGTCCTTCCATGGGTAAGACGGCACTTGCACTGAACATAGCCAATTATGTTGCTGTTCGTTCTCACATTCCCACTGTAATTTTCAGCCTCGAAATGTCGAAGGAATCCTTGGTGAAGAGGATCATGTCCATGAACTCCAAGGTCAATTCCGAGACTATCAGGACAGGACAGCTTAAGGATAATGAATGGGCCGATCTTATGGATGCATCAAGGGAGATCGGTGAATCCGGACTGATCATTGATGACACCCCCGGCATCAAAGTAAACGATCTCAGGTCAAAGTGCAGAAAACTTAAACTTGAGAAGAACATAGGGCTGGTTATGATCGACTATCTTCAGCTCATGAGCGGAAGCGGTCATTCCGAATCAAGACAGAACGAAGTTGCGGAGATATCCCGTTCACTTAAGGCACTGGCAAGGGAGATAGACTGTCCGGTACTTGCACTTTCACAGCTTTCCCGTGCGGTTGAATCGCGTGACAACAAGAGACCTATGCTTTCGGATCTCCGTGAATCAGGTTCTATCGAGCAGGATGCCGACGTAGTTATGTTCATATACAGAGATGAATATTACAAAAAAGATACCGATAAACCCGGAGTGGCTGAGATCATCGTAGGAAAGCAAAGAAACGGTCCTACCGGAACGGTGGAAGTTAAATGGATCGGAGAAATGCAGAAATTTGCCACGCTTGAAAAAACTCAGCAATATAACAACAATGATGAAGAATAAAAAAGAAAACCCGTTTGATCGGGTTTTCTTTTTATGCTCAGTTAATTAAGCCTGCTCGATGGATCCTGTAGGGCACTCGGCTGCGCATGTTCCGCAATCAAGGCATGCTTCGGGATCGATCTCGTAATGATCAGCACCTTCGCTGATAGCACCGGCAGGACAAGCAGCAGCGCATGCTCCGCAGCTTACGCAACCGTCATTGATCTTGTATGCCATAATGTTACCTCCTGTTAGTATAGATATGTTGTTTTGTTGTTGTATAGCAAGTGTTATTATATCACGGCTTTCGGGAATTGCAAGTGAGGAAATAACACATATGCACATAAATGTTAAGCCTTTTTGGAAAGGAAATAGACTATTGACTTGATGGTTTTTTGGCTTTATAATCACGTCGTGCCCGAAATACGGCATTGGTTTCGGGAACCGATAATGGCTCACAGCAATGCCGAGACAAGGAGATTTGTACAATGATCACTAAGGATATGACTATAGCTGAGATCATAAAGATCAATTATAACATCATCGCAATTCTTCTCAATGCAGGTATGCATTGTGTAGGATGTCCTTCCGCTCAGGGAGAGACACTTGAAGAGGCTTGTATGGTTCACGGACTTGACGTAGAGCCTATTTTAAAGCAGATCAATGCTTATCTGGGAGCATAAAGTGCTGTAAAGCCTTACTCTTGATGAGAGTCTCGTAATGTTCCTCAAAATAGAATCCGGGATCTGTCAAACGGGTGTGCACAAGTGTGCCGTATTCGGTGCATATGTTGCACACCTTATTAAAATCCTCCACATTCATACTGCCCAAAGAAATGAAGAGGCAGTATTTTTCGTTTTCGGGGATCTTGTATAATATGCTTTCTCCTTTGAAAATAGGAGCGACCACTTCGGCAAGTTCGATCAGAGAGTCAATAGAATCAAAGGTATAGGCTCTTGAAATGTCCCTGAGAAGGATGCGGTTGATAACTCTGCGTCCTTCAACCCGAAGTTCGTCATCAAGACTCATATCGGGCTTAAGTTCTGTTTCCTTCTCACTGAAGAACTTTACTTTCTCAGACTCTTTAAGTATATCGTCTGCCCTTAAACCGCTTAAAATGCTGTCCGTCTTGTCGGGAACAGGCCTGTCGGGAGCAGCGCTGATGTTTGAATAGCTTACGTTGAGCTCCTCAGGATCCGAAACCTTGGTAAGTAAAAGAACAAGACTGTCCTTCGGCATAGGGATCGCTTCTATCATAAGAGGCATATCCTGAGCATCAAAACCACACTCGTAAGATGCCTGAAGTAAAAGCTCAGAAAACAAAGCCCTGGCTTTTTCGGAGCCATAAGCCAGTTCGGAAAGGTGAAGCTCTCTGTCCGAAAGATCCTGCTTGCTCAAGGTGCATTTTATTTGACTGTCATTTATCTTTTCAATTTTCATATCATTCTCCTGTAATTTAGGTGAAAGTATATATGTCTTGGGTACAAAAGTCAATAAATAAAGTGAAAACTAAAAGCACGGTTTGACTAATATAAGTTTTTTGTGCATATTGTACATTCCTGCTGCTTATTTTCTACACTTCGGACATTGAAATACGAGCGGGCAGCGTTTATACTTTTTATGTGATTTCCAAAAAAGAGACTTAGTTGTGAAGAAAGGAGTTTTAAAAGGATTATGACAATTGACATCGACGGGTATCGCGTCCTGAAGGTGCTCAAAGAGAGCAGATCAGGAGCTGTGATGCTTGCCGAACACGAAGGACTCGGAGCAAGGCGGATCATCAAGTGCCTTTCAAAGGAACACCCCGACTATGACCGACTGACACGTGAAGCCCGTATAATGCAGAGATTCAGGAATGAAGCCATTCCGATAATCTATGACATCAGGGAAGAGGACGGATACACATTCCTAATTGAAGAATTCATTGAGGGGCAATCCCTTAAGGATTATCTAAAAAGACATATCAAACTCTCAGAATCTGAAATTCTTGACTATTCAATTCAACTCAGCGAAATACTTAATTACATTCATAACCCGGCTCACAAGGTCTTGCATTTGGATCTGAAACCCGAGAACATCATTGTTTCCGACCACAGGATGAAGCTTATTGATTTTGGCAGTGCCATATGCCGTGAGGAAAGCGGCTCGAAACAAATGATATACGGGACTCCCGGATTCTGTGCGCCAGAAATGACCGAAAGCGGAGATGTAGATTACGCGACGGATGTATACATTCTCGGAAAGATCTTTGAGTATATGCTCCTGTTTACGCCCGTAACACCGACAGGGTACAGAAAGGTTGTGGACAGTTGTATCAGAAAAGCCAAAATTCAATTCACGGACAGTGGGGAAGTGAAGGCCGCTTTGGTGGCCTTGCAGAAAAAGAAAAGGGTTCAAAGGTACGAGGAGGGAATGTGGTTTGCCGTGACCGGAGTTCCCACCGGATACCACAGCAGCTGGTTCGCTTACAAGCTCGCGAGACTTTTGATAAAAATCACCGGAGCAAACGTCCTTGTTCTTGATTGTAATTCGGATAGCAATCTTGAGCAGCTTGAGGATTCTGACTCAATTCGGGAATCACATGAGTTCAGTTTTAGAAAGGACGGGATCACAATAGCAAAAAGGGTTTTCTACGAGGACATCAAAGGCTGGCGCGGAAGGGGCTATGATTTCGTGATCTGTGACTTTGGAACGGAATCGGCGGATGCAGCCGAGATCTACTTCACAAAAAAGTATCTCGTGGGAAGCCTTATGCCATGGACGGAAGCCGCATGGGACGCGGCACTTTCAAGTGCCGGGTATGACAAGCACACCGCGGTAGTGATCACCGAGGGAAGCAGAAAGTACGGCTCTTCGAAGATGGCGAAGTGCGACATCATCGAAAACAGGACATTTCGAATGTCGCGAAAAGTAACTCGTTGTATCTTAAAAGGCCTGAAGCAGGAATGAACCCGTCACAAGGTCAGTCATTGTATCCTCAAGCCGGTTTACAACAGAATATTGCAAATTAAGCCCGCACATCTGTTCGCAAACATGTCGGGCTTTTTTGGTACCCCGGGCTCATTTTCCGGTGCTTCCCAGGCCTCCGTTGCGGAGACAGGAAACATCGTCGTCTTCGGTAATTCCGAAGCACATGAAGATCCCTTGAGCGAAAGCTTCCCCCGCTTTAAGCGAGACGAGCTTCCCGTCTTTGGAATCGTTTGTGATCTTAATGAATATGTGTCCTTCATTGTCCGAATTGTAGTAGTCGCTGTCTATAATGCCGACGGTATTGTTCATCTGAAGGCGGTATTTGAAACCGAGGCCGCTGCGGGGAAAGATCAGTAAACAATAGTCTTCGCGCATGCGAACGCGTATGCCTGTAGGAATTTTGATGCTTTCTCCGGGAGCAAGGGTAAAGTCCCGGGTTGCACGAAAATCATATCCCGCGGACCCCGTTGTGGCCCTGACCGGAAGGGAAAGGGCGGAGTAGGCGTTTTTGGCATCTGCTTCTGTCATATCTTGGAAGGTGTCCATGTAATCCTGTATGAATCTTGTGCGTGTTACTGTTTCAAATTTCGCGATACGTTCCATCGGTGGTTTCTCCTTTCAATTCTTCTTTAGCCTGTAACTGCGCAGAAAATCAGCCGCCTCGGGAGACAGCGAGTCGAGAAGAGCATTTCCCGCAGCCGTATTTTTGACTTCCAGAATGGCAGAGATCTCTTTTTCGGTTCTTTCGATCTCTTCCTTAAGCTCACGCGCACTCATACGGTTTGCGCCCGCTCCCCATATGATCACCTGCTCCGTGGCATCGGATGTCGCCACCGTCACACGGTGTTTTTGGGCAAGTGAGACAGCGGTCCGCTCTATGTAGCGGTCGGCGGTTTCGGCCTCTTTTGTGTATATAACGTGAATGTTCTTGTATTTTTCGGCCTTCTCGAAGCCGCCCTCCACTTTGTAGGCGTCAAAGACCAGGATCAGCGTCATCAGGCGGAAGCCCCTGTAGTTGCACAATTTGTCCATCAGCGTCTGACGGGCGGCCTCCAGGTCGGTCTTCGACAGTTCGTTCAGCTCGTCCCAGGAGAATATTATGTTGTAACCGTCTACCAAAAGGTATTCCTCGGGCTTTTCGACTTCGCGGATCACCACTTTTTCGCTTGTGACGGCGGGGAGTTTTGCAACGGGATTAAACACATCGCGCGGCTTTTCTTCCTGTTTCCTGCTGCCGTAGGTCTTGTTGAATATGTCCGCAAGATCCTTGTCCAATTGGGCTGACGCCGAGTAGGAGAAGGAACCGGAGGTGTTTTGGGGGGCGGCGGGGATTGACGGCGCCTGCAAGGGACGGAGTATCTCCTTCGAGGACTGCGCGCCCGCTTTAAGGCAGGGCTCGATGTGCATATAGTCCGTAACTTCTTTCCAGGGTACGGTGAATCCCGCACCGTGGGCACAGAATACCGAATCTGCGGTGTTGCGCAGATCGGCTTCCGGGTTGTAGTTGAATTTTTCTATGACCTCTTCTTCATTATGGCAAAGATCATATCCTCCGGAGGACACGGAAAGCTTTCCCATACCGTTGGTATAGGCTGTGACCTCAAGTGCATATCCATGCATGGTGCTTACCGGACAGCGCCCGAATACGATCGCTTTATCATCTTTGATATTGTGGCTTTTTACGGAACCGTTCATTTTGGTAATGTCGTTCATGGCTCGTCCCAGCACGGAAGAGGGGATTTCCAGCATGAAATCGTACCAGGGCTCAAGAAGGACAGAACGGTTCATCATCAGACCGTGACGAACGGCGCGGTAGGTTGCCTGGCGGAAATCACCGCCCTCCGTATGCTTTGGATGGGCACGCCCGCCTATGACCGTGATCTTGACATCGGTGAGCACGGACCCCGTGAGTACGCCCCTGTGCTTTCTTTCAAGCACGTGAGTGCATATGAGCCTTTGCCAGTTGCGGTCGAGAATGTCGGTGGAAACATCGCTTGCTACCTGTATGCCCGTACCTCTTTCGCCGGGTTCGATCTTAAGATGGACCTCCGCATAATGTCGGAGCGGCTCAAAATGACCGACCCCTTCGGAAACGGAAGCAACCGTCTCACGATAGATGATGGTTCCGACTCCGAATCCGACATCCAGACCCAGACGCTCACGGATTAAGTTGCTGAGGATCTCGATCTGCACCTCTCCCATGATCTGCACACGGATCTCATTTGTATCCTCCGGCAGAAGCAGGGACATTTCGGGAATTTCCTCCTCTAAAATCTTGAGCTTTGTGTAGGTGGAATGAACATCGGCTCCTGCAGGCAGGATAAGTGTATATGCCAGCACAGGGGACAGGACGGGAGAGAGGGAAGGACCGTCGGCTCCGAGGAGCTGTCCCGCAAAGGTGTCATTCAGACCGGTAAGCGCGCATATGTCTCCCGGACCGGCCGTGTCCGCTGTGTCAAACTTATCGCCCGAGTAAAAACGGATCTGGGTGATCTTCTCGCCGTTAAGCTCGTTCCTCACCTTCAAGAGTCCCGCCTCAACCTTTACATGGGAAAGGCGCCGTCCTGTCTTGTTGCGGGTGATCTTGAAAACACGGGCGGCAAGAGGATCGTCCGCGGAATGTCTTTCCACGTGGGCATAGGTATCCAGGTCGTTCAGAAATTCGTTTATCCCTGTCTGCTTCAGCGCAGAACCGAAACGAACGGGGAAAATGCGGCGTCCGCGGATCGCTGCGGCGATCAGGTCCGGATCCGTATCGCCGTATTCAAGGTAGTGTTCTGTCAGGGCCTCGTCACAGGAGGCCACATCCTCCGCAGAGAAGTGGGTGAAATCACAGCAGCAGTCGTCAAGAGCGGAACGCAGTTCATTCATTATTTCTTCGGTGGTTTTTTCCGTAATATCGGTCTTGTTTACAAAAATAAAGGTCGGGATCCCATAACGACGCAAAAGAGACCAGAGCGTAAGGGTGTGACTTTGAACGCCGTCCACCGCACTGATCACAAGTATGGCAAAATCAAGTACGGAGAGGGTGCGCTCCGCCTCGGAAGCAAAGTCGGCGTGTCCGGGGGTGTCTATGAGCGTTACGTCCGTATGGGGCAAAGAAAAAAGAGCCTGCTTGGAAAAAATTGTTATGCCTCTTTTTCGTTCGAGCTCGTGGGTATCAAGAAAAGTATCCCTGTGATCCACACGTCCGACTTTTCTGATCTCGCCGGCGGAAAACAGAATGGCTTCCGCAAGCGTGGTCTTTCCGGCATCTACGTGCGCCAGGATACCTATGGATGTTTTGTTTTTGGAAGGCTTGTTGTTCATATGGATAAAGTATAGCAAAACTTCGACATTTGGCAAGTGTGGTTGAAAAACTGAAGAACGGATACTTAAAAAGAATTGAGATTCCGTTAGGAAAAATGAGCACCGTGGTAATAAACTCCACGGTGCTCATTTGTTGCAATCAATAGATGAATTTAATCTGTCCGATTATGCTTGATTCGAAGATCTTGTACATGCCCGGAGTTTCTCCGTCGTAGTGTACCATTTTGGGGAGATCACAGGTGACCTTGATCTTTTGACCGCGCAGAAGGGCAACACCCTTGCGGCCGATATGCCTTTTGGATTTGAGCCCGGGAACCAGCTTGAGGGCATTGAACCTTGAAAGTCCGTAAATGATCAGGATATCAAGCATGCCATCCGAGTCCGAAGCATCGGGAGCCATGGGAACACCGCCGCCTTCCACAGGCTGGTTCATCGCTGCGAGAAAGTAAACATGAGGGTAGAGGGAGATCTGTCCGTTAATGTCCACTTCCATATCCGCAAGGCCGGTGGTAAACACGTTTTTAACTCCGAAGAAGGTGTAAACCTGATGCTTAAGGAGTTTTTTCAGCTTCGGGCTGTGGTTGGCGTAATAGCATATATCTGCGTCATAGCCGAGTCCGGAACTTACGAGATAGCGGTGTGAACCGTCGGGGATCTCGGTACCGTCGGGGAGACAGCCTTCGGAGTAAACGGATTCTCCTATATCTATGTTTAATTCATGCTTACGGTTTAGTATACCGTCAATAATGTCTTTAAGGTTGGTGGGAAGATTTTTATTGCGCGAAAAGTCATTTCCCGAACCGTTTCTGATCAAGCTGAGCTCGGTTTCTTCGGGATGGGTGATACCTTGAATGACCTGGTTTAATGTGCCGTCGCCGCCGAGGATGATGAGTTTGACGGGGCGTTCCTCCGTCTTGGCGAGGATATCTTCGTAATTCGAACGGATGGACTCGTCTTTTTTGGTGAAATGCACTTCATAGGGGATGTTACGTTCCTTGAAGAGGATCTCTGCCTCGGACCAGAGGGCAGCACCTGAACCTGATTTTGAAGCGGGGTTAACGAAAATATAATACATATTTCCACAATTGTCCGACTAAAAAAAGCGGATCTCCCTTTCCTGTTTTTAGGGTGCAAAGTCAAGTATTTCAACGCTTTCAGCCCAATAAAATTTTAACACGCGCAAACAACTACGTCAAAAGATATATTGTAAAAATTCTGTTAACAGAGGGGGAGCCACGGTATACACAGCAGCCACCTCGGTATACACAACTACGTTGCTTACAGCCGAACCAACAATCCCCCCCTTGAAAGCAAGCTTTCGGGGGAAACTGTTGGTCCGGCCGTAAAGCAAACGGTACCCGTTTGCTTTACCGAGGGTGGCCTCTCTCCCGCCTTGTTGAACGAGTATTTATACTATTGTCTCCATGATGTCCGAAAATACAAAAATCAGACGAAAATTGGTTGCGTAATTATCCGTGAAATGGTAGAATAATTGAGTATCCGTTAATGCTTAGAGCAAATTAACAGATAAAACGACTTGAAAGGAAAAAACGCGTATGGATGTTTACAAAACCGAACAAATCAGAAATGTTGTACTCCTTGGACATGGGGGTTCAGGAAAAACAACGTTGGCAGAAGCTCTTGCATTTCACACCAAGGCGATCGGGAGAATGGGAAAGGTTGCCGACGGAACGACATTGAGCGACTACGACAAGGAAGAGATCAAGCGAGGCTTTTCGATCAGGGCATCTGTGATCCCTATCGAGTGGGAAGGCTTAAAGATCAATCTTCTTGATGCACCGGGATACTTCGATTTTGTCGGACAGGCTGAGGAAGCAATGAGTGTTGCGGATGCGGCGGTTATCGTTGTTAACGGCAAAGCCGGCATAGAGGTCGGAACAAAAAAAGCATGGGATATCTGCGAGAGAAGGAAGATACCCTGCATATTCTTTGTTACAAATATGGACGATCCCAATGCGGATTACATTAAGATCATAAATGACTTGAAAGAACTTTACGGTAAGAAGATAGCACCGTTCCATCTGCCTATATATGAAGGGGATAAATTTACAGGTTTTGTTAACGTCGTTAAGATGGGGGCAAGAAAGTTTAATCCTGACGGAACCTATAAGGACATTGAGATTCCCGACGGTGTAAAGGGTGATCTGGATGATGTCAGAAATATGATACTCGAAGCTGTTGCAGAGTCCGACGAAGAACTTATGGAAAAATATTTTAACGGCGAAGAGTTTACACAGGAGGAGATCTCCGGCGCTTTGAGAAAGAGCGTTATAGAAAACGAGATCATACCCGTACAGATGGGCTCGGGCATTTTGACCTATGGCTGCAATATGCTTTTACAGTCCTTCCAGAAGTACTTCCCGTCACCTGAGAAGTCGGCGGTATTCAAGAAGGGCATCAACAAGAAGACAGGCGAAGAGGTTCAGGCGGACAAGGATAATTCAAAGCCCGTGAGCGCAACCGTTTTCAAGACCATCACGGATCCTTTCGTAGGTAAGTATTCACTTGTTAAAGTATGTACGGGTGTTTTGAATGCCGGAGATACGGTTTACAACGTAACCAAGGATGTTGAGGAAAAGCTCCAGAAACTCTATGTTATGAGAGGTAAGGAACTGATCGAGGTTCCTTCGCTCAATTCCGGTGATATAGGAGCCATCGGAAAACTCAATTCCACCAGAACGGGCGATACACTTTCGACACGTGACTGTCCTATCGAGTATCATCCCACCACTATGTCAAAGCCTCAGGAATACATGAGATACAGAGCCAAGACAAAGGGTGAGGAAGACAAGATCGCTCAGGGACTTCAGAAGCTCACTATCGAGGATCTTACACTTCAGACCGTAAATGATGAAGAAAACCGTCAGATGCTCTTATACGGTATAGGAATGCAGCAGTTGGAGATCGCTGCTTCTATGCTTAAGGAAAAATATAAGGTTGAAATAGAACTTTCAAAGCCTAAATTTGCTTACAGAGAGACCATCACAAAGAAGGTTGAACACATACAGGGCAAGCACAAGAAACAGTCCGGAGGACACGGACAGTACGGTGATGTTATCATGGACTTCGAGCCTCTTGAAGATGCTACAAAGCCTTATGAATTCTATGAGCAGGTGTTCGGAGGATCGGTTCCGAAGAACTTCTTCCCTGCGGTTGAAAAGGGAATTCAGGAAAGCGTTATCAAAGGACCTCTTGCAGCTTATCCCGTTGTCGGCATCAAGGCAACTCTCGTGGATGGCTCCTACCACCCGGTAGATTCATCCGAAATGGCATTCAAGACGGCTTCCATGCTTGCTTTCAGAGAGGGCTTTATGAAGGCAAGACCTGTTCTCCTTGAACCCATTGAGAGCCTTAAGGTTACGGTTCCCGATAAGTTTACGGGTGATATCATGGGCGACCTCAACAAGAGAAGAGGACGTATCATGGGTATGAATCCTTTGCACGGAGGAAAACAGGTTATTGAAGCAGAGATCCCCGCATCTGAGTTGTACGGATACTCCACCGATCTCAGATCCATGACCGGCGGTATGGGTGACTATGTTCACGAATTCGTTCGCTATGAGCAGGCACCTTCGGATGTACAGCAGAGAGAGATTGAAAAGAGAGCTTCAAAGGTTGATCAGATCGAGGCATAGGCTGATCGCAGACATAGATATATCGAAAGATCGGGGACGATGGCTTGAGGCTTTCGTCCCCTCTTTTTACTGATATCGACTTTTGGTGGACTTAAAATGCTATAATGATCTCAATATGTCTGACCGTTTCAGACTGCAGAAGGAAAGGAGCGTTAGATATGAAGGATAATAAGATTTCTGCCATTCTCAGTAAAGCCAGAGAAGCATCGAAAAAGGTGGGGGCAGCGGCTGTAAAGGCAGGAAAGGCCGCCGGGAAGGCGAGTAAAAAAGCTGCCGGAGATGCGGTTAAAATGACCAAGAGGATTCGGGAAAACATTAAGGACTATAAGTCAGACCTTGAAGATGAGAGAATTGAAAGGATAGAGGCCGGTGAGATCAAGGCAAAAAACCGAAAAAACCTGGGCCTTTCGACAAAGATCATCATTCTGACGGTGGTTCCCATTCTGGTAATTACGGCTGTCAGTTTGTTATTTATACATTCTTCGGCTATCCGCTGCAGTAAATACGTGGCAAAGGAACAGCTTGCTTCGGTAGCCGAAGCCGTGTTGATGATCGATAAGCCCGATGAAGCAACGATCAAGGCGATGACTTCCGAACTCGATTTAAAGATAATGATTTACGGAAACGGAGAAGTTTTGGTGAATGACGGCGTTTCCGCCAGATCTGTCAGCAATCTGGTGCTCGGAGAGACTAAAAAAGGTGCCTACCAGACCACGGAGGAACTGGGAGGAGAAGAGCATCTTGTCTGTTACGCCACTTCATTGACCGGCCGAACGGTAAAGGTTTCGACTCCTTTATCCAGATTACAGAAAACTGCAAATCTTGCATTTATAACTAATGCGATATTGATGATATTAATTCTTGCCATATGCATTATACCCGTTATTCCGGTAACGAGAAAACTTGCGAGGGCATTATCGATCACTTTGGGGCAGATCACCCGTATATCCGAGGGCGATCTTGCGATCGAAGTCGATGAACAGGTTGCAGCACGTAAGGATGAGCTTGGAACTGTTGAAGAATCGATCAAGAAGCTGGCCGACAACTTCGGAAAACTTATAGGAAACATTGATGAGACTTCCACAAGTCTCGGAATGATCTCCGCAGATTTCTCCAAGGACTTCGATACGGTTGTGGAGTCTATAGGAAATGTTAACGTTGCCATGGAAGAGATCGCGAAGGGTGCATCTTCTCAGGCTTCCGAGTCCTCAAACCTTAATGAGAAGTTTGTGAGCATCGGTGAATCCATTGAAGCTGCGGGCAAGAGCGTGGAGGTTCTCGCTCAGAGTACCTCTGTGATGAAGAATTACAACAAAACGGCTCAGCAGACGATATTCGACATTGAAAAGATGAGTCGGGAGACCACGGCATCCGTTCAGGAGATCAAGGAACAGACCGAAAAGACCAACAAGTCGGCTATGCAGATCAGAACCGCTACGGACATGATCGCAGACATAGCAAGTCAGACCAACCTGCTTTCACTTAACGCTTCCATCGAGGCTGCTCGTGCGGGAGAGATGGGAAGAGGCTTCGCGGTGGTAGCAAACGAGATCCGTTCTCTTGCCGATCAGTCAAAGCAGTCAGCCCAGGATATTGCGGACATCGTTAAGGAACTTATCGAAAACTCCAATATTTCCGTGGAGGCAATGGAAAAAGCATCCGAGATAATGTCGAAACAGAGCGAAGGCATCATTACCTCCAAGGAGGTATTTTCAAAGCTTAACGATGAGATCGATAACGTTGTGGGTGCTGTCGGTGTTATCAGCGAGGAAGTAAAGACACTCGGAAAGGACAAGAACGAAGCTATGTCCGGCATGGGAAGTCTCGCTGCGATCGCGGAAGAGAATGCCGCAAGTACATGGGAAACATCGGCATCGATGAATACACTCAATGATGTTGTGGTAAAGGGTAAAGCAAACACGGATGAGATCATGAATCTTTCCAAGTCTCTTAAGGAGAAGACGGATGAAGTAAAGCTTGCAAAATAAAAGAAGGCGAAAATATGAAAAACGAAAAAAACAAAAAGCGGGGATTTCGCAAATATTTACCATTGATCATTGCGACTGTTCTGGTTATCGTTTTGGGTCTTTCGGTTGTTAAATACTTTACGGATGTACATAAGGCTGAAGGCCACATTGTTTCACCGTACTTCGACAAGAAAACGGAAGGCGTCAAGGTTTCCTACATAGATGAAGGCATATTCGTAGACAGCGAGGAGACTACCGACAGGGCCGTTATCTACTATCCGGGATGCAAGATCGAGTATCAGGCATATATTCCTTTTTGCTACGAGCTTGCGAAGGAAGGCTTTGATGTTTTTATCGTTCCGGTCAAAATGAATTTTGCTTTGTTTGACAAACAGGCCGGACAAAAGGTGATGGATAAATATGACTACGATTCCTGGATCCTCATGGGACATTCAATGGGAGGCATAGCAATATCCTCCTTTGCGGATGAAAAAGGGGATGAAGTGGATGGACTCGTTCTGCTCGGAGCACACGGAACCGCAGATCTTACTGACACCGATATAGTGACCCTTGTTATGTACGGCAGCGAAGACGGTGTGGTTCAAAGGAAAAAGGTTGAAGCCGGCAGGACCACACTGGCAAAAGAAGGTAATTATCATGAACTGGAAATTCCGGGCGCGAATCATGCAAACTGGGGAAACTACGGAACTCAGGCAATGGACGGAGAGGCCGGTATCCCGCAGGAAGAGCAGTTTAGGATCGGAATAGCCGAGATAGTAAAATACTTTAATAAATAAAAGAAACGGCGATAGCTTATAAAAACTATCGCCGGATTTTTTATTCAACAATAAATAACACTGTAACATATTGCTACGCTAAATTGCTAAAGCAATGACACTGTATTACGGGTTTATTGTCTTTTGCGGATTATTGGTGTATCATAAATACACTGTGTTTGCGGCTTTTGGATATGGCCGCCGGTAAAATCTTTATTTTGGGAGAAAAACATGAAAACGGCACTTGTAACCGGTGCTTCCCGGGGGATAGGGAAGGCAATAGCCGTTAAGCTTGCACGGAACGGGTATACGGTATTTCTGAATTCAGCCAACCGTCAGGACAAGCTTAGGGAAACGGCATCTGAGATCAAAGCTGATGGCGGAGTGTGCGAGGAGTTCTTCGGAGACATCTCGGACCCTCTGTTTGTGAATAAAATGTTTGAAGAGATCCGCCAAAAATACGGGCATCTCGATCTGCTTGTGAATAATGCAGGCATATCAATGGTGGGCCTGTTTACCGATACAACCGAAGAGGACTGGAAAAAGATCTGCGGGGTCAATCTTGACGGAGCGATCAGATGTTCACGGGAGGCGGCTAAGATGATGGTTCCCGTACACAGCGGCAAGATCGTCAATATATCCTCCATGTGGGGACAGGTCGGAGCTTCCTGTGAGGTGCTCTATTCGGTTACGAAGGGCGGTCTGGACGCTTTGACCAAAGCCCTGGCCAAGGAACTGGCACCGTCGGGGATATGCGTCAATGCGATTTCCTGCGGAGTTATAGATACGGATATGAATAAATGCTTTTCTGAAGAGGAGAGAGAAGGGCTTAAGGACGAGATCCCTGCCGGAAGGTTCGGAGAGGCGGCGGAAGTTGCCGAGCTGCTCCTGAATCTGGTCAACGGCAACGATTATCTGACCGGACAGATCATCCGCCTCGACGGAGGTATGATATGATGAAGTCGATAGTGGAAAGAATAAACTTTAAAGATATATTCATCATCATGCTCGGTACTCTGCTTATGGCGCTTGCCATTAACGTGGTGTTCGATCCCATGGGACTTGATACCGGTGGAGTGACAGGCCTTGCGATCGTTATTAAATATGCCTCGAATAAATTGTTCGGCGGCGGGGTCCCCGTCTGGCTTACGAACCTGGGACTGAATATCCCGCTGTTCATCGTGGCGATCAAGAACAAGGGCTTCAGATACATGATCAAAACCGGATTTTCCACCCTTATGCTCACATTCTGGATCTACGTTCTGCCCATAACCCCGGTAATAGATGAAAAGATCCTGGCGGTGATCTTCGGAGGCTCACTTTCGGGCATAGGCATAGGACTCGTGTTCTCAACAATGGCCACAACGGGCGGTTCCGATCTTTTTTCCGCCCTTTTGCATGACAGGTACAGACATCTTTCCATTCCCAAGATCCTGTCCGTTACGGATGGCTTGATCGTGTTTATGGGCATATTCATTTTCGGGATTGAAAATGTAGTTTATTCTATAATAGTTGTTTATATCGTTGCCAAGATCTCCGACGGCATTCTGGACGGTCTGAAATTCGCAAAGATGGTCTACATCATCTCCGACAAAGCGGAAGAGATAGCGGGTGAGGTGCTCATAGCCGTTGACAGAGGTGTTACGGGCATAAAAGTAAAGGGCATGTATTCGGGGGAAGACAAAAAGATGCTGTTCTGCGTTGTGGGGAAAAAGCAGGTCGTGGAGCTTACCGACATAGTCACACGGCTGGATAAAAGGGCATTCATGGTTGTTGCGGATGCCAGAGAAGTTCTGGGAGAGGGCTTTTTGGATGTGACCGGGTCCTAAGAAAAAAATGACAATGATATGGGACTTTTTAAAAAAAAGAAAAATGTTTTTTTGGACAAGTTTAACAATGTATTCTTTTCTATTATGCAAAGTATACAAAAACAGACAGTAAGATTTGGCTATTATGAATATGGCGCGATCTTTAAAATTGTTGTATTATATCAATATCTTTAATTGGACTGTACCTAATTCTATTTTTGGGAGGACAACAATGGCAAGTTTATCATTAAAAAACATTAACAAAACTTATCCTAACGGTTTCGTAGCCGTTAAGAATTTCAACCTTGAAATTGCCGACAAGGAATTCATCATCTTCGTAGGACCTTCAGGATGTGGTAAATCTACAACACTTCGTATGATCGCCGGACTTGAAGAGATCACAGAGGGTGAACTCTGGATCGGTGACAAACTCATGAACGATGTTGAGCCTAAGGACAGAGATATCGCCATGGTATTCCAGAACTACGCTTTATACCCACATATGACAATTTATGATAATATTGCATTTGGATTGAAGTTAAGAAAGACTCCAAAGCATGAAATTGATAAATTAGTACATGATGCAGCTAAGAGTTTGGATATTGAACATTTATTAGACCGTAAGCCAAAGGCTTTATCTGGTGGACAAAGACAGCGTGTTGCTATGGGACGTGCGATTGTACGTAATCCTAAAGT
>JAEEYF010000048.1 GCA_016291655.1 Lachnospiraceae bacterium | reverse complement strand
GATCTTTGAAGCATGATGCTTGACGAATGCGCAGGGGATTGTTAGAGTAGTTTAGTCGCTTAAGACATTGAGCGGCCCGGCTTATCTTAAACAACGAGACTCGAGCAGATCCCAAAAATCTGCTCGGGTTTAATTTTTTGGGAAAATACTTTTTAGGAGGAGCACCATGCTTTATTTTGCAATTGCACTTTTTTCAGTCACTTACGTTGCAATGATCGTTTTTGACAAGTACAGACCTTACATTGCTTTGGGATCGGCACTGATCTTCATCTGTACGGGAATGCTTCCGCTTGGCGAGATATTGCCGAGTCTGGACTTTAACGTTCTGATGATGATAGCGGGTACCATGGGACTTGTGGCGCTGTTCTCGGAGACGAGGATGCCCGACAGACTGGCGGACATTATCCTTGCCAAGGTGCCCAATGTTAAGTGGGCCATCGTAAGCCTGGCACTTTTTGCCGGCGTCATTTCCGCTTTTGTTGATAACGTTTCGACGGTTCTCATGATAGCACCCGTTGCTCTCATGATATGCAAAAAGATCAAGATCAACCCCATTCCGGTAATAATCGCCATCGCGGTTTCCTCAAATCTTCAAGGAGCTGCAACACTGGTTGGCGACTCCACTGCGATCATGCTTGGTTCCTACGCTGGAATGAGCTTCACTGATTTCTTCTTCTATGAAGGAAAGTTCTCGATCTTCTGGGCAGTTGAGCTTGGTGCCGTGCTTTCGGCGCTGATCCTGCTCATCATGTTCCGCAAGGAAACGGCAAAGGTTCCCGCAACAGAGAAAACGCCTGTAAAAGACATGGTTCCCACCTATCTTCTCGGCGGTGCCATCGTTCTTCTCATTGCAGCTTCCTTCCTTCCCGAAAAGCCCGACATCATGAACGGTCTCATCTGCTGCAGCATGTTCGTTGTAGGCCTGATCTACACTGCCATCAAGCGTAAGGGCGAAGCGAAGCAGGTCATCAAAAATGCTTTTAAGGAAATAGATTTCCAGACCATCGGCCTTCTTTTCGGCCTCTTCCTTGTGATCGGAGGCATACGTGAAATGGGCGTCATCGACAAGGTGGCTGAGCTCATGGCAAATGCGGGCGGCAATAATGTATTCCTCATGTACACTATCATTGTATGGGGCAGCGTTCTGTTCTCGGCCTTTGTGGACAACATACCCTTTGTTGCAACAATGCTTCCCGTGATCCAGGGCATGTCCGCAAAGCTTGGCATAGATCCCACTCCGTTGTACTTCGGACTTCTTTCCGGAGCCACCCTCGGCGGTAACCTCACGCCCATCGGTGCTTCCGCAAACATCACGGGCATAGGCATACTCCGCAAGGAGGGCTGTGATGTGAAGAACTCCGACTTCTTCAAGATCGGAATCCCCTTCACTCTTGCGGCGATCATACCCGCATACATATACATCTGGCTCGTATACGGCATCTGATGTGTTCGAACGGTCTAATAAGCATTAAAAAAACAAGCCCTGCGGCTTGTTTTTTTGCGCCTAATATTCGATCATAATGTCATAACATAGAACCTGTGTCCGTAAAGCTCTTTGATCTCGGGCTTAGAAGCGGCGGCTTCGTTTTTGAAATCGTCAAGACCGCGCTCTTCGGAAATGATGAGGCGTGTATAGGTCTTGCCCTCATCCATGGCCTTGTAGTAGGCTACAGCCTCATCATAGAGTATCTTTGAAAGCACATCGGGCGTGCAGATCGTGGAATCGAGGATGAGATTGTAATTTGTATAATTGAAATAGTCGATGTTGTAGATTTCCTTGTAACGCTTTTCTTCCTCAGCAACTCTGGCTCTGAGCTGAGCCTTGCAATCCTCGGCTGAGGTGTAGGTCTCCACATTACCTCTGTTGTCGCCCATGATACGCTGAACGGCAGTGTCAAGGCTTACGGAAAGGAAAACGCGAAAGGCTTTTCCGACAAAATGCCATGCAAGACGGGAATCAAAGAAGATGTTGTCTGCCTGACGGTCACGGGAGATCTGTGCCGAGCGGTCATCGATGAGATGATCGTACTTTGGATCTTCCGACATAAGCTTGTTCATTTCGAGAACCGTGATGCCGCGCTCTTCGGCGAATTCCCTGATGATCTTTCCTGTTGAATAGATCTCGTAGCCATATTCCTTCTCAAATACTTTACTTAAAGTTGATTTTCCGCTTCCCAGATTTCCTGTTAAAGTGATATGCATATGATTTCTCCTATACAGATTATATTTTTGGCTGCAGGCATCTGTCTGCGGCTTGATTAGGCGGTTTTACGAATTGTTAATTTACGACTTAACTGCGCATGGATTTCAGCTCGGCTAATAATTCTATGTCGGAGGCCGAAAGCTTTATACTGGTTTCGATCTTTTCGCCTTCGGGTTCCGTGATGATCACTTCGATCACCATGTTTTCCTTGAAGCCGCGCTTACGAACTGCACTGAGGAAGGCAGGGAACTTCGGATGATTACTCTTGAACTTGTTCCACGCGGTCATGACCTTGAGCATCTGCCCCATATTGTTGTCCATTTTGCACCTCCATTGTTTGCTTCGTACAATTATATATTTGTGCATGGGAAAATTCAATAGGCAAAGGTTACAAAAACACTCGCTTTTTGGAGAGCAATAAAGTATAATATGAAAGAACGGCTAAATACAACGTCTTCGAGGTTAAAGGCCGTACAAGATGATGCATGAAAGAGGGAGCAACAAAAACATATTTTTGCGGAAAGTAGTTATGAAAAATAAAGTTTTGAATAGGATATTATATTTTATACCTCCGATCCTTGTGGAAGGAATGATATTCTTTTTCTCCTCACAGGACGGTGAGGAATCCGGAAGATTGAGCGGAGGGATAGTAGCGAAGCTCACGGGATATTTTTTTGACGTTTTTAAAAACGGCGGAAATGCTATCGAGTATGAAAAGTTTTGCATAGATTTTGAAAGCTTCATCAGAGAACTGGGACATGCGGGAGAGCATGCGGCTCTCATGGCAGCCTGCTTCTTCACGGTGAGCATGCTGTTCAAGAAATGGGAAGGGGTTAAATCCTTCTTTAAGAAATTGGGTATCGCCTTTGGCACAACGGTTGTACTGGCAGTGACCGATGAATTACATCAGCTTTTAGTTCCCGGACGCGCTTGCGAGTTACATGATGTTTTAATCGATACCTGCGGTGCTTTGGGGATGACGGTACTCATAACATTATGTTGGCTGCTCGGAACAAAACGAAAGAATGCATAAGAAAAACCTCTTTACCTTACGAGTTCGGGTAAAGAGGTTATTTTTATGCTTATCTATCTTTCTTCTCTGAAGTAAGTGATGCCGAGGCCTGCGGGCGGCTGGTTTTCACGCTTCTTTCTGATACTTGTGAGGATCAGAACAACGATGGTGAATACGTAAGGCAGAAGCTTGATCAGAGGGGTCATGTGCATCGGAAGCTGAATGCCGAGGATACTCGAGGCATATGCATTCGCGATGTAGAAAAGACCGAATACAAAGGAACCGAGGATACAGATGTGAGGCTTCCAAAGTGAGAAGATCACGAGGGCTACGGCCAGCCAGCCGAGAGCTTCGATGGAAAGGTAGGCCTCCTGCGATCCGGCGTAATCCATGATGTAGTAGAGTCCGCCGAGTCCCGCTATGCCCGATCCTGCGATCGTCGCGAGGTACTTGTACCTGGTAACGTTGATGCCCACCGCATCCGCGGTTGCCGCGCTTTCGCCCACCGCACGAAGGTTAAGGCCTGTTTTGGTGCGATAGAGGAAGAAGGATGATGCAAGGGCTACGAACAGTGCTATGAAGGTCATGACACCGAAGTATTTGAGTGAGTTTGTGGACTCGTTAAAGGGAGCACGGAAATACTTTAGTGCATAGAGGTACTCGTGAGCTCCGATCCTTGTGAGACGGGACATTATGAATCTCGTAATGCCGACGCCGAAGGTGGTGAGTGCAAGACCCGTAACGTTTTGGTTGGAATGAAGAGTGACCGTAAGGAAACTGTAGAGAACTCCCATAAGACCGGCACTGACAATACAAGCGACCAAAGCGATGATGACGATCAGGAACGGTGGAAGGTTGCTGCCGTACATGAGCTGTAATGCAACACAGCCGCCTGCTGCTCCGACACTCATAACTCCCGGTATGCCGAGGTTAAGGTGTCCGACTTTTTCGGTAATGATCTCTCCCGTGGCACCGAGAAGGAAAATGATGCCTATGGAAAAGGAGGAAAGAAGATAATTGACTATGCTCATCAGTTGCCCTCCTTTACTGCTTTGTGACGGAAATTAATTTTGTAGTTAATAAAGAATTCGCAGCCGATAATGAAGAATATGATGATACCGACGATAACCGAAGGGAATGACGAATCGATGTTGAAGTCGGTGGATATCTGTGCCGAACCCTGTTTCAGGAAGGTGATGAGGAACGAGGTGAGCACCATTGTTATCGGATTGAATTTTGCGAGCCAGCTGACCATGATGGCTGTGAAGCCCTGTCCGCCGATGGAGGCGGTGGTAACCGAGTGGTCGAGAGCGGAAACGATGAGGAAACCTACGAGTCCGCAAAGAGCACCGGATATTGCCATTGTTCTGATTATGACCTTCTTAACCTCGATACCGATGTAAAGCGCGGTCTTTTGGCTTTCTCCGACTACCGAGATCTCATAGCCGTGCTTTGAGTAGTTCAGGTAGACGTAAAGCCCTGCGGTAAGAATTGCGATCACCAGTATAAGAAGCAGGTACTCATGACCGAGCTTCGGAAGATAGCCGAATTTCAGCATTCCGAGGGTTGAGGAACCGCTGGGGGTCCACAGCATGAGGAAGTAAGCTACAAGGAAAGTGGCTATATAGTTCATCATAAGAGTGAAAAGTGTTTCGTTGGTGTTCCAGAGTGCCTTGCATATGGCGGGGATCACGCCCCAGATCGCTCCGACGAGGACGGAGGTGATCAACATGATGATGAGCAGCAAAGCATTGGGGATCTTGCCGCCCAGTCCCATTATGCATGCAACCGAGGTGAGCGCACCGATGAGACACTGGCCTTCGGCGCCGATGTTCCAGAACTTCATTCTGAAAGCAGGGGTGACTGCAAGGGATATGCCCAGGAGGACCGCCAGATCCTTGAAGAATTTCCAGAGCCTGCGCTTTGTCCCGAAGGAACCGGATATCATGGAACCGAGCATCTTGACGGGATTGATGCCGATCAGGATGACGGAAAGTATCATACATACGACCAATGCAAGGATGATTGCGGCCGCTCGTACGGAAATGCCGGACCAAAGAGGCATATCCTCACGTTTGGTTACGTGAAAGAGAGGTTCTTTTTCGCTATGCACTTTATTCATGAGCCTTAACCTCGCTTTCTGCCTTGCGTGAGCCGGTCATCAGAAGTCCGATCTCTTCCTTTGTTACGCTTCGTCCGTCTCTGATGCCCGTGATGCGACCCGAGTTGATGACCACGATCCTGTCACAGAGTTCAAGAAGAACGTCCAGATCTTCTCCGACGAAGATGACCGATACGCCGTTTTCCTTTTGCTTATTTAAAAGATTGTATATCGTATAGGATGAATTGATGTCAAGACCACGCACGGGATAAGCTACCATGAGAACCGTGGGAGCCGCCGCGATCTCACGACCTACGAGCACCTTCTGCACGTTTCCGCCGGAAAGCTTGCGGACCGCTGTACCAACGCCCGGAGTGTTGACCTGCAGGCTTTCGATGATCTCGGAAGCAAGTGCTTTAGGTCTTGCACGGTCTACAAAGAGGGATTTTCCTCTGCGGTAGGAACGAAGCATCATGTTGTCCGTGATGTTCATGTTTCCGACAAGTCCCATGCCGAGTCTGTCTTCGGGAACGAAGGAGAGGCGGACACCGAGGTTTCTGATCTGAAGAGGCGTCTTGTCTCTTAAGTCGACCGTGTCACCCGTCTTGGGATTGTTGTAAATGATATCTCCGGAATTAAGGGGATAGAGTCCCGCGATCGCTTCCAGAAGCTCGCGCTGTCCGCTTCCCGCAATTCCTGCGATTCCGAGGATCTCGCCGCTTCTTGCTTCAAAGGAGACGTTGTCAAGGACCTTCAGACCTTCGTCATCGGTAGCTGAAAGACCGTCCACCTTGAGGCGTACAACAGAGTTTACGGGCTCTGTTCTTTCTATATTAAGAGAAACCTTCTGACCCACCATCATTTCGGTGAGAGAGCCTTCGGTTGCATCCTTTGTTTCAACGGTTGCGATGTGTTCGCCTTTACGGAGAACAGCTACACGGTCGGAGATCTCCAGGACCTCGTGCAGCTTGTGGGTAATGATAATGATGGACTTTCCGTCCGCACGCATATTCCTTAAGATCTCGAAAAGCTTTTCCGTTTCCTGAGGAGTGAGAACGGCGGTGGGCTCGTCCAAAATGAGTATGTCTGCGTTACGATAGAGCACCTTGATGATCTCAACGGTCTGCTTTTCCGAAACGGACATTTCATATATCTTTTTACTCGGATCGATATTGAAGCCATATCGCTCGGTTATCTCTGACACTCGCTTGTTTACGTCTTTCAGATTGAAATGCTTTGTGTCACTGTCGCCGATTACGATGTTCTCGCCGGCGGTAAAAATATCAACCAGCTTGAAGTGTTGATGGACCATTCCAATCCTGTATCTGAAGGCATCCTTCGGAGAACGGATGATGACCGGTTCGCCGCCGACGAGGACCTCGCCTTCGTCCGGGAAATATATGCCTGAGATCATGTTCATCAGAGTTGTCTTACCGCATCCGTTTTCACCTAAGATCGCAAGGATCTCGCCTTTGTAGACGTCAAGCGAGACATCGTGGTTCGCAACGACGCTTCCGAAGGTTTTGGTGATATGCTTTAATTCGAGAGCAAGCTCTTTCAAGTTGAGTTACCTCCCTGTCAGTAATTGAATTCATAAGTCCGAATTGATCTGCCGCAACTTGTTCAGTATAATTCGCGGCGGTAAAAAAGTCAATAACGGGACACTGCGGAAAAAAGCACAAAGCGGCGGAGCCGTAAAGACTCCGCCGTATAAGTATTTGTTAAATTTCGGATGTTGATCAGAACTTGGAGTTGAGGCGAGTAATTCCGTCGATCGGAACATCGAAGTAAGGAGCGGAACGGAATTCGGACTCGCTGAAGTAGCCGTCCTTGATTACGTTCGTATCAGGTGTGAATGAATCGTCGGTATCAACGTCTGCCATGTACTCGGTGAGTGCCTTGCCGTTTACGGTGAAGGTGGAAGTAGCGAAAACCTTGAGAGAACCGTCAGTGAGCTTAGCCTTAACTTCGTCAAGCTTCTTCTGAGTGTCTGCTGCAGCTGCCTTTGTGTTAACGTCTGTAAGAACAACGGATCCTGTGGAGATTGTTCCTGTCCAGTCGGTATCGATCTTCTGACCGTTCATAACCTGATTGCAGATGTACTCGAAGTAAGGAGCCCAGTCAATTCTGGAAGAAACGATGAAGGTGTTGGGGCAAGCTTCCTTTGTGCTTCCGTTGTAGGAAACGTTGGGAACCTTACGCTCTTCGCAAACGGAAGGAGCGCCCATTGAGTCAGCGTGCTGGGAGATAAGAACGCAACCGTTGTCGATAAGAGCTGCTGCCGCATTCTTCTCTTCGATCTCATCGTACCATGAACCTGTGAACTGAACTTCCATTGTTACCTCGGGAACGATGGACTTAACGCCGAGATAGAAGGCTGTATAACCGGAAATAACTTCTGCATATGTGAAAGCGCCAACATATCCGATCTTGGGAACTACGGTGGAATCAGCCTTCATCATTTCCTGAAGCTTGAGACCTGCAGCAACACCTGCAAGGTAACGACCTTCATAGATGGAAGCGAATGCATTGTGGAAGTTGTCAAGCTTTTCCGTATGAGCTCTTGTACCTGTAGCGTGGCAGAACTCAACGTCTGTGTATTTCTGTGCTGCCTGGAGCATGTAGGTCTCGTGACCGAAGCTGTCTGCGAATATGATATCGCAGCCCTGATCTACGAGCTCGCCGGCTGCTTCAAAGCAAGCAATACCTTCTTCGATATTTCTCTTGATGATAACCTGATCATCCTTGAGACCAAGCTTCTTCTGAGCGTCCTTGATGCCGTTGATGAAGTTTAAGTCATAGGTGGATGCTTCGTCGTGAAGCAGGATAACGCCGATCTTGAAATCAGAGTTAGCATTTTTTCCGCCGCAAGCTGCAAGGGAAAGAACCATTGCGCAAGCGAGGATGAGCGATAATAACTTTTTCATTTTATTTTCCTCCGTTTTACATATGTTGGTACAAAATGTTCAAAGGGGATGTTACTTCCCCCTTGCAAGACGAATTATATGAAATTATGAATTTTTTGTAAATCATTCATTTTTAATCGGATTCATTAGAAAAGTTTATTTATAGGTATGGGGGTTGTGAAATATCGTGGTGAGAGAAATGAGGAGGGTTCACAGATGTGTCGGTTGCGAGGTTTTTGGGGGAGGGGGCACAACATATATGTATTACTGTTCACGCCATGGTCAAAACGCGTTTTGACCATGGTATTCTGCGAAGCAGAATATGACGGTGAAAAGCCGTTTTTGAAAATGCATTTTCAAAAAACGGCTTATTACCGTCACATCTGTGAACAGTAATAGTTAGACGCTGTGAACAGTAATGTCTAAACAGTTATCCCATCGTGCAATACCCTAATATCACAGTCCAAATCTTCCTTTACGATATTTCGTTCTTGTGCTATATTATTACCAACAACACAATGACTCTAAGGGAGGAAACCTTTATTATGAAGCTTCTTGAGGATAGGATTAGGAAGGACGGGATCGTTAAGGAAGGAAATGTTCTGAAGGTTGACAGCTTTATCAACCACCAGATGGATGTAAATCTTTTTGACGAGATGGGAAAGGAATGGAAGAGGCTGTTCGCCGACAGACCGATCAACAAGATCCTTACCATTGAGGCTTCGGGTATCGGAATTGCCTGTGTAGCGGCAAGATCCTTCAATGTCCCCGTTGTTTTTGCGAAGAAGGCGCAGAGCATCAACATTGACGGCGATGTATATGCATGCAAGATCGAAAGCTTCACAAAGAAGCGCATATACGACGTTATTGTTTCAAAAAAGTTCCTGAGCAAGGACGATCATGTTCTTATTATAGATGATTTTCTTGCGAACGGTTGTGCGGTTCTCGGGCTCCTGGACATTATAAAGGAAGCGGGAGCGACTGTCGAAGGCGTGGGCATAGCGGTAGAGAAGGGCTTCCAGCGCGGAGGCAAGCTGATCCGTGATATGGGCATAAGGGTCGAAAGCCTTGCTATTGTTGAATCTATGGACGCAACGACCGGTGAGATCGTATTTAGAAAATGAAAAATGGTTAAATAGACGAATAAAATTTACCTTGACACAAGCCTGTTTTTTAAGTAAAATTTACTTAATGACAGGTTTTTTGTTTAGGAGAAAAATAAGTAAATGGCTAAGAAAGTGAAAATGTCCGATATCGCCGAACGCCTGGGAGTCAGTGTTGTTACGGTTTCCAAGGCATTGTCGGGACAGAAGGGCGTAAGTGAAGAAGTAAAGAACAAGATAATCCGTTTAGCAGAAGAATTGGGCTATGAAAAGCCGGGTGAATCCCGCGGCTCGTCAAAGAGCTACAACATCGGAGTAGTGGTTCCGGAAGGGTACATCACCAAGTATGAGACCTTCTACTGGGAACTTTATCAGGCGATCAATACATCCGCCGCGAGAGAAAACAGTTTTGTTATGCTTGAGATCATTTCCGGCGACGATGAATATGCGGGAAATCCCCCCAAGCTTCTCAGAGAGAGCAAGATCGACGCGCTCATCATCATGGGCGGCATGAGAACGGAATACATCAAGATGATCAGGGCTCATTATGCCACGCCCACGGTCTTCCTCGATTTCTACGATGCGGAGATCCAGGAGGATTCCGTAATATCCAACAGCTTCTACGGAAGCTATGCCATGACGAACTATCTTTTGGGAAAAGGTTACAAAAAGATCGGCTATGTGGGAACCGTGCTGTCCACAAAGAGTATCACCGACCGCTACCTTGGCTATGTCAAGGCTCTTATGGAGTCGGGCATAGACATAAGGAAGGACTGGGTCATCAACGACCGTAACATGGACAGAGTCATGTACAATGAGATCGAGTTTCCCGATGAGCTGCCGGAAGCATTTGTATGCAACTGCGATATGACGGCCAGCAAGGTGATCGAGTCGCTTTCGAAGAAGGGCATATCTGTGCCGAAGGACGTTGCGGTTACCGGCTTCGATGATTTTCTTCATCCGGGGCTTTGCATCATTCCTCTTACGACCTATGCGGTCAATATGGACGGCCTCGCTGACTCAGCCGTAAGAAATGTGCTTAAAAAGCTGAGCGGTATCGAAACCAACAAGGGCATACATTTGATCGAAGGCAGGCTGATCAGCCGCGAAAGCGGCTGATGCCACAAGATTTTCCCGTTTTTTTCGTTTTTTGAAAATTTTTTAAAAATAGTACTTGCTTTTTTATGAAAATGAGAGTATGATATCTCGGTGCCCTGAACTAGGACAGGGCGCACCTGATAAAATCGGGGTGTGGCTCAGTTTGGCTAGAGCGCCATCTTAGGGAGGTGGAAGTCGCAAGTTCGAATCTTGTCACTCCGATCAAAAAGGACAGTTTCAAAAGAAACTGTCCTCAGACTGTAGACAAAGTCTCGTGCTTGAACAAGCATGAGACTTTGTTTTTGTATGACGGGCATGCCGTCAATCTGTGGTGAAAGTCCACAAGGGGCGTAGTTGCCGACGAACCCCAGAGCGACTCCCAAGGTT
>JAEEYF010000004.1 GCA_016291655.1 Lachnospiraceae bacterium | reverse complement strand
GCGAAGTGATAACGGACAACAACAGAAAACTCGTAGACAATCCCCTGGTATTAAAGGGCAACCGCTACGAAATAGATTTTGAAGACTTCGAACAAAAGATTGTTACTGAAAACGTGAAGCTTTTCATCCTCTGCAGCCCCCACAATCCCGTGGGACGCGTCTGGGAAAAGTGGGAGCTTCGCCGCATCGGTGAAATCTGTCTTGCTCATGATGTCCTGGTGGCATCCGACGAGATTCACAGTGATTTTGTCTGGGAAGGCAGTAAACATACGGTGTTTGCTTCAGTGGACCCTTCTTTTGCCGACAGATGCATTACCTGTACTGCCCCCAGCAAAACCTTTAACCTTGCGGGACTCCAGGCTTCCAACATCTTTATCTCCAACAGCGAGCTGCGCCTTAAGTTCAAAAGAAGCCTTGCCGCCACCGGTTACAGCCAGCTAAACACCATGGGCCTTTTTGCCTGTGAAGCCGCCTACAATTACGGTGAAAACTGGCTTAGGGAATTAAAAGAATACCTTCAGGGCAACATCAATTTCTTTAAAGACTTTTTGGAAAAAGAACTTCCCATGCTCCACCTTATAAAGAACGAGGGCACCTATCTTCTGTGGGTGGATTTCAGGGAGCTTAATCTCAGCGAATCCGAGCTTGAGGACCTTATAGTTAACCGCGCAGGTCTCTGGCTCGACAGCGGCGCCATGTTCGGCAAGGCCGGCGAAGGCTTTGAGCGTTTCAACATCGCCTGCCCCCGTCCGGTGATTAAAGAGGCTTTGGAACAGCTTAAGAAGGCGGTTCAGGAGACAGTAAGTAAATAGCGGATACCTTTGAACCCCTGCTTGAAATACAGCGGGGGTTTTTCTTTTGCAGGCATTTGTGTGAGGATTATGATACAATATATAAAGACAGAATTTTAGATGTAAAGGGTGGAATAATGCATGGAGGTTTTGGAATTTGGAAATAAGGCTTCAAAGATTGTTCTGATACAACCGGTGGATGTGGGTGATCTCGAAAGCGCAGAGCACGAGTGCTCCCTTATAGCGAAGAAAACCGGCGTCGATCTGCTGCTTCGTGTGTTCGGAGTGGAAAATTGGAACAGAGATCTGTCGCCATGGAAGGCTCCGGCGGTATTCGGAAATGAAGGTTTTGGCGATGGTGCGGAGGAAACACTGACGGAAATCCTTAAAACCTGCAAAGACCGTTCGAAAAGATATTATATAGGAGGCTATTCATTGGCAGGCCTGTTTGCACTATGGAGTGCATATCGTACGGAGATCTTCTGCGGGGTTGCGGCTGCGTCTCCTTCCGTATGGTTTCCGGGTTTTGCGGAATATATGAAACAAAACGAGATAAAATGCGAATGCATTTATTTGAGTCTGGGAGATAAGGAAGCAAAAACCCGAAATCCGGTAATGAGCACCGTAGCCGAGAAGATACGGGAGGCATATGCCTTGCTGAAAGCCCGAAACAGAAGATGTATATTGGAGTGGAATGAAGGAAATCACTTTAAGGATGTGGAAATACGTACAGCGAATGCATTTTCGTGGCTGCTGTATGACGGACTTTTGTAGTACATTCGGTAATATATTTATTTTTAACGATTATTGAAATGATGGGGGATTAAAAAACATAGTGCTTTTTAATCTTCGAAAGGAGATGTAGTATGTTTAGAAGTATGAAAATTAAAATAGTTATGGTCATTGCTGTTTTATGTTCGCTCATGCTTGTAACCGAGAGCTTTTTTGCTATTCGTAAGGTTAAGGAAAGTGATGAAACGATCCTGAATGATAACTATGATCTCAGAACACGATACTATGCAAGTGTGATCGACGGATGGCTCATTGAGGCAACGGGCATAGTCGGAGCCGCAGAAGCGTCTGTAGTATCCGCACCGAGCAGTACCTCAGCTCAGATCGAAGCGTCTGAAAAAACGATAACTGCGGCCCTTGAGGAAATTACGGAAAAAGAACCTTCGCTTGCCATGGTTTACATCCAGCTTTCAAACGGAACCTTCCTAAACGGCTCCGGATGGGTGCCCACCGCCGGATTTAACGGTCTGACAAGAGCATGGTACACGGATGCCATAGCCAACAAAGGTGTTTATTGCTACAGCGAGCCCTATGTGGATGCCAATTCGGGCGATCTGGTCGTGGCCGTTTCCAGATACTTTAACTCCAACGGTTGGGAAGGCATAGCTGCCGTTGACATATTTGTATCGACGCTTTTGGAGGATATAGACAAGCTTGTTGACGGAGATAACGAAAAAGGTGCTTACCTCTTTGTAACAAACAAGAATGGTACTCTCATTTATCATCCCAATCCCAAATTCAGGTCAACCACCGATAAGATCATGAAGCTGAGCGATCTGGGCATAGATTATGGAAGTGCTGCCAAAGAGGATGAAGACGGCGGTATCACAGACTATGACGGACGGCGGGTGTATGTTGCCGTTGAGGAATTGCCTTCCATAGGGTGGCAGGTTTATTATGTTTCGCCGGTTGAAAATTTTGACGGCGCAATTGACGCCATACAGTCACATATGTTGATAATAGCTGCCATATGTATGTTTGTGGCTGTAGTTGTGGCAATAATCGCGGGAATAATGTTTGCAAAACCCATTACCGAAGCGAGCAAGAAGGTAAAGGCGCTGGGAGAAAGCGTAAAATCGGGTAAAGCCGATCTGACTCAGAGCATAGAGACCAAATCCAAGGATGAGATCGGAGAATTTGTTGTTGCGGTCAATGAACTGAAAAACGCAATGGCAAGCATTATCCGGAATGTTAATGCGGCATCGGGCGAATTGTCCGAAAATGTGGCGTCATTAAAGAAGGCTGCAGCCAAGAGTTCCGATAATGTTACCACGATCTCCTCTGCTATGGAGGAAATGAATGCAACGTCCGAGGAGACCTCGGCTTCCACTGCGGAGGTTTCGCAAAAGGTTTCCGACATTTCATCTCTTACGGATAAGGTTAGCAGGAATACAGCCGATAAAACCGCAGATATCAGTAATATCATCAAGTTTATAGAAACCCGTAAAAAGGAAATAGAGACCAATGATGCAGATATGTCGCAGAGGCTGAATGATGCTATCGAGAATCTTCGCAGCAAGATCAGCGACACAAAGAAGGTGGAAGAGATCAGAAGCATGACACAGGGAATTTCAAGTGTTGCTTCACAGACAAACCTGCTTTCCCTTAATGCCTCCATAGAGGCGGCCAGAGCCGGCGAGGCAGGAAGGGGCTTTGCCATCGTAGCTGACGAGATCGGTACTCTGGCAAGCAATTCCTCCAAAATGGCCGGAAACATCCAGACTGTTTCGGATGAAGTGCTGGCAATCGTGGATCAGCTTGTTAAGGCGGCAGAGGAAGTTTCGGATATCATGCTCAAGATCTCACAGGAGAATACCAAAGAAAAGAGCCAGCTTATCGAGGAATATGTTAAATCCCTTAATGATTGCTATGTGGCAATGTCTTCCGTTTCGGAGGATAACAGAGAGATCTCTGAGGTTATCGGCAATATAAATACTTCCATTTCCTCGATCGATTCCGCGGTTGAAGACAATGCAAACGGTACGGCAAGCGTTGTCGAAGGCGCACAGGTTCTTGTGAGCGCATCGGAGGATGTGGAGAAGGGAGCCAAGGCGATCGAAAAGATTTCAACGGAATTAAGCAGTCATATCAGCGGGTTTAAGTGTTGAGAAAAGAAAGAGGCTGATACAGAAGAGGTATTCGGATAAACAAAACAGTTACAGCAGTTTTGTGGCAATCGCGATCAAGGCAGTTATGGTAATGATTGAAACGGTCGTGGTTACGGCAATCGCAGAAGAAAGGATGGAGGTATCCATCCTTTTTTTCTCGGCCTGGATCATGGGAAGATTGCCTACGGGAACGGCAGCCATCAGGCACATTGCGAGAGTGGCCGTCTTATCGAAGGATACTGCGTGAAGGATCAGTACGATGATTATAGGAAGCAGGATCAGGCGAAGTACGATGAAGATCCATATGCGCACATCCTTAAGAGAGGCAAAAAGATCGGATCTGGCGATGGAAGCACCCAAAAGCACCATGGAAAGAAATACGGTGGCATTGCCCACGTACTCAACGGTGTTTGCGAGGATGGGCGGAAGGGTGATACCAAAGAAGAAAACAGTGAGACTGACAATGGCCATGATCGTCCCGGGATTGATCAGATTCTTGAGCGCAGCGGCTTTTGAGGACTTCGTTTCCTCTGAGCCATGGTTCAGAACCGCCATTCCGTGAGTGTAAAAGAGAAGGGCATAGAAGATATTGATCACTATGACATATATGATGGCATTGGGCGGAAGAATGGCCTTGGCAATGGGTATGCCCAAAAAGCCCGTATTGGTGTAAACACACATAAGATTGTAGTATTTGCGCTTTTCCGGAGCGACACGGAGCAGGCGCGGGAGGAAAAGACCTATCACTATGAGAAGGACATAAAAAGCTGCGCCGAGACCGGCGGCATAGAGAAGGTCGGTATGAGTTGCAGTCACGTTTCCGCCAAGGATCGAGGCAAGGATAAGAGCAGGATTGCATACGTCAACCACAATGGCCGAAAGCTTTCTTGAGGAAAGACTGTCAACGACACCCCGCTTTTCAAGTAATATGCCTATGGCTACAAGTATGCAGATGACGCCCATTTGCTGTAAAGTGATCGATAAACTCATATTATCATCTCCGTATCAACTGGATTCCGTATTTTCAGCCAATAATTCTATATTGAATCCGTTCATTTGTAAATATTTCTTTCAAACATATTTTTACGGGACAGGACACTAAGATCGGGAATAAAGTCGCTTTCTTCCGTACCCCAAAAAGTTTGTTGTATTTTTTCACCACGTTATCACGTTTACGTTGAAAAGCAGGGAAGAAAGTGCTAATATGTTTTCTATATTTAAAATTGGGAGGAGAGGTCAATATGGCACGTGACAAATGGTCTTCACGATCAACTTTTATTTTGGCATCTATAGGTTCTGCGGTAGGACTCGGTAATGCATGGCGTTTTCCGGGGCTTGCTGCCAAGCACGGCGGTGGTGCATTTCTTCTTGTATATCTGGTGGCGCTTTTCCTGCTCGGTATTCCGTTGCTTTCAATGGAAGTGGCCATGGGAAGAAAGATCCATCAGGGTGTTCCGGGAACACTCCGTGCGGTAAACAAAAAAGCTGAGAACATCGGCTGGATAGCAGTTTCCAACGGCTTATTCATATCGGTTTATTATGCGGTTGTATTCGCCTGGGTTATCCTGATGTTCTTTCTGAGTTTTAAGTTCGCAGGTTTCACCGGAGCAGCGGACAGTCTTGAAAAAGCAAGTACACTGTGGTTTACGACCATCAAGTCCACAGGTACTACGTCAGGCTATGGCACATTATCCTGGCCGGTTTTGGGCTGTCTCGTTCTGGCATGGGGAAGCTGCTATTATTGCATACGTAACGGCTCGGAAAGTGTGGGAAAGGTCGTAAAATATACGGTTTCTCTCCCGGTCTTGTGTTTGCTCATTCTTGCCCTTCGCGGAATTACAATGCCCGGAGCGGGAGAAGGCATTGCAAAGCTGTTTATTCCGGACTGGTCGGCTCTTAAGGATTCCACTCTTTGGGTTGATGCCATCGGACAGGTTTTCTACTCGTTATCCATTGCAATGGCGATAATGGTGGCTTACGGCTCCTTCCTCAAGAAGGAGGCAAATGTTGCCATAGATACGATAATCATAGCTCTTGCGGACATGCTCATAAGCGTTCTGGCAGCGG
Organism: Lachnospiraceae bacterium; assembly: GCA_016291655.1. Taxonomy (GTDB): domain Bacteria; phylum Bacillota; class Clostridia; order Lachnospirales; family Lachnospiraceae; genus RGIG3528. The sequence continues at coordinate 6,781 of JAEEYF010000004.1, read as the reverse complement.
TCGTAATGTTCTCGACCATGGCAGGAACAGGAATGCTGGACAATATGACCGCATCAGGTATTTCAACCGCATTCATAGTATATCCTCAGGCTATAGTCAATCTGACAACATCACCTGTACTCAATGCTATATTTGCTTTCGTATTCTATTTCTGCCTGATAACACTGGCTATCGATTCACTGTTCTCTATCGTTGAGGGAACAAGCACGGCTATTTCCGATAAGTTCAGGATAAGCAAAAAGAAAACTACGATCGTAATGTGCATCGTGGAATTCGTTATAGGCATATTCTTCTGTACCGGAGCGGGCCTTGCATGGCTTGATATAGTTGACAACTTCATCAACAGCTATACCCTGGTACTCACCGGTATAATGGAGGCCATAGCGGTTGGCTGGTTCTTTAAGACAAGCAAAGTGCTTGATGAGATCAACAGAAACACCGAGGGCTTCAAAATGCCCAAGGCCTGGTTCTATGCATCCATAAGAGTCATTACACCCGTAGTGCTTTCGATGCTGTTCATTTGGAACATTGTATCTCTGTTTAAGAACGGCGGAATATACGGAGCGGCGGATGGTTATTCCTTAACCGCAAACATCATAGGCGGATGGCTCATCATTGCGATAAGCATATTCTCGGGACTGATAGTAAAACTTATAGTTAATAAGATGAAAAAGAAAGGCTACAGCGAAGACGAACGTGACTGGGATGCCTTTAATGAACAATAAAGGGGGAAGCCCTTTGAAGATCGCTTCTATCTGCGCATTGATCGCAGGAATTGCTTTCATTGTATACAGTTTTTTTGAGAATGACAAAAAGAAGGGTGAGTAATCTGCATTGTTAAACGGGCACGGCAATAGTTTGAACTATTGCCGTGTTTTTTTTGTTGCCCGTTACCGATTATGGTATAATACAATGTATAAAATTTTAAATATGAATGGATAGGAGACAAGAGATGCAGTTGATCTTATGCGTGGATGACGGCTACGGAATGCTGTTTAACAATCGTCGCGTAAGCCGTGACAGAGCAGTGATCGATAAGATCAAGGAAATGGCAGCGGGAAAACGCCTTTGGATCAGGGAATTCAGCAAAAAACTGTTCGGAGACGATGTGACGATCGATGAAGACATGCTTTTGAAGGCTGAAAAGGACGACCTCTGCTTTGTTGAGGATGCGGATATATCACCGGCTTTAAGCGATACGGATGTCATATATTTATTTAAGTGGAACCGGAAATATCCTTCGGATGTTGTATTTGAAAAAGAAAATCTGGCCTCTTTTCATTTGGAAACTACTGAAGAATTTGAGGGAAACTCACACGAAAAAATTACACTTGAAAGGTGGACAAGATGAGTAAAAGAAGTACTAAAGGACGTAAAAAAAAGTTAAGCCCGGTTTTGGCGGCGCTGTATTCGCTTTTGGCAATCATCGCATTGATATTCGGGACATCCTTCTCTCCCGAACTGGATTTTCTTGGTATTCAGGAGATCATACAGGAGCTTTTGGACGACGGAACAGATGATCAAGGCAGCGGGAACAACGGCGGAACCTATGAAACACTTGAAGGATTCCTGTCGGAAATCCCCGAGTATTCCGATGCTCCTTATGTGATCGTCAATAAGAACACACCTTTTTTTGAAGCTTCCGACATCGAAAAGGCAGGCTCTTCATATGAAAGCTATTCGGAGCTTGACGCTTTGGGACGTTGCGGCGTATGCATCGCAAGCGTGGGAAAAGACATAATGCCCACCGAGGATCGCGGTGAGATCGGATCGGTCAAGCCCTCCGGCTGGGTCCAGAAAAAATATGCAGGTCTGGTAGAAGGGAATTACTTATACAACAGATGCCATCTGATCGGCTATCAATTGACGGGCGAAAACGCAAATTCCCGCAATCTGATCACGGGAACCAGATATCTGAATGTTGACGGAATGCTTCCGTTTGAGAATCTTGTCGCTGACCATGTAAAAGAAACCGGGGATCACGTGCTCTACAGGGTTACGCCGATCTACTCCGGCTCGGACCTTGTGGCCAAAGGCGTGCTGATGGAAGCACTGTCGATCGAGGACGGCGGCGAAGAAGTGCAGTTCTGCGTCTTCTGCTACAATGTACAGCCCGGCATCGTCATTGATTACACCACCGGGGACAGCCGCCTAAAATGAACCCCGGGAATGAACCTCGGGGACGGGGTTATGGTGTCATTTTTTGTTGGATTTGATGAATAAACGAGAAATTTTTGCGATCGCAGATGGAACAGCACTTACAAGGAGCACCAGGAAGATCATTATGAGCGCATAGGCATAGATGTCCTGATATTCATTAAAGTAACTGCTGCTGTGAACGGCTTTGCCGAGAGAGTTTTTTGTCTGAACAAGGTACTCTGTGGACACAACTAACTTAAGCCCCATTCCGACCGCACTTATAAAGGCCTGTTTCAGATAGCCGGCCATTAGCGGAAGATGAACGTGACTTAAAACATAGAAGCTTAAAGGACCGTTCAAGCGGTAGACGTCAATGAGGTCTGAGTCTATGTTTCTGTAACCCTCGCAGACTGCTTCGCTGATCAGCGGCAGGAGAAACAGGGTGGAAGCGATCAGTGGCACCCGGTCATATTTGGTCAGGACCATGATGATAACTACCATTACTATCATCGGAATAGAGCGTAAAAGGATCATGAGCGGCTTTAAGAGCGTTCCGGCAAAGTCGCTTGCACCTTCAATGAGTCCGATGATCACGCCCAAAAGCGAGGACAGAGCAACAGCCTGGATCAGGTGGAGCATAGAAGTCCATATAAGCTTGTAAGTGGAGGCTTTTCCGAGTAGAAGGAAGAAAGCACGGATTATCTCGGGAACACCCGGGAATACAAGGCGGTCACCCCTAAGGTATCCCGCAACTTGTATTAATAACCCGAGTAAAAGAATTCCCAGAATAAATGAAATTGATTCTTTTAATTTAGTTTGCTTCATAGTAGAAGTCATCGGCGGGAACAGCTCCTCCGAATTGTGTGAGATCGATGTTTGCGGTGGTTTCAACCTGAGCCTTTGCAGCCTTTGCAGCCATAAACCTTACTGCACAGTTGGGGATCGCCTTTAAAGCAACCTTTGCATTGGGAAGAAGGCCGAGAGTTGCAGCTGCTTCTGCAACTGTTTCAAGGTCTGTAGAGCATTTTGTTGCGGATTCTTCAACCATCTTGAGGTAAGCCTTGACGGTTTCGGGGTTTTCAGCAGCGGTTTCAGGCTTTACAAAAAGTGCTGCCTGAGTGAAGCCTTCGTTACCGGTGGCTTTCTTGTAAAGATCGTTCACCGCGAAGGAGGTTATCTTATCGTTCTTGGTCTTGGCAGCGGTAAGAGCCGGCTCTGCGATAAGAACGACAGCTTCGGGATCTGTCAGAAGCAGGCTCTGAGTGTTTGCGGTTCCCGCAAGGTATTCAACGCTCTCGGGAACAATGCCGTTTTCCTTCAACACATAAAGAGCTATGGAAGAATTAATGGTGTTTTCTCCGAACAAAACAATTTTTCCGCCGTTTATGTCCTCAAGCTTGAAATTCTCACGCTGGGATGCGAAGAAAAGATTACCCCAGGAAACAACAGCAGCAAGCTTATAAGTGGATTTTCCCATCTTGTACAGCTTTGCGCCCGCATTTAAAGGGGCTATGATGAAATCAGCCGTAGCATTGGAAAACTCTGCTGTAATTGTTTCAGCTGCAAGGAAAGTGTAGTTATCCTGAGCGTTTACAGCAATCGAGGCAAGAGCCAGACCGGGAGCACCTGCGGGAGATGAGATCTTAAGGGCAGAGATGTCAACCTTGTCGGCGTTATCGGATGAGCCGCATGCTGCGAGTGAGACTACCATGATCGCAGAAAGCAGTAAAGATAAAAACTTTTTCATATAAAATCTCCTTTATGTAAATGAAATTTAAGTCTGCTTAGACTAACCTGTTACTATATATTATTTTAGTATTTTTGTCAATCAAGACGACTGCGATAATGGTAGACAATCCGGTGCAAAATGGTATAAGATATAACAAAGAGAACGGCTCCGTTCAGGTTGAAGTAACGATCCAAAACGGAATAATCAAGGTGAAAGGTTTATGCAGGATATGATCGAATTAAGGGAAGCCAATTATGCGGACATAGAAAAAGAATGGCTGTTCGTCAAGGACATGCCTGTGTCTGAAAACGGACTAAATAATGCCTGGCATGATGTATCAAGAGAGGATTTTGAAAGCAAAGCATTGCCGGGTATGCTAAAAGAGGCCCGCGGAGAAGACTTGGAGGATTGGAAGGTTCCTATGACCACATACTTTTTGTGGGACGGAGATGTCATCATCGGTCTGTACAGGCTGAGACATTACCTGAATGAGGCGCTGGAGCATGGCGCAGGACACGTGGGGTACTTTATCAAAGACGAATTCAGAGGCAAGGGCTACGGAACGGAAGGACTTAGACTGCTTTTGGAAAAGGCAAGGGAAACAGTTCCCGAGGATGAGATATATTTCAGGGTGGACAGGACAAATCCCGCATCCTTGAGAGTAATTAAGAAAAACGGCGGACATATTATTTCGATTGATGAACAAAAGTATTATGTTCGGATCAAGAAGGCGGAGAACAAGAGTTTCAGGATGATCTTTGTAAGGCACGGTGAACCCGACTATGTGAACGACAGGCTGACAAAGCTTGGTAATCTTCAGGCGGAAGCGGCTGCCAAAAGGCTTGAAAAAGAGGGAATAAGCGAGATATATGCATCCCCCATGGGAAGGGCACAGGAAACAGCGGGCTACACGGCAAGGCTGTTGAATCTTCCTGTCACCACGCTGGACTATATGCATGAGATCTCATGGGGAGGAGAGGGCGTCAGTGACGGCGGGCATCCCTGGACGGTCAGTGAGAAGCTGACCAATGAGGAGGATTTTGATTTCTATCATGACGACTGGGAAAAGCATCCTTACTTTGAGAAAAATATACTCAGGGAGTATAATAGTCTTATTTCGGACAAAATAGACGGCTTTTTGGAGGCACATGGTTTCAAACATGAAGGAACTCGATTTCTTTGTGAAGCAAAGGATTCCAAAACGGTTGCGATCTTCAGCCACGGAGGGTCCGGAGCGTGCGCGCTTGCTCACATCTTGTCGCTTCCCTTGCCGTATGTATATACGTTTTTACCCTATGAATTTACATCGGTGATAATATTGGAGTTTCCGGTTCAAAACGGAAAATATGTGCATCCAAGGATAGAGCTATTTAATGATACGGCCCATACGAGAGATGTTTCAAGCGGGTTGGTGATTCAAAAAGAAGTGTAAAGGGGGAAGATATGGGAGTTTTTTCAAGATTTCACAGATATCGTGAAGTGGGCGAACAGGCAAATGTCAACAATGTTTCCAGATATGGTGCTCCTGAATATTCGTTGTTTGCGAGTGTAAAGGTGTTTACCCTGCACCAGCATACCGATATCCTGGACAATGACGGGAATATTGTCTATTATGCGGATTCAAAGGTGATCTCGTTACACGATAAGACCAAGATCTTCAAGGCCTCGGGCGAGTTGGTGGCGTATATGCATAGAAAATTGATCTCGCTTCATGAACGTCATTATGTCACCATGTCGGACGGATCTCAATTTGAATTGTCAAATGAACTGTTTCACATCTACAAGGACATCACGAACATATATGGCCTCGGCTGGGAGTTGAGAGGCAACATGTTTGGCTTAAACTTTCAACTGTATGACACAGACGGAAGTGTCATAGCTGTGATCGGACAAAAGTTCATTTCTTTGCATGACAAGTATTGTATTGACATATACAAAAGAGAATATGAGGAAAAAGTAGTGGCTATACTGATCACGCTTCAGCATATGATCCGTGACAGGAAATCTGCAGCATGCGGTGGAGGCGGATCCTCAGGAGGCGGCGGAGGCGGCTGATACAGGAAGGAAATGATATGAATGAGACAGGAAGGAACATCGATACGATCCGTCGGTTGCTGACGGAAGCAAGAGATGAGAAGTACAGGGCTTTTCAAAGCAAGCTTGTTCCAAACATTGACCCCGAAACCGTAATAGGAGTTCGCACGCCTAAAATGAGGGAGATCGCAAAGAAAATGTTCGGAACAGAGGAAGGCAGCAGGTTTCTTAAAAGTCTGCCCCATGAATATTACGAAGAAAACCTTGTACATTTCTTTATGATCGCCATGATAAAGGATTTCAAGGAATGCGTTGCGGCAGTGGAAGATTTTTTGCCGTTTGTGGACTGCTGGCCCGTGTGCGATCAATCAAGCCCGCAGGCTTTTAAGAAACATCATGAGGAGCTTCTCCCTTTGATCAAAAAGTGGATAGCTTCAGATCATGTTTATACCGCGAGATTCGGTATACGTATGCTTATGAACGAGTTTTTGGACAAGGATTTCAAGGCAGAGTATCTTGATTGGGTGGCATCGAAACAGGGCGAGGATTATTACCTTAAAATGATGGTGGCATGGTATTTTGCAACCGCACTTGCAAAACAATATGATGCAAGTGTAAAATATATTGAAGAAAAAAGGCTGGAGCCGTGGATACACAAAAAAAGCATTCAGAAAGCGGTCGAAAGCTTCAGAGTGACGGAGGAACACAAGGTTTATCTAAAGAGCTTGAGATAAACAAAAAATTTTAAAAAGACCTATTGACCTTATAGTGCACTGTAATGATAAAACGGTATCGAAAGGAGGAGGGCGATATGACAATAAAGGAATTCGCAGGCTTGTGCGGCTGCAATCCGCAAACCTTGAGATACTACGATCGTCT
>JAEEYF010000047.1 GCA_016291655.1 Lachnospiraceae bacterium | reverse complement strand
TGTCTCTGATCATATGAACAGCGGAATCGTCGATCTCGTGTTCATTCTTTGCGCCAAAGTATTTTTCTGTGTTGTCAACACCGAGCTCCTTGCAGAGAGTCTGCAATTCACAGTTTCCGCTTCTTACGCAGCCAAGGCAATCCTGGTTGTGATCGGAAAGGATGAGCTGTAAAGTCTTCTTACGGGACTCAAGAACTCTGGGCGTGTTGGTGAATACTTCCATTCCCTCATTAACGGGGTATACGCAGGAAGCTACAAGGCTTCTTGCACCCTTTACTTCAACTACGCAGATACGGCAAGCGCCGATTTCGTTAATGTCTTTTAAGTAGCAGAGGGTAGGGATCTTAATGCCGGCATCATGAGCTGCCTGAAGGATTGTAGAACCCTTGGCTGCAGCAACGTCAATACCGTTGATTTTAATATTAACTGTTTCCATGGTATCCATTCTCCTCTCTTAGTTCTTAGAAATAGCGCCGAACTTACATGTAGCCATACATGCACCGCACTTAACGCACTTGGAAGCATCAATCTCCATTGCTGCAAGCTTCTTGCCGGGAGCAATGTAATCTGTTCTGCTGATAGCGTTTGCGGGACACTGTTTAGCGCACATGCCGCATCCGATACACTTGTCACGAGTGATCTCATACTTAAGAAGATCCTTACATACGCCTGCAGGGCACTTCTTGTCAACGATATGAGCAACGTACTCGTCACGGAAGTAACGGAGCGTTGAGAGAACGGGGTTGGGAGCCGTCTGACCAAGGCCGCAAAGTGCGTTGTCCTTGATGTAGTAGCAAAGCGCTTCCATCTTGTCGAGATCTTCAAGAGTAGCCTGACCCTTTGTGATCTTTTCAAGCATTTCGGAAAGTCTCTTTGTACCGATACGGCAAGGTGTACATTTACCGCAGGACTCGTCGACAGTGAAATCAAGGAAGAATTTTGCGATATCAACCATACATGTGGTTTCATCCATTACGATGAGACCGCCGGAACCCATCATGGAACCGATTGCAATGAGGTTATCGTAGTCGATGGGGATGTCAAGGTGTTCCGGAGGAATGCATCCGCCTGAAGGACCACCTGTCTGAGCAGCCTTAAACTTCTTTCCGTTGGGAATGCCTCCGCCGATCTCTTCAACGATCTCACGAAGAGTTGTTCCCATAGGAACTTCTACAAGACCGGTGTTGTTGATCTTACCGCCGAGAGCGAATACCTTTGTTCCCTTGGACTTCTCGGTACCCATTGACTTGAACCAGTCGGCACCGTTAAGAATGATCTGGGCAACGTTTGCATAGGTCTCAACGTTGTTAAGGATTGTAGGTCTTGCGAAAAGACCTTTAACTGCAGGGAAAGGAGGTCTGGGTCTGGGCTCACCGCGGTTGCCTTCGATAGAGGTCATGAGAGCTGTCTCTTCACCACATACGAAAGCACCTGCACCAAGACGAAGATCAATGTCAAAATCAAAGCCCGATCCGAAGATGTCTTTACCTAAAAGACCATATTCACGAGCCTGTCCGATAGCGATCTTAAGACGCTGAACGGCGATGGGATACTCAGCTCTTACATAGATGTAACCCTGGGAAGCGCCGATAGCATAACCTGCAATAGCCATTGCTTCGAGAACTGCATGGGGATCACCTTCAAGAACGGAACGATCCATGAATGCACCCGGGTCACCTTCGTCTGCGTTACAGCAAACATACTTCTGTCCGCCGTCCTGAACGAGGTTACGGGCGAGCTGCCACTTCTTACCGGTAGGGAAGCCTGCACCACCACGTCCGCGAAGACCTGAATCAAGGATAGTGTTGATAACATCTTCGGGTGTCATTTCGGTAAGAACCTTACCGAGAGCTGCATATCCGTTTGTTCCGATGTATTCATCAATGCTTTCGGGATTGATGACACCGCAGTTACGAAGAGCGATTCTGTGCTGCTTCTTGTAGAATGCTGTTTCAGCGAGAGGCTTGATCTCCTCTTCGGAAACGGTCTCATCGTAAACATACTTCTTTACGATACGACCTTTAACGAGATGTTCCTGAACGATTTCGGGAATATATTCGGGTTTAACTGTTGAATAGAATGTTCCCTCGGGATAAACGATCATGATGGGGCCGAGTGCGCAAAGGCCGTGGCAACCTGTCTGAACGACTGCAACTTCCTTTGAAAGACCTGCCTTCTCAATCTCTTCCTTCAAAAGGGACTGAATTTGCTGGCTGCCGGAAGAAGTACATCCGGTTCCGCCACAAACTAAGACATGTGAACGATACATAGTGTGCTTTCCTCCTTATTTCATTGCCTTCTGTAAAGTGTAATCATAGATGGGAGTTCCGCCGATGAGGTGCTTTTCAACAACTTCCATAGCCTTATCGGGGTTCATCTTAATATATGTAACTTTTTCCTTGCCGGGCTGAAGAACCTCAACGATGGGCTCATACTGGCAAAGTCCGATACAACCTGTCTGAACGACGGAAATATCTTTTAAATTCTTGGTCATAACTGCTTCTGAAAGTGCATTGAGAACAGGTCTTGCACCACTTGCAATACCGCAGGTAGCCATACCTACGATAACACGTGTGCCGGCTTCCGATTCTGCGCGAAGTCCGACCTGTCCCTGCATTTTATCACGAATAGCCTGTAATTCTGCAAGAGATTTCATGTTTATTCCTCCTAATTTTGTAATGATGGTAACGGCACAACCAAAGTGTTGGCCTTCAATGATTAAATAACATTTTGTCCTGCATTGACTTCCTCAGTGTTTTCTTTGAGGAAATTTTTAATGAACAGGGAAACCTCGGGAACATCGAAAGGAATGTCGCCGAGAGTATCGCGAAATTCTCTTGTGTCCAACGTAAAACTCTTATCATTGTAAGAGTAGCGGTAGAGAAAATCGCACTGTTGATGCATGACTATCAATTGATGCATTGTGGATACCATATCTCCCAGAGGCATACGATCTATACTTGAGAGAACATAGGAAGCACTTATTACGGTGCCTACACCGGGTGTGGATCGGATGTCAAAGCTTCCGCCGGTCATTTCCGCAGATTGTTTAAAAAACGGAACGCCCAGTCCGACTTTACGAGTTGTCCTCGTTGTGAAGAAAGGGTCGGTGACCTTGGATAACTGCTCGGATGTCATGCCGCAACCGTTGTCATCGATGGTGATCGAAAGACGATCGGCGGCCGTGTTCGCATCCACGGTTATTTTGATAAGTGAAGCTTTTGCTTTTACCGAATTTTCGGTGATGTCCAGTACATTAAGTGAAATTTCAGTCATCATAGGCTTTTACTTAGTTGTATTTAGCCAAGATAGCGTCAAGAGAATCAACAGTAAGCTTGCCGTAAACGTCATCATTGATCATCATTACGGGAGCAAGACCGCAGGCACCGATGCAACGGCATGCATCAAGTGAAAACTTTCTGTCGGGTGTGCATTCACCGCCCTTAATACCGAGCTTTTCTTCAAGCTTTTCATAAACGGGGCCGGAACCCTTAACGTAGCAAGCGGTACCGAGACATACAGAAATCCTGTACTGTCCCTTCGGGAAAAGAGCAAATTGTGCATAGAAGGTGGAAACGCCGTAAACCTTCTCAAGCGGAATGCCAAGCTCGTCAGCGATCATAGTTTGAACTTCGATGGGAAGATAACCGTATATTTCCTGGGCATGCTGCATTATAGGCATAAGGCAGCCTTTCTCGGAACGTAACTCACGGATCACTTCCTTGAGCTGGGCTTCCTGCTCTTTGGTTCCTGTGAAGGGAACTGAACTTTTTTTAGAGCTCATAATGGAAACCTCCTAAAATATGTTGTTGGTTTGTCGTTTAAAAGACCCGCCCGAGCATATGTTTGTTAAAAAAATAACAATAAGGCGGGTCGTTCGTATTTTTAATTATATCACAGTTATATCAAAAATGCCATAAGAAATTATTAAGCAATATAAGCATAATTGGGACTTGATTTTTACTTTGTAATTTGATATAGTGCAAAAGTGTCCTGCAGGACAGTGCTCGATCTGTTAAAAAATATAGGGTATATGGGGTAAAGAAGATTTAGGGATTATTCTACCGATAGTCAAACAGACATTCCGGTTATCTGTTTTCTAAGTGTAATTCAAGGTATCATAACTCAATTTCCCCCATAATTAATGTTAAGAAATGTG
>JAEEYF010000046.1 GCA_016291655.1 Lachnospiraceae bacterium | reverse complement strand
GGCATGCCATCATATTTTTAACACTGCCGTATCTTTTTCTCCACGTTCCGAAATGATCAAACTCTGCGTTTGCGATAAGTCATTCTCTCTTCTTTTCTTTGCATTTCCTTGTGGGTATATTTAGCCAAGTATTCATCCAATGCCGATTCCGTAAAAAATACGCTTCCGTTATCAACATATTGAATGTATGCAATTTTGCCCTTCTTTCTGGCAGCATCAAGTGTTGCAGTGCTGATTCCGAGATAATTTGCTGCAGTGCTTCTTGAATAAAGCTTTCCGTCCATTTATTTTTCCTCGTTTTTTATTCTGAAATTCTTTTCAATATAATCCTCAACGATCTTTACATTAACCAGTACTACCTTGCGCACTTTATATACGGCACCGGCCTTCTTGGCAAGTTCTGTGAATCCATGCCTGCCCATGGAAAAAAGTATGGCTCCTTCTTCACAGCGCACATATTTTTTCCCGCAGTTCATTACCATATTTTCAAGATCATCTGCGCCTTTTCTTACATATCCCATTTAAAGCTCCCTTCTTCAAACCTTTCGACTTCTTTGCTTAGATCAATGATCAGTGCTCTTCTTAGGCACTTTTTGATCCTCCACAGCCTCGTAGATATGCTGCTTTTTTCAACATATTGATCCTTTGCGATCTCATCGATGGTTTTTCCGTAATAAACACAATTCATAAAAAGTTTTCTGTCACTCGCGGAAAGCAGCGTAAGCTCCCGTATGATCACATTGACTTCTTCCTTCATAAAATGCAGGGCATATACCTTTTTGCTGATCTCGTTGGGATTATCAACTCCCACCAGAAGACCGGTTAAAAGATCGCAGTTGAGTATCCCGTCCTCGATCTCCATGTGGCATATGGCCTTGCTCTCCGTGGGAGAATATTTACTGCCGGAGCTCTGTACCCTTACTCCGATATCCCCGCCTGATTTCCTGTTGTATTCCTTCTGTTCATATATGGAGTCTGCCAGTTCATCAAAAAGTGCCTTCCATATCTCGTCAAACCATTTGAAGTCTGTAAGCAGGATCCTCATTCTTTCCTTCGGTGGCTTGAAACAGTACTCTGTGTACCGCTTGTCCCAGCTGGGCCTTTTCTTTATTTCATTCATATAGTGTCCTTTCATTCATCCGGATAAAACAAAAGGGACGCACGAAAAAGCTCCATAGCACGCCTTCACGTGCCGTGATAACTTTTTCATGCGTCCCTAAGCTCAACCTCGCTTCTCAAAAAAGCTTGTTACGGTCTTTTGCTAATTATCATGATGACCATTCATTCAATTCGCGATCCCACGGATAACCGTTTTGAGCGGGATCTTTTGTTTCAAACATAAACCTTATTTCCACGCGCCATACGAAGGAGCTGTCCTTCGGTGTAGGCATGAAAGCGGATAACTCTCCTGCAATTACTGCATTTTACCCCGATGCCTTCCATCACTGCCTTATCTTCTGCGCCTTCCGGGTCGTAGGAGATGTGCAACGATTTCTTGCATTCAGAGCAAAAAAAGTTTATCTGCTGCATTCGATCGATTCCTCCTTTTAAAGAAAAATCACCTGTGCAAGTCACAAGAACCGTTGATAAATCGGTTCACACAGCAATAATGGCCTTTCATGCGGCTGATCGCACTACCGCCAAGCGCCCCTGAGAAAAGACGCTGCGCATTGAGCATCAGAACGGTTTATGTCCTCTGCGCTTAAAACTGTACTGCTCAAGTTCATTCGAACCTTTGTTCGAGCTGATGGTTAGATTATACGATGGGGGAATCCCCATGTCAAGAGTGAAATCTTCTTTTTATAGATTAGACATTTTAATGAATAATATTTTCCTCTGATTTATAGATTTTTGTTGTGTTTTATCGTCCGGGGTGGTATAGTCATACTGGATTGAAAAAGTAACATCCCGTTTGAAAGCCTAAAAAATGATCTTTGCAAAACCAACTTCCAGTTTCACCCATTTAGCACGGTTTTCTGGAACTTACAATTGCAAAAACCATTAAAACCAGAAGTTTCTATTGCAAAAAAACATCCTCCCCGGATGAGAAAAGAGGAAGCATATGAATTCTATAGGTCCCATCATTGCGAAATACAGAAAAGCCCTGCATCTGACGCAGCCTGAGCTCTCCGAACTGCTGCTTAAGGAAGGCATAGAAGTTACGGACAAGGCTCTGTCCAGCTGGGAAAGCGGGCGCACGGAACCGGGCGTGAATCAGCTCTTCACACTGTGCAAGGTGCTCGGCATAAAGGATATATATGAAGATGTCTTCGGAACCAACCCTTACAATCCCTTCAGCCGCTTAAACGAGCTCGGGAAAGACAGGGCTTATGAATACATAGATATGCTTGCCTCGAACGAAAAGTTTGCAAAGCAGGCCGCATCTGCTACAAAATCCTGCAAAACGATAAAGCTCTACACTCTCGGTGTTTCCGCCGGTACAGGAAACTTCCTGGATGATGACGACTTTGAAGAGATGGAAACGGATGAATTCATCCCCGCAGGCGCCGACTTTGCGGTGCACATCACCGGAGACAGCATGATGCCCATGTTCAGGGACAGGCAGATCATCTTTGTCCACAGCCAGAACACGCTGGAAGACGGCGAGATCGGCATATTCTCCCTGGACGGAAACGCTTATTGCAAAAAGCTTATGAGAAATAAAAAAGGAACCGCGCTGATATCCCTCAATAAGAAATACCGGCCGATCCCTGTGACCGAGAACAGCACCTGCGCCATTCTCGGAAAGGTACTTGTGTGAGTCGATGTGAGTCGATGTGAGTCAATGGGGACGGTTCTTTTTGACTCATCAAAGACGAGTCAAAAAGAACCGTCCCCATTGACTCACCTTAAATCATGAAAAATTTACAGAAAGGAGCTTCCCGTGGTCGATTCATATCTTTGGCTCAATACCCCCATACAGATGATCTCCTGCACGGACACCGACGGGAAGATCACACCTCTCCGCTTCCGTTTCCGTGACCGCGACGAATCCATCGTCACCGTGACCATCGACCGTATCATCTCCACCGATCAGGGTAACAACAAGATCGGCCCCACCTTCGAATGCGCCGCCACCGTCTGGGGCGCAGAGAAAAGATTCAATCTCCACTACAGCCTGTATTCAGGGAAGTGGGTGATGAAAAGGATTGGGATTTAAAATAGTTCTTCTGATCCTTTGACCGATTCTCATTTGCTGCTATCTTCCTATTCCCATGTTTTCCACACTTCAGGCCTGTACCCGATGGTAGACTGCTTCCCGTTACGCACCACCGGAGTCTTTATCACCTGCGGATTCTCTAGGATCTTCTGCAGCTTGTCTTCCTCCGACAGATACTTTATGAGAGCAAGAGTGTCCTTGTCGCGGCACTCCGGATCCAGCATATTTTCGATGCCGCCGTTAACCGCCGCCACGCTCGTAAACTCGCCCTTGCTCATACCTTTTTCTTTCATATCAATGAACTGAACCTTAACGCCGCGTTCCTTGAAGAACCGCTCCGCCTTCTTCGTATCATTGCACTTTTTAGTTCCGAATATTTGGATGTTCATGGGAGCTCCTTATTTTTGCTTCAATTATTTCGACTTGTCCCCAAATCGTATGATTGTCCAAAACAAGATCAAATATGCTTTATCTTTTCAAGTTCAACATTGGTGGCCTTGATATCATCCAGGATGCTCTCGCTCATCTTCTTGACGTCATTACTCATTGTTGCGGCGCTTTCGGCGCTGGCTGTGATCTCTTCCGTAACCGCGGAAATATTGTTGGTCTGCTCGGTAATACTATCGTTCGCAGTAGCCACTGCCATGATCTCGGAGTTGATGGAGCCGATCTCATCGGAAATATGTTTCATTGCCTCAGCTTCTTCACGGATAGCCGCATCGATCTCAGTAATGCTGTCGGTCTGAGCATTGATGGCCACAACGCTTTCATCCATGCTGGAGGAAGCGATGTCGCAGGACTCGTTGAGTTTTGTGATGCTGTCTTCGATCTCCACTACCGACTTGTTTGTGCTCTCTGCCAGCGCACGTATCTCTTCCGCAACCACAGCAAAGCCCTTGCCTGCTTCGCCGGCTCTTGCTGCTTCTATGGAGGCATTGAGAGCGAGAAGATT
>JAEEYF010000045.1 GCA_016291655.1 Lachnospiraceae bacterium | reverse complement strand
TTATTTGGATGGTATCTGATAAACTAGGCAAATCGGATACAACTACACAGAGCCATACAGAAGGAGATGTCGAAAGGCATCTCCTTTTGCTTTTGGGAAATAACAGAAATTTCCAAATATATCAAAATATTTGGAAAAAAAGCTTAAGTCTGCAAAAAACAAGCCGATAAATAAATCAGAAACAAAATCCCGTTGGAAGTCAAGTTTGTGGAAAGAGCGTGACAAAATCGGAGATACGTTCACAAGGAGGTCTTTATTATGGCAATGATCGTTCAACATAATTTATCGGCAATGAATACCAACAGAATGTTGGGAATTTCCACAAGCTCATTATCTAAATCAACAGAGAAGCTTTCTTCCGGATATAGAATAAACCGTGCAGCAGATGATGCGGCAGGCCTTGCAATTTCAGAGAAAATGAGAAGCCAGATCAGAGGTCTTGATCAGGCATCCAGCAATGCTGCAGACGGTATTTCAATGATACAGACAGCAGAAGGTGCATTAAACGAATCTCACAGCATCTTACAGAGAATGAGAGAACTGGCAGTTCAGGCTGCCAACGGAACAGAAACCGATAGCGATCGTTCCAACCTTCAGGACGAGATCGAGCAGCTTCAGGAAGAACTTGACAGAATTGCATCGGATACAGAATTCAATACCATGCCTCTTCTTGACGGATCACTTTCCGCAGCAAGCTCAAGCGTAGCAAGCGCAGGTCCGAAGTTCGCAGTTTATAATACCGGCCTTCAGGCGTTTGTTACTTCCGATGTCTCCGGTGTTAATGTTGTAATTGCAAACAGCGCAGCACAGGGCGGAGAATCCGCGTTGTGGGATCCTTTAGGAAGAACACTTACAGTTAACCTTGTAAAGGATCAGACATATACTCAGCAGGAAATTGATACTTTGATCAATGAGGCAAAACAGGAAGATTCGACTGCCACAGGTGCACCCGCGGATGTAAAAGTTCAATTCTACTTTAGTGCAGTCACCGCAACAAATGCCACATGTGCTGCAAGTGCCAACCAGCCTACGCTGCCGGGTAAAAGGGCATCATCTGATGTGACATATTTTAAGATAGGTAATAACCCACTGGCGGCCGGTGATTTTGTCGGAGCAACCGGCATTACGCTGACATCCCAAAAATATGGTGCAGATTATAATATTACGGTAAATATTAAGTTTGATTCTCCGGTTAATGATGAAGAATGTGAGCTGGTGACAGCAGCACAGTACAACACAGACGGAAGTCTTGGAACTGCCGGAACATATACCCTTCATTTGAGTTCCGGTAAAGAATACTCGGAAGATGACATTGAGTCGATTCTTGCTGCAGCAGGATTAAACCTTGAAGCTACACTTTCAGGTCCCGATCCGGATGCTCCCAATACACTTTACATCACAAAAAGCGATTATGTAGCACAAGTAGCATTGGGTAAGGCTCCCGGCGTTGTAGGACAAGGACTTGGTGATGATGATGCCTATCTCGGACAGGCTAAATACGGCGGAGTATCTGGCGGCAAAGGAATTACTCTTCAGGTCGGTGCTAATGAAGGTCAGACCATGAGCTTCTCAATCGGCGATATGAGTGCCAATGCACTCGGAGTAAATCCCTCCAAGGTTAATGTAAAGACACAGAAGGGCGCATCCGATGGTATAAAGTACATCGATGAGGCGATCGAAAAAGTTTCCAAACAGCGTTCACTTCTCGGTGCCGTTCAGAACCGACTTGAGCACACAATCGCAAACCTCGATAACACAGCAGAAAATCTCCAGAGCGCAGAATCTACAGTTCGTGATGTTGATATGGCTGAAGAGATGGTTCAGTTCTCGAAGAACAACATCCTGCAGCAGGCAGGTCAGTCAATGCTTGCACAGGCAAACCAGTCTACACAGGGCGTTCTTTCACTCCTTCAGGGCTGATCTTAAATATAATAATAAAAATTATTCACCCCGGGCTACAGTCCGGGGTATTTTTAAAGAAGCAGGAGAAGTGATTTGAAATTAACAATAGGAGTATTGATCTCCAACAGAATAGAAACCGTTAAAAAGTGCCTTGAATCCGTGAAACCTCTGGTAGATAAGGGGATTGCGGAGTTGATATGCGTTGATACGATCACGGGGACGCAGGGAAAGATCAGCGATGGCTCCGCGGATCTTGCAAAAAAATATACTGATAAGGTTTTTGTGTTTCCGTGGATCAACGATTTTTCCGCAACGAGAAATGTAACCCTTGAGCATGCTTCCGGTGAATGGTATATGTTTTCGGATGATGATGAATGGTTTGAAGATGTGGATGAAATACTGGATTTTTTTACTTCAGGGGAATATCTGAAATACAATTCTGCTTCTTATGTCATTAGAAACTATAAAAACAAAATGGGCACAGAATGGGCGGATACGAGAGCGGTAAGGCTTGTTAAACGAACAAATGATCTGAGATTTGTGGGGCGAGTTCATGAGAATTATTCTTCCATAAAACTGCCGTGTAAAGAATTTTCCTCCTTTGCTCATCATTATGGATATGTTTTTGATAGTGAGGAAGATAAGAAAAAACACAGAGACAGGAATCTGACTCTTTTGGAAGAAGAAATTAAACAAAGACCTGATGACCTCAGGCTTTATGCCCAGAAGGCATTGGAATTGGCAACCTTTGACAATGATGGTGCATTGAAGTTTATTGAAGAATCATTGAAGCGGTTTCATGATCAAAAAGAAGAAAATTATTATCAATGGCTTATTTCGTTGAAGTTTCCTTTGTATGAAGCATTGGATTGGCCTCCCGAGGATGTTGAGGAGATTTTTAAAAAGACAGGAACGGAAACAAAACTTTCAGAAACAGCCATTCTTTCAATACATTATAACCTGACAAGAAAATGGCTTCTGGCAGATAATAAAGAAAAAGCACTGCCTCATATTAAAGAATATTTCAGATTATCAGAGGTCTTAAAAAAGGATGCGACGCTTAGGCAGATGCAGAACACGGCAGATTTTGAAAAATATCTGAGCTCGGAAAAAGAAATGGAAATGAACCGATACAAGGAGTATTGTATGGACAGCAACGGACTTAAAATAGGACACGGAACTATAAGTTTCGGAAGTCGAAAGATTATTCTTGAGGGTTCTTTGGAAGAAAAAATAGCGAAACTTGAAGCTATGCCTTTTGAAGATTTCAAAACTGCGATCAACAGCGTTATCGCAGAGTCGAAAGCGTGCTTTGATGATGAGGTTTTAAATTCCGCTCTGGAGCATTTTTCACAGAACGGTCAGATAAAGTATTGCTTTATACTCTATCGCATGACAGAGGAAGAGATTAAAAGAGCGGTGAAAAACGGGGCTAAGGCTGAGGCATTTTTTGATCTTTTTGTTCAATGCATATGCACCGAAAGAAAAATGTACGAATTATTGTATAAACCCGAAGTGTTTTCAAAAGAGGGGCTTAATTGGGTCGAGTCTGAGGTAAGATATAACGACATTCTTTACAGGTTTGTATCTGATGGCGGTAAAGATCTGAAACTCTGTCTCGAAGCAGCAAAGATCCGTCCTGATATGGCAAATGTTATCAAAATCTGGCTTGGAGCCTTAAGGTGAGGTAAATATGAGTTTCCCTGAGTTCATTAAAAGCGATATAAAACTTACAATCGGTATGCTTGTGTCGAACCACATTCAGTACATCGAAAAAGGTATGGAGGCTATTAAACCTTTGTTGGAGGCCGTTCCTTCCGAACTTATCATTGTTGATACAGTGGGACCGGAAAACAGTGATGGTTCTCTTGATGTGGTTAAAAGATATACAGATAAGATATATCATTTTGACTGGATCAATGATTTCTCCGCTGCGAGAAATGTGGCTATGGAACATGCACGTGGTGAATGGTTCATGTATTTTGACGATGATGAGTATTTTGATGATGTAACAGAATTTATTGAGTTCTTTAATTCTGATGAGTGCTATAAATATAATTACGGAATCTATTACACCGGAGATTATACAACTCCTGACCATTACCAAAAAGATGCTGCCGGACGAATGATAAGGAGAACAGCAAATACAAGGTTTGAAGGCGTAATTCATGAGAATTTTAATGAAAGTTATATGCCTGTTAAACAGTTCAATGCTTTCACTCATCATTTCGGCTATCTTTTTATGACAGAGGAGCAAAAGAGAGCGAAATCAGAAAGAAACCTGACACTTCTTAAAAAGGAACTTGAGCTTTTGGGACCAAATGCAAAAACCTGTGCTCAGATGGTGCAGGAGTACATGATCCTTGATAGGGAAGAAGCCGGTAAAAAGTGTGTTGAATTTGTCGAAAAACTGAAGGGAACAAAAGAACTTGAAAAAACTGCCGGTCAATGGCTGATCGTTTCACACATTCGGTTTATGGCAGGATGGGGGAGTCTTGAAGGCATTTTGGCAATGGAAGAAAAAAGCCTTAAAGAAAGTAAACTCAATGAGACAGCAAGACTTGTAATTGCTCAACAGGTAGCTGCAGTAGCATACTATATAGGAAACTATTCTATTGCCGCCGACAGGGTAAAAGTCTATTTTGAATTGTTGGATTGGTTGAACGAACATCAAGAACAAAAAGTATTGCAAACTAATTTAGATTTTCCGCGCTTTATGATGGAAGAAGAACTTTTTACAATGTGTAAGATAGGAGCGGTTTCAGAGAATCACCTGCACAACTATGATAGAGCATATAGATATATAAAGCGTATGGACTTTAAGTTTTGTAAGAATTTCGAAGAGATACGTGGAATAATTGAGCTGACACTAAAAGAGATGAGTGATCCTGCTCCACAGATAGAATATTACAAACGTTTTTATAAGGAAGAATTTTTCACTGAACCGACATTAATAAAGTATTTGCCTGAGGCAATTAGGAAAAGACTGCAAGAGGATTGAATGATCAGAATTATATATTGAATTCACGTTAAAATGTAATCTTTCATCCATGTACGTTCAAATTCTTGCGTGTGAATTGAATTTAAAAATTCCTCAGCATTTAATTTGAGTAATTTAATCAGGTGATTTTTTGTTTCGTAGGAAACAGTCAGTTTGTACCTGTTTATTTTCTCTACCATTGAGATCATAAAGGACCAATTAAAGTAGTTCCAGTCGGCGGTTTTATCAGGATATTTTTCAATCAGCCATTTTGTTCTGTCGTCGTAAACGCGAAGGTACTCACAGAGAGTGGCGTTATCCAGCAGTTCATGATGCTGGGTCCAGGCAGAGTTATTGGTTTCATGACGGACAAATTCGTATTTGGATAATCCGTGATAAGCGACTCGCTCTGCGCTTGCAAGCATCTTGGGCATAAGATAGATGTCATCGTATTTGCTGTTTTCATCAAATCGTAGATTATCAAAAAGCTTGCGACGGAACATTTTTGTGGGAAAAGCAACGTTATAATGTTTACGCATCAAAAGAAGGAGCAGTGCTTCTTCGGAAGTCATTATCCTTTTTTCGTCCTTGTCAGACCAGGTTGCACCGCAGATAGAGATGTCCGCATTATTCTCGACTATGAGATTGTACAAAAATAGGAGATAATCCGGAGTGCATATGTCGTCATCATCAACAAAAGCGATATAGTCGCCTTTTGCGGCATCGAGTCCTGTATTTCGACCGGCACCGATGGTTCCGCGGTCCCTTTTGATGAGACGTATCCGATTATCTTTAATTGCGTAGCTTTCTGCTATTTCAGCACTTCGATCCGATGACCCGTTGTCGACGATGATAAACTCAAAGTCGGTATATGTCTGGTTCAGAATACACTCGATCATCTGCGAGAGGTATTTTTCTCTGTTGTATGTAAGCATTATTACTGAAATCATAAAAACTCCTACTGTATTCAATCTTCTGACGTGATCTCGGGGATCCTTCCGAATTCTTCAAGTTATGACATAAAAGAATTATATCAATATGAACAATAACAAACAAGGTGGAGACAAAAGTTTATGTTTACACCTTCAATGGTTTTTCACCAAAGCACTCAATTGTAAATCGAAATGCAACCTTTTCGATTCCTAAACCTTTCATTGTAGTATGTGATGCATATAGGTGGGAGAGGTTGCATCTCCCTGTTTAAAGGATCTGATCATATATTGGTTGGATCCTTTTATTATGATATCCTTTGTCACGGTGTCTGCGGCCGAAACAGGAGGATGTCATGTCAAACTTTTTTACTTATGCAGAGAGGATCTCTCTCCAGAAATTCCTTGGAGAAGGTCTCTCGTTTAAAGAAATAGGCCGTACACTTGGTAAAAGTCCATCCACTATTTCACGCGAGGTGCGAAAGCATTTGTCGCAGGTGACCACCGGGCGTCCGGGTTATTGTTTCAATCCTTGTAAGCATCGCAAGACATGCAGAGCAAAGAATATATGCAGCAGGGGAGAATGTCATCGCCCGGCCACGCAATACTGTAAGCTGTGCCCCGATTGTTCAAAACATTGCCCAGACTTTATCGAGGAGGTATGTACCAATCGATTTAAGGTTCCCTATGTTTGTAATGGCTGTAAACAGATCGACAAATGTACTCTTCTCAAAAACATCTACGATGCTGAACATGCACAGTATAAGGCTCATGATGTCATATCGCAGTCACGCTCAGGGCTTTGTACTTCAGAGGACGAAATAAGTCACCTTAACACCCTTATAAGCCCGTTGGTAAAGAGAGGACAATCCTTGCATCAGATCTATATCGCACATCAGGACGAGATCATGTGCAGTGAAAAGACGCTTTATAACTATCTTGACGCGGGACTCTTTGATGTAAAGAACGGTGATCTTCCAAGGAAATCCAGGCTCCGTCCCCGCAAGCAGAAGAAGGAATACAAAGTGGACAAAGGTTGTCGTATCGGCCGCAGCTATCAGGATTTTCAGGAGTATCTTGATAAGAATCCTGACACATCCATTGTCCAGATGGACAGTGTTATCGGATCTGTTGGCGGTAAATGCCTGCTCACGATCCATTTCGTTGAATCGTCCCTTATGCTGGCTTTCCTGCGCGATGCCAATACATCACAGTCTGTCATCGATATATTTGATGACCTTCAGGACAAACTCGGGATGGAGGATTTTCAGAGGCTTTTTCCACTTATCCTTACAGATAACGGAAGCGAGTTCTCAAATCCTACGGCCATTGAATGTGACATGGATACCGGGGAGATAAGGACAAAGGTCTTTTACTGCGATGCCGGTAAGCCATATCAAAAGGGAGCCATTGAAGTCAACCATGAGCTTATCCGCAGGGTCCTTACAGATGTGAATGGACGAAACCGAAGCTTTAATAATCTCACGCAGGATGATGTGACCCTTATGATGGATCACATCAATTCATACAAAAGAAAAAAGCTAAATGATCGTAGTCCATACGAGACATTCAGCTTTTATCACGGTGAAGAAGTTCTCAAACTTTTGGGATGTTCTAAGGTTGCCGCCGACGACATCCAGTTAAAGCCGGAACTTCTCGGAATCTAAAACAAACACCAGGGCCGCTGGCACCGAACACCATTTCACAGCCTTAAAGGAGGGGTGGATTCTCCGATTACAAGTAAAATCGAGAGGGAATCGACCTCTTTTGGTCGTGTCTGTTTTTTTCATCATATCGAAAATATACCAAATGTCAATGTTGCATATCGGTTACAAAACTGGCATCTCACCTACAAAAGCAGCTTTTCGATAACAAAAGTGGCATCTCGCCTACAAATATTCAGTTTTCAACTTTCAAAGCTGCATCTCACCTTACAAACTTGCATCTTGCGTTTTAATTCAGCGTTTTTCACCAAAGCAAAAAGTATATAAATATTTAAGTGGACAAAGATGGCATTTTATTGTAAAATTTAAGCATAAAGTGACAAAGGTGGCTTGTTAAATATGACATATGCGGAACAGCAAAAAAAACTCGGAGAGAGAATAAAACTATATCGTGTAAGATATGGAATGACACAGAAAGAACTTGAGAACAGATCAGGTGTTTCGGTGCGCAGTATTTCGAGGCTTGAGCAAGGCGTATCTGTTCAGACCGAAAGCCTGATAAGGGTTCTTTGTGCGCTGAAACTTGATGATAACCTGGATTTGCTTGTTCCGGATCAGACAAAGAGACCGTCGTATTATCTTGAAGAACGAAAGATCGAAAATCCAAGAGCCAGGAAAAAGAAAGTAAAACTAAGCAGGCCGAAATGGGGGGATGAAGAATGAATACAACTGCGGAGGTTTTATTGTGGGGGACTAAGGTCGGAACGTTGCATCAGGAACTTAATAAACCATTTCATACAATCCGACCAATAAATGGCTCAGGGAACACCAAATGACGATCAATAATAAAAGTGATCATATATTATATGAGGACTTGATCACGGCAGGATTAAACATGGGGTTAAAAAAGAAAAAATGTGATGAAATAATCGACAGGGTTGTTTCTGCGGTTGATAATTTTGAGCAATTTGCAGAGGAGACCGGAATACGGGAAAAAACTTATGCGGCTATAAAAAAAGTATTGAATGAAAATCGTGTGAACAGATGATGGATAAAACTTAGGTATAATAACCGGCCAAAGCCGGCGTGTTATCACAAAAATTCACGATAACATGCCGGCTTTGGCTTTTTAAATCCGTTTCTTTACTTCAAAAATCCGTTTATGATCTGCTCCTCGGCTTCTTCTTCTGTGAGTCCGAGGGTCATGAGTTTCATGATCTGTTCGCCGGCGATCTTTCCGATGGCGGCTTCGTGGATGAGCTCGGAGTCGAGGCAGTTGGCTGTGAGCTCGGGGATGGCGGAGACGGAAGCTTTGTCCATGATGATGGCGTCGCATTCGGAGTGACCGGTGCATTTTTCGTTACCGACGATCTCGGAGCGGAAGATCTGGCGGGAAGTGTCACGGGCTACGGAACGGGAGATGAGGTTCACGTGGGAATCCTCGCCGTTCATCTCGATGCGGAAGTTTGATTCTGCGGTTTGTTTGCCGTGTGTCATGAGGCTTTCCTTGATGGTGAGGCTTGCGCCTGCAGCGAGATCTCCTGTGGTCTCGCGGATCGTGGAATCCACGCCCTTGATCTGGACGGTCTCCATCTCCATGGTCGCACCTTCTTCCAGGTGGACAACGGTGGTGGGGTTCATGATCCTTTCGCCGTTTCCGTCGCCTGAGCCGTAGTGCTTCTCGACGTAGCGGACCTTGGAATTCTTGCCGACAAAGAAGGAGTGTATGCCCGAATGCTCGGAAGCAGCATCGCCGCCGTTGTGGATGCCGCAGCCTGCGATGATGGTGACATCGCAATCTTCACCTACATGGAAATCGTTGTAAACTGTCTCCTTCAGGCCGCTCTGCGAAAGCAGGACGGGGATGTGGAGGCTTTCTTTTTTTGTGCCTGGCTTAATGTAAATGTCTATGCCCGAAACATCCGTCTTTGAGACGATGTCGATGTTTGCGGTTGTGGAACGGGAGTCTGTCTGACCGTTCACCCTGATGTTGTAAGCGCCCTGAGGAACTTCGTGGAGCCCTGCGATCTCCTCAAGGAGTGTGAGTTGAATCTGATCCATATGCATTCCTCCTACATCTTTTCTGTCAAAGCAGAGCAGGCTGCGCCTGTGCCCAGAAGTCCGGGAAGGATCTCGTCTCTGGTGCCGATCTCACGGATCTCTCCGTTGGCAACCACAATAATGGAATCCGCAATATTAAGGATCCTCTCCTGATGGGAAATGATCAATATCTGGCCGTTGTTCTTCTCGTGCATCTTTTCGAACACACGGATCAGGCTCTGGAAGCTCCAGAGATCTATGCCTGCTTCCGGTTCATCGAAAATGGAGAACTTTGTGCCGCGGGCGAGGATCATCGCGATCTCGATACGCTTTAACTCACCGCCCGAAAGAGAAGCATTGATCTCTCGATTGATGTAATCCTTTGCGCAAAGCCCAACCTCCGAAAGAATGCCGCAAATGTCCGGCGTGTTTTCCTTCGATGCAAGCTTTATAAGGTCCTTAACCGTGAGTCCCTTAAAACGGACAGGCTGCTGAAAGGCATAGCTAATGCCGAGGTTAGCCCTTTCGGTAATGCTCATGTCGGTGATGTCCGTACCGTCAAGAAGGATCTTTCCCGAAGTGGGCTTCATGATTCCCGCAATGATCTTGGCAAGAGTGGATTTACCTCCTCCGTTGGGGCCTGTGATGGCAACAAAGCCGTCATCAACCTTAAAGGATATATTTTTTAAAATTTCTTTTTCTTCGTGTTCGTCATCAACAAAACAGGAAACGTTTTGAAGTTCCAGCATCCGGTAGACTCCTTTCGATGGTTAAAAAGTCAACAATTTGGGTCATCCCATAAAACAAAAAAAGTTGCCATATGGGTCCGACTCATTGTACAACGGTCTCGGGAAAAAAACAAGTCGAAAAGCGACAGAAATAGCTGCAGCGCCTGTGTGATCAAAGAATGAGGGCATATCTTTCGTGATCGCGCCAGACTCCGTTAACTATATGGCTGCTTTTGGCAACGCCCTCATATTCAAAGCCGAGCCTTTTCACAACAGCAACGGAACGCTCGTTTCCGGGAAGTATGTCCGCTTCGATCCGGTGCAGGCCCATTTCGTCTGCCGCATGCCACAAAAGGCAGGAAATAGCCTCGTTCATATAGCCCTGCCCGCAGTAGGCACGATCCTGCTTGTAAAAGAGCTTTGCGCTCTTGTCACTCAGAAGATGGATGTCGGAAAGTCCCGCACATCCGATGATGACATTGGGATTTTCCTTAAGAAAAACAAAGTATCTCACAGCTTTTTCATCAAGGAATTGCTGCATATAGCCCTTGAGCAACAGTGTCTGGTATTCGATTGTAAAATAATTGTCGGGATAATCCTGTTCGTAATTCATGAAGATCTCGGCGTTTTCCTGGCAGAAGCACAACAGCTTGTCAGCCTGTGTTTCATCGAGAACGCGGAGGATCACCCTGTCTGCTTCATAAGAAAAATCCATGGTTTTGTGACCTGCCTTTATCAGTTTTCATCACCGCGAATGTGGGCGTTTGGCAAGAACCTTCGTACAGCACCGAGAAGGCGTTGCATTTCTGTCTCGGTATAACTTGTAAACGGTTCGTGGCTGTCCTCGAATCTGAAGATCACGTCTTCCGATTCCTTATAAGCCTGAAGAAAATACGGGGAATCTCCCGCAATCCACTCAGCTATCTTTTCCATATCCGTAATGTCATGAAGTTCGCGGACCACTGTGGTTCTGAACTCGTGTTTTACGCCTGTTGACTTGAGCATGGATATGCTTCGGTCTATTTCGTCGACGTCAAAGGCCTCGGGCGGAAGCCCTATGGTCATGGCATATTTTTCCTTAGTGTTTTTTACGTCCATGGCGATCATGTTCACTATGTCTGAACGTATAAGGTCCCAAAGAATGTCCGGTCTGTAACCGTTTGAATCCAATTTAACCAAAAAGCCTTTTCTGCGGATCTTTTCTATAAATTCGGGAAGGTCCTTCTGCAAAGTTGGTTCTCCGCCTGTAATGCATACACCCTCCAATTTGCCTTTTCGGCTGTCAAGAAAATCGAAGAATTCATCTTCGGGAATCGTGGGACATTTGTGAGGTTCGAGTACCAGAGAAGCATTGTGACAATAAGGACAACGGAAGTTGCATGTGCCTGTAAATACAGTACATGCCAAGTGCTCCGGATAGTCCAGGAGCGTCAGTTTTGAAAGCCCATGTATAACCATTGTCTCCTCCTTGTAAAACCGGCTCGGGAACAGGGTTTCCAAGCCCTAAACGACATTATAGTACATTATAGCAAAAATAGGGGAAAATATTAGTAATTTTTTTCTTAAGAGTTAGCGAAGAGTTACTGCTCATGGTCTGACCGCAGCGTAATAATTGTTGTTAAATCGCTATATTTTCTCTTTATAGAGGAAGTAATATGTGTTAAAGTAATAACGTATTAAGCGAACAGATGTAGGGGTGAATTCCACACAAAAGCAACGTTCGCAAAAAAAGGAGGAAGGTTATGGATCCATTTATTACAGCAGGCATTGTTATTGCAGCCCTTTTAGTCATCATCCTGATCATGGGTTACGTAAAGGCACCGCCGGATATTGCATATATTATTTCCGGTCTTAAGAAGGAACCCAAGGTTCTTATCGGACGCGCAGGCATCAAGATCCCTTTTCTTGAGAGAAAGGACGCATTACTTGTTAAGCAGATCACAGTAGACATTAAAACAAGCGGATATATTCCCACCCAGGACTTTATAGGTGTAGATATTGACGCGGTTGCCAAGGTCAGGATCATGACTGACAGAGAAGGCATCAGACTTGCAATGAAGAACTTCCTTAATATGAATGAGGAAAGGATCTGTCAGGCACTCACCGATTCCTTACAGGGTAACATGCGTGAGATCATCGGTACGGTTGATCTCAGAGAACTCTGCACCGACAGAAAGAAGTTCGGTGACGAGGTT
>JAEEYF010000044.1 GCA_016291655.1 Lachnospiraceae bacterium | reverse complement strand
TACGTCGCCTGCCTGGGTCTCGATGATGGGAAGGGCTGTAAGGGAACCTCCGCCGAATTCGTCGGAAAGTCTTGCAGCTCTCTCAAGAAGTCTTGAGTGGAGGTAGAAAACGTCACCGGGATAAGCTTCACGTCCGGGAGCACGCTTCAAAAGGAGCGAAAGTGTACGGTAAGCGGCAGCATGCTTTGAAAGGTCGTCGTAGACAACGAGGACATCCTGTCCTGCCTCCATCCACTCTTCGCCGATGGCGCATCCGGAGTAAGGTGCTATGTATTGAAGAGGTGCAAGCTCGGATGCCGTAGCTGCGACAACCGTGGTGTAATCCATTGCACCGTATTCCTCAAGAGTTGAAACAAGGGAAGCAACGGTGGATGCCTTCTGGCCGATGGCTACGTATATGCATTTTACGTTCTGTCCCTTCTGATTGATGATGGTATCGATGGCGATAGCCGTCTTACCTGTCTGACGGTCACCGATGATGAGCTCACGCTGACCACGTCCGATGGGGATCATGGAGTCGATGGCCTTGATACCTGTCTGAAGAGGTGTATCAACCGACTTTCTGGAAATAACACCGGATGCTACACGTTCTATCTGCCTGTATTTCGTAGTTGCGATGGGGCCCTTGCCGTCAATGGGCTGTCCGAGGGCATTTACAACTCTTCCCAGCATTGCGTCGCCGACCGGTACTTCAACAACCCTTCCGGTTGTCTTTACCGTATCGCCTTCCGAGATGCTCTTTGAATCGCCGAGGAGTACCGCACCCACGTTATCCTCTTCAAGGTTAAGAACCATGCCGTAAACTTCTCCGGGGAACTCAAGAAGTTCGCCCTGCATGGCTTTTTCCAATCCGTGAATACGTGCGATACCGTCTGCGACCTGAATTACCGTACCCACATCGGAAACTTCGAGCTTGTCGGCATAATTCTTTATTTGCTCTTTTATAACCGAACTAATTTCTTCAGGTCTTAAATTCAAGGTTATGGCACCTTCCTTTCATTTTTCTTTACACATCTAACTCAGGCTCACTTTACGGAGCTCCGAGGTCATCTTTTCTATCTTGGATCTGACCGAAGAATCCACAACTCTGTCTCCGATACGGATCACCATACCGCCGACAAGCCTTTCGTCAACGGAATAATGTGTTTCAAGGCTCTTAAAACCTGTCGTCTTAAGCAGCTTTGCCTCGATCTTCTTTTTCTGGGCTTCATTGAGTCCTGTTGCGGAGGATACATAAACAACACCGATCTTTTTGTGATCGTAAACCTTCGCACGGAAATTATCGAATATGGCGTTGATCTCACCTGCCCTGTCCTTTAAGGTCACAACTCTTAAAAGTCCGACGATCTCATCGTCCACTCTTCCCTTAAGGGTTTTCTCAAGTGTTGTGATCTTTTCTTCCGCAGTGATCTGCGGATGGGTCAGCAGTTTAATGAAATCGGGATTTTCCGAGAAAAGCTTTTCAAGCATATCAATCTGTGCGTAAAGGTCGTCTATTTTGTTTTCTTCTGCAGCCAGTTCAAACAAAGCCTCTGCGTATGTATTTGATATCAGCTTTGCCATGTATTCTCACCCATTTCCTCAAGTGTGTCATCGATTAGTTTAGCCTGTTCCTTTTCATCAAGCTCCTTTGCAACAAACTTACCTGCAATGGCGCTTGCCACATTGATCATCTCATGCTTAACTTCGTCTTTGACTTTACTCTTTTCCAGTTCGATTTCACGCTCGGCGCGTTCACGGATCTTCTTTGCTTCCTCGTTTGCCTCATCTACAATCTGATTCTCACGGGCGAGGGCTTTCTTTCTGCCCTCGGAAAGGATCTCGTCAACATCCTTGTCAGCGTTCTGAAGCTTTTTCTCATATTCGCTCTTTAAAGACATGGCCTTTGCCATATCAGCCTTGGCTGTTTCCATTTCGTTCTTTATCTTTTCCTTGCGCTTGTTAAGCATGTTCCTTGCGGGATTCCACAGAACATAGGAAAGGAAAAAGAACAGAAAACCGACCGCGAGCATTTGTACAAATGCATCAAAGCCCAATTGAAAATCGAGTCCGAAAATTCTGTTGTCAACAGTACTTTCCAATATTGCTAAATGGTACATTTCGGCCTCCTTCAAAGTTTATTTTGGATCAAAGCTTTCCGATAAGCGGGTTGGCAAACATAAGGATGATGGCTGTAGCAAAGCCGTAAAGACCTGTTGTTTCTGCTACGGCCTGTCCGAGAAGCATGGTTGACATGATGTCGCCCTTTGCTCCGGGATTACGTCCTACAGCATTGGCACCGAGACCGGCTGCGATACCCTGACCTACACCGGGTCCGATACCGGGGATCATTGCGAGTCCCGCACCGATAGCTGAGCAAGCTAAGATTAATCCTCTGTCTGTAATATTACTCATAATTTCTTCCTCCTGATTGTTTTTCTTTCGTTAT
>JAEEYF010000043.1 GCA_016291655.1 Lachnospiraceae bacterium | reverse complement strand
GTATCCGGGTTTCATTCCCTCTCTCAGTTTCCGAATGCTTGCTTCAACCAGCTTACGGCCTATTCCCTGCCCCTGATACTTCGGATCCACAATAACATCGGACAGAAAAGCGATATATCCTCCGTCCCAGAGTAATCTGACAACTCCGATTGCTTTATCGTCGTCGCGCACGCAAAGGATCATGAAAGCTTTCTCGATACAGGCCCGGGCCTGTTCAAGCGGGAACTCAACCCAGCCGACCATCTTACGGAGTCCCATGTACTCTTCCGGCGTAATGTATTCACTGTATGTAATCACGTTTCCACGCTCCCAAAATAAGAATTCATTAACAACGAGCTTGTTACATTTTACGTTTCATTTCCTTCTTGGGCAAGAAGTATCGAATCTATGATTTCATCTCCATTACCGGGAACCACAAACTTTTCGAACACCTTATCGGCCACTTCGGTTCTCATGCCTGTTCTTTCTTTGAAAATCTTAATTTTCGGGGTGGTACTGTTCTTGGGACAGTACAGGCTGACTTCTACGGGAACATATCGAAATCTCTTCTCGCTCATATTACGTCTGATGTCCGCTGCATAAAACGCGTCTTTTTTACTTCTGGAATAGACAAAAAAGCCCATTGAAGAAATCAGGGCCATAACGCCAAATGTGATCAGGAATCCCGGTGTGAAAGCGCGTGTATAAGCTATCAGGCAAAACGCGAAGAGCAGCGAAAAACCAATCCCTCCAAGCGCCAGCTTATTGCGTTCTTTCTTTATGCAGCTGTTACATATTCCGACCCTTTCAACAGTTTCATAGTTCTCAAATATAGTAGCTTTGGTCTGTTTGACAACTATATACTCTTTACTTTGAGATGATATCACTGATCTTACTACAACAAATCTGTAATCTTTCTCAGCATATTTTTTGCACCGTACACATTGACTCATATTGACCCCCTATTCACATAAATACAATTACTTAGATAACTCAATTAATTCTTCCTTTGAGTATTCCTTATATCTTCCGTCACCAAACATGGTGTTAGTTGTATCAGGCAATTTTTTCAAAAGTTTCTTTAAATCAATCTCTTTAGGAAACTCGATATAATTTCCGTTTTCATCTTCATCTTTATGAACGCAAAAGATAAAGTCTCCATTTTCGAAATCAATATCAAATGTATCCGTCACATCAAGTGCATCCACATCAAAATACAGTTCTTGATTATCTATGAATTTTTCATAAATGAATTCAAATAGAGCTTCCTTGCTGATTTTAATCACTCTTATTCTGTTTTCATCAATCATGGTAACCCCTTTTCCTATTTGGTTATCTCCTCCTCAGTGTACAGATTTCCCAAACATATTATCCGATGGTATCTCCGGTAAAAAGATCCGGAACTCCTTGTTCCATTAACGATCTCCTTCTTTCACTATCAAGCGGATTATCGTGCAAAGCTCCGTCTGAATGGTATTTGCCGCTGTAAATCTCCTGGAAGAGGTTTCCGATGAAATCAAGCCATCTGTCAGCATATTTTTCTGCTCTTACCACCTTAAAGAAATCATATCCCCCGGCAGCATAAAAGACTTGCATTGCCTCATGCAGAAAACTATGCTCATTCAATTGGTATTCCTCCGGGATCTCATATCCAGCCTCATCCCATTCGCCGTAATTCAGTCTCTCAGGTATTTCTTCCATCTTATCACCTCCGGAAAATGCTACCCCAATGCGTAGTCTTCGTTTTCTATTAGCATCATGCATTTGTCTGTGATGTACTCTTTACTTACAAATTTCCTGCCCGCATACATGGGATTGAAAACAAAGTGTTCAACTTCCGTATAACGCACCAGTTTTTTGAGATATCGAACCAATGCGTTATAGATTTTTGTGACACAATCAGGGCGCTTAACAAAATCGCCTTTCTCGTCATAATACCCGGAAACGCAGAACAAGCGGCCCCTCTGTATTTCCTTCTTTGCTTCACGAACTATCGCCATTCCCGCTTCTATCAGGGTAACTCCGCTTGAAGAATATCCCTGATCAACATACTCTTTCTCTCCCGCTCTTTTGATTACATACTCTCCTGCTTCAGGGACATGGAAAAAGTAACGAAAACAATCCTTTGAGATGATATCAACCGAATCCGATTCCGTAACAGTGCCCGCTTTCGCATCTTCTTTTAAAATCTTACACCCATACTCCAAAGCCTTCCGGGCTAGCAGTATAAAAGTATCGTAATCAATGCAGTAATTAATCTGCTTTCCCAAGATCTTATCTCCTAAGCTTCCGCACTATGCCGCCGATATTGAAATTATACTCGTCCTCTCTGGGATTCTTGAACCCGTTGAATTCGCTTACTTTTACCAGGTCAAACTGGTATCCGTAATTAACAGCTTCTTTATCCAATCTT
>JAEEYF010000042.1 GCA_016291655.1 Lachnospiraceae bacterium | reverse complement strand
CAGCAGGTTAACTGTTCGAATCCGCTCATCGGCTTTATTGATAGGTTCCCGAGTGGCCAAAGGGGGCAGACTGTAAATCTGTTAGCAACGCTTTCGAAGGTCTGAATCCTTCCCCATCCATTGTTTTTTTATAAACATCGCGGGGTGGAGCAGTCTGGAAGCTCGTTGGGCTCATAACCCAAAGGTCGTAGGTTCAAATCCTACTCCCGCAATTTCTAAATAATCATTATGCCCAGATAGCTCAGTTGGTAGAGCAACGGACTGAAAATCCGTGTGTCACTGGTTCGATTCCGGTTCTGGGCATCTTTTTATTTTCTAAAAATGAAACTTTACTCCATTAATTACGTTATATATAATATAAGAACATAATTATTTTTTTAAATTGATCCGCATATATTTTATGAAAGGTGGAATAATATAATGAAAAAAGTAATAATTTCTTTAACAGCTGTTTTATTGCTTCTGAACTTATTTTTGCCCGTGACTGTAAAAGCAGATGTTTTGTGGGAACCGACAGATGACTTTTTTAGCCGGAACGGGATCAAACCCGAGATTGAACAGCGGTTTTATATAGCAAACAGTCCCAATGGTTTTATTGTTAAGTACAAGAGTCCGGAAGATCTTTTCACGGTTGGTTCACTGCCAAACGGGGAGGAGTTCTTTGTTTACTATAAGTTCTCTTACAATGGAAAAACATGGGGTATGAATACCGCAAATGAATACATTCTTCTTGAAAATACCTTTATCAAGTACGATCATGTATCTTTTTCCGAAGAATATGCGGATAAGATCACTTCTGTTCCGGAGAATAAAGATTGTTCCTTAAAAAAGGACTATATCTGTATGAAATATCCCGGAGCGGATACTTTTGATCATGTGGGGAGAGACTCCGGTGAGAACATCGTTGCACGGGCAATGTTTGTTGATGAGAACGGACTGGAATGGCTGTTTTATGGATATTATTACGGAAAAAGAAATTTTTGGGTTTGTATTAGCGATCCTTTAAATACCGAATATGAAAAAAGAGAGATTGACCTTCCGAAGCTGTATTCCAAAACAGATCCTTCGAAAGAGGAAATAGCGAAAATTGCAAAGTTAGATAATCCGGACGGAAAAATCGGATCGGTTAAAGGGAAACTTGTGGTTGTAGCTTGTATATGCACAGCAGCACTGATTGCTGTCTCAGCTTATTTGATCACAAGGAAGGTTAAGACTGACGATTGATCCAAAGGTCAAATTTCGAAGACGAAAAACAAAACATTTATTTAACGGACTGCCGTAAGGCAGTCTGTTTTGTTGCGGATGGGAAGTAAAGGTGATAGAATTAACTAAATTATCAAACCAATGAAGAAAGAGAAGGCGGTATTATGAATGTAAAAATCGGAGGAAGACATGTTTTAAAAGATGGAGTATTGTATCTTTCTTTTTCAGGGAGTTTTATAGAATTTGTTTTTGAGGGTAAACATGTCAGCGCAGAAATTAAAACAGATAAGGCAAACGATCCGAATCTTGTGGGATTTGCCGGTGTTTTTGTAAACGGCGAATTCAAGAGTAAGCTGAAGCTTGATCGGGACAGCGCCGAATATGTTCTGTTTGAATCGGACAAATCAGAAAAAGTAACCGTTAGATTGATGAGATTTTCGGAAAACAATTTTGGAAAGCTTGGGATCATTGATCTTAAGAGCGACGGAGAAATCAGTCCGACATCGGACAAAGATAACAGAATAGAGTTTATAGGTGATTCGATCACCTGCGGATACGGAGTAGAAGCAGCAAGTGAAAACGAGACGTTTTGCACGGAGACGGAAAATCCTGCGGAAGCATATGCCGTAATGACTGCCGAAGCTATAGACGCGGATTTTAATTTGGTATCCTGGAGCGGTAACGGTCTTCTGACACAGTGGATACCGCCAGAGAGAGATGTTCCGGACGTAAGCGTTCCTTTAATGCCTGACATATACAAATGGACGGATTTTGGAGGATATGCATTTGAGGGCTTTGACAAACCTCAAGATTACGATTTTTGCGATTTTGAACCACAGCTTGTTGTAATTAATCTCGGGACAAATGATGCAAGTTATACAAGAGGAATACCCGAAAGAGTGAAAGCTTTCGGAGAAGCTTACGGTGCTCTTCTTGACCTGGTCAGAGAAAAAAGACCAACCGCAAAGATAATCTGCTGTCTCGGGATCATGAACAATGAACTTTGCGATGAGGTGGAGAGACAGGTTAAACTCAGGAACAAGAAGGACAAAGAAGTCTATTTCCTTAGGCAGGAGCTGATCGGAAACGGAGAAACCTACGGTGCTGACTGGCATCCGGGAAAGCAGGCTCAAAAAAGGATTGCCGATCAACTGACAGGTTTTATAGAAAGCATAGTCTGAATATGGACAATATAACAATTAGACCAATAGCATACATCAAAACAGATTTTCCCGAAAAATTCGGTATACCAAGACAGAGCGGGTTAATACCGGAGCTAAAAGCAAGGATCGTCTTTGAGAAGGAATACAGGGATCCGAATGCAATACGTGAGATAGATAAATATTCTCATCTTTGGCTGATATGGGGCTTTTCGGAAAACAAAAAGACTGATGGCTGGGAGCCTACCGTAAGACCACCCAGACTCGGAGGAAATACGCGTGTAGGCGTGTTTGCGAGCCGATCTCCATATAGGCCGAATCCTCTCGGGCTCACGGTTGTTAAGATCGAGGGGGTGGAACAGACCCGGGACGAGGGCAAGGTACTGATCGTGTCCGGAGCGGATATGCTTGACGGAACACCCATATATGACATTAAACCCTACCTGGCATATGTTGACTCGATCCCGGAGGCTTCCAACGGATTTGCGGCAGCAAGTAAGGAAGGCTTCCTCGAGGTTGCATTTACGGCAGGCATAGATGCAAGATTGACGGCAGATGAGAAAGCGGTTCTGGAAAAGGTGCTGGCCCAGGACCCAAGACCACAGTATCAGGAAGATCCGGACAGAGTCTATAAAATGAGTTTTAAGACATATAATATCGAGTTCACTGTGGAAAGAGGAAAACTGACAGTCACAGATATAAAGTAAACAACGTTGAATTCAATTATTCACCACTTGGTTGCGTAAAATCACCGCTTGGTCAAAAGCTCTTTTCAAATCTGATTCTTTTGTTATAATCAAGCCATAGTAATGAAAAAACATTACGAAAGGAAACCGCTATTGTGAAATTCAAGATCGAATTTGACGACAACAGCACAGAAACAGAGGTAGTGATCCGGTGTAAGGAATTGAATGACGAGGTGATAGCCTTACAAAAAGCGTTCAGTAAGACGGAAGGCCTCAGTCAGCAATTACTTCTTTACAAGGATGATACCGAATACTTCATGCCGATAAACGAGATCATTTTCTTTGAGACGGTGGAGAAGAGTGTAAAAGTACATACAGTCGACGGTGTGTATGATTCGAAGCTAAAGCTCTATGAGGTTGAGGAGTTGTATCCGCAGAAGTTTATGAGAGTATCAAAATCTTCGATAGTCAATATTTCAAAGATATTCTCCATAACAAGGACTATTTCGGGATGTTTTGTAAAGTTTCAGGGATCCATCAAGCAGGTATATGTTTCAAGGATGTACTACAAGGATCTGCACGAAAGGTTAAATCAGATTAAGTAAAGGAGTATAAAATGGAAAAGAATTCAAACAAGATAATTTTTGGAGTTATATTTCTTATAGTTGCGGCTGTATTGATCCTGAAAGGTTTAAACCTCGGGATCATGGGGAATTTTTTCGGACCGCTGAGTTGGTGGGAAGTAATATGGACGCTGTTTCTTTTTGCGGCACTGATCGTGGGAATACGTAAAAAAAACCTGTTCTCAATAGTGATCAGTATTGCATTTCTTGTGTTTATATATTCAGGAAAATTCAATATCCCCAAAATTCCCGCATGGGCGATCTTTCCTCCCGCAGTGTTGATCTTTTTTGGAATAGAAGCACTCATACCCAGAAGATGGCATGTTTCCAGAACCGACGAAAACGGGGAACACAGAATCAATGTAACATACCGACGAGACAGGGGCGAAGACGATGAATGCGAAAACGCAAAAGTCTTAAATGAAGAGGGCTATAACGTTGAACTGGAGTTCGGCTCAACAGTAAGATACTTCGACGGGGATGATTTTAAGAATTCCGATCTTGAATGCAGCTTTGGCTCCATCAGAGCATATTACGATAAAGCAACTATGCAGGACAGCATTGCTTACATAGATGCGGAATGTAATTTCGGATCCATTGAGATCTATATCCCTAAGGCTTGGAAGAGTGAGATAAGAAGAGATCATGCTTTTGGACGCGTAAGAGAATTCGGAACCCATGACTGGGACGGAGAACACACAGTATGCATTAAGGCAGAAGCTAACTTTGGCGAAATCAGAATCTATCATGTTTAAATATCCTTAAAAAACGCCCGTCTGCGGAAGCGGTAAAAACCGGTAGAAGCAGACGGGTGTTTTTGTTGATTACATATCGAGACTGAATAAACCATGGGGAAATGCCGATATATAACATATATTT
Organism: Lachnospiraceae bacterium; assembly: GCA_016291655.1. Lineage (GTDB taxonomy): Bacteria > Bacillota > Clostridia > Lachnospirales > Lachnospiraceae > RGIG3528. Next base: position 12,209 of record JAEEYF010000042.1, on the reverse strand, counting down.
GGCTATTTTGGAGTATTGCGGGATAATCCGATGCGGAAAATAAAGCTGAAGATCAAAAAAACGTTCGGAAAGGAAAAATATGCGATTAAGAAAAGTAAAAGGGGCAGAGGAAAAAGTAGCTGTAAGCAGCTTTGTGGCTCATAATGTAAAGGAAAACAAGGGAAAGTGGTCGGAGGTTTTCGGAAACAATAACCCGATCCGTCTTGAGATAGGAATGGGAAAAGGGAGGTTCATCACAACTCTTTCCAAGCTTAATCCCGATGTGAATTATCTCGGACTGGAGAGATTTCAGAGTGTGTTGGTTCGCGCAATAGAAAAGAGAGAGGAAGATCAGGAGCCCAATACCAACCTTTTGTTTCTTTGTGAGGATGCGGATGATCTGACGGACATATTCGACGACGGCGAGATCGATGAGATCTATTTGAATTTTTCCGATCCCTGGCCCAAGGCAAGACATGCGGAAAGAAGATTGACCTCCGGAACATATCTCGCAAAGTATGATAAGGTGCTTAAAAAAACCGGTAAAGTAGTGTTTAAAACGGATAATAACGATCTGTTCGAGTACTCTCTTGAAAGCTTTCCGGAACACGGATGGAAGATAGAAACAGTTACCAGAGACCTTCATAATTCGGAATTTGCGGACGGAAATATCATGACCGAATACGAGATAAAGTTCGGGAAATTGGGAAAAAAGATTAATCGACTTACCGCGAGCCGTTGATGACAACAGGTTGTGATTATGGTATTATTAAATGTGCATAAAAGAGGGCATATGTTTAGCATATTCCCGAATCGGACTGTGTGAAAGAAAAACAGACCGTATATGATACGATACTGACTGCTTAAGACAGTGTTTTGCGGAGGTAAGATGACAAAAAAGCTTAAAAACCTGATATTTATAATGTCAATTGCGGCGATGATCACGTGGAGCGGATGCGGAAATGAACAGAAGGATCCGGAGGTAACGTCAACACCGATGCCCACAGAAGCGACACCAACGCCCACTTTTACACCGACTTCCACACCGACAAATACGCCTGCCCTGACACCCACGCCGACGCTGACACCAATACCCACCAACACTGAGACACCGACGCCTACACCCGTTCCGGAGCGAACAGTGAGAAACTGGTATGGTGAAAACCATGAACCCACGTTTCCATGCAGTGCTTACGTTGATTGCTACAGCCTGACGCTCAGAAACATTGAGGATAATACGGTGTCTGAAAAGGTTGTATATAACAATACAATGGTAACATTAACGGGAAACGGTAAAGACAAAAAATATTATACCTGTGAATACGAAGGAAAAGAGTATTATATAAATAAAAACTATATAACGCTTAATGATATGTTCCAATATGACCGAAACTGCTTTACCATTGTGGATGAATATGACCTGGATTATTCCTATTCGGATATGGAAAGTGACATAATAGAGCTGGCAGCAGCCTATCCTGACCTGTTTTCCTATTACAGCGCGGGAAAGACTGCGGATAAAAGGGAATTGTACATTTGCACTTTGGGAAATCCCAACGCACCCAAATGTATTTATATAACCGCAACTGCACATGCGAGAGAATATTGTACTACCCACCTGGTTATGATGCAGGCGGAATACTATTTGAAATATTACTATCAAGGCTACTATAAGAACGTGGACTACAGGGATCTGTTTGATGAGATCTGTTTTGTGCTCATGCCTATGCAGAATCCTGACGGAGCGGACCTGTGCATATTCGGACCGTCCTGCATTAACGATCTTTTGCTTCGCACAAAGATCCATATGATGTGCGATAAGGAAACGGAAGAATTCTTAAAAACCGACGGTGATTACAATTCTAACTTTTACAGAAGATGGAAAGCCAATGCTGTGGGAGTGGATCTAAACAGAAACTATCCCTTCGGTTGGGAAGAAACAAATGATTATGACAGGCCTGCAAGCAGCGGATACAAAGGACCGGAACCTTTTTCCGAAATTGAGACTCAGGTACAGAAGCAGGTGCTTGAGAACCTGATGGAAGAAAAAGATGTTGTTTTTGCGGTTTCGTATCATGCCTCCGGCAACGATCTGTCATGGGATGTCGGTCAGACAGGGGAATTCAGGGAGGAATGTGAAAAGGCAGCGGACGCACTTGTTTATGTAACGGATTACATTCGTGAAATGAGCCTTATGAACATCGGACCGATACCTTTAGCCGGCTATACTGACTGGTTGAATGGAGAAGAGATCGTTCCGTCGGTAACGATAGAGATCTTCCGTCCCAAAGTCTGGCTTGCTGTGGACACTCCGGAAATGAATGATGCATGGGTTGCCAACAGAGAGGTATGGGCAGTTCTGGCCGAATTATATTATGAAGGAAAGGGAACACAGACGGAATGAAGATTTTGGTGGTTAATGATGACGGCATTAAAGCTGCAGGTATAGAGCGACTGGCGCGATTTGCCGGGGAGTACGGAGAAGTAGCGGTGGTAGCTCCCGCGAAGCAGTGCAGCGGAATGTCTGCGGGAATTACGATCTCAGATGCAATGGAGGTCAGGAAAGCCGATTTTCCGGTAGAGGGTGTTGAAGCATATAGCGTAACGGGAACTCCGGTGGATTGCGTAAAAGTTGCGATGGAATATTTGAAGATCAAGCCGGATGTAATATTTTCGGGCATAAACAAGGGCTTTAACGCAGGCGTCGAAATCTCTTACTCGGGAACTGTCGGAGCCGCAATGGAAGGGTTGATGAAGGGGATACCTTCGATGGCATTTTCGGTAGATTGGCCGGAAAACTACGGAGCAGTGGATGCCTATCTTCCTGAGATACTTAAGGAGTTAATTTCGGCCCCGATCTCCAAGGGAGAGATATGGAACGTGAATTTTCCTTCCTGCTCAAAGGAAGAATGTAAGGGAATACTTAGAGAAAGAGTACCGGCGTCGGTTGAGATGTATCCCGACGGGTTCAAACGTATTAAAGAACAGGACGGAACGGATATCATCGTTCCGGACACTCATCCCATCAAAGAAGCAGAGGAGGGGACCGATCTCGGAGCATTGCTTAAGGGATATGTTTCCGTAGGAAAGCTCAAGAATGTGATCTTGAATCGTTTTGTATGATGAATAAGACCTTAAAAAATACAACTAAATCAATAAGTATCCTGCTGATAACGATCTGCTTTTGGATATGCAAGATCACGCCCGGACAGGCAGAAGCGGCGGAATGGCCCGCAGAGCCGGAGATCAATGCTGCATCAGCGATATTGATCGAGGCATCCACAGGAAATGTGATCTATGATAAGGAAGCCAAAAGTCAAAGATACCCCGCCAGCACGACTAAACTGATGACCTCTCTTCTTGCCATAGAAAACTGTGACCTGTCGGAAACGGTGGTGATGTCACGGAATGCGATCAAGTCGATAAGCTACGATGCAAGTAACGTGGGAGCGATGATAGGCGAAGAGCTGCCTATGGAGGATTGTCTTTATGCGGTACTTCTTGCATCGGCAAATGAAGTGGCCTATGCTGTAGCGGAACATGTGGGAAACGGTGATTGTGACGCGTTTATAGACATGATGAACTCAAGGGCGAAGGAACTGGGCTGTGTTAACACTCATTTTTCAAACCCTCACGGACTGCATGAAGAAGATCATTATTCCTGCGCCAACGATCTTGCATTGATCATGAGGCAGTGCATACAATACCAAACATTTAGAAAGATCAGCAATAACAGGAATCACACCCTTCCGGTAACCAACAAAAGGAGTGAGCAGGTAATCCCTCAGACCCACAAGATATTAAGGGGACGGATAATCTGTGAAGGAGTGTTTGCAGGGAAAACAGGTTTTACGGATCAGGCCGGAAGTTGTCTTGTTACCGCGGCGGAAAGAAACGGAATGACTCTCATCTGTGTTGTTCTCGGGGAAAAGAAGGATGCGGACGGTTATACGGATACTGCTGTACTGTTTGATTATGGATTCCAAAACTTTGAGGTAATGGAGATCTCTAAAAAGCAGGAAAGTAAAAATGCTTTTCCCGCATTGTTTCCGGATGATGAAGCATTTGTTGAAAAGACCTATGCCAATCTGACCATAGAGGATACGACGGCGGTTCTGCCTGCGAAAGCAGACTTCGAAGATATAACTACGGAGTGCAGGCTGACACAGCTTCCCGAATTGGTTAAGGGAAATAATGTGATCGGAGAGGTTGATTTTTACTACGGTGGGAAAGAAGTAGCGAAGTCGGACATTATTCTGAAATCGGACGAAGACAAGGTCATAGATCTGGCGGAGGTGTACTACAGGGAGTACAAGGACACCGATATGTTTGATGAACGGACCTATCTCATATACAAGGGAGAGCTGGTTGTCGAAGAACCGGAAAAACCCGATATGAGACCCGCATTGATAGGATATGGCTTGGGAACCGTGTTCTGCTTAATCATTTTAATTATTTTGGTTAGGATTTATATTATAACCAAAAGATAACAATATGTTATAATCAAGATATTGATCATCATTGGAGGAGGTTAATTATGGAATTGAAGCTTAATTACAAGAGAACCGCATTGATAGGTTTTGCATTCTTTGGGATCCTGCTGCTTTGGCAGGTGTATGACACATGGTGCCCTACATTGCTAACCGATCTTTTTGCGAGAAAAATATCGGGCGTTAATGCGGTTGTATTCAAGCAGACGGCAAAACCCGAGGATCTGTTGAAGGTTCAGTGGCTGGTGGGTATCGTAATGGCATGCGACAATCTTGCGGCATTGATACTGCTTCCGGTTTTCGGTACTCTTTCCGACAGAACAAAAACACCTATCGGTAAGAGAATGCCTTATATTCTTGTGGGAACTTTTGTTGCCGCAACAGCATTCCCGTTCATCCCTTTGTTCTTCCATAATGATAATGTTGTGGGAATGATCATTATGATGGGACTCGTTCTTATGTTCATGATGATGTATCGTAATCCTGCGGTTGCATTGATGCCCGACATCACTCCCAAGCCCCTTCGTGCAAAGGCTAACGGTATAATCAACATCATGGGGTACTTTGGCGGAGCTTTTGCTACAGTGCTCGGACTTGTATTTCTTCTTACCGATTATATTAACGCAACAGACGGCGTGAAAAAGCTTTACCTTATAGAGATCCCCTTTGTGGTTGCATCTGTTCTTATGGTGATCTCCGCGTTAGTGCTTTTCTTTACCATTAAGGAAAACAAGATCACGGAAGAAATGAAGGAAGAACTGGAAGAAGGTGAGAGACAGGCTGCTATCGAAACTCCGGTTGATGATAACAAACCTATGCCCAAGGAAAACAGAAACATGCTGATCGCCATCCTTGCCGCAGAATTCCTTTGGTTTATGGCGGACAACGGTATCGGAACCTATCTCGGTAACTATGCGATCTACTATCTGAAGACTGCTTCAAACGCAACAAGTACGCTGGTAATTATAGGCGGAGTGGCTTCGGTTATAGGTTTTGCAATTGCGGGTATTATTGCGGACAAGATCGGTCGTAAGTGGACGATCGTTTCAGGCCTTTGCATTACTACGATCGCGATCTTTATAATGATATTTGTAGGACCTACAAATAATATAGTCGGTAAAAACGGAGAATATGCATTACCTACGATGCTCTATCTGGTATGGGCGATCAAGGGTTTTGGTATGGCGCTGGTACACAACTGCTCATTCCCCATGGTTGTGGAGCTGTGCTCTTCAAAGAAGATCGGAAAATTCACCGGTTTCTACTATGCTTCAAGCATGTCGGCACAGACTGTTACACCCATACTTATCGGTGCTATCTTCAGAGCAACCCTTCAGTGGAAAGCCTTACCGGTATATGCAACTACAGCATATGCCCTGAGCATGGTGATCTTCTTCCTGTTTGTTAAGAATATTAAGGCAAAGAAGGTAGGGAACGTAAAAGGACTGGAAGCTTTGGGAGACGCAGATTAGAGGGAACAAAAAAAGTTCCTTCCCAACTGATCTAACAGTCAAAAAAGAACCTTCCACAATGCATCTCCAGGGGCTCGAACCCTGGACACCCTGATTAAGAGTCAGGTGCTCTACCAGCTGAGCTAGAGATGCTTATCGCTTATCGTTACGGCATTTCGCCGAACGCAAGTGGTATATTACCACGCTAAAAACCATTTGTCAACAAGAATTTTTAAAGAAATCGCAAAAACTTTAAAATTTTGACGAAAAAGCTTTTTTGGAAGAGATAATGACAAGTTTCGGGAATTATGTTATCATAAAAGGTGGCTTTAGCTAATCTTCACACTTTCGGAGAACAGTATAATGGGTAAGATATATGCGGTAATGGGAAAAAGCGCAACCGGAAAAGATACGGTTTATAAGAAGCTTCTTGAGCGTTTTGAAGGCAGATTCAAGAATGTAATTCTTTACACTACGCGACCCATCAGACCCGGCGAGACCGACGGCATAGAATATCACTTCGTTAATGCCGCCGAAAAGGATCGCATGCAGAAGGATGGGAAGATCCTTGAAATCCGCAGATATGACACTGTATACGGACCCTGGTGGTATTTTACCGCCGATGACGGACAGATAGATATCGAGAACAATGATTATATGATGATCACGACCCTTGCGGGTTATGAGCAGATCAGAGATCATTTCGGTGACGAAAATGTTGTACCCATTTATACCTATATAGATGACTATACAAGGCTTTCCCGTGCCATAGACAGGGAAAAAAAGCAGGGAACACCGGGTTATTCGGAGGTGTGCAGAAGATATCTCGCAGATGAAAGAGATTTTTCGGAGACTGAGCTCAACAGGCTCGGAGTTACAAAACGCTTCAAAAACGATGATCTGAACCGTTGCTTGGAGGAAATTGTTGCATGGATATCAACAAAGTAAATCAGGCACAACAGGTGAATATGTCAGATGTAAAGCCGAATGCCCCCGCACCGTCGGAGGCATTTGAATTTACGCTTATGAGTAAGATCGAGGATACGGCTCTCCAGGAGAAACTGGCGGGGCTGGTCGGAGAGATCACCGACGAGGGCAAGAAGATCGCGAAGCACATGGATGTTCGAGACATGAAACAGTATCGTTCACTCATAAGGGCATTTATGAATGAAGTTGTTTCGCGTTCTCACAAGTTCCAAAGAGAGAATTTTCTGGACAAGAGAGGACGTCACAGAGTTTACGGAATGATCAAATTGATCGATGAGAATCTGGATGAGCTGACTGCTGAGCTTTTGAAGGAAGAAAAGGATCACCTGCTGATCCTCAGTAAGATAGATGAGATCAGAGGATTGCTTCTGGACATTTTAACATGACATTCAGGGATATAATCGGACAAGAACAAATAGTCGGACATATGAAGAGCGCTATAAGGGATGGGAAGGTATCCCATGCTTACATTATTGCGGGTGAAAAAGGCAGCGGAAAGAAAATGCTGGCCAATACATTTGCGATGGCAATCCAATGCGAAGAGGGCGGAACGGAGCCCTGCGGTATGTGCCGTTCCTGTAAGCAGGCCATGTCCGGTAATAATCCGGATATCAGATATATCACACATGAAAAACCGAATGTAATCTCCGTAGATGAGATCAGGGTGCAATTGAATTCCGACATCGCCATCAAACCTTATGCAAGAAAGCGAAAGATATACATTATCGACGAAGCGGAAAAGATGAATGTTCAGGCGCAGAATGCGATGCTGAAGACCATTGAGGAGCCTCCGGAGTACGCAGTTATCATTCTCCTTGTGACCAATCCGGGAATTCTGCTTCAGACGATCCTCTCAAGGTGCATCCTCTTAAATGTTCGTGCAGTTGAAAAAAGTAAGATAGCCAAGCTGTTGATCGAAAAACACGGCGCTTCGGAATATATGGCCGATCTGGCAGCGGGTTTTTCCGACGGAGTGGTGGGCAAAGCCATAGAATTTGCTTCTTCCGATGATTTTTCCGGCTTGAAGGCAGAAGTTTTGGGCGTGCTGAGAAAGATAGATTCAACAGACGCGGGAGAACTGTATCGTATTGCCAAGGAGTGGTCCGACGACAAAACGGGACAGGAAGAAAGACTTGCGCTTTCTGAGATGTGGTATAGGGATCTGCTGGTAGTTAAATCTACAGACAGGACAGATAATGTATATTATAAGGAAGAACAGAGAGAACTGTACAGACAGGCTGCATTGTTCAGCTATGAGGGGATTACAAAAAAGCTGGATGCAATTTTGCTGTTCAAGGACCGTATGCGCGTAAACGTCAATGCCGAGAGCGCATTTATGGTCATGTTACTTGCATTTAGGGATAACAGGTGATATAAATATAATTTTTGATAAAGAAAGGACAACGTTCGGATATATCGATGTTGTAAAATGGTGGTTATAGATGACAAAAGTAATTGGCGTTAGATTCAGACAGGCGGGAAAGGTGTACTATTTTGATCCGCTTGATTACGATATAAAGCAGGGCGGAAATGTAATAGTCGAAACCGCGCGTGGCATTGAGTACGGCTATGTTGTGATGGGTGTATGTGAGATCGATGACGAAAAGGTGGTTCAACCCCTTAAACCGGTCATGAGGATCGCAACTCCCGAGGACGATCAGGCAGAAGCCAATAACAGAGTCAAGGAAAAGGAAGCGTTTAAAACCTGCCTGCAAAAGATTCAGGCGCGCAACCTGGAAATGAAATTGATAGGTTGCGAATATACTTTTGACTGCAACAAGCTTCTTTTCTATTTCACCGCAGACGGACGTGTGGATTTCAGAGAATTGGTAAAGGATCTTGCATCCGTATTCAGAACAAGGATCGAACTTCGTCAGGTAGGTGTCAGGGATGAGGCAAAGATCCTGGGAGGCATAGGCATATGCGGCCGTCCTCTTTGCTGTCATTCTTATATGGCGGATTTCGCTCCCGTATCGATCAAGATGGCGAAGGAGCAGAGCCTGTCCCTTAATCCGACAAAGATCTCCGGGGTATGCGGGAGACTTATGTGCTGCCTAAAGAATGAGGAAGAAGCATATGAAGAGCTGAACAGCCGACTTCCCGCAGTGGGAGAAAGAGTTAACACAAAGGATGGCCTCAAGGGTACGGTTCAGTGCTTATATGTTTTGAAGCAAAAGGTCCGTGTGCTTGTAGAAACCGGTGAGGATGAGAGAGAGCTTAAGGACTACGATGTGGCTGATCTGGAGTTTAAACCCAGAAGGCGCAAGGAGAGCAAAGAAACTGAAACTTCGGAACTTAAAGCACTGGAAGCTCTTGAGAAAAAAGAAGGAAGATCACGACTGGATGAGGATTGATCAATGGAAAGAATTGATGACCTTCAAAGAAACGGTCTGAAGATAATACAGGATACCGGAAGATTTTGTTTCGGTATGGATGCGGTACTGCTTTCCGGTTTTGCTAAGGCCAAGCCCGGAGAAAAGGTGCTGGACATGGGTACGGGAACAGGCATATTGCCGCTTTTGATGTCCGCAAAGACCGATGCGGAGCATTTTTTTGCTCTTGAGATCCAGCCCGAGAGCGCTGACATGGCAAGAAGAAGCGTTGCCATGAATTCGCTTGAAGAAAAAATTGATATTGTGACAGGTGACTTGAAGGAAGCATCCCGTATTTTCGGAAGGGCTTCCTTTGATGTTGTTACGGTAAATCCGCCTTATATGACCGCGGGGCACGGGGAAATGAATCCCGGGGATGCCAAAGCCATCGCAAGACATGAGATACTTTGCACGCTTGAGGATGTGGTGCGCGAAGCTGCAGCGGTGTTAAAGACCAACGGACGATTGTATATGGTGCACAAGCCCTTCAGACTTGCAGAGATAATCGCGGTCATGCAGAAGTATAAGCTGGAGCCGAAGGGATTGAGAGTGGTGTATCCCTACGCGGACAAGGAGCCGAATATGGTGCTGGTGGCAGCGGTTAAAGGGGGAAGATCGGGGATAAAGATCGAAGCACCGCTTATTATATATGAAGAAAAAGATGTGTATACGGAAGAAATAAAGAGAGATTATGGGTTTTAGGGGGGTTACATTTTTTTGATAAGAGCATACGATTTCTTCGTGCTACGCACTCCCGAAATCGCTACACAGTAATTCGGAATCCGGCGCGCAAATCACATTTTTTTGATAAGAGCATACGATTTCTTCGTGCTTCGCACTCCCGAAATCGTACCAAGATACATTTTTTTGATAAGCGTGACGCGATTTCTACGTGCTTCGCACTCACGAAATCGCTACACAGTAATTCGGAATCCGGCGCGCTGCGCCTACTTCCTCATTACTGTTAGGTTCATAAATAACAATGCAACATCTTACAAACAAAAAGATGTTTGCAGATGTTGCCTCGTTATTTACTCACGCTTATCAAAAAAATGCCCCGACCAGAGAGGGGAACTCCGATCGAGGACTTGGGCTTATGAGGGGTTTAATTTCTAACAACTGCATTCTACCACTTTAAGTACAACAAAAGTCCAACAAAAAAATTTATTTTTTACCTAATAAATTAAAAAAAGTAAAATTCCGGCCATTTCCGGGGAAAGGAGCAATCCCGAAGCTTGTCAAAAGCAGCGGATTACAAGGATCATGCTCTATTTGTGCGCAACACCCATAGGCAATTTGGACGATATGACTTTCAGAGTTATTAATATATTGAAGGAAGTCGATCTCATCGCTGCCGAGGATACAAGAAACAGCATAAAGCTTTTGAATCATTTTGACATTCATACCCCCATGACGGCTTACCATGAGTTCAATAAGACGGAAAAAGCAAAGGAGCTTGTGGAGTTTATGCTGCAGGGAAAAAGCATTGCGGTCATTACGGATGCGGGAACGCCGGGGATCTCCGATCCGGGAGAGGAACTGGTGAAGCAGGCCAGAGCAGCGGGAATACAGGTGTCTTCTGTTCCCGGGGCATGTGCATGTATTACCGCATTGACCATGTCGGGACTCCCCACGAGACGATTTTGTTTTGAAGCATTTTTGCCATCCGATAAAAAGGAATGCAGACATGTGCTGGATGAACTGAAAGACGAAACAAGAACGATCGTTCTGTATGAAGCACCCCACAGGCTTTTGAAAACTTTGCAGCTTCTTTTGGACGAACTCGGTGATCGGCAGATGACCGTGACCAAGGAACTTACAAAAAAGCACGAAAATTCCTATGAAGGAAAGATATCCGACCATCTCGCGTTCTTCAGTGCCAACGAGCCTAAGGGGGAGTATGTGCTGGTAATAGCCGGGAGGTCCTTTGAAGAGCTTGAACAGAAAGAGCGGGACAAATGGGAAGAGGTCAGTCTTGCGGAACATGTAAAAATGTACATAGATAAGGGAATGGATAAGAAAGAGGCAATGAAGGCCGTAGCGGCAGACCGAGGCATATCGAAGCGGGATGTATATAATGCGCTGCTGGAAAAGTGATAAAAGTCACCGGAGAATGCTCCCCGGTTTTCCGGGGAGCATTTACGTTATGATAAGTGGTGTAGTTTACTTATCAAGGCTTCTTGTAAGGTCTTTGAAAAGTTAATTTTGTTCTTTTGAGCTGCTGCGTCAAGCCATGCAGGGATCGTGAGCGATTTTCGCACGGATTTTTCCACGATTGTGTGGAGTTCTTAAAAACCCACCCATCATCGAGTGTTTCCCGTTCCATTTCCTTTGGTTTCTTAGGCATAAGCTATCCCCTCATTGTTACTATAAAAATTATAATAAATTATACGTATCATATCAATGTGTATTGGAAAAATAAATATGTCCGTTGACAGAAGTATAAAAAAGTATATAATTAAAAAAGAAGTATATAGGAGTATATAAAAGTATATAAATCAAAAGCAAAGTATATAAAAGTATATACGAAAGGTGGTTATATGGAACGAAACCCTTTTGCAATAAACTTTGGGAAGATGCCTTTACAATATATAAGCCGAGATGTTGTGATCGATGAGATAACATCGGAATTAACCGGTGAATATGTGCAGAATCCGTGTTTTATGCTGACAGGAACAAGAGGGAGCGGAAAAACGGTTACAATGACATCGATTGAAAATAAACTGGAGGAAGAGAGCGACTGGATAATAATCCGTCTCAATTCCGAAAGAAACATGCTGAAGGGACTTGTAGCAAAGTTATATGACAGTAAAGACTATCTCTCCAAGTTCATAGATGCCGATGTAAATCTCTCAAAGTTCGGTATAGGTTTAAACATTTCAACAAGTGCTCCCGTAGCGGATATAGAATCAGCTATGGAGATCATATTG
>JAEEYF010000041.1 GCA_016291655.1 Lachnospiraceae bacterium | reverse complement strand
TACGTTGTATGCGGATTGCTCATCAAGAAGGCCCGGCTTTAGCGATGCTGCAAGACCCGATAAGGCCATCCCCCTATATGAGCTGGTGATCGAGGAATGCAGAAAAAGAGGCTTTAAGGTTGAAACAGGCAGATTCGGAGCGGACATGCTGGTCTCATCCGTAAATGACGGGCCCGTGACCATAATACTTGACATATCTTAGGACTTATTTCATCTGAAAAAGCCAATAGAGCGGGTTTGTCAACTAAATGGATAATCCTCATTTTAAAGTGTTCGAATCTGAACACTTTAAAAAAGATGTAGGATTGGTGACTTTTACCACAATGAGTTTTTGCATAAGGTCTTTTTTCTGGGGTGATAATTAAACCGTTTCGGCAAACAGCCGGGGCGGCTTTTTTTCTTTGGCTTTTTTTCATAGAAAACGTTTACGGACATCCTCATCGAGGAGTGCTTGAAATCCTTGAGGATGCGGGGGTTACCGTCCGTCGTACGGACACAGAGGGGCAATGGTGATCGGAAGGTGAGCGCATATGGAAACAGTGTTGTGCTCGTGAGTTTCGACCCTCGTCCCCAAGAGACATCACCCTATATGTTCATATTTTCAATATCATAGATGCAATCCGAAAATAAGCAAGCAGAGAGAGGGCATCTACGATCGTGGTGATAAAGGGGCTGGCCATAACAGCAGGGTCAAAGCCAAGGCGTTTTGCGAGAATAGGAAGCATACATCCGATCAGCATAGCCATTAAGACTGCTGCAATAAGGGTCAGACATATTGTAATTGCTACGGCCAAATCAAGCCGGTCAAATACCATGAGTTTAATAAGATTAGCGGCAGCAAGGGTGATACCGCAGAATACGGCAACCCGGATCTCCTTCCACATGACCCTCGGAACATCCTTGTATGCTATCTCTCCAAGCGAAAGTCCGCGGATAACGGTAACCGAAGCCTGACCTCCGGCGTTCCCGCCGGTATCCATCAGCATAGGAATATACGCAATGAGCACTGCACAAACGCTCAATGCATCTTCGAAGGATTTAATGATCGCTCCGGTAAAGGTAGCACTGACCATGAGGAGAAGAAGCCATGGAATCCTTTTTTTGTATGTATCCAACACGCCGGTCTTCATGTATGGCCTGTCGGATGGTACTATGGCAGCCATTTTTTCCATATCTTCTGTGGCTTCTTCTTCCAGGATATCGACAATATCGTCGACCGTGATAATGCCAACCAGACGATTCTCATTGTCAACGACCGGCATAGTCGTGAAGTCGTATTTTTTAAACTGCCTCGCAACTTCTTCCTGATCCATCAAGGTATGCAGCGTTATTACATTTTCATGCATGATATTGCTGATGACATCATCGTCTTTTGATAAAAGGAGATATCTGAGAGCAACTGTTCCCAGCAGGTGCCTTTCACTGTCCAGAACATAGCAGACATCGATTGTTTCGGAATCAACACCGACTCTTCGGATGCGTTCGATTGCTTCTCTGACGGTGGAGGTTTCTTTAAGGTCAACATATTCGACAGTCATTATGCTGCCGGCACTGTCTTCGGGATAGCGCAATAATTGATTGATCTCGCGACGGGTATCGGCGTTTGCGTTAGCGAGGATCTTCTTTACGATATTTGCCGGCATTTCCTCCATCAGATCCGCCGCATCATCGGCCATCAGATTGTTGATGATGCCTGCGGCCTCTTTGTCGGACATTGATTTGATTATCTTTTGCTGAATGTCCGAATCAAGGTATGAAAATACATCCGCAGCCTGGTCTTTGGTCAGTATGCGAAAAAGCTTCAACATGTGTTCTTCGCAGAGTTTCTCCATCCACGCGGCTATATCCGCATCGTTAAGCTCAGACAGATTAGTGCGTAGCTTAACATACTCCTTTCTTTCCAGAAGATTGAGGAGTTCATCAAAAACATTTAATTCTTCCATTGTTATCGCCTCCGTGGCAACGGCAAACAATGCCTCACAAAGGCGGAATGGTTAATTTGGAAATTCCGGGTGGTGAGGCTGGATCGCCGTGATCATATAAGATTTACTTCGGGGAACAGAGTCTTTATTTGGACTGTCGCCTGTCATATGATCACCACCCTTTCTGAAGAAGATTTGAAATAGGAAAACTCACATGTTTATTCTACACATCTCTTATATCAAAGTCAATCTTTTGATTATCTTTGATTGTTCCAACATCTACGGTACCCCCCCATTGACAGGTACTGGAGATTCTGGAAGCCACGGGAGTAGCGGTCCATCGCACGGACAGGTACGGGGAGGTGGTGATAGGAAAGTGGGGCGAAGGAAGCCGAGGGGCGCAGCGTGCGAGGCAAGGGGCGGCGGAGGGCGTGCGCGGGACGGCGGAGGTCGTGCGCGGGTATGGAGTTCTTGCCGAGGCTAAGGCTGCAACAGGGACTTTTATGACCTGACCGCACAAAAGCGCGATTTAAGTCAAAGAAAACTCAGGCGCCCCGCAGATATTTGAATGAGCCTTTATGACTAAAACACGCTAAACTTCATTTCAAGTCAAAGAATTCATCCACAATCACTGAGGCCGGGGCGACGTTTTGTGACTTAAACGTGCAAAATTTCATTTCAAGTCAAAGGTTTCTTTGACGATTGCGGCTGCAGGAACGATGTCTTTTGACTTGAACGTGTAGAAATTCATTTCAAGTCAAAGAATTCTTATACGATCGAGACGGGCGGATCAAAACTCTATGACTTAAACGGAGAATTTAGTCATTTAGACCATAATTCTTCCGAATACACAGCCAAGAAGAGGCGGAAAACTTTGACTTAAACATGGCGAAGTGGCCGTTTGAACCATAAAAGTGTCTGTGTGCATTGACCGGGCACAAAAAATAAAAGGGCAGAGAGTAAAAAGAACACAAAACTGAGAGGAGATTTAATCATGAAACAGATTATCAGACTGATGAAAGCAAGAGGTGCGCTGCTTATGCGTGCGATCAAGGTAGCGGAGAACGATGCCAAATGGTGGATTTCTTTTTTTGCGCCGAAGGCGCTGATATACTACGCATCTCAGTAAAAGAAACTACTTGACATTGTGGTTAGCGTATGCTAACATTACCACTGCTTGAGTTAGTAGCTGCTAACCAAGATAAACAGCCAAAGCTTGCCAAATCCATAGTAAATTACTTATTAAAATCGAAGTAAGATGTTTTTGACTATGGATCAACCAAAGTTTGGAACTCAGTACAGACTGAGCGAAAGGTTAAGTGATATGCCTGAGGAAATACTTGTATATCAATGCTCACCCACAATGGCAGGGATCAAGACCGGTAATTTATTTACAGCACCGAATGAAGATAAAGAGAGATTTACGAGAGAGATCAGGGAGATAAACAGGGTGCTTGTTCCCAAGGGACTTCGCCTGGTTCCTTTAAAATATACGGCTAAGTATGTTCTTCTTTATATGTACAGAATAGAAGATCTCAAAAACGATCTCAATAATTCTGTTGCCCGCAGTATTCTTGCTGAAATGGATTATCCTCTGATCAGTTCTGACCTTTGCGTGGCGGAACTTGCCAAAAGGCTTAAGTTCAATGATTCTTTTCCGCACGAGATAGGTTTGTTTTTGGGATATCCTCCCGAGGACGTAGCCGGCTTTATCGTTAACAAAGGAAAAGGAGAGAAGATGACAGGCGTATGGAAGGTTTACTGCAATGAAGAAGCTGCAAAGAACAAGTTTGACAGCTTCAAAAAGTGCAGAGGAGCCTATCTTAAAGCCTATCATTGTGACAGATCGATTGACCGACTCATAGTGAGTTGTTCATAAATTAAAAAAAAGGATGGTACAGTTATGAGTAAAGTAGCAGTTGTTTATTGGAGCGGTACGGGAAATACCGAGGCTATGGCAAATGCTGTTGCAGATGGTGCAAAAGCGGCAGGAGCTGAGGTTACAACATATACTGCAAGTGATTTTAACGCGGGTCTTGTAGGAGATTTTGATGCGATCGCATTCGGTTGCCCTGCAATGGGAGCCGAGGAGCTTGAGGAGACTGAATTTGCTCCCATGTTCGCTGACTGTGAGAAGGCACTTTCCGGTAAGAAGATCGCTCTTTTCGGTTCTTACGGCTGGGGCGACGGAGAGTGGATGAGAACCTGGGAAGAGACCTGCAAAAATGACGGCGCGGTTCTTGCATGCGACAGCCTTATGGTAAACAATGAGCCCGACGATGAAGGCGTTGAGGCTTGCAAGAAGCTTGGCGGAGCATTGGCATAAAACTATATTTCGGATAAATTGTGTAAGAAGACACGAGGCTGAAATGCCCCGTGTTTTTTATAGTTGTCTGTTCACACGCCACGACCAAGCATTCGCAATCCGCTTCGCTACTTGCTCATGTTGGGGGTGGCGTTACTGCTACGCAGAATATACAAGGTGCTGAAACTCTTTGAAAGTAAACTTTCAGAGCTTTAGCACCTTGTATATCTGTGAACAGTAACTTTTAATACAAACTTCGTGTTGCTTTTTTTATTGAAAAGAATATAATTAGATAGTTGTTAAATTATTTTCAATGAATGGAGTTTATTTATGAAGAAACGTTTAAACAAGTTGAGTATTTCCCACTTCAAGGCAGAGGATATCAAGAACTGTTTGACAGGATCCGGAATACTCGCGTTGTTTTTTTGTCTTATAGAGCTTGTTTTTGCTATAATGCAAGGCAACATGATCGCTTCTAAATTCTTTATCTCGGTTTTGTTTTCTGTAGCGGACGGTGTTATCATCGGTTCGTTATTGACTTTGCTTCCGGCTGTTGCCCGTATGGTCTTGCATGGCATAGTTATGCTGGCCACAACTGCATGGTGCATCGCTCAGGTATGCTACTACGGCAGGTTTCAAACTTATCTGACTCTTGCCGAACTCAGTCTCGGAAAACAGGCGGCCGAAGAATTTACCGAAGACTTTAAGACAGCCATAACCGAAAAGATCCCTCAGATCATTATTCTGATCATTGTTTTTGGGCTTTTTCTTGCGGCTACCATATTCCTGCTTTCCAATAAGAAACGCAGGGTATTTGTTCCTCTTGCAGGCTTTGCGACCGGAATAGCCGTATACTTCCTTATTGTCGGAGGAATAGCTCTTTTTGCGGGCGGTTCACACAGCTTATATTCCGATTATTCCGCACATCCCGGTATAGTTGATAATAATGTCAATAATTTTGGACTCGTTGTTTCTTTCAGGTTAAATGTTGAAGACAGAATTGTTGCAGGCTTCAGTGGCGGTACAACGAACCGTTTTGAAGATACCGATATGAACCTTCTTCTTAATCCGAGCGTTACGGATACACCCACACCTACCTTTACGCCTACTCCAACAAACACACCAACACCTACACCGGACCCAAGGGCAGGTGAACCGGATTACACTCCGGCTCCGACCTCGACACCCACCAATACGCCTATCCCTACAAACACTCCCACGCCTACGCCTCATCCGCAGATCGTCCCCATTGATTTCGATATGGTTGCCAAAGCAAGTGAAACCAACGAGAATTCCAATGCAAAAGCGGTTGCGGACCTGAATGCCTATGTTAAGGGGGCTTCCTATTCCTATACCAACGATTATACCGGATTTTTCAAGGACAAGAATCTGATCATGATCTGCGGTGAAAGCTTTACCGACAAATTTATAAATGAAACTTTAACACCTACTTTATATATGATGTCGCACAACGGTTTTGTGTTTAACAATTTCTACGGAACCTTCAAGGCTGTCACGACCAACGGAGAATATGCTTTTACGACAGGTCTGATGCCTCTTACCGAGGGTACCCGAGAGGAGCTTAAACATAATACCATGTTTGAGATGTCGGCCAGTCGTTATATGCCTTACACTCTTGCAAATGCATTGAAGGCAGAGGGAGCGAGTGCGTTCGGTTATCACGGAAATAACGGAAACACCTATAACAGAAACCTGACACATCCCAACGTGGGATACAACTTCATGAGGTTCAGAGATTACCTTTTGCTTGACGGTGTGACCTATAAAGACAGGAAACTGACCTATTCGGACAATATGCGCCCCACTTCCGACACAGAGACCGCACTTCAAAGCGTAGAGGATTATCTTTCAAGACGTGACGAAAACGGTAATGTGGAACGCTTCGTGGCATATTACATGACCTATTCCGGACATCATCCGTACTATGATATTTATGTTGATAGTGATACTTTGAACAATCCGAGATGCTGGAATGACAGAGACATCGTAGATCCTTTGGATTGCTTACCCAAGGTTAAATCCTTTATTTCCGCAAATCTTGAAGTAGAGCATATGGTTACCGCACTGATCGAGAAGCTGACGGAAGCCGGTTGTCTTGAAGATACGGTAATAGTTCTCACAAACGATCATTATCCATACGGACTCAGTAACAAGGAGTTTCAGGATCTTGCAAGGGTCTGCGGCAACGAGATCGATAAAACAAAGGCGGGAAGTCTGAACTTCGGTTCGTACAAGAATTCCTTCATCTGCTATTGTGCGGGTATGGAACCTGTGATCGTTGACACACCCTGTTGTACGGTGGACATTGTTCCCACGTTGTTGAACCTTTTCGGAGTGGAATATGACTCGCGTTTACTCGGCGGTACCGATGTTCTGGATCCCAAGTCATTCCATATTGCGATGCTTTTCGATAAGTGTTTTGTGACCAATATGGTCAAGTACGATTCATCAACTCACAAGGTTACATATCTTGTTGACAAGAGCACTGTTCCGAACGGATATGTTGATGCATGCATATCCTATGTGAACAACAAGTTTGAAACATCACTTAAGATCGTTCAGAATGATTACTATCGTCTGGTCTATGGAAAGTGAGCAACCAACAATTAAGGCGGGAATGCCTTCCCGAAATACTTAGGAGGTAAATACCATGGCAGAAACAGATAACAACAAGCAACAGGTACCTGAAGGATGCAGCGGAAGCTGTTCATCCTGCTCGTTCGATTGTTCATCCAGAAAGACAGATTTTCGCGAGCCCGGTAATCAGTACAGCAATGTTAAAAAGGTCATTGCTGTCGTTTCAGGTAAAGGTGGCGTGGGAAAGTCACTTGTAACAAGTTCTCTTGCGGTTATGATGAACCGCAAGGGCTACAAGACTGCTGTACTTGATGCGGACATTACGGGCCCTTCGATCCCCAAGAGCTTCGGCATCAAAGAAAGGGCAGTGGGAAATGAAATGGGCATAATGCCCGCACTTTCAAGGAACAACACGGAGATCATGAGTGTGAATCTTCTTTTGGACAACGAGGAAGTTCCGGTACTTTGGAGAGGACCTGTTATCGCAGGTACCGTTAAACAGTTCTGGAGTGAGGTCGTCTGGGGCGAAGTGGACTACATGTTTGTGGACATGCCCCCCGGAACGGGAGATGTTCCTCTTACCGTTTTCCAGTCGCTTCCCGTGGATGGCATCATAGTTGTCACCAGCCCTCAGGATCTGGTTTCAATGATAGTCGGCAAGGCCGTAAACATGGCAAAGGCCATGAATATTCCTATCATAGGCATTGTGGAGAATTACAGCTATGTTGAGTGCCCGGACTGCGGAAAGCATATTCCTATTTTCGGTAAGAGCCATATCGACGAGACTTGTGCAAAGTATGGTCTCAAGTGCCTGGCAAAGATACCTGTGAGCAGCAGAGTTGCGGAAGCAGTGGATGAGGGCATGATAGAGGATGTATTGATCGAAGAACTGGTGGGTGCAGCCGACTTTGTTGAAAGCACTTTCCCTGTAGAAAAATAACCTGCTTTCGTAAAAAGCACATTACATAAGAATGAATAAAAAAAACCGTGGTCGTTGCATTAAGCATTGATCACGGTTCTTTGATTTTTATGGTTCTGACCCCGGGGGTTCCGTATCGGGCGGAACCTCCGGCTCTTCTCCCGGTGTCTGCATAGGTGGAGGAGTCGGCATTGGCGTCGGCGTCGGCGTCGGCATAGGTGGAGGCGTCGGTATTGGCGGCGGCGTGGGTGTCGGTGTAGGTATGGGTGAAGGAGTCGGTATAGGTGTAGGTGTCGGCGTAGGAGTCGGTGTCGGATCATCCTCGCCCCATTGTGTACCTTCTCCCTGGTGCCAGTACACACCTTCGCCCTGATCCTCAAAACCGCCTTCTCCCGCGATCACAGGCGTGGGAGTTGCCGTAGGATTGAGCAATGTGTTCATCCTGTCAAGGAAACCGGATAATTCGTCGGGCGTCAAAGTAGGAGTCGCTGTCGGAGTGGGTATCGGAGTCCTTGTAGGGAACGGTGTAGGTGTCGGTGTAAAGAGGCCTTTGTTGATACTGCAGTTTGTACAGTATTCTTTGGGAACTATATATTTGGTATCGGCGGTCGTGTACTCGACCTTAACCTTGGTCTGAATATAAACAGGCTGAACCGAAGGTGTGGGTGTCAGTAACAGAGCCAGATCCTTTATCAATTGTTCATTCTCGGTATAGAATGCCTCATATACGGGGCTTGCAGGGAGAACCAGCTTCAGCTTCATATACAAAGGATAGAAGCGGGGAAGCAGATCTTCCTGGGTGATCGGTGCGATATAACCTACGGGAGTCGGTGTCGGAACCGGTGTGGACGTAGGTGTCGGAGTTCTCGGTGCCTTAGGATCGGGAGTTGCGGTAGGAAGCACGTATCCCGGAGGAGTAGGTGTGGGAGAGAGCCAGGACAGATCCGTATCTACGGGAGTCCATACGGGCTTTTCTTCCTTGATCAAGAGAACCTTCTCCGTGAAGTGAGTACAGCCTTCCTGTGCAAGCAAACCAGTTTCATCGCATATTCTGACTCTTACGTGACAATCGCACTTTTCGGTGGGTTCTGTACCCTTGGCAAAGTACTCGGTCCTTATGCAGTTTCCGCCTTCATATTGATCGCAGAGACCGAGGATCGCAAGCTTGCCGCATTTCGTGCATATTGTTGCTGTGGTTATCGATTGAGGTGGTTCAAAGCCTTTCTCCGGTAATTGCTTTACCGTATGCAGCCGTTCCATGACCTCACGCCACAGTGCCTTATGAGTGGAGCCGTTGGCAATGTTAAAGCCGATGTCGAAGCCTTCCCATATGCCCGCGGTATAGTAAGGCGAGAAGCCTTCAAACCACTGGTCATAGTTTTCCTGAGTCGTACCGGATTTACCGGCAAGAACCATGGGATAATTCTTGAAAGCCGCATCGGAGGAAGTTCCGATGGTCTTTTTCAGCGTATCTTCCATAGCGGAGGTCAGCAGGAAGGCAGTGGAGCTTTTCATGACCTGCTTGGGCTGCAGTGTATGTTCGATGAGCACAGTGCCCTTGTGATCGACTACTTTCGTGTAAAAATGAGGCTTGTTATAAAAACCTTCGTTGGCAATGGCGGCATATGCGGCTGTCATTTCAAGGTTTGTAACACCCTTTGTGAGTCCGCCGAGAGCCAACGGGATGTTGATATCCGTATAGCCGTAGCCGTCTTTTCCGACCTCGTACTCAACCAGAGAGGTAAAGCCGAGATC
Source organism: Lachnospiraceae bacterium (assembly GCA_016291655.1). Taxonomy (GTDB): domain Bacteria; phylum Bacillota; class Clostridia; order Lachnospirales; family Lachnospiraceae; genus RGIG3528. The sequence continues at coordinate 80,234 of JAEEYF010000041.1, read as the reverse complement.
CTTTAAATATTTAAACGCAACCTTGGGCGTAACCTTTTCGAGTACGCGGCAGGCGATGATGTTCTGAGAGTAGGAGATGGCATATCTGGGGTTGCTCAGGCCCTTGTAGGTGTTGGCACCGTACCAGTTGTTAACCTTCTTTATATCATCGGGATAAAAGTAAGGTGAATCATCAATGGCCGATGCAAGGGTGAAAGAACCCGTATCAAAGGCGGGAAGGTAGGAAGCCAAAACCTTGAAGGTCGATCCCACCGAACGCAGGGAATCCGTAGCACGGTCAAGCACACGGTTACCGAGTTTATCTCCTCTTCCGCCGGAAAGTGCAGCCACAGCTCCGGTCGTGTGGTCGAGAAGAACAAAGGAAACCTGAGGCTCGAGAGTTTCCGTGAAACGCTCACCCAGGATGGTATCCCCTTCTTCCACCATGGCATGACGGAATTCTTCGACACAGGATTCCATATAGCGCTTGTTGGTGGACATCAGGTTATACATACCACCGTAGATCCTTATGGTGGTAGTTGTACTTCCTTCAAAGTAATTAAAGTACTCAAGGAAGTGATAGAGCTGATAGTGAATGGTCACACCGTTCTTTTTGAGAACGGAGAGAGCATAGTCAATGTCATAGTAAGAGCCTTTTCCCACACTCGGCCAAAGAGACTCGTCATTCAATACTTCGTCCACGATCTCCTGAGCTTCGCGGTCCTGTGTGGTATAAACCGTAAGACCGCCGGTGTAGATAAGGTCGGAAGCCTGTGAAGTCGAATAGCCTTTAGCCTGAAGGTCCTCCATCAGAGCGGAGATGACTTCATCCGTAAAGTAGGTGTAGTAGGTCCTTCCGGAGTTTGCGCTGACATATTCCTGAATACGGGCATATACACCCTCGGTGTCCGCAATGGCTTCGTCATATTCTTCCCGGGTGATGAAGCCGTTGTTGAGCATTTTTTTAAGTACACCGTACTCGCCGTTACGACGCTCCATGTTTTCCTCGGGATAACGATAAGGGTTGTTGTACGTGGGAGACTGGGCTATGCATGCAAGAACCGCTGCTTCGGATATCGTAAGATCCTGAGCGGATTTTCCGAAGTAGGTAAGGGAAGCCATTTCAAGACCGTAGCAACCCTGTCCGAGGTTGATGGTGTTAAGGTAGTATTCAAGGATAAGTTTTTTATCGGTAACGGCTTCGAGCTGGATCGACAGATACTGTTCCTGAATTTTTCTGACGATCTTCCGGAAACTGTTGGTCTCGTTACCGCCTTTAAATATCTGGTTCTTAAGCAACTGCTGGGTAATGGTTGATGCACCGGTTCCGAGGCTGCGCTTTCGTATAACTTCGCTGATGGAACGGAAGATGCTTCGTATATCGATACCGTCGTGATGCCAGAAGCGCTCGTCTTCAATGGCTACGAAGGAGTTGTAAACATAATCGGGAACATTGTCCAGAGAGACATATTCTCTGTTTCCGCCCGCTCCGATCAGCGTCTGGGAAACTGTTCCGTCTGTGTAAAAGAAACGGGTTACATAGCCTTCGGGAACGATGTTGACATTATCCAGTCCGGGTGCTGACGCAATAACGCCGTTCAGTACGCCGAAACCTGCGAATATACCGATCACTATGACCGCTATTACGCCGATGAGGACGAGTCTGAACCCGGAAACGGAAATTCCGCTTGAAAGCCTTTTGGTACGGCTTTTTAATTGATGTAATGTTTTTGTGATCTCGCGTTTGCTGTAGTTCATAGAAGCCTTCCGTTAAACATAAAATTCAATTTTTAAGTTTAGCATATTTTGATTATATATTCAAACCTTAATTATGGGAAAAAATCAGATGACTTTTGTATAATTATGTAATATAATGCACATTGCTTAAAGCGTACAAATTATGCGGGAGGGAACGGCTAAAATGAAGAAGCTGGTTCAATTCAGAAATATTGTTAAGAATTTTGACGGACAGTTGGTATTAAAGGGGATCAACCTTGATATTTATGAAAATGAGTTCGTTACTCTGCTCGGTCCGTCGGGATGCGGCAAGACAACACTTTTAAGGATCCTCGGCGGTTTCCTTGAACCGGACGAGGGCAACGTCGTTTTTGACGGAGAGGATATAACGACACTTCCTCCGTATAAACGCGACCTTAATACCGTCTTCCAGAGATATGCCCTTTTTCCGCATATGAATGTTTATGACAATGTTGCTTTCGGTCTCAACATAAAAAAAGAGCCGAAGGACATAGTTGAACAGAAGGTGACCAGAATGCTGAAGCTGGTGGGACTTGAGGACTTTGCCAAAAGAGGCATAAACGAAATGTCCGGAGGACAGCAGCAGAGAGTGGCCATCGCCCGTGCTCTTGTAAATGAGCCGAAGGTGCTGCTGCTGGATGAACCTTTAAGCGCACTGGATGCAAAACTCCGTAAGGAGATGCAGCGCGAGCTTAAGAGGATACAGAGAGAAGTCGGGATCACCTTCATTTTTGTAACGCACGATCAGGAAGAAGCCCTCACCATGTCTGACAAGGTCGTGGTAATGAAGGAAGGAGAGATCCAGCAGATAGGATCTCCCACAGACATATACAATGAGCCCGTTAACCGCTATGTGGCCAATTTCATCGGCGACAGCAACATTGTTGACGGAGTTATGGTGGAAGATTACAAGGTAAGCTTCGAGGACAGGATCTTCGAATGTGTAGATTCGGGCTTCGGCAAAAATGTTCCCGTTGATGTGGTCATCCGTCCCGAGGATCTGGACATCGTGGGACCCAGATCGGGAAAGCTCCGCGGTATAGTAAAATCCGTTCTTTTTAAAGGCGTTCACTATGAAACGGTCGTGGAGACCAGTGCAGGTACGGCTATTACAGTCGATATGATAGTTACGGAGGACAAGCCGGTTAAAAATGAAAGCGCCGGAGAGATGATGGATGCCAACGATTTCTATCTGGATATCCTGGACATAGACGAACTGAGCGACGGTTTCATCATCAACAGAGCCGATGCTCAAGCCTGGAATCCCGAAAATGACGAACGTATTTCCATTAACAGCGTGGTTTATGATATTAAAAAGGAGAAGGGAACCTATCCCGTTACATTCTCTACAGCTGCGGGAACCAGCGTTACCGTAAACATGATCGTTGATGAGATAAACAAGGTTGTGGACGAGGAATACGGTGAGGAGATATATGCGGTTAATTTCTTTAAAAAGGCTGACGAACTGGTTGAAAGTATCGCGTTGAAAACAGACCTTAAGATCTGGGCAAACGCCTATGCCGACGATCTGGAGGACGGATCTTCGGTTCAGATAACCGATGTCGTTTATGACTTTGATCCGGAAAACATTGTTCCCGGGACCTACAAGGTGACCTTTAAAACACAGGGTTACGAATACAAGATCGACACTACGGACAAGTATGAAGTCGGTGCGCAGGTGGGACTCAAGTTTTCGCCTGAGGACATTCACATTATGAAGAAAGAAATGGGAGAATAGGGCGAGAATGAAACATTACAAAAAGATGGTCTATCCCTACGTGGCATGGATATCGGTGATGGTAGTGGCTCCGATGCTGCTCATTATGTTCTATGCCTTTTCGAAAGACGGGAACGCGGTCCTTGACTTCGTTTTGACCTTGGACAATTTTAAAAAATTCTTCTCTGACAGCGTGTTCATCGATGTGCTGTGGAGAAGCCTCAAAATAGCGGTGGTCACTACGGTCATATGTTTGCTGATCGGTTATCCCGCGGGATATTTTATTTCCAAATGCGCGGAAGGCGTAAAGATGAGATGGATATTGCTCATCACTTTCCCCACCTGGATCAACATGATGGTCAGGACATATGCCTGGAGAGGCATATTGCAGAATGACGGTGTGATAAACAGGTTTTTGGGATTGTTTGGTCTTGGACCGATTCCCATGCTGGATACAAGCTTTGCCGTAGTATTGGGCATGGTCTACAATTTCCTGCCGTTTATGATAATCCAGATATATACATCCCTTTCCAAGCTGGATCGCAGTCTTTTGGAAGCGGCGGCGGATCTCGGAGCAAACAAGACCAGGAGCTTCTTAAGGATCACCCTTCCACTTTCGGTACCGGGCATATTAAGCGGCATTACGCTCGTGTTCCTGCCTGCGGTTTCAAGCTTCTACATCCCGGAGATGCTGGGAGGCGGACGTTATTACATGATAGGTAACCTTATCGAAACACAGTTCCTCACCACCGAAAACTGGAATTTCGGAAGTGCGGTTTCGTTGATCATGGTCATTATCATTATCGTTTCCATGTACTTCACGCGTAAAGCGGATAAAACGGAGATCATGGATCAGAGAGGAAATTGATGAAAAGACAAAACAAATTATCATCCAAAATATTGATGTGGGTTTTGGCTGCCTTTTTCTATGCGCCGATCCTTTATGCCGTGATCTTTTCGTTTAATGAAGGTAAATCCCTGACAAAATTTACGGGCTTTTCCACGAAATGGTACGGCAAGATGTTTCAGAACAGGGAAATGATGGAAGCGGTATTCTATACCATCGTGATCGCTCTGCTTGCAACACTCATTTCAACCGTATTCGGAACCTTGACTGCCATCGGACTTTCCAAGAGCAATAAGGGGCTTAAAATGGCAGTGGAGCAGATCAACAACCTCCCCATCATGAATCCTGACATCGTTACGGCCATCGGTCTCCTGGTACTTTTTGCGACATTGCATATAAAAAGCGGATTTACCACCATGCTGCTTGCTCATGTGATGTTCTGTACGCCCTATGTCATCTTAAGTGTAATGCCGAGACTGAGAGGGCTGGATCCCAATCTGGCGGAGGCGGCGATGGATCTCGGTGCAACTCCCGTATATGCTCTGGTGAAGGTGATCATCCCTCAGATAATGCCGGGCATCGTTTCCGGAGCGCTCACAGCCTTTACGATGAGTTTCGATGATTTTGTGATCTCTTTCTTTGTACAGGGCAACGGTATCTCGAACATATCGATCATAGTCTACACCATGTCGAAGCGTGTGAACCCCTCCATTAATGCTCTTGCAACGCTTGTTACCGCGATCATTTCCGTTTTCCTGCTGCTGGCCAATGTATTGCCCGATAGACTGGCAAAAAAGAAAACACTTGCATTACCGGTTTAATTATTATATTATGTGCGAAATGTAATTTATTGTGAACAAAAGGAGATATATAAGGATGAAAAAGAAGATCGTTATCGCGGCTGTTCTATTGGCTATGATCGCTTCCTGCTTTGCGGGCTGCGGCGGCGAAAAGGAAAAACTCAAGCTTTACATCTGGGGAGAGTACCTCGGAGAAGATGTCATTTCCAACTTTGAAAAAGAGTACAATTGCAGAGTGATCCTTGATTACTACGATTCAAATGAGATGATGTACACCAAGCTCGGCGGAGGAACCACTTATGATGTTTTGGTGCCTTCGGATTATATGATCGAGCGCATGATCAATGAAAAGATGATCCAGCCCATAGACAAGGCTGCGATCCCTAACCTTTCCGCTCTTGCGGACGGTGTCAAGGGATTGGGTTTCGACCCGGACAACACTTACTCGGCACCTTATTTCTGGGGTACCGTGGGCATTGTCTACAACAAGACCAAGGTTGATAAAAGCGAACTTGAAAATGAAGGCTTTGCCATCATGAAGAATCCCAAGTACAGAGACAGGGTTTTCATGTACAATTCTTCAAGAGACAGCTTCATGATCGCTCTTAAGAGCCTGGGCTATTCCTGCAACACGGAGGATGAAGCGCAGATCAACGAAGCTTACAAATGGCTGCTCGAGGTGGATGAGGCAACAAATCCCAGCTATAAGACCGATTACGTGATCGATGCGATGGCAAACGGAGAAAAAGATCTTGCCATAATGTACAGCGGTGATGCAGCTTATGTTCTCGGAGAGAATGAGGAGATGGGCTACTTCACTCCCGCATGCGGAACCAACATCTGGTGCGATGCTATGGTAATCCCTGCAAATGCCGAGAATCCCACACTTGCCAACAAGTTCATTAATTATATGCTTTCCGAAGAGGCTTGCCTTGACAACACGATCACAGCAGGCTATGCTTCCCCCAACAAAAATGTGCTTGATAAGGTTACCGCTCCCGGCGGAGAATATGAGGGCAACGAGGCATATTATCCCAGAACCTACGAGCTTGATGAGATCTTCCATGACAATGAGACCATCAGACGTCTTACCAGCGATCTTTGGACCAAGATCGTCGCAAATGACTGATAAATAAAGCATTAACGTCGCTTAACCGTTTTTGAAGGCGGTTTAAGCGGCGTTTTTTTGTGTTGTGAAAAAGAGAAAAATGTCATACAATAATAGAAATAAACCTTCGAGGTAGTGCCATGACAATAGATGTTATCATTCCGGTTTTTAAGCCGGATGTTAAATTATATAAGCTCATTAAAAAACTCGGGGATCAGACTGTGCTTCCCAACAGGATCATTCTCGCAAATACCGTTCTTGAGGAAGGGGATTGCGAAAAGCTTAAGACGGAGATCGAAGCCTCTTTTTTGCAGAGAAACATTCCGATCGATATCTATCCGGTCAGACAAAGCGATTATGATCATGCAGCCACAAGACAGGTGGCTGCGAAGCTTTCCGATGCGGATGCGATCCTTTTCATGACTCAGGATGCGATCCCCTATGACAATGTAATGGTGCAAAGGCTGAAGACAGCGTTGGAAAAGGGCGCGGGAGCGGCTTTTGCAAGACAGATAGCCTATGAGGACGCGCCTCTCACGGAAAAGCTCACCCGGACTTTTAATTATCCGGAGGATTCTTATAAGAGAAAAAAGAAGGATCTGGGCAGGTACGGTATCAAGGCAATCTTTTGCTCCGACACCTGCATGATCTATGACAGAGCGGTTTTTGAGAGACTCGGCGGTTTTGACCGGGAGGGTGGCTTTGCGGAGGATATGAATTATGCCTACAAGCTCCTTCAGAGCGGAGGGACCCTGGCCTATGCCGCAGGTGCGAGAGTGTATCATTCCCATGATTACAGCATTAGGGAAAACTATCGCAGAAGCTTTTTGCTCGGCGTAAACCAGGCGGCTCATCCCGAGATATACAAAAAACTTCCCTCGGAAAAAGAGGGAAGAAGATATGTGAAATATGTTCTCGGTAAGCTCAAAGAGCACAAAAAGCGCAGAATGGCTTTTAAATTCCTGCTGAATTGCGCAGCAAGATATCTTGGAGTGTTAAAGGGAAGAAGAAAAAAGATCAGGAAATAAGATCTTTGTATTTTTCGAGTACCTTTTCCATGGCCTTCCTGCCGGGAGCGCCGATCGTGTTTCTCTTGTCCACACAGGTTTTCATGGCTATAGCATCATAGATCTCCTCATTGAATACGGGGGAGATCTTTTTGTACTCCTCCAAAGGAAGTTCATCCAGGGAGATGTCTTTTTCTATGCACAGGAGCACGAGACGACCGATGATGCCGTGAGCGTCGCGGAAGGGTACACCGTTCTTAACGAGCCAGTCAGCCGCATCCGTAGCGTTTGTAAAGCCGTTCTTTGCACTGTTCTCCATGTTTTCTTTGTTTACGGTGATGGTCTTAAGCATATCCGTAAAAAGGGCGAGACAATCGCAAACCGTGTCCATGGCGTCGAAAGCGCCTTCCTTGTCCTCCTGCATATCCTTGTTGTAAGCGAGAGGAAGTCCCTTCATGGTGGTGAGAAGCGCCATCAGATGACCGTAAACTCTTCCGCATTTGCCGCGGATCAACTCGGCGATATCCGGGTTTTTCTTCTGAGGCATGATGCTGGAACCGGTGGAGTAAGCATCGTCAAGCTCGATGAAGCGATACTCGTTCGAATTCCACATGATGACCTCTTCGCAAAAACGGCTCAAGTGCATCATGGTTATTGAGAGGTCGGAAAGAAGCTCAAGCAGATAATCCCTGTCCGAAACGGAGTCCATGGAATTGAGCGTCGGTCCGTTAAAATCCAACAGAGAAGCAGTGAGTTCGCGGTCCAGAGGGTAAGTGGTGCCTGCAAGAGCGCCGCCGCCGAGAGGGCAGTAGTTCATGCGTTCTCTTGTGTCCTTAAGACGCGAACGGTCTCTGATGAACATTTCAAAGTAAGCTCCCAGATGGTGGGCAAGTGTAACAGGCTGCGCTTTTTGAAGGTGGGTAAAACCGGGCATATAGGTGTCCAGATTTTTTTCCATGAGGGCATATAATTCCTTGAGCAGATCCGTTTCAAGGACTGCCAGCTCATCTATCACATCGCGGGTGTAAAGACGCATGTCCAGAGCAACCTGATCGTTCCTGGAACGTCCCGTATGAAGTTTTTTTCCGGTATCTCCGGTGCGGGAGATGAGTTCGGCTTCCACGAAGGAATGTATGTCCTCTGCTTCATTTCCGAATACCAGTTTTCCGGAATCTATTTCTTCTTTGATCTCATTTAAGGTCTTGATTATGGTTTCTTTTTCGTTATCCGTAATGATGCCGCAGGCAGCGAGCATAGTAACATGTGCGATGCTTCCTCTGATATCCTGGGCATAGAATCTTTGATCGAATGAAAGAGATTCGTTGAATTTATGTACGAGTCGGTTTTCTTCCTTTGTAAAACGTCCGCCCCAAAGTTTCATGTCTGTCTCCTTAGAATAGAATTATTTTTTGTGATGATCGGTCTTTAAGTATTTCGGAGTGTCGATCCCAATCCTGAAATTATCGTCGGAAACGGAACAGGTGTAGTATTTAAGCACATTTCCCGTTTCCATTGTGTGGAGCATGGGTGAAGTGCGATCCCTGTTGTTCACATAGGCAAAAGAATCGTACATATTGAAGTTTTCGGCTACCGTTACATCATAGGGGAGCAGCGGTGCCATCTTTTTTTCAGTCGCCTTGTTCATTCAAGTCACCTTCCGTTTTGATTTTCTAATGATAACCTCAAATGAAAAAAAATACAACTTCAAAAAAATAATTCTTTACAAATTTACCGTGACACAATATAATATGCCATGTCAAATTGTCAGATTCATATGTTCCAAATGTTAAATTCTATTATTCGGGAACAGATCCAAAAAAAATGTACAAAATTAAATATGAAAAAAACAGGTTGGGAGCCGTGTTGCGGATCCTGCTCTTTGTTGCACTCATTTTGATCGGAGGAGCAGGTGCTCTTTTTGCGGAAAGAATTCTGGGTGAAAGAGCCGACGGTGCCGAAACGATCCGGGAGAAGGCTACAGAACAACAGCAGGATGCGGCTGCCGAAACACAGGAGGTCGAGGACGGACCGGAGTCATGTTTGAGAGAGGTGTGGATCAAAGGTATAGAGATCAGCAGCTACATCTCGGAAAATGACATTATTGATGTGAGAGTCGTGTTCAATGACGGGCGGGATGAAAAGCTTCTGGCTGAAAAAAGCATTACCGGCCTTGATAAAAACGGTGTGTTCCTGCCGGTCAGAGAAGAGGAACTTGAGGCGATCACAAAAGCGGTCATGGACCTGGAGGGCGGCTTGATACTGAAGGCATATGCCGTAAGGATACCATGAAAAGAAAAAAAGACGAGACAGAATGGCCCTTTGAAAACGGAGGGTACTTAACGGGAAAGCAACTGTTCGACATCCTTCTCATGAAACGGAGGGCGGAGCTGGAAGAGCATCTGAAAGAGGTTGAGGAGCTTACGGTCCAGGATTTGAGAAAAATGTACAGAACCTATCTGTCAGAAAGTGTGCTCGGCCTCTCCGTGGGAGAAAGGCGTTTTCTTACGGAGTACGACAAAGGGCGTGACCGCGGAGCGGGGATACTTAAAACGGTGATCGAAATGACCGACTGGGAGATCTGCCTGGGCTCCTGCTGTACCAAAGAGGGATATGCGGGAACGGAGATCTCCGCAGACGGGGTGAACCATGTAAGGGTTGATTTTCTGCGCCCCGGGAGCAGCGAGGAAACGGAAAGGATAATCCGCGTCATGACTATCGAAGAAACCGGAAAGGAAATAACGGGCTCGGAGCCTGTGGCGGAAAAAGGCAGGTTCAGAGCTGTCAGACCGAAGGCTGCGGACTGGGGCATGAGGATCATGGGAAGAAAGGGGAGAAAAGATGAAAAGCATATGCTTTGAAGGAATAGAATGTGAAGACATTATCATGCATCTTGCGAGGCTCTTTTGGCTTTTGGGATTTGATATCGCGATCATCGATGATGCTGGAAGCTACTCTTTTTCGGAAATACCGTTGTACAGATCGGTGGAAACGATCAGGGACTGCGACCTTCTTTTGATCAACAATTCATCGGGCGGCAGGAGAAACGAGGGAGATGTTCACGTTCTGGTGACGGACATGAAGCCGCAAACCGCGAGAGAACTTGAAAGAAAACGGAAGACGGAAGACGTCGGATATGCCTTTGTTGTCTTCAGAGATCCCTACGGAAACGAGAATATGGGGGATTATCTGATGAATCTTTTGAAGCTGAAGCTGGAATACATCTGTCTTAAGGAAAACAAAAAAGATTTTGCGGTAAGATGCTGCCTTCAGGAGGGAATAAACTACAGGCTTAAAAACCTGAGTTCCGGAATGCGAAAAGGCCTGATAAGGATGGCTTCAAGGATATCGGAGCTTCCTGCGGCAGAGATCGGAAAAGCCGTAAGAAGGGAGAAGAGATGGGGAAGATCGTCGAATTCATATCGGGATCCGAAGGCGGTTGCAATGTGACCGCCTGCATGATAGCTGCGGCAGCCTGTCTTTCCGCGGTGACGGAGTTCAAAGTGGCTGCCGTGCAGCTTCCGGGAGAGGGCAAAGGACTTCGGGAAGCCTTCGACCGGCATATAGCGGAGAATTACAGGGAAGAGATATACAAAAAAACCGGACTTGAGGCACTGTATCTTGCTTTCAGAGGAGGCAGGCTGACTGCTGACAGAGTGAGGGGCTGTGCATTGAGAACCGTAACACCGGGGCTGGATCTCTTTCAGGCGGCTGATGAGGGAGCACGGGATGCAAGGGAGCTCTCGGAACTGATGGTGGAGGAACTGGCCAAAGCATATGACTATGTGCTCGCGGATCCGGGAAGAAAACTCACCGCAGCGGACCTTACGGTCTGCCTTTTGCCACAGAGCAAAAGAGCCTGGAAACAGTATTTTGCCGCCGAGGGAAAGGGTGAGTGCATATACGCCGTGAACGGTTATATGGAAAACTCTGCGGCGAACAAAAGAGCCTTTTGCCTGACTTACGGCAGAAAACTGATGGCTTTAAGGTACAGTGCGGGATTCAGGGATGCTATGGAACAGGGGACGGTGGCGGAATTTTTCAAGACCATGGTCAACATGGGAAAATGGCTTCCGGATCACGGCTTTATCGAAGATGTGTCTGCTCTTGTAAAGGAGATTGTGAAAGGAGGAATAAATGGGAACGGATATCATAGAAATGGTGCTTTTACTTCTTTTGATACCGATAGCCGGATATATGCTGATCAAGGAGAAAAAAGATAAAAGAGAGGTGAAGATGAGAAATATCACCTTAAAAGGGCTGATAAAGGAAGCAAGGGTCTTGCTGAACAACTACGGCGTGCATGGCTTTAAAGTGAACGGTGAACTTGAGGAGAATGCACTGAGAACGGAGGAATCCGTTGCGGAGGCCCTCGGAACATGCTGCAGCGGCTCAAAGGGACCGAGGGATGTGGTTCAGGCTGTTATCTGCCAATGGTTAAGAGATGCGAAGGAGCTTGAGGATAGTGAAATGGACGGGATCATAGACGATCCGGACAATGCCTGGGGACAGTTTGAGTGCGCCATGTATATGGCTGACAGGTCGGGAGAACACGGTTTTGAAATAATATGGGAGAGGTTTCTGAAGGATGTGGCGCTTTGTGTGGGAGCAATAGACGACCTGTATGTGCGGGATGTGTTTCTGCATCTGGCAGAGGATCTGAGCCACTATGACAGACTGCAGGTGGTGACCCGCATGGTTTATGCGGGGGCGGTGGGACTCGGACAGGTGGACAGCCTCATGTGGCAAAAGGGGTGCATCGAAGAGATACAACTGGGAATGTCGGGGTGCACCAAGGAAAATTACGACTATCGGGAGGTTATGGGAAGAGGAAAGGACGACGGGGATAAGAGCTTCAGCCGTGACAGCATCCATATCATGGTGGGAGGAGTGCCCATAAGGCTTCCTTTTCTGACCTTCGGTTCGGATGATGAATTGATAAGGGTTCTGCGTAATCTGATAAAGAATACGGGAGCGGGTGAACTTACGAAGAGAACACCAAGGATCGTGGCGGATACGCCCGACGGCAGAAGAATTACGGTTTCAAGACCGCCTTTTTCCGATTCCTGGGCAGGGCTTGTGAGAAAGTTTGATACCGTTCCGAAACTCTCCATAGAGGAATTGGTGGAGGATGATGAACTCAGAAGCCTTTTGCATGAGATCGTGCGTACAAGAAAAAGCATAGCGGTAACAGGGGAGACGGCATCGGGGAAGACCACTCTGTTAAGAGCACTTTTGATAGAGATAGGAAAGGAGAGGAGCATAAGGGTCATAGAAGCGGAAAGCTTTGAGCTTAACATCAGAGAGTTTCTTCCGGAGGCCAACACCCTGACCCTCAGAGTGTCGGATTCGGATTCGGCTGACAGAGTTCTGGGATTCTCAAAGAAGACCACGGGTCAGGTGTTTGCTGTGGGTGAGGTGAATACTCCCGAGATGGCGGTCACACTCACGGATATAGCGAAGACCGCAGAGACCATACTCTTTACGGCTCATTACAAGGAGACTTCCGATATGGTCAGCGATTTTACAAACGCCAGACTCAATGCGGGCGGCTACAGTGATGAAAGACTGGCAAAAAGCGAGGCGATCTGTGCTCTCGGGATAGACATACATATGAGGCGCAAGGGAGGGAGCAGATGCATAGAACGGATCAGCGAGGTTCAAAATGACGGAAAGATCAAGTGTCTTTGGCCGATACAGAAGGTGGGTTGAGGAGGGACTGTCGGAGATATGTCCCTATTCTCCGACGGAACTTAGATTAAAAAGAGAAAAGATAGTGATAATATCCTTCGGAGCATCGGTATTGGGAATGATGACGGTATTGCTTGCAAACGGAATAGGTACTTTTACCTGTCTTGCAATGGTCTTTACGGCCTATATCCTCATGAGGGAGATCCCCTTACATTTACTCGGCAGAATGCGGAACGGACTATATGCAAAGCTTCCTGCCTATCTCTCCGCAGTCAGAAAAAAATACTTTAACATCGGGAACATTCCGGAAGCGGTCAGAGAGGCTGCCCGGGGCATGAGCACCGAGATAAGGCTGAATGCGGAGGAGATATACGGCATATTGCTTCTGGGAAACAGGCGCGAGAAGGTCAGGGAGTATGCGGGCAAGAGCCTTAGGAACAGGTTTTTGAAACTGTTTCTGATACAGGCTTACGAGGCGTCGGAGTACGGTGACGGAAGAGGAGAAAAGGATGATTCGGTCTTTGCGGAGAACCTGAATATACTGAGGGCGGGAATAACCGGCGAATTATATGCTTCGAGAAAGATGACCTACATGTTCTCGGGGTATATGACAGTTGCGGTGTTACCGGTCATGTTTTTCGGACTCGTTCAAAAGGCCGGGATTTCCTTCTCGGACCGTTTGATCGAATTCTACGGCGGCAGCGGGAAGACGGTACTTTTGACCGCATTTCTGGCAGCGTTTTTCATTTACCGGATGGTGTCGGAGGCCGGAAAAGAAAGAGGCCGAAGATCGATGAAGCAGGGAAAGGGTTTCCTTACACGCCTGTACGGGAGGCTGGAGGGGAATGAGGGAATAGCATGCACGGCGATCAGAAAACTGCTTCGTGAGACAGACTCGGAGGACAATGTGGCGGGAACGCTGTTTAAGATGACCGCGGCTTTTGCCTTTCCGATAATGATAGGTTTGATATCGGGGATACACAACACTTCCTTCGGTAAAACCATCCTTGTACTTCTGGGAGCGGTATCGGGGATAATGCCGGTCTTTGAACTGATGTACAAGCAGGCAAGAAACAGGATGATGATGGTGGAAGAGATTAAACGTATGCAGATGGTCATTATTATGGAAAGAAGACTTGAGAGCATTACGGTGACTGCACTCCTGTCAGATCTTGAACTTTTTGCGGGAGCTTTCGGAAACGAGATCAGGGAATGCCTCAACACATGGTCTGCGGGACCTGAAGCGGCGCTCAGGACTTTAAAGGAAAAGGGAAAAAGGAAGAGCGATTATTTCGACAGCATTTCCGACGGCTTTCTGTCGGTGGATGAGGTGGGCATAGAAGAAGCGTTTTCGGATACACTTTCCGACAGGGAGAGCATGGTCAGGATCGAAGAACTGGAAAACAACATCAGAATGGAAAAAAGAAGGGACATTACGGATATGATGGCATGGCTTCCGGGACTCATCATGCTGGGAGGCTACTTCATCATTCCCTTCCTTCGTCTTACGATTAGCGAAATGGAGGAAATGTTCCGTTTGTTAAAGGGATTTTAGGAGGAATAATGTCGGTAATCAAAGAATTTATATTGTTCGCCGCCGGAATAGTGATAACCGTATCACTGGCGGTGATAGGTTTTAACATTTACTCAAAGGCGGCGGAGATGGGCAGGCAGATAACCGAAAACGAGCAATATGCCCTGAAAGAGCTGAAGGAGTATGAGGTAATGAGATTCGACGGGAGCGAGGTGGACGGGAGCAGGGTCATATCCTATATAAAGAAGATATATGCCACCCGGGACATTCCCATCGAGGTTACAAACGATGCGGGGAGCTTTGTGGTCGACAATGCTTCCATAGAGGAGATCAGGAACACAGCCTCGTCCTATTACCTGAATCCGTTAAAAAAATATACCGTAACGGTTTTATCGGATGCGAATGACGAGGCGGCAAAGATTAAAATTGAGATAAGGAGATAATCATGGATATAGTTAAAAAGATACTTTATTTTTCTGTCGGGATCATAATGACGGTCGGTTTTATCGTGATAGGCATGTCAATGTACAATAAATCGAAGGATACCATATCCTCTGCCAATGCGCAGTATGACGGGATCATCGGTCGTTATGCCGATATAGAGTATGCCCTGTATGAGGGAGAGGGGACTACCGCTTCCGGAACGGAAGTGAGAGATCTCATATGCAGACTGAAGGATGACAGCATCACCATATATGTAAAGAACGGAAGCTATTTGAAGAATCCTTCGAATGATGAGGCGGGAGTGGCATACAACTGCTCAAAGGACGGAAGGTGCGGATACGGGAACACGTATTCCATAACATATGAAACGGCAAAGCAGAATATGACAGACAGAAGTCAGAGCATGTTCTACATCAATCCCAATGCGATTTTTTTGGCCGGCGTTGAGAGAGATGAAAACGGTATGATCAGTGCCCTGAGTTTCACGCAGAAATAGGAGGGATGAGATGAAAAGATCTTCCATATTGAACATGGGAACCAATCTCCTGATATTTACTCTGGGAGTGACTTTGCTTACGGGGATCACCACCTATCTGATATGCATGTATGAAGAACTGATCTCTGCGGCTCTGATTTAGTGCGGGGACATCTGACATGAACGGTTTGGATGAAATATTGGCGATACTTACTCTGGTGCTCATCCTTGTGTTTTTTCCTTTGTGGCAGTTTACGGAAATGAACGGAGAGATCAAAAGGGAAGCACTTAAAAGTGTGTCGGTGGAAAACAAAGAGGAGGCCGACTATGTGAATAAAGCGGCGGAGATACTCGGGATCGATGCCTGCTATGTAAAGCTGCACATAGAAGGCAAAAGGAATTCCGGACTCTATCCCTACATTTTCAGGGAATATGACGTTAAGGAGAAGGAAAGGGGCGTGATGGAGCATTACGACTTTTGAAACCTTTGTATTAAGGCTGCTCCTGATAATGGCCTGCGTGGTCGCTCCTGTCCTGTTCCTTGCGGGGGAGGTGGCATTGATAAGGATATATATGTATGAGATGTTCAAAATTGATCATAATATTTGGGATGATTTTTTGCTTCTCCGTCACCTGCGTTCGTTTTGAAAGCTATGCGCTGAGAACGATACTGAGACAAAGGGAAAGGCTGGACAGGGCAGCGGAGGCGGCGGCGGATGCGGCAACGGAAAATTTTATAAAGGGCATATACGAACCGGACCCGCTGCAGACTGCCGCGGAAGTGTTTGAACTGGTCTATGCGGCGGTGCTTAACGACAACGATAAGAAACTGAAAAGCATAAGTGCATCCCTGAACGGTAAGGAGATACATGACAGTGAAGGTTTTACCCGGGCGTGTAAAGGGGATGAGATCGTCATATGCTTTGAACCCTTTCCGGAGACGCTGAAAGCTCCGGGAAGGGAGGGAGAATACGGAATGATCATTGTTCGGACCGTGACTCTTGACTGAATTCAAGTCATAAAGTAAAATGTGTCTGCCGACGTTGTCAGCGGCGTATTGAAAGCAGGCATTAAATGAAAGAAGATCTACACTTACATACGTGTTTTTCCACGGACTCGAATGCGATAATGAGCGAGTCGGTGGAAGTTGCTATAGAGAGAGGCCTCGGAAGGATCGCTTTTACCGAGCACTGGGATGCGGATTATCCCGAACGGTACAGGGAAGATCTCAGGCAGGCAGCGGGAGATGATTGGGAAAAATACCACCCGGATTTTGACGCAAGACCTCTTTTTACTTTTGATATCGAGGCTTATTTTAAGGAACTTGAAAAAATGAGAAGGATCTACGGGGACAGGATAACGATACTGTCGGGCATAGAACTTGGGCTAAGACCCCAAAGACCGGATCTGGTAAAGCTTTACAGGGAGGCAGTGGACAAATACAGGTTTGATGTGGTGCTCGGTTCTGTCCATCTGGTGAATGATGAAGAGCCTTACTATCCCGAGGCATGGTTTAAGTATGGTGCGGACAGGCTTATTGAAGAGTATTTTAAAAATATGCTTGATTGTGTAAAGGAATATGATTTCTTTACTTCCCTTGCCCATATGGATTATGTGGTGAGATATGTACCGGAGGAACTCATAGACTGTACACTCGAGGAGTACTTTAAGGGCGTCTGTGCCAAAAATGAAAAGATCATTGATGAGATTTTGAAGATCATAATCAAAAGAGGACAGGCGCTGGAGATCAATACAAAGGGAGCGTTCACACGCCTGAAACATGTACATCCCTCTGATGAGATCATGGAAAGATACAGATTGCTGGGCGGAACGAGACTGACCTACGGTTCCGATGCCCATTATTCCAAACTTGTGGGGGACGGCATCTATGGCGTTTGACGGAATTACGGTAGCCTGTCTTACGGAAGAACTGAACCGTCGCATAAAGGGCGGAAGGATATCCAAGATAGCTCAGCCGGAAAAAGATGAAATACTGCTGACCGTGAAAGCGGAAGAAAACTTAAGGCTTCTCATATCGGCCAATGCTTCGCTTCCTCTGATCTATCTGACAGAGGAGAACAAGCAGAGCCCGATGACGGCGCCTGCTTTTTGCATGCTCCTGAGAAAGCATTTCAACAGTGCAAGGCTGGTCGATATACATCAGGGGTTCGGAAAAGGAACGGGGCTTGAAAGAGTCGTGGATCTTACCGTAGAACATCTTGACGAAATGGGGGATGTGAGATTGAAACACCTGATCGTCGAGATAATGGGTAAGCACAGCAACATTATTTTATGTGATGAAAATTACAAGATACTGGATTCAGTAAAAAGGGTAAACTCTTTTATGAGTTCCGTCAGAGAGGTGCTTCCGGGAAGAGATTATTTCCTTCCGGGGGCGGGAGAAAAAGCGGACCCTCTGTGTATGGATACGGATCGATTCAGAACAGCAGTCCTTTCGTCAAATCTTCCGATCTCCAAGGCTATCTATACAGGGCTTACCGGCATCAGTCCGCAGGCTGCGGAGGAGATGGTCAGAAGAGCGGGAATAGACGGCAGGATTCCGGCAAATGAATTGTCGGATGATTTTGGCTTACACCTCTTTAAATGCATCTCGAGAATAATGGAGGATGTGAAGGAAGGAAACTTTAAGCCCTTCATGATCCTTGAGAACGGTGTTCCGAAGGAGTTTTCGGTCATACCTCTTACCGAGTACAAAAATCCGGAGATGGAAGAGAAGGCATACACTTCCGTTTCGGCACTGCTTTATGATTTTTATTCGGAAAAGAATGCAATAACCGCGATCAGGCAAAAATCGGCGGATCTGCGAAAGATCGTGAGCACTGCCGTCGAGAGGGAAGCGAAGAAGCTTTCGCTTCAGCAAAAGCAACTGGAAGATACATTAAAAAGAGACAAATACAGGGTGTACGGTGAATTGCTCACTGCCTACGGATACGGTAAGGAAGCGGGAGACAGGTCATTTAAAGCCTTTGATTATTATACCGGAGAAGAAACCGTTATTCCGCTTGACCCGGAGCTCACACCCATTCAGAACGCAAAAAAATATTTTGACAGATATTCAAAGCTCAAAAGGACGTTTGAAGCCTTGTCCGTTTACATGGAAGAAACAAAAAGTGCGCTGGAGCATTTGAACAGTATAGCGCTCTCTCTTGAGATCGCCACTGAGGAGAACGATCTGGTACAGATCAAGAAGGAATTGACGGACAGCGGATACATCAGATCCCATGCGCAGAAAAACGGCAAAGGGAACGGCAAAGCAAAGGTCAAGAGTAATCCTATGCATTTTGTATCTCCGGAGGGAATACATTTTTATGTGGGAAAGAACAATCTGCAAAACGATGAGCTCACCTTCGGACTCGCAGGCGGAAACGACTGGTGGTTTCATGCGAAAGGTTGTCCCGGATCGCATGTCATAATGCAGAGCGGAAACGAGGAGCTTCCGGACAAGGCTTTTGAATATGCGGGAGCGTTGGCCGCGCATTTTTCAAGTGCGGCAAAAAACGGAAAAGTGGAAGTGGACTATGTCAGAAAGAAGGAGGTCAAAAAACCCGCAAATGCGAAGCCGGGTTTTGTGATCTATCATACAAATTACTCACTTGTCGCAACCACGGATATATCGGCGCTTTCGCAGCTTTCTTGACGGATTGTGAGAAAAGTCATATAATTACAATTTGATTTCGGGTTTTAACCTAAATGAAAGGATGTGTTATAAATGACAAAAATAGATATAATCTCAGGCTTTTTGGGGGCCGGAAAAACTACCCTTATCAAGAAGCTCCTTGACGGCGCGTTTAAGGGCGAAAAGGTCGTTCTCATTGAAAACGAGTTCGGCGAGATCGGCATTGACGGCGGTTTCCTTAAGGATGCGGGAGTCGAGATCACGGAGATGAACTCCGGATGCATCTGCTGTTCCCTTGTGGGAGACTTCGGAGAAGCCTTGAAAAAGGTTGTTGCTCAGTTCCATCCCGACAGGATCATCATTGAACCCTCAGGTGTGGGAAAGCTTTCTGATGTCATCAAGGCTGTTCAGAATGTAGAGGACAAGCTTGACGGTGCCAAGCTCAATTCCTTCTCCACGGTTGTGGATGCACAGAAGGCAAAGATGTACATCAAGAACTTCGGCGAGTTCTTCAACAATCAGGTTGAAAGCGCTAAGACCATCGTTTTGAGCCGTACACAGAATCTTACCGATGAAAAGCTTGAGGAGGTAGTGGCACTTTTAAAGGAGCACAATCCCAATGCTGCGATGATCACCACTCCCTGGGATTCATTGGATCAGGGTACCATGCTTTCGGCTATGGAAAAGAAGGAGAGTTTTGCGGATCAGCTGCTTGCGGAGATCAAAGAGCATGCTCATGATGAAGACGACGATGAGTGTGACGATCCCGAGTGCGAGTGCCATCACCATCATCACCACGATGAGGATGAACATGAGCATGAACATGAACATCACCATCATCATCACGATGAGGATGAGGACGAGGATGAGCACGAGCATGAACATCATCACCATCATCACCACCACCACGGTCACGATGCGGATGAAGTGTTCACAAGCTGGGGCAAGGAAACTCCACACAAGTATGACAAGGCAGCTCTTGAGGAGGTACTTAAGAAGCTTGCTTATTCCGACGAATACGGAAAGATCCTCCGTGCAAAGGGTATGGTTATGGGCACGGAAGGCACCTGGATCTATTTCGATCTTGTACCCGAAGAGTATGAGATCAGAGACGGACAGCCCGATTACACAGGAAAGCTTTGCGTTATCGGTGCTGAACTTAAAGAAGATAAACTTGAAGAGGTTTTTAGATAATGACACCTTTATTCCTAATTCTCGGCTTTCTCGGCTCGGGAAAAACAACATTCATACGTGATACCCTGATGGATGACGATTTCACGGAAGGCAAGAGCACTCTGCTCATAGTCTGCGAAGAGGGTGAGGTCGAATATGACAGGGAAGAGCTGGCGAAGCGCAAGGTTACCATAGTTCAGGTTGAAAACGAAGAAGATTTCAAACCTTTGTTTATGATGGATTGTGTAAAGAAATATCCTGTCGACAGGGTCATGGTTGAATGGAACGGTACCTGGAGCGTTTCGAGAATACTTGAGCAGGGTTTTCCGAGACGCTGGGAGCTGGCACAGATCATCACCGTTGCGGATGCAACCACCTTTGAAGTTTATATGTCCAATATGCGTCAGATGATGAACGAGATCGTTCAGTTCTCCGAATTGGTGATCTT
This sequence comes from Lachnospiraceae bacterium, assembly GCA_016291655.1. Lineage (GTDB taxonomy): Bacteria > Bacillota > Clostridia > Lachnospirales > Lachnospiraceae > RGIG3528. The sequence continues at coordinate 59,619 of JAEEYF010000041.1, read as the reverse complement.
TAACAAATGTAACGCAAACACCAAGAGGAACACACTCAAAAAACTTGTGAGGACGCTTAACAGGCGGGCACAGACGGTGTTTGAAGCGGCAGAAGGCGAAGAGAACGGCTATGATGATGAGATCGAGCTGCCCTATGACATGAAGGCGGATGTGATCGAGATCGAAGATGACGATTACGGTCTTTTCTATCTGGATGTTTTGGACAATCTGCAGAATTATGTCGGGAAAAAGGTCAGATTTCTTGCGATGATCTACAGAGGTAAGGAAACTCCCAAGGGTACATTCGTACCCGGCAGATTTGCCATGACCTGCTGTGCGGCGGATATTGCATTCATAGGCTTTCTTTGCTACGGAGATGCCGTTGCTTACAAGACCAGAGACTGGGTGCATGTGACCTGTGAAGTACAGTCAAAGTACCTGGATGAATATGAGGGCGAGGGACCTGTCTATAAGTTGATCAGGATAGAACCCGCCAAGAAACCGGAAGATCATGTGGTAATGATGAATTAAGGGTGAAGTGATGGTTCTTCAGATCAATCTTGATGACAAAGAAAAATTGAATCTAATAGGAAAGGCTTTGGCGAGTGATGTCAGAATAGACATCCTTCGACTTCTTTCCGAAAGAAGCTTTAACGTTAATGAGATAGCGGAAAAACTGGATATTCCCGCAAGCTCTGCGGCCATGCATGTGAGGGCGCTTGAGGAAGCGGGACTCATCAAATGCGATCTTGTTCCTGCCAGCAGAGGTTCCATGAAGCTTTGCAGCAAAGCTGTAAACGGCATAGAGATCGTCACCGAATCGGCAATAGGAGCTGACTCGGTGGAAGTTATCAATATGCCTATCGGAGCGTTTGTGGATTATTCCGTAAATCCGACCTGCGGACTTGCGGGAGACAAGGGAGCCATAGGAAGAGAAGACGAACCCGGCTCCTTTTATCATCAGGACAGGATGGGAGCGCGGTTACTGTGGTTTGGCGGAGTAGGCTTTGTGGAATATCGCTTTCCCAACTATTCGTTTAAGAATACCGATGCCAAAAGAGTTGAACTTTCGCTGGAAGTTTGTTCGGAGGACCATGAGTTTAATCTCAACTATCCGTCCGACATTACTCTGTGGCTGAACGGCATAAAGATCGGAACATGGACCTGCCCGTCCGATTTCGGCGGCAGAAGGGGCATGTGGAATCCCGGCTGGTGGCCCGATAAGAACACTCAGTTCGGAAAGCTTAAAACCTGGTCGGTACGTGAAGACGGATCGTATCTTGACGGAGAGAAGGTTTCCTCGGTTAAACTGGAGGATCTCGGTATAACCGAAGAAAATTTCCTTTCCGTGAGAATAGGAGTTGCACCGGATGCAGTGCACAAAGGAGGCATGAATCTTTTCGGAGAAGGCTTCGGCGACTATGCACAGGGCATTCGTATGGCTATTTATAAAAAACAAAATCCTGCTGAGGAATTAAAAGGAGAAGACCAATGATAAAAAGTATGACCGGCTTTGGGCGCTTAGAGGTCGTCGAGGGCGGAAGAAAAATTGCCGTCGAGATCAAATCCGTTAATCACAGATACAGCGAAATAGCTATCAAGATGCCGAAAAAACTGAATTTTTTCGAAGCAGCCATCAGAAGCGTTATGAAAGAGTACATAAGCCGCGGTAAAGTGGATGTATTCATTACATATGAGGACTCGAGCGAAGCTACGGGCTGTGTAAAATATAACAGGGAAACCGCAAAAGAATATATAGAATATATGAATGCCATCTCTGACGAGTTCGGTCTTACGAACGAGCTTAGTGCTTCGGTTGTGGCAAGAATGCCCGAGGTACTCACCTTTGAAGAAAAGGAAGTGGATGAAGAGGGATTGTGGAAGCTTCTTGAGACGGCACTCAGAGGCTGCCTTGAAAAGTTTGTGGAAACAAGAAAGGCAGAAGGAGAAAAACTCAGGGAAGACCTTTTTGCAAAGCTTGACGGCATCGAAGGCATGATCGATAAGATCGAAACAAGAAGTCCTGAGATCGTAAAGGAGTACAGAGACAAGATACTTGCAAAGGTGAAAGAGCTTTTGGGCGATACAAGCGTATCGGAACAGGTGCTTGCCACAGAATTGATCGTTTTTGCGGATAAGATATGCGTTGACGAAGAAATGGTACGTCTCAAGGCTCATGTGTCCAATATGCGTAATACCCTTACCGCAGGGAAGGATGTGGGAAGAAAGCTGGATTTCGTGGCTCAGGAAATGAACCGCGAAGCAAACACAACACTTTCCAAAGCAAATGATATCGAGGTCTCCAACACAGCTATAGAACTGAAAACGGAGATCGAGAAGATCAGAGAACAGATACAAAATATCGAATAAAAAAAATTCGGTATTTAAAACTATTGACAAACCATGTTATAATATTTAGCAATCGGTGAAAAATAATTTGAATCTGAAAGGAAGACAAAAATGATCCATCCATCCTATGATGAGTTAACTCAGAAAATCAACGACAATGCCGAAGGTGAGCAGGCAGTTGTAAACAGCCGTTACTCTATCTGCATTGCCACCGCCAAGCGCGCAAGACAGCTTATTGACGGTGCGGAGCCCCTTGTTACGCCTAAGTGCGACAAGCCCCTTTCCATTGCGGTTCAGGAGCTTTATGAGGGCAAAGTTCACATCCTTCCCAATGAAGAGATCGAGAAGTGATGACTTTAATAAAAAATACTTAAGAATACCTTTCGAGTATTGACAAAAAAGTAACAACGTGTTTAAATAATTGCGTTCAAACAATGAAATTAGGCGGTGTCTCACGGATTTCCGCTTAAAATATGCCGAATGTGGCACAATAATACACGCGGATCCAGCGTGAAAACAGGAGGAACAATATATGGCAGTTAAAGTTGCAATCAATGGTTTTGGTCGTATCGGACGTCTTGCTTTCAGACAGATGTTCGGAGCAGAGGGTTACGAAATTGTAGCTATCAACGATTTGACAAGTCCTGCAATGCTTGCTGACTTACTTAAGTATGACACAGCTCAGGGCGGATATTGCGGAAAGATCGGTGAGAATCTTCACACTGTAGATTCCAAGGAGCCCATTTTTGAGGAAGACGGAAAGACCGTTAAGGTTCCCGGATCCATCACAGTTGACGGCAAGGAAATCACAATCTACGCTATGCCTAAGGCTGCAGATCTTCCTTGGGGAAAGCTTGGCGTTGACGTAGTTCTTGAGTGCACCGGTTTCTACTGCTCCAAGGAAAAGTCAATGGCACATATTCAGGCAGGCGCTAAGAAGGTTGTTATTTCCGCTCCTGCAGGAAAGGACCTCAAGACTATCGTATTCTCAGTTAACGAGAAGACACTTACAAAGGATGATCAGGTTATCTCCGCTGCATCCTGCACAACAAACTGCCTTGCACCCATGGCTAAAGCTCTTAACGATTATGCTCCCATCCAGAGCGGTATCATGAGCACTATCCATGCATATACAGGCGACCAGATGATCCTTGACGGACCTCACAGAAAGGGCGATCTTCGTCGTGCACGTGCAGGCGCTGCAAACATCGTTCCCAACAGCACAGGCGCTGCTAAGGCTATCGGTCTTGTTATCCCTGAGCTCAACGGAAAGCTCATCGGATCTGCTCAGAGAGTTCCCGTTCCGACAGGTTCCACAACAATCCTTACAGCAGTTGTTAAGGGTGCCGATGTTACAGTTGAGGGCATCAACGCTGCTATGAAGGCTGCTTCCAGCGAATCCTTCGGTTACAATGTAGATCCCATCGTTTCTTCCGACGTTATCGGTATGAGATTCGGTTCACTCTTTGACGCTACACAGACAATGGTTTCAAAGATCGGCGATGATCTCTATCAGGTACAGGTTGTTTCATGGTATGATAACGAGAACAGCTACACAAGCCAGATGGTTCGTACTATCAAGTACTTCGCAGAGATCTGATCTGTGTACGGAAACTGTGATATAGGTTTAAAATAAGACCTTATGAGGTCCGGTCACTTTGGACCGGACCTCTTCTTTTATGATAAGAACAGACCAAGGGTCTTCTTATATTTAAATAATCAATGAACCAGGAGGAAAACAAAATGGGTTTAAACAAAAAATCTGTTGATGATATTAACGTAAAGGGACGTCGCGTTCTTGTTCGCTGCGATTTCAATGTACCGCTCAAGAACGGTGTCATCACCGACGAGACACGTATAAACGCTGCACTTCCCACTATCAATAAACTTATCGGGGACGGTGGAAAGGTGATCCTTTGCTCACATTTGGGCAAGGTTAAGGAAGGTCCCAATGAGAAGGAGTCTCTTGCACCTGTAGCTAAGAAGCTTTCTGAGAAGCTTGGCAAGGAAGTTGTTTTCGTTTCCGATTACAATGTTACCGGCGAAGCAGCTACAAAGGCTGTTGCAGCTATGAAGGACGGAGATGTTATCCTTCTTCAGAACACCCGTTTCAGAGGAGCAGAGGAAACAAAGAACGGTGAAGCTTTCTCCAAGGAACTTGCAGATCTTGCGGATGATTATGTATGCGATGCATTCGGTTCTTCTCACAGAGCTCATGCTTCCGTTGAAGGCGTTACAAAGTTCATCAAGGCTAAGGGCGGCAACAACTGCGTAGGTTATCTCATGCAGAAAGAGATCGAGTTCCTCGGCAACGCTGTTGAGAATCCCGTAAGACCTTTCGTAGCAATTCTTGGCGGCGCTAAGGTTGCTGACAAGCTTGCTGTTATCGACAATCTTCTTAACAAGTGCGATACTCTCATCATCGGCGGCGGTATGGCTTACACCTTCCTTAAGGCTCAGGGCTATGAGATCGGTAAGTCACTCGTTGACAATGAGAAGATCGACTACTGCAAGGATATGCTTGAGAAGGCAAAGAAGAACGGCAAGAAGATCCTTCTTCCCGTAGACTCCGTAACGATCTCTGCATTCCCTGATCCCATCGATGCAGCTGTTGATACGGTAGTATACGATTATGACAAGATGCCTGCAGATCGTGAAGGCTGCGATATCGGACCCAAGTCCCGCAAGCTTTTCGCAGATGCGGTTGCTTCCGCAAAGACCGTTGTTTGGAACGGACCTATGGGCGTATTCGAGAATCCTACACTTGCAGCCGGTACATTGGCTGTTGCAGAGGCACTTGCAAAGTCTGATGCTACAACGATCATCGGCGGCGGTGATTCTGCAGCCGCTGTTAACCAGATGGGTCTCGGTGACAAGATGAGCCACATCTCCACAGGCGGCGGTGCTTCCCTTGAGTTCCTTGAAGGCAAGGCACTTCCCGGCGTAGTAGCAGCAGATGATAAGTAGAATTTTAGGAGAAATAAAATGAGAAAAAAGATCATTGCAGGTAACTGGAAGATGAACATGACACCTTCTCAGGCAGTAGCTCTTTGCGCTGAGCTTAAGGATCTTGTTAAGAACGATGACGTGGATGTTGTTTACTGCGTTCCCGCCATTGACATCGTTCCTGTTGTTAATGCACTTAAAGGAACCAACGTTAAAGTCGGTGCCGAGAATATGTACTTCGAAGAGAAGGGTGCTTATACAGGCGAGATTTCCGCAGCTATGTTAAAGGATGCGGGAGTTGAGTATGTTATAATCGGTCACTCCGAGAGAAGAGATTACTTCAAGGAGGATGATGCTCTTCTTAACAAGAAGGTCAAGAAGGCTATCGAAGCAGGTCTTACACCCATCCTTTGCTGCGGAGAAACACTTGAGCAGAGAGAAATGGGCATTACCATGGATTGGATCAGAATGCAGATCAAGTCAGATCTTGCAGGAGTTGCAGCTGCAGACGTGGCTAAACTCGTTATCGCTTACGAACCCATTTGGGCTATCGGAACCGGTAAAACGGCAACAACCGCTCAGGCTGAAGAAGTTTGCGGCGGGATCCGTGCCTGCATCGAAGAGATCTATGACAAGGCAACGGCTGATGCGGTTCGTATCCAGTACGGCGGTTCCGTTAATGCGGGAAATGCTGCCGAGCTCTTTGCAGAGAAGGATATCGACGGCGGTCTTGTAGGCGGAGCATCGCTTAAGGCTGATTTCGGAAAGATCGTTTGCTATAACAAGTAATTAAAAATTTTTGAATTTTTTGGCGAGAAGAGAAATCTTTTACTTTACAAATCCGGATTTATTAAGTATAATAATCCGCAGTGTCGTATTTTTGGAATACGAAATGGATGCGAGGGATGCTCGCAAAAATTTAAAATCTCTCGCGTTTGGAGGTGTACAAAGTGGATATTTTAAAGGTTGCTCTTACAATAGTTTATGTACTTATTTGTCTCGCTCTGGTTGTAGTCGTACTTGGTCAGGAGAGTAAGTCCGAAGGCTTCTCCGGATCCATCAGTGGTATGGCTGAGACCTATTGGGGCAAGAATAAGGGCCGCTCTATGGAAGGAACGATGGAGAGGATCACAAAGATCCTTGCAGCTGCTTTCTTAGTGCTTTCGGTTGTCCTTAATCTGCTCTAAAAGAAAAGTCAGATCTTCGGGGGCGTGCATCATGTGCATGCCCCTTATTTTTTCGCAATTAAGTACTGTTTGATACCCGGAGTGGAAATGAAATATTTTAAGATAGAAAAGAAGAAGGAAAAGAATATAAAGGTTAAAAAGAAGGAAGAGACAAAGCTTGCTCCGGCAATCTTTCGTTCAACAGCCAAAGGCTTCGGATTTGCTGCGCTCCTTGATGAAAACGGAGAGGCGGGGGAAGAGGTCTTTATCCCGGCATCAGAAAAGAAAAACGCCTGGAACGGAGATGAGGTGGTTGTCAGGATCACCCGTGAGAAATCGGGAGATCGAAAAGCGGAGGGCGTTGTCGAAAAGATAATCAAAAGAAATACCGAGTATCTGATCGGAACTTTTTCAAAAAGTAAAAATTTCGGTTTTGTTGTTCCCGATGACAGAGGCATGGAAGAGGACATCTTTATCCAAAAGGAACATACCAAGGGAGCCGTGGACGGACAGAAGGTATATGTGCGGATCACCGATTACGGTACAAAAAAGAAAAACCCGGAGGGGCGTGTCACCGAGATACTGGGGCACATCGACGATCCGCATACGGATATGAAGGCGGTGCTGAGGGAGTTTAACATTTATCCCGAGTTTTCGATGGAAGTTAAGGATGAAACAGATAACATTCCCACAGAGGTTTTGGAAGAAGAGAAAAAGGACAGGGTTGATTACAGAGGTGAGACGATCGTCACGATAGATGGGGCGGATGCAAAGGATCTGGATGATGCGGTAAGTGTTGTCAGGACCGAAAACGGATACAGACTTTCGGTTCATATCGCGGATGTTTCCCATTATGTGAAAGAAGGTTCACCTTTGGATAAGAGCGCGTTGGACAGAGGTACCAGCGTGTATCTCATCAATAAAGTTGTTCCCATGCTTCCCCACAGATTGTCTAATGGCATATGTTCTCTGAATCAAGGGGAGGACAGGCTTGCGCTCTCATGTGTAATGGACATTGATGATAACGGTCATATAGCAGGGCACAGGATCACCGAAAGCCTTATCAACGTAACTCGCAGAATGACCTATGATGCGGTGGCGGAGATACTTGAGGTCTTTAAGGACAAAGCAAAGAACAAGCAGCGTCAAAAGGAACTTAAGGCTGAATACGGTGAACTGATCCCGATGTTTTTACTGATGAAGGAACTTTCGGACAAGCTGCGCGCAAACCGTATGCAAAGAGGAGCGGTGGATTTTGATTTTTCAGACAGCAAGGTTGAGCTGGACGAAAACGATATGCCTGTATATGTCGGACCCGAGGAACGAAACGATGCTTCAAAGATCATTGAGGACTTCATGCTTGCGGCGAATGAAACCGTTGCGGAAGACTTTTACTGGCAGGAGATTCCTTTTCTGTACAGAGTTCACGAGAAGCCGGACGAGGAGAAGATCAGCAAGCTTTTGATCTTTGTGAGAAACTTCGGCCTTGTGCTCAAGGGCAACAAAACGGAAGTCCATCCCAAGGAATTACAGAAGATGCTTGCAGGCATCAAAGGAAAGGAAGAAGAAGCGCTTATCTCAAGATTAACGCTTCGCTCCATGCGCCAGGCGCGTTATTCCGCGGAATGCGAGGGACATTTCGGACTTGCCTGCAAATACTATTGTCATTTTACAAGTCCCATCCGGCGTTATCCCGACCTTCAAATTCACAGAATTATCAAAGAAAACTTGAACGGTCGCCTTGATGATAACAGGAAAATGCATTATAATTCTATTTTGGAAAACGTGGCAAAGAGTACCAGTTCTGCGGAAAGAAATGCGGAAACCGCCGAAAGGGAGATCGTAAGGCTGAAGCATATAGAATTTATGCAGCAGCACATAGGAGAGGCCTTTGAAGGCGTTATTTCGGGACTCACAAACTGGGGGATCTATATAGAACTTCCCAACACGATCGAAGGTATGGTAAGCCTTGCCAATATGAAGGACGATTACTATGTTTTCGATGCTGAAAGAATGGTGCTTACAGGCGAAAGAAAACACAAGACATATGCTCTCGGGCAAAAGTTGTACATACAGGTCGTCAATGCGGACAAACTGTTGAAAACCATCGATTTTTGCATAATAGGAGAGAATAAATTCAAGGAACTCACCGAGAATACAGGCGAGTGAGGAGAACTCCCGGAGACCGGTTATGGCAGACAAACGAAGCTTCCTGTTGGAAGCAAACAATAAAAAAGCATATTTTGACTATTTTATAGAGGAAAAGTACGAAGCGGGCATAGAATTGTTCGGCACGGAAGTGAAATCCATCCGACAGGGAAAGGTTTCGATCAAGGAAGCTTTCATCCGGATAGACAACGGAGAGGTCTTTGTCTACGGAATGCATGTTACACCCTATGAACAGGGAAACATTTTTAACAAAGATCCCCTTAGGCCGAAGAAACTCCTTATGCATAAGAGGGAGATAATGAAACTGCTCGGACAGATCAAGGAAAAGGGCTATACTCTGGTACCTCTTCAGGTTTATATCAAAGAAGGCCGTGTCAAGGTTGAGGTCGGTCTTGCAAGAGGTAAAAAGAATTACGATAAGAGAGAAACCACGGCGAAGAAAGAACTGAACCGTGAAATGGAGAGGAATTTCAAGATTAGGATCTGAGGTAACAGGCATGGTTGATAATGTTGTAGTAATCCTACCCTCCCTTGATCCGGACTACAGGATGAATCTTGTGGTTGACGGATGTATGGAAAGAGGATTCAAAACTATAGTTGTCGTAAACGACGGTAGCGATAAGGAGCATTCGGAACCCTTTGAAACAGCAGCGAAAAAGCCCGGAGTGGTAGTCCTCAAACATGATGTGAACATGGGCAAGGGCAGGTCTTTAAAAACAGCCATGAAATGGGTTTTGGAGAATCGTAAAGACGCTGCGGGTGTTGTAACTGTCGACGGAGACAACCAGCATCATCCCGACGATATCAAAGCGTGCGCGGAAGCCATGATTGAAAGAGGCATCACAGTTCTCGGCTGCAGAGATTTTTCCGAACCGCAGGTACCTTGGAAATCAAAGGCCGGGAACAATATTACGAAATTCGTTTTCGGAGCGCTGTGCGGGATCAAGATCTCGGATACACAAACAGGTCTTAGAGCCTTTCCTATGGATGTGCTGCCTTTCCTTTGCAAAACCGAAGGCGACAGGTTCGAGTTTGAGACAAACATGTTACTTGAGATGCATTCCGCATCGATCCCTTTTTCGGAGGTTAAGATCAGGACCATCTATGAGGATAAGGAGAATTCGACTTCTCATTTCCATCCCTTCAGGGACAGCTTTAAGATATATAAGATCATATTCAAGTACGTTTTCTCGTCGCTTGCGTCTACTTTGATCGATCTTGCGTTGTTTTTTGTTTTGAATCTTATATTGTCAAGGGTGATAACAGGAAACCTTTCCCTGCTTGGTAAAAGCTTTTCGGCGGGGCTGGTTGTTGTGTTCCTCTCTACAGCCGGAGCTCGAATAGTTTCTTCGTTTATGAACTATAAGGTCAACAAGCATATAGTTTTCAGATCGGAGGCTAAAAACACGATCCAAAAATATTATGCTCTTGCGATCATCCAGCTTTGTGTTTCCGCATTGCTTGTCTATCTGATCTCGAATCTTTTCGGAGAGGGCAGTGTTTTGAGAACGTTTTGTAAGGCTGTGGTTGATACGGCACTGTTTTTTATCAGTTTCAGGGTACAAAAAACCTGGGTATTCAAGAATTGATTCTCATTTCTCGAGAATCCCTAAAATACAGGGGTTCACGAGTTATATAAATGCGTTTATATAATCATTTTGCTTGCAATCGGGCATGTGGTTTATTATAATACAAACATACTTTAGGGCTTGTTCCGGTTTCGACGGGGATTTTGAACCTATGGTAGCCATCCGTGGAGGCGAGCCACGATAAAACACCAACTTAAAATTAAACGCTAACGATAATTTAGCACTCGCTGCCTAAGGGCAACGCGTCGGCCGATATGCACCTACACATAGCGTAACCGGCGTCATCCTTGTAGGAAACGACACGCGGTAAGCTTTGCCCGCGCGGGCGTATCATGAAGCTACCGAGTTATTAAGCGCGTCTGTTTGCTTAATAATAAGGGAATGGCGAAAGCGATATAGCAGACTGTGATGGAAGAAGCTGTAGCGGATAGGTTTTCGGACAGGGGTTCGACTCCCCTCAGGTCCATTAAAACACATAGCCACACAAAGGTGTGGCTATGTGTTTTAAAGAATATGAAGTTAATCGACCCTTGGACGAAAAGCTATGTTTTCGGCAGGGGGCGCTACATGTCGGTGGCATGTGTTAAGCGCGGACCGGAGCGGAGCTGTTGTATCAAGGGGTAAAGTATAGTTAGGAGGGGGTTATGGGGAATATTGTTGATTTTCATGCTTTGTTGGGCTCATGTCGAAAAAGAAAATGTGTCTCGTTGAAAGAACTGTCTAAAGGTCTATATACTGTTGGTATGATGTCGCAGATTGAAAAAGGTAAGTATCTGCCTGATTATCTTGGGCGCAATATCATTCTGAGCAGGTTGGGCGTTTCGTCTGATGATTTCATGGATTTATTATCTTCAGAGGAATATGACAGGTTTTTAAATAGAATTGATCTATTTGATAGGTTAAAAAAGAAGGACTATAAAGGCGTTCAGGAAGTACTGGATTCTTATTTTAATAATTTAAATATTAATAAAGTTGAACTTCAATGTCTGTATGACATTAAAGGTCGACTTTTTTTTGAACAAAAAAGAAGTGTATATGAAGTTTATGACATGTTCAAAAAAGCCTGTATGTGTACAATCGATCTCAATGATTTAAAAAATAGAAAATCCTATTTATTTTCACATGTTGAATATTTTTTATTGTTTCATTACCTTTTTACAAAGGCTTTAATACGGCAAGATGATATTTTATATTTGAAATCGATTTTGGCAGAATATGAATTTTTGCTTGAAGACATTGAAGCAAAAAAAATAGATTTGATATTAAAGGCAAAGTGTTATCCACCCGGAGCATATCTTTATTACAGAGTTGCGGAGCTCTTGCTTAAAAATAGTAATCAAAGCATATATAGAGAGAAAATCATAAATTATATTGACAAGGCTCTATTGTACCTATCATATACCGGTAATCATTACTATATAATTGAACTGCTGGAGGGAGGGGTAAAACATGCGTCGGTTTATGATGGGAAACATAACAAATATCAGGAATGTTGTATGTTGTTTAAAGAATTATATGGTATTTATGGAATTGATGATAATATGATATATAATGATTATATCTATAGGAATTCTATAGTTTACAGTCTTGGGGAATTTGTAAAATGTAGAAGAACAATACTTGGATTAAGCAGAGCGGATTTGGCTCATAAAGCAAATTGCTCTGAAAAAACGATTATGAGAATTGAAAACAATAAAAATAAAACTCAGAAGGCAATAGTTTATGATATTTTAAATGCGTTAAAAGTTTATCGTTGAATTAGCGATGTCTGTGCCTGAACGAAAAAAATATAAAGAATTATACATGTAATTAGGATTTGTTGGATTTTAGCACTTTGTCACTTGTGTCTATTTTTGTATGTTATTATACTTTGAATATAGAGCAGGTTGATGGTTTAGGGAGGTTTTTTATGAAAAGTAACAAAAGAATTAAAAGTGTCGTACTTGTGTTTGCATTGCTCATAAGCTCACTAATGGCGTACATCGGTATAGTTGGGACAGATAAGCAAGATTTCAAAAACAAAGATAATATGGCTCTGATTGTACAGGGACCCATTTATTGGGAGAAGAATCTTTTCTGGTTTGCATATCAGCATAATGAAACATATGAAGCATATGAAACTACAAGCACTTCTTATCGTGAGACACCTATATTGGATTGGACAAAACTCTCTTATTTAACAATAGAACGAGAATATGAGATGAGCTGCACACATACCGAAGGAACCAAAACAGATGTTTCTTTATCATTGGAAGGTAAAATAAAACTTATCGATTTAAAAGGCGGGTTTAGCCATGAATGGAGTTCATCTGACAGCACGAAGACAGGAACGAAATTAAAGATAACATTGAGTCCGGGTACCGAATGGGTTAGATTGATCCAAACAGAGACAACAAATAAATCAGTGGGACATGAGGACAGCTACGATACGGTTACCAAAGTGGTTGGTGCCCATGTTACAGAGACAAAGGCTAAAGCAAACTTGGGTCAGTCTACAAAAAAATTATTATATAGCGGAACAATATATGTCATAACAGAAACGACATATGGATATCGTGATGAAGCATCACACGTGAATCCGTATTATGGTCGGATAATATGATGATTCATAAGCAATGAATTTTTGATCAACGATAAATAAATTAGTATCATCAACCTGCCGATCTTGAGGTGATTATGGAAGCTTGGATAGCATATAAGAAAATTAAAGATAATAAGGGAAGAGTTGTCAGCGTAGTGATCGGAATTATTATTTCGTTTACCATGCTGATAGCTTCCGCCTATTTTGACTGGGCCAATAAGACGTTTGATAAAACTGCGGAAGAGGGAGAAACAGTCTATAATAAGCAGGGGGACAGGGACCTGATAAAGGGATTCGACATTAGGATCAGTTTATTGGATAATAACCTCCATACATACTATAAAACCGAGCAGAGAATACCATTGAACTTGATTGAAAGTCTTCGTGAGGATGACAGGATAGATGAGATGATCATTTCCTATGATTGTGACTCGGAAATAGAATGGTTTAACAGAGTTGAACTGTTTGCAGAACCCAAATTTATCGATACAAATGAATCTGTTTTTCCTTCGGCTTATGTCAAGGAAGTGACAGACATGAACAAAAAACCGATCATCAGCGGAAGGATATTCAATAAAGGAGAAGAAAATGCCGCGATGGTGAGCAGCTTGGTTACCGAAGCGTTGGGAATTACCCCTGAGGAAGCTGTCGGTGAAAAGATCAAATTGAGACGTGAAGGGAAGGAGACAGAGGCGCTGATCGTCGGAGTATATGACAAATGGTTGTCCGATCAATTATGGAATAGAGAGTATAGCTACGGAATCCCGTACACAGAAGATCTTATCGTATCATCGGATGCACTGAAACAGATCAATTCGGCGATGCTTAATACAAACGGTACATCTGTCTTGGTCATTTTAAAAGAAACAGACGATCTTGAAGGATTTTTATACGGGATCAGGCGAGAATACGGAATTTGTCCGCAATCAGGTACCTGGGGCCTGATCAGCGAGCAGCTTATCATGACGATCTGGGCAAGAAGTATGCTGATCATGGGAGGCTTGGCTATTATAGCTACGATGCTGATGATGGCGTCTGCTCTGTACCGTAATATATACGAGCAAAGGAATACATGGGAACTATTGGAATGTTTGGGAATGAAAAAAACACGTATAAGCAGGATAGTTTTGGCTGAATGCATCGGATATGGATTGCCGGGCTGGATCATTGGCCTTTTGGTTTCATTCTTATTGACTGTTTTTATAGGCATGCTTTTTTTGTACGGTACACCGGAATTTCAAAATGTTACCGATCTGTTTCTTCCGATCGATTATTATGTTAAGGCTTCTTTAATATGCTGGAGCGGCATTTTGTTGTCGGGGCTGTGTTTCTATGGGATGACCTGCTATGGGAGGAAGGTGAAGGAATGAGAATAGCAAGGAATGTGTTCGTAACTTTTTTTAGCCTGTCTCTTATTGGCTTTATTATTGCTTCTGCTTTTAAAAACAAAGGGTGGGAGGACGGTATATTTTTCCTTCATGAAAAAGAAGAGTTTAATTTAGAGGAGGGATCCGAGGCACCTTTTTTTGTCAAGGCATTGTTATTCGGAAAAGATATGGATGCGTACAGGGAGAAGGGGGTAAGCTCATGGAAATTATTTTTTGAAAATGACGGGAAAAGACATGAGATCATAATAGATAATACAAAGGTGCTCAAAGAAACGCCCAGATACATGGCGGTTTTTATAAATGGCAGTATTAGTGAAGCGTGCTCTTTTGACAGACTAATTTTTGAAAAGGACGCTGTAACGGAAGAGTTTGAGATGGACTATATCATTAAAACCGTTTCAGACTTTGAATATACTTTTTCAGTTATTGAGGAGAATCATGATTATGGGAAAAAATATAGTGTTTCGCTGAGAAGATGGAGGATAGATCAGAATGAGACGGATGAGATTGTAGTGCTGCCTGATGTTTGTGATAAAAAAGGTATCACAGAAGTGACAATTCAGTTAGATAATCTAGGTAATGACGTTCATATATTAAAACCCGGAGAGAAATTTCAAATTAAAGAAGGAACCAGGGGCTTTTTTATAGAATGGAAAGAGGGGGAAAATACAGGGGCATTTGAGACCGGCACAGAGTTCCCTTTTAAATGTAAAAAACAGTATGTGGTCAGAAGTTACTTTAAAAACGAATTCTTCTTTAATATGGAAGCGGAAGAAATAAGAAAACTAAGAGAGGGGAAAAAGAAATGATCTTATGCGAGAGCATATGCAAAACATATGGGAAAACTGATTCCTCGGTTTTTGTAAAGGCTTTGGAAGATATAAATCTGAACATAGAAGACGGGGAATTTGTATCGATCATCGGAAAGTCGGGAGCGGGGAAAAGCACGTTATTAAAAATCCTCGGAACTATATTACGACCGTCGGAAGGAAGATTGATCATAGATGGTCTGGACGTGACAAAGATGAAGCCGGGAGATCTGTCGGAGTTTAGAAATAAACACATTGGCTTTATATACCAGTCCTTCATGCTGGAGGAATCACTCACTGCCATTGAAAATGTTGCACTTCCTTTGATGATTTCGGGACTTAAGAAAAAAGAATATGTTGCAAAGGCTTTAGATATGTTGAGAATGGTTGGACTTGAACAAAGGTCAGGGCATAAACCATCCGAACTGTCGGGAGGCGAAAGGCAAAGAGTCTGTATAGCAAGAGCATTGATAAACGATCCGTCCATTATACTTGCAGATGAGCCCACAGGAAACCTTGATGAAAAAACCGGCAAAGAGATCATGGATAATATTCTGCGAATGTCTAAGGGGAAAACTCTTATCCTGGTGACACATGATATGGATCTTGCAGCTATGGCACCAAGAAAACTGGTGTTACATGACGGGAAATTAGTCTGAGGGGAAAAATGATTATCAATACTTTGAGATTGATCACCAAATGGATGATCAGGAATAAAACCAAATATATCATATGCTGGGTGAATTTTGCCATAGTTTCGGTATTCTTCAGTATTATTCTTTCGTATAACAGCAGTACACGTAATCCGTCCGAAGCAAACAGGCTTATTAAAAAGGTGTTTACCGTAGATGGGGGCTCGTTTGCATATGGTTCTGGCAATAAGGTGAGAATAGATGAACGTGATCGTGATTTTTTTAAAGACGTAATGAAGCAGCTCGGAAGTAATAAAGTAAGAATGCTTTCGGAGCTTTATCCGGAACAGGTTTGCATCAATGGAAAAGAGATCGTGGATCGATGCAGATGCAGAGGTTATCTGGAAAATGAGTCGTTTATTCTCGATGCTGAAAAAGAGTTTATCAAAGATGTGAGCAACGGGAATGAAAAAGGAATCTGGGTTACCGAAGATTTCATCGGAAGGATCGGGCTATCACATGATGATATTGTCGGGGGGACTGTTTCTCTTTCGATAAGGGAATTGGACGGTGTTGAAGTTAAGGGAAAAGTAAATGGCGTGATTCCCGCCGATCTTGATTCATCCATAGCATACGGAGATATTTTTATCCCAATATCTGACAATGATGAAACTTCGTTTTATATAGATGTTATTGATTATGAGCTTGGTTCGGAAGATGATTACGATAGGAATGTTCAAATATTTCTTGATAATGGCATCCGTCCGGGGCAGCGTAATGAAGCCATTGATTACAATGAGGAAATAGGTGAAGGCTTTCTTAATAAAGTAATGGTTGTATCGGTTGTGCTGTTTGGATTCGTAGCTGTCGGCATGATCAATATCATGGTTGAATCAATAGCGAGCAATAAAGAGTTTTACAGATTAATGTTCATGTGTGGATGTAAAAGAGGTTATTTGCTTACGTTTTCCGTATTGCTGACCTTGATTCAGGGCATCGTGGGAACCGTATTCGGTATTATTGTTATGTTGCTTTTGAGTCCGGCTGTTGATTCGTTTTATCAATATATGCTGTCCGGCTTTTATGATCTTATTATGTTTAATTACACAATAGACATAAAAACAATATTGCTGACTGCGATCACCTGTATGGGTATATCGATCATATGTGGGATCATTGCATATTATGCGGTTTTTGATGATGCTTTTTTTGGTGACACCGATGAACGTGCAAACAGGATACATAAAGCTGTCAGAAAGTACGGAGAGAACTTTTTGTACGATGCGCTTGTAATAGCGTTGATCTGTGTGACGGTGTTTATTCCGTTAATAGTCATCGGCTTGGCGGAAAACTTTGTAAAAGATGACAGATTGAATACAATGCTGACAGAAATGGTATTTTTGGGCTTTGCGGTACTGTTTATTCACCTGTTTTGGAAAAACAAAAAAGAACCTGTTGAAAAAGTCGGGAAGAAATATGTCATCCTTTTGCTTTTCGGAGTAGTGTTCGCCTATGTCTCGTATATTCTGGCAAAAACAGCGGGAGCTGTCTTTAAGTCTGAGCCGATCGAGGAAGCTTTGGTCATAGCTGAAGGGATCACGCCTCTGAATGTAGTTACTTCAGTCTTTTGCTATGCGGTCTGGGGCGCAGTCGGAGAGGAGTTTTTATTCAGAGGATTTTTATGCCGCTATTTTGAAAAATATGGGAAAATTGCATCGGTTGTTATTTCTTCATTAATCTTTGCGGCCTTTCACCAAGGGGAAGGAAATAAGCTCATTGCATTTTTGATCGGAATCGTACTCGGTTTTGTTTACGTCAGGACAAAATCTTTATATCTGTGCGTGACATCTCATTTCTTATGGAACGGTATGGCATATTTAAATGATAATGTTGCCAGACCCGAAAACCTGATCTTGCGTAATGTCAATGAGGTATATACAAAGGCAGATCGGTTGTATTATCTGGTATTGATCGCCATGATCTTCTTTGGAGTATGGAGCATATATCTAAGCTTCCTGTGTTTGGCTAAAAAGAATAAAAGTGAACAGAACGCCCGTTAAAGTAAACATTTGTTTGTTTTCTGCCTCCCGTTATGATATTATCTTAATATCATTTTCAGGGAGGTTTTTTCTATGGGATTAAATGACACACCTATGGGCGAAAGAGTGCATATAGGATTTTTCGGAAGAAGAAACGCGGGTAAATCCAGCATAGTGAATGCGGTTACGGGGCAGCAGCTGGCAATTGTTTCCGATACTCCGGGTACTACGACGGATCCTGTTTTTAAATCCATGGAACTGCTCCCTTTGGGACCGGTGGAGATAATCGACACTCCGGGCATCGACGATGTCGGCGAACTTGGAGAGCTGCGCGTAAGGAAAACACGGCAGGTTCTCGGAAAGACGGACATTGCGGTTTTGGTGGTGGATGCCGAGAAGGGCATAGGTCGCGCTGACGAAGAACTGATCTCACTTTTTAAAGAAAAGAATATCAATTACATAATAGTTATGAATAAAGCGGATCTTCTTACCTCCGCACAGAGAGATTTTTCCATGGACAACATCATCTATGTGTCCGCGAAAAACAATGACAACATCGGTCAGCTAAAGGAGATGATAGCTCATCTCACAAAAACCGATGATGTAAAACTAAAGCTTGTGGGAGACCTGATCGATCCGGGAGACATATGCGTGCTGGTCACTCCCGTAGATGCGGCTGCTCCGAAAGGCAGACTCATTCTTCCGCAGCAGCAGGCGATCCGTGACATTCTGGATGCGGGTGGCATCAATGTGGTGGTCCAGGAGGATCGTCTTAAGGATGCACTTGATGCTTTGGGTAAAAAGCCCAAGCTTGTAATAACGGATTCTCAGGCCTTTTCAAAGGTTAACGAGGATACACCCAAGGATGTTATGCTTACGTCCTTTTCGATACTCATGAGTCGTTACAAGGGCACACTTGCCGCATCGGTCAAGGGTGTTGCCAAGATCGACGATCTGAAGGACGGAGACAGGATATTGATGAGCGAGGGCTGTACGCATCACCGTCAATGCGGTGACATAGGAACGGTAAAGATACCGAACTGGCTCAGAAATTTTACCGGTAAGAAGCTGATCATAGAGACCTCTTCGGGAACGGGCTTCCCGGAGGATCTTTCCGGATATGCCCTGGTCATTCATTGCGGAGGCTGCATGCTGAATGAAAGGGAGATGCAAAGCAGGATAGCGATCGCGGAGACGCAGAACGTACCTATCACCAATTACGGAATGGCAATTGCAAGAATGAAGGGCATATTGAAACGGAGCCTTTCACCCTTGCCCGAATACAGAGACTTGGATTTTTAACGGAGAATTGATATGCAAGACGGATTTTTGAAGGTAGCGGCGATAACGCCGGAGATCAGGGTTGCCGATGTCGATCATAATGTGAAGGCAGTGATCGATGAGGCGAAGGAAGCTGTCGCAAAAGGAGCAAAGCTCCTTGTTTTTCCGGAATTGTGCATTACGGGATACACCTGCAATGACCTTTTTCTGCAGGATCTGTTGCTGAAAAAAGCAAAAGAGGGCTTAAGGAAGGTGGCGGAAGAAACAGCGTCGCTGGATGCCCTGATCTTTGTGGGGCTGCCCTGCGAGGCGGACGGCAAGCTGTACAATGTTGCGGCGGCGATTAAAAACGGACAGGTTTTGGGAATGGTTCCCAAGCATTTTATTCCCTCCTACGGCGAGTTCTACGAAATGAGGCATTTCACGTCGGGAAAGGGCTTCGAGAGGGAAGTTGATCTCTTTGGTACAAAGGTTCCTTTTGGGGAGAATATCCTGTTTAAATGCGAAAACTTTCCGAAGCTTTTGGTGGGCTGCGAGCTTTGCGAGGACATATGGGTTCCGGACACGCCTTCCACACGACTTGCCCTTAACGGCGCTACCGTGATCGTAAACCTTTCCGCCAGCAATGAACTGGTCAGTAAGGACGTTTACAGAAGGAATCTTGTTTCCATGACGAGTGCAAGGCTGGTCGCAGGATATGTTTATGCCTCCGCGGGAGAAGGAGAGTCTACGCAGGATACGGTATATGCAGGACATGACCTTATATGCGAGAACGGAGAGATCCTTGCTGAGAGCAGGCTGTTTTCTACAGGCGCCATTCTGGCGGACATCGATACGGAAAGACTGGTTCATGACAGAAGAAGGATGAACACCTTTGAAGGAACGGCGGACAGTTGTCGTATCGTGGGCTTTTCTTTTGATAACATCGAACAAACAAAGCTTTCAAGAGTGTTCCCGGACAAACCTTTTGTACCGGGGGATGAGATCACGAGAAATGCCCGTTGTGAGCAGATCCTTTCCATTCAGGCGAGAGGCCTTGAAAAGCGGCTTAAGGCCATAGGCTGTAAGAATGCGACCATAGGCATTTCGGGCGGTCTGGATTCCACGCTGGCGTTGCTTGTTACCGCAAAGGCTTTTGACATACTGGGAATTCCGAGAAGCAACATACTTGCGGTTACCATGCCTTGCTTCGGAACCACGGACAGGACTCACGACAATGCCGTGAGACTTACGAAGAGCATAGGCGCCACCCTTAAGGAAGTGGATCTTAAGAAAGCGGTGAAACTGCATTTTTCGGATATCGGTCAGGATATGCAGGTTCATGATATTACCTATGAAAACGGTCAGGCAAGGGAGAGGACTCAGGTGCTCATGGATCTTGCGAACAAGAACGGCGGAATAGTGATCGGGACCGGAGATCTTTCCGAGCTTGCTCTCGGATGGGCTACCTATAACGGCGATCACATGTCCATGTATGCCGTTAACGTGGGCGTGCCCAAGACATTGGTAAGGCATCTTGTGCGTTTCTATGCCGACACCTGCGGCGACAAAGAGACTGAAAAGGTTCTGCTGGATGTGCTTGATACACCTGTAAGCCCCGAGCTTTTGCCGCCCACCGAAGGAAACATTTCACAAAAAACGGAAGATCTCGTCGGACCCTATGAATTGCATGATTTCTTCCTTTACCATATGCTGAGGAACGGCTACGCGCCGGATAAGATCTACAGGATAGCGCTTTCGGCCTTTTCGGGAAAGTATGACAAAGAGACCGTCCTTAAGTGGCTCAAGGTCTTTTGCAAGCGCTTTTTTGCCCAGCAGTTCAAACGTTCCTGCCTGCCGGACGGACCAAAGGTCGGAAGCGTTGCGGTTTCACCGAGAGGAGACCTAAGGATGCCCTCGGATGCTGTGGCTTCCCTATGGCTGGAAAGCCTTGAAAGGATAAAATGATAAAAGAGGATAAAATGGCAGACTATGAAAGACAGCTCACCAGAGTTGACATTGTGAGAAAAGATTTGGACAAGCTCATTATGGGGTTTGACGATCCGGAGGTACAGAGAGAGGCATATGTTCATCTGTACGGAGTGGGACAGGCATGTGCTCTGATCGCATTCAAGCGCGGGCATGACGGAGAATTTGCGGAGCTTGCCTGCATAGCGGGTATGCTTCATGACATCGCGAAATACGAAAACGGCATCAATCCCACGGATCATGCTAAAAGAAGTGCGTTAAGGGCATGGCATATTCTGGAAATGACAAACATGTTTTCGGAGGATGAATTGACCATGATCTGCACAGGGATAGCCAATCATTCGGATAAGAACAGAAGCGATGATGAGTTCTCCGAAATCTTAAAGGATGCGGATGCTATGCAGCACTGGCTCAGAAATCCGGCAGAAGCCTATTTTAACGAGAAATCCAGAAATGTTGCGATGAAAAAGGAGTTTGGACTGATGCAGCAGTCGGAAAAACAATAGTTTGTGTTGTTACATGGAATTTTTTATGATAAAATGATCGCTTAGATAAGTGATCATTTTATATCACATCGGAGGTGAATTCATGAAAGTTATAGCACATTTTCTCAACGTTGTTTTATGGGTGCTTTTGGGGATAGTGATCTTTCAGGCCTATACCGGAGTGCAAATCGGCATTCTGGAACAGTTCAAACCGAGGCTGCTGACGGATCTTTTCGCACTTGCCGCTCTGGCTATCGACGTTTTGGTCTATACGGGCATTATGGGTGGAAAAAACAACACTCTTGCCGGTGTCAGTGCTGTTTTTCTTGTTTGGATAGCGGTTATAGTCCTGTTGAAATATGCCCTTAAGGTCAGCGGCGTTGATTGGCTCTTTAAGGCTTGGGATATATGCTGCCTTGGTTTTGGGGCACCTTACCTTGTACTTAGGGGACATAAAAAATAGATTTTTCCTTTCGGTTCAAACGTAAAGTAAACAGGAATTCTATCGGAGGTTCCGAAATTAATGAAACATAAAAAATGGATTGCAGCCTTATGCTTGATCTGTCTTTTAACATCGGGCTGCAGTCTTTTTAATACCGGACAACATAAAGAAAACGGGTGGTGCAGCTTTGAGGGCTGTCCCAACAGGGCATATAAGGACGGAATGTGCGCACAGCACTTTCTTCAGATGCTCGATGCGGAAAATGAGGCGGAAAGGCTCAGACTGGCAGAAGAGAACAGGACAGAACTGAGTCCGACTCCGACCTTCACGCCGACGCTGACACCGACGCCGACACCTACTCCCACGGATACGCCGACACCCACACCTACTCCCACGGATACGCCTACGCCGACACTGACGCCTACGCCTACGGACACACCGACGCCGACGAATACGCCGACGCCGATCGTTACGGTTACGCCTCAGGTGTTTGGAACGGCTACGCCTACGCCAACCCCCGATCCGATCATTCCTTATGATGATTACATCTGGACAACGGTAAGCAGTCTTAACGTTCGTTCGGGACCCGATGCGGATTACAAGCGTGTAGGGATCGTCAGCAAAGGCACAAGGTTAAAGAGAACCGGTGTATATGCCGAAAACGGATGGGCAAGGATCATCTATGGCGGCGAGGAAGCATATATAAGCGGCGCCTACTACACAGAGGCAACACCGACGCCCACTCCGTTCCCGGATACGCTTAAGATCAACGGAGTCACCTATACCGTTACTGCAGATCTGAAAAAGGCCAAGGTCGGTCAGATCGTTAATTACGGAAAATATGAGCAGAACAATTATGAGGCTGACGGCCGCGAATGGATACAGTGGTATGTACTTGACAAGCAGGAGGACAAACTGCTGCTGCTCAGCGTATATGCGCTGGAAGCAGCTCCATTCTACTCAGGCTCCGATATCTTCTGGAATGTTTGGGAAAACAGTACATTGAGAAAATGGCTGAACGGAGAGTTTTTCGATTCCGCCTTTACTATGGAACAGCAGCCGGCGATCAACAGATGTTATCTGCCGAACGCATACAATGTATACTATGACAAGGATCCCTACGTATCAAGCGGTGTAACCAGTATTTCCTATGACACCGATCCGGGCATAGATACCTTTGACAGGGTGTTCCTGCTTTCTGCCGATGATGTTACCCGGTATTTTGGATTTACAAGCATGGAATTCTCAAAGTCCAAGAATATACAATGGACTTCAAATGATGCGAGACTCGTCTGCTTCGGAACGGAAACAGCCTTTGAACACGGTCTTTTGCTTTCGACCGCAAAACATGCTCTTTGGGATGACTATAATCATGTTTATGATTCGGGGATCGGCTGCAACTGGTGGCTCAGAAGCGTTGGAGCAAAGCTTACGGGAGTTACCGGAAGAAACGGATCAAATTACACGTCTGCGGTGACCTATACGGGCGCGCTTTCTGTTACAGGTGAGAGTCCCGGTGCAAGCTATTACGGAGTACGCCCCGCAATATGGCTGAACATCTCCGAGGCAGTAGCTAACGAGATCGATGTTACGCCTGCGCCTACACCGACTGAAACACCGACTCCTGTTCCGGAGATTACGGGGGATGTTGATGACGGAGGCGGAGAATGAAAGCAGAGGATATAAGGTGTGTGTTTTCTGATCTGGATCGAACTTTGCTGGATAAGCAGAGTCGCATATCCGACAGAAACAGAAAAACAATAGAAGATCTTATGAAACTGGGCATATGCTTTGTCCCCGTCACGGGGCGGGCATATGCTTCGCTTCCTGTGGACCTTAAGGATATCCCGGGAATTGAGTATGTGATAACCTCGAACGGAACTTCCATATGCAGATTGGCGGACGGGAAACCTGTGCTGAAAAGATGCCTACCGAAAGGGTTTGTAAAGGCATTTAAAGAATTTCACGCCGGACTTGGGAAATGCGCCGTGGAGTTTTATGTTGAAGGCCGGGCATATGTTCCAAGGGAGTTTTATGACGATCCCGCGGCCTTTAATCAGCACAGAGTGGAGTATGTGAAAAAAACAAGAACCCCTGTGGACGACATATGGAGATTTGCTTCGGAACATGACGGAGAAATCGATGCGATCGCAATGATCTCGCCGGAGGGACGGTTTGAGGAATTATGCGAGAGTACAAGAAGTGAATTACGGGGCGTTTACATTACGAATTCCGATTCTCTTTATATAGAGATCTCGAATCCGGATTGCGGAAAGAAGAATGCAATACTGGATTTTTGCGGGATGATGGGCTTTGAGCCCAAAGATACCGTAGCATTCGGTGACAATGACAACGATGCTGAAATGCTGGCTGCGGCAGGACTCGGAATATGCGTGGCAAATGCCACTCCCCTGTGCAGAGAAGCGGCAGACATGGTTACTGCGGCACATGATGAGGACGGTTTTACTGAAGGGATTGAAAAAATTTTGAAAGGTGGCTGAACAGCTATGGGGAAGAAAAAGAAAACTATAAAGGATACACTGCTTTTAAAGACCGAAAATGAACTGAGACACAAAAAGATAGTCGGGATAGTTTACATCGTTATCAGATTGCTGGTCCTCGTGAGTCTTGTGATGCAGCTGATACAGGGGAGATATGAGAATGTGGCGCTTTGCGTACTGACCTTGCTCCTTCTTTTGCTGCCCACGGTGGTGGAGGATGCATTCAAGGTTGACTTCCCGGACGTATTTGAGATCATAGTCATGGTGTTCATCTTTGCCGCGGAGATCCTCGGCGAGATCAATGCCTTTTATACCAGGATCCCCGGCTGGGATACGGTACTGCATACAATAAACGGATTCATGTGTGCGGCCATCGGTTTTGCGATCGTGGATCTGTTTAACCGAAACAAGCAATATTCCTTCAAACTTTCGCCCATGTATCTGGCGATCACTTCCTTCTGCTTTTCCATGACCATAGGAGTGCTTTGGGAGTTTTTCGAGTTTTCCATGGATTGGTTTTTGGGATTTGATATGCAGAAGGATTATATTGTACATACCATCAACTCGGTCACGCTGGATCCCACGGGAATGAATAAAGTTATCAGGATCAAGGATATTACGGAAGCAATAGTGGTTACGGCCAACGGGAGTCAGCAGTCGCTGGGGACCGGAGGCTATCTGGATGTGGGTATTATCGACACCATGAAGGATCTGCTGGTAAACTTCGTAGGTGCGGTTTTCTTCTCGGCGATCGGTGCTCTCTATGCCAGAGGTCGTGACAAGAAAACGGGTAAGATCGCATCACAGTTCATTCCGAAGGTTATGGCGGACAGTGTAAGTCCTAACGAGAAGGAGGAATAGACAAATGGACGAGATCATATTTTTCTTTAAATGGGAAGAAAGCTTTATAGCCTGGCTGCAGCAGTTGGGCGGAGAGGGCGTCGTCCACAATATACTCGTGGCTTTAAATGAATTCTTTTCCTTTTTGGGAGAAGAATATATTGCCATAGGTGTAATGGGCCTGATCTATTGGGGACTTGACAAGAAAAAAGCGGAAAGGATCGGGTTCGCGGTGCTTTCCTCACTGGTGTGCAATACACTTATAAAGAACCGTTTTAAGAGGATCAGACCTTGGGCCTCCTCCGATAAGATAGAGTTGTTGAGGCCTGTTGACGGTTACTCGTTCCCGTCTGCCCATTCATCCTCCGCAACCGCGCTTTATCCGACGCTTGCTCATGAGTATAAGAAGAATAAGTGGCTTCGCATCCCCGCGATCGTATTTCCGACGGTCATTGCTTTTTCAAGATGCTTTCTCGGAGCTCATTGGCCTACCGACGTGATCATCGGGCTTTTGATGGGACTGCTCTTCTTTGCCTTTGCGGGATTTGTTTTGCCGAAGTGCAAAAACAAATATTGGGTTTACGGCGGAATGATGCTGATAGGCATAACGGGAATGTTTTATTGCGTTACCGAGGATTATTTTACCAATTACGGTATTTTTACCGGCTTTTGCGCGGCTATGCTTTTTGATGACAAGATCGTAAAGTTTGAGAATACAAAGAATCCGGTCCGTATCTTACTCAGAACCCTTTGCGGCATGATCATTTTCTTTGGCTTGAACACCGTGTTTAAGGCTTTGTTCGGCCTGATCTTCAGGGAAGAAAACTTTGCTTTTATGCTTGGCAGAACAATAAGATATGCGATAGTGGTGTTTCTCATACTCGGAGTCTATCCGATGGCCTTCAGACCGGTGGATAGGTTCTTTGAGGAAAAATTTTCGAAGAAATAAAAAAAGACCTCTGAACAGAGGAGAAGCCCATCGGATATTGGGAGGGAACCGGTGGGCTTTTATATTATGAAGATTCTTGTAAGCTATTTAATTGGTGTTGCTTGTTTTTCTTTTGTGACTTCATTATATAACCCAATTTTGAACAGGGTATGTTAAAAAAAAGAAATAATTGTGAACGTTTTGTCTATTATAAAAAAAGTGTTATAATCATATAAAGCAGTGATAAAACCAAGTCTGTGAGAAGGGATAAATGAGAGAAAAAAATCCGGAACAATTGAGCATATTTGATATCTTACCCGACATGGAAAAGCCGGAGGAATTTTATATGCCCGATTCCTTTAAAGGCTTTAAAAAAGGTGTGGATCACAAGGGACAGGCATATGAAAAGGCAAGATACATCGGAAATGAAGAAATTCCGAACAATGTTTATACAATTTATGTACGCAGATCTGTTTCCTCCTGCGGTGAGCGATATATAGTATCGGTCCCGGCTATCGATTTTGATTTCGGATACAACAGTCTGGACAAGCTTTTGGCCGATTGGGAGATCGAAGTCAAAAATGTTTCCGAATAATTAATAATTCACCAAAAAAACATACACGTTCCAAATAAAGTGTGATATAATCCATTCATTGTTTTATGACCCAACAGGAGGAAAATCAAAAGTGAGTAACGAAAATAATTCACAGGTTAATGCGGCACAGGAGAAGAGGCTTGCCAAGGCTAAACAGGCCGAAAAGGAAAAAAATGCCGGACTTATCTACGGACTGTCCGTATTGGCATTGTTGGCACTTATAATTGCGGGAGTTGTTCTTTCCGTCATTAACAATTACAAGGCAAAAAAAGCGGAAGAAGAAAGATTGGCCAAGCTTATCCCGGTTGTTCAGGACCTCAGTGCCGGAATTAACAGTGATGGTTTTATTGAAGTGGCAACCAATGAGGAGGATTATCTTAAACTTAACTTCGATCCCAATGCTGAATTTGTTTTCACAAGAGAGGATGTAGTTGCTACCGAGGAAGAAATTCAGAAAAAGATCAACGATACACTTATCAACAATCCCGTTGACGGTGAAACCCGGACCGAACTGAACACTGCTTTTGTTAAGGACGTGCTCAAAGAGGATATGACTGCTGAGCAGTATGTGGAAAAGCTCAAGAACGAATTGGAAACTCAAAAAAAGAACAGATTTATTTCCAATTACATTTCATCTAATTGCGATATTTATAATGCGCCCGATGACTACATTTATACAAGGGCCGGTGTTCGTAAATTTGAGGACAATTCTCAGGCTGCGGCGATCAATCAGCTGTACATGCAGTTCGGTGCGGAACCTGTCTATAATGCAGGCTTTGAATTGTATGAAGATATGACCGAAGAAGAGTACGAGGATTATATAATGTCCGATGTCGCGGCAGAGGTTATGCGTGACATCGCTTATCAGAGCGTATTCAAGAAACTGGGGCTGACCATTACCGATGAGGATTACAACAATTACCTCACGGAAAATGAAGTAGCTGATCCGGAGGTTTACGGCGTAGGTTATATCAAGCAGCGTCTTCTCCAGAAAAAGGTAAACGATCATTTCATTGAAGTCGGCATAGTTCCCGAAGATGATACCGAGTCTGACAGCGAGACCACGGAAAACAGTGAGCAATAAAGGTTTATCATCATAATAAAAATCAGCGGCTTGTTTACAAGCCGCTGATTTTTATGGTATAATGTAATTTGGTTTATTAGCGAGTTGCGTAAGCGTCACGTATAAAGTTCACCTGATGTGAACATTGTTTCTTTATGGGATGCGAAAGTTTATGGTTTTATTGGTGGGAGTAAGGCTGTGACTAAGAAAGAGTTAAACAATTGGAAAAGGGAACTCAGAAACGACAGATACCTCGATAGGGACCTCTATCGGAAAAAGACTTTGGAATTTGCCGAAATTGTCAAGAAAGATGACGATCCGTTGGCAACCGCCTTCTCGGATCTCAATCTTGTGACTTTGGAGATCAGAGACGATTCCGTATCTGAAAATACGATCAAAAAG
This sequence comes from Lachnospiraceae bacterium, assembly GCA_016291655.1. Lineage (GTDB taxonomy): Bacteria > Bacillota > Clostridia > Lachnospirales > Lachnospiraceae > RGIG3528. The sequence goes on along the minus strand of JAEEYF010000041.1, from coordinate 31,466 downwards.
CTGGCGTCTGTTCTTCAGGTAAGCGAGAATTACAATGACTATAAGCTTGAAGCGGAGTGCCACAATATCCTGGGGATTGTTGCCTCGCATCTGGTGGACAAGGCTGCGGGACTTGAACATTTCGAGAAGGGATATGCACTTTCCAAAAGACACAGGTATCTCTTCTACCAAAGCGTATCCGCCAACAATATCGGTGATGTTTATATGAGTCTGGGTGAATATGACCTGGCACTCGAGTATTTTCGTGAATCCTACAGACTGATCATTGAAACCGAAAAGAGGGAGAGAGGAAGATCGACCTCGCCTTCCGGCCTTACCAGAATAAATGTCTGCTTTATGAACATGGCGGATGTGCACTATCGAAAAGGCAACTATGAGGAAGCTTTCAGGATGCTCAGCTGCATAGACGGTATAGACGACACTCAAAAAGAGGCGTTTTATTATACGGGCGTCATTATCCTTCGTAGCCTGATCTTTATAAAGATGGGAGCCATAGATGAGGTTGACACCTATCTTGACCGCATAATCAGCGATGCGGAAGGGTCCTCCGAAGGCTTGACAAACGTTGAGGACTACATCGGTCTTGCGGATGTTCTCATAGATGCGGGCTCTGCAGACAGGGCAAAAAGGCTGTTGGATGCATCCGAAAAGATCGTTAAAAAGCTGAATATTGAGGACAAATGGTGCCTTTTCTTAAAGACCAAGATCAAGTTCATGAAGGTCACAGCACCTTCAAAAAACAGGAATGAGCTTTACGAAAAGTACTTTGAGCACCGTGAAAATATGGATCTGGGCATCAAGGAACAGCAGCTGATCTCGCTCAGAAACAAGAAAAGACTTGAGGAAGAGATCAAGAAGAGAAATGATGTCGAGAAGCGAAACAGGAAGCTGAAAGCCATGTCCGAACATGATCAGCTGACAGGGGTTTACAACAGATATGCCATGAATGAACTGGGAAGCGCGTGGTTCAAGGAAGCTCAGGAGAAAAACACCCGCATTTCCTTCATGATAATCGATATCGATTATTTTAAAGAGTACAACGATACCTACGGACATCTGGGCGGAGATGAGGTCCTTCGGATGATCGGCGGAATACTTATCGATTGCACTCAGAGTACAGACCTTGTCATACGTTACGGCGGTGACGAATTCTTTATTATTTCCAAAGGAAGAAGCGAAGAGGACGTCATAAAGCTCGGAAGCAGTATCAACAAAGAGGTTAATGAGAAAAAGATACTTCATACCGCATCACCCATCTCCGAATATGTGACCTTAAGCTTCGGAGCCGTATGCGGAAAGATCATGAAGCCTCAGACGCTGATCGATGCCATTCACCTTGCGGACAACGGTCTGTATAGGATCAAGAACGAGACCAGAAATGCCCTCGGTTTATACCGTCAGGCAGACGAGGACTTTGAGTTTGAATGCGTAAGATTTGAATAATACAGGAAGAGAGTTTTTAAAATGTACAAAGCATTGCTTATCAAATACGGAGAGATCGCTATTAAGGGAAAGAACAGAGGAAGCTTTGAAAGAGCTCTTTGCGATCGCATAGAGGAACGTCTTGCCGCGCTCGGAGATTTTTCCGTAATAAGGGAGCAGGGCAGGATCATTGTTGAATGCCCGGATGATTATGATTTTGACGAGGCGGTTTCGGAGCTTCGTAAGGTTTTTGGAATAGTAGGCATATGCCCGGTGGTTGTATGCGAAAGCACAGAATGGGAAGATATCGTTAAAACTGCCCTCGATCACATCAGAGAAGAGTATCCCGATAAGAATTTCACCTTCAGAGTGGATGCAAAAAGAGCCGACAAGCGTTATCCGATAGAATCTCCCGAAATGTGCATGAGAATGGGAGAGGCTGTACTGGAAGCTTTTCCGGAAACAAAGGTTGATCTTCATGAGCCTCAGGTACACTTGATCGTTGAGGTCAGAAACAGAACATATATCTATTCAAAAACACTTCCTGCCGCGGGAGGCATGCCTATCGGAACAGCGGGCAAAGCAATGCTGCTGCTTTCCGGCGGGATCGACAGCCCCGTAGCGGGTTATATGATCGCCAAAAGAGGTGTGGAACTGGAGGCCACTTATTTCCATGCTCCGCCATACACCAGTGACAGAGCGAAACAAAAGGTTGTGGATCTGGCAAAGATCGTGAGCGCCTACACCGGTCCCATCAAGTTAAATATTGTAAATTTTACTGATATACAGCTTTACATATACGAGAAATGCCCTCACGAGCAGCTGACCATTATCATGAGAAGATATATGATGAAGATCGCCGAGATACTTGCAAAACGTTTCGGCTGTATAGGGCTTGTTACGGGAGAAAGCATAGGCCAGGTCGCCAGTCAGACAATGCAGTCGCTGGAATGTACCAATGCCGTATGTACGCTTCCTGTTTACAGACCGTTGATCGCGTTTGATAAACAGGATATTGTGGACATTTCCACCGAGATCGGAACCTTTGAAACTTCGATCCAACCCTACGAGGATTGTTGCACGATCTTTGTTGCGAAGCATCCGGTTACCCATCCTTCGCTGCCCTCGATCGAAAAGTCGGAAATAAAACTGTCGGAAAAGATAGACGAACTGATGCAGACGGCCCTTGATACCGTTGAAGTAGTGGAGTGCAGATAAAAAAGGACATCCGCAAAGCGGATGTCCCGATCATAAACCCCTGATTGTTTCAAAAAATCAGTTTGCACCGTTATTATTTTACGATATAAGGTGCAAGAACTTTCATGATATCATCAACATCTTTATCAGCGTGGATGTTTAAGTCGATCGGCTTGGAAAGGTCGAGACTGAATATGCCCATGATTGATTTTGCGTCGATGACATATCTTCCGGATACAAGATCAAAATCAGAATCAAACTTAGTGATCTCGTTAACGAATGATTTTACCTTGTCGATGGAATTCAATGAAATCTTTACTGTGGTCATAATAGTACCTCCTGCTTGGATTATTTGCTTGTATACTAATATTTTTTACAATAAAAATCAATATACAATATTTACAAAAATACCATTAAAATTATCAGAAAGTCGATATTAATGTACGAAAAAGATTTAAAAGGAGTCAAAATCGCGATACTGACACTCGGCTGTAAGGTCAATTCCTATGAATCGGATGCCATGATGTCGGAGCTTGCCGCCTGCGGAGCGGAGCAGACGGATTTTGACGGTAAGGCCGATGTTTATATCATCAACACCTGCTCGGTAACAAACATTGCTGACAGAAAATCAAGGCAGATGATCCACAGAGCAAAAAAGGAGAATCCTTCTGCCATAGTAATAGCTGCGGGCTGTTTTATTCAGGCCAGCACGGAAAAAGAGCGCGAAGCACTCGGCATAGAGGGCTTTGTGGGAAACAACAGGAAGAACAGGATAGTTGATATCGTCCTGGAATGCCTGAGAAAAAAAGAATCTCAGAAGGCAATTTCCGAGATCGTTGATGTTTTAAAGGAAAAAGAATACGAAGAACTGGAAAATCTTGACAAAGCATCTCACACAAGGGCATATATCAAGATACAGGACGGATGCAATCGCTTCTGCACCTATTGCATCATACCTTTTACCAGAGGGCATATACGTTCCAGAGCACCCGAAGATGTGATCGCTGAGGCGAAGCGCCTCTCTGCGAGAGGGTACAGGGAACTTGTCCTGACCGGAATACATCTGTCTTCATATGAGGGCTACGGCCTGAATAGTCGGGATGCACTTTTACGACTCATGGAAGAATTGGCTGAGACGGAGGGGATCGAAAGAATACGCATAGGTTCTCTTGAGCCGAGGATAATTACGAAAGATTTTGCCGAAAGGCTTTCAAAGAATAAAAAGGTTTGTCCGCATTTTCATCTTTCTCTTCAAAGCGGTTCGGATACCGTTCTAAAGCGCATGAATCGAAAATACGATTCTGCGGATTACGAGACCGGCTGCAGAGAATTGAGAGAGGTGTACGACAATCCCGCCATTACCACGGATATCATAGTCGGTTTTCCGGGTGAAACGGACGCAGAATTCGAGGAAACATGTGCTTTTGCTCAAAAGATCGGATTTTCAAAGGTACATGTCTTTAAGTTTTCGAGAAGACGCGGTACGGTAGCCGACAAAATGCCGGATCAGGTAACGGAGGAAATTAAAAATCTCAGGAGCAGGAAATTGATCGCCATTGAAGAAGGCATGGGAAAAGCGTATGCCGAGAGCTTCATCGGACGGGAACAGAATATCCTGATCGAAGAGAAGGAGATCATCGACGGAAAAGAGTATCTGACCGGCTACACCGAAAGATATGTCAGATGTGCCGTTCCGGCAGGTGAACATGAATGCGGAGAGCTGGTAACAGCTGTCGGTTGTCGTGTGAAGGACAATGTTTTGTTTTTTGACCATTAAAAGGAAGGGAGCAAAAATGAAGGAGATTAACATTACAAGGTTTTTTCAGACGGCAAAGGATGAGATACCTCAGGCAAAGGACATTATCGACCGGGTATATGCAGCGCTGACCGATCAGGGTTACAATCCCGTAAATCAGATCGTAGGCTACATCATGTCCGGGGATCCGACCTACATTACCAGCCATAACGGAGCGCGAAGCCTCATTATGAAGGTGGAAAGGGACGAGATCCTTGAAGTTCTTTTGCAGAACTATATTGACACAAATTTTAAGGATGGTAGTAACAAATGAGAATCATGGGTTTGGACTACGGCGGAGCGACCATGGGAGTTGCGATCAGCGACGAACTTTTGTTGACCGCTCAGCCGTTGGAAACCATACGCAGGGAGCGCGAGAAACAGCTGAGAACTACTTATAGGCGTATAGAAGAGCTTATTCAAGAGTACGATGTCGGCAAAATTGTCCTCGGGCTTCCGCTTAATATGAATGACACCGTCGGGGAACGTGCGCTCATAGCCGAAAGTGTTGCGGAGGATCTCCGCAGACGAACGGGGCTTGAGGTCATTATGCAGGATGAACGCCTGACCACGGTTGAAGCACATGAAATTTTGGATGAAGCGGGTCTGAATTGGAAAAAGAAGGCGGAAGTGGTAGATAAGATCGCAGCTTCCATTATTCTGCAGACCTATCTGGATTCGATAAAAGAGGAAAAAAAGAATGGCTGAAAAAGATCAGATCATCACCTTTACGGGTGATAACGGAGATGAGATTGATTTTCGTGTTTTGGAACAGACTAAACTGAACGGATGTAATTATCTGCTGGTGCTCGACACGGGAGAGAGCGAAGAAGAGACTGCTCTCATTCTGAAAGAGGTTAAAACCGACGGAAAAGATGAGCTTACATATGAGATAGTTGAGAACGATGATGAGATAGATGCCATCGCTCGTGTTTTCGAAGGAATACTTGAGGATGTAAGTCTGGTATAAGAGATGAATTCTATATTTTTACAAGATTGAAAGGATAATATGAATAAGAAGAAAAAGCATAAAGAAACAGCAGAACTTCACGGAGTGAAGATAATGCCCATAGGCGGTCTCGGACAGATCGGTATGAATATGACCGCATTTGAATATGAAGACAGTATAATCGTTGTGGATTGCGGTATGGCATTCCCCGATGACGATATGCTCGGTATCGATTGCGTTATACCGGACATCACCTATCTGAAACAGAATTCTGACAGAGTGAAAGGAATTGTCATCACCCACGGACATGAAGATCATATAGGGGCTATACCTTATGTTTTGAAGGAACTTAACGTTCCCGTCTATGCGACGAAGCTTACGATGGGACTCATTGAATACAAGCTTGAAGAGCATGGTCTGACAAATTTGGTCAGAAGAAAGACGATCAAACACGGACAGAGTGTAAATCTCGGATGCTTCAGAGTGGAATTCATCAAGACCACCCACTCCATCCAGGACTCGGCAGCTTTTGCCATCTATACGCCGGTGGGAACGATAGTTCACACGGGAGATTTTAAAGTGGATTACACACCCGTTTTCGGAGAACCCATCGATCTTCAGCGCTTTGCCGAGATAGGAAAGAAGGGAGTTCTTGCGCTGCTGGCGGATTCCACCAACGCACAAAAGCCCGGTTATACAATGTCGGAAAGTACGGTTGGTCATACTTTTGACACTATTTTCGCCGACAATACCAAAAACAGGATCATAGTCGCGACCTTTGCTTCAAATGTGGACAGGGTTCAGCAGATCATCAATTCCGCAAGGAAGTTCAAGAGAAAAGTTGCGATAGAAGGCCGCAGCATGGTCAATGTTGTGAATTGCGCCGAGAGCCTGGGCTACATCACCATACCCAAGACAATGCAGATCGATATAGCTGACATCAAGAACTATCCTCCCGAGAAGGTGGTTATCATCACCACCGGAAGCCAGGGAGAGGCAATGGCGGCACTTTCCAGAATGGCGGCGGCTGTTCACAAAAAGGTGCAGATCGCGCCGGGGGATGTTGTGATCTTAAGCTCGAACCCCATACCCGGAAACGAGAAATCGGTTTCAAAGGTGATCAACGAATTGTCCGTTCTCGGAGCAAAGGTGCTCTATCAGGATACTCACGTTTCGGGACATGCAAGTGCCGAGGAACTTAAACTCATGTATGCCCTTACAAGGCCTAAGTACGCGATACCCGTTCACGGCGAATACAGACATCTCATGAGTCATGCGGAAATTGCCAAGTCCATGGGAGTTGATAAGGACAATGTGTTTATACTCAAGTGCGGAGATGTACTTGAACTCAACGCCGATCAGGCGAAGATCGTAGGCAACATACCTTCGGGTGGTGTTTTTGTCGACGGTCTCGGCGTCGGAGATGTCGGTAACGTTGTTCTTCGGGACAGACAGGTATTGTCTGAAAACGGACTTATTGCTGTTATGCTTACCGTGAACAGAGTGACCGGAGAGGTTATTGCCGGACCGGAATTGCTCACACGCGGTTTTGTATATGTTAAAGAAGCGGATGTCCTTATGGATGAAGCTTATGACGTTGTTTGCGATGCCATAGATGAGATAATCAGACGTCGTATCACAGACAGAACTAAAATGAAGGGAATGATCAGAGATGCTTTAAGCGACTTTGTCTGGAAGAAGACAAAGAGAAATCCCATGATCCTTCCCGTGATCATGGAGGGTGAAGACTAATGGCACATAACGTGCAGGTCAGAAAGATAAGAAGACGCGGAAGACAAGCAGGTACGATGGCTGCTCTGGATATGTTTTCGTTCGTTATACATATGATATTGAATGTAATGTTTTACATCTTTATCATTTTCCTTATATATCGGGCAAGCATATTTGTTTATGACTTCTGCTATCAGGTTTTCGGAGATACTGTTGTGGAAGAGGCGCCCGGAGTAAATGTGGAGATAAACATTCCCGAAGGCACATCCACCATGGAACTTGCTTCGAAACTCGAAATGAACCGACTTGTAAAGAATCGTTATTCCTTTTATATAAAGGTCAAGCTTCTCGGATACAAGATACTTGCGGGGACATATCATCTGAACACTTCAATGACCTATGACGAGATAATCGGTACGATAACCAACTATGCAAACGCCATAGAACCACCTGACAGCGGAGAGTGACGATATGATAATCGAAGAAAGAATGGCCGATTATATTGCGTCACTGGAAAGCGAAATGCCTCAATATCTGGCAGAACTTGAAAAAACCGCTCTTGAGAACGGGGTTCCGATCATTAGAAAAGACAGTCAGGCACTGTTGCGGTTTCTGGTGGAGCTGTTAAAGCCGGAGAGTATTCTGGAGATAGGGACTGCCGTTGGTTTTTCTGCGGCGCTGATGAGTGAGTATATGCCCGAAGGCTGTCATCTTACCACCATTGAAAAGGTTGAGATGAGGCTGGTTGAAGCACGCAGGAATCTTGCTGCGGTGAGAAGGGCAAAGGACATCACCCTTATTGAAGATGATGCTCTCAATGCTCTCAAGGTGCTTAGGGAACAAGGCAGGAGCTTTGACTTTATCTTTATGGATGCAGCAAAGGCACAGTATATGAACTTTCTTGAAAATGCCCTTCCCATGCTGAAGACAGGCGGAGTTCTTGTGACGGACAACGTACTGCAGGAAGGCTCAATAATCGATTCCAAGTTCGCCATAGAACGCAGAGATCGAACGATACATATGAGAATGAGAGATTATCTCTATGAAATAAAGCACGATCCGAAACTCACCACCTCGGTTATTGCGGTAGGAGACGGAATGGCGCTGACACTTAAGAAACAGGATTAAAATGAATAAACCGGAATTATTGCTTCCGGCCTCAAGCTCGGAAGTGCTGAAGACCGCGATAATGTATGGCGCCGACGCTGTTTACATCGGCGGAGAATTGTACGGATTGCGGGCCAAAGCAAAGAATTTTACAAAAGAAGATATGATCGAAAGCATTAAATATGCTCACGATCATGGGAAAAAGGTCTATGTGACGGCCAATATAACCGCCCACAACAGAGATCTGGAAGGGATCAGGGAGTACTTTAAGGAGCTTTCCGAGATCAAGCCCGATGCATTGATCATTTCGGATCCCGGAGTTTTTGAACTTGCGGGAAAATATGCCCCGGGCATAGACAGACACATCAGTACTCAGGCAAACAACACCAACTGGATGACGTTTGAATTCTGGAAGGAAAGAGGAGCAACGAGGGTTGTTTCCGCGAGAGAGCTTTCTGTTGAGGAAATTGCGGAGATCCGCCGGAATACGCCGAACGGGCCCGAGATCGAAACCTTTGTTCATGGGGCAATGTGCATTTCCTATTCGGGAAGGTGCCTACTGAGCAATTATTTTACAGGCAGGGATGCGAATCTGGGTGCCTGCACTCATCCCTGCAGATGGAAATACTATCTGATGGAGGAGAGCAGACCGGGAGAGTATCTTCCCGTTTTCGAAAACGAAAGAGGAACTTACATTTTTAATTCCAAGGATCTGTGCATGATCGAGCATATTCCCGAACTTGTGAATGCGGGCATAGATTCCTTCAAGATCGAAGGAAGAATGAAAACGGCTTTATATGTTGCCACGGTGGCGGGTACTTATCGTAAAGCCATAGACGATTTTTTTGAATCACCCGAAAAGTATGTTGAAAATCTTCCGTTGTACAGAGAGAATATTTCAAAATGTACCTACAGGAATTTTACAACGGGCTTTTTCTTTAATAAGCCGGGAGCGGATGCTCAGGTTTATGACAATAATGTTTATGTAAGGGAATACATCTATTACGGCAGTGCTTCTGAGATCAATTCCGGGGGGCTTGCGGTGATGGAGCAAAAGAATAAATTTTCGGTCGGAGATACTTTGGAGATCATGCATTTTGACGGGACGGAAAGTGAAACCAAGGTTCTCGATATTTTGGATGAAGACGGTAATCATATGCCTTCCTGCCCGCATGCCAGACAGACAATTTCGGTCAGATTTTCGGTCATGCCTGCAGCAGGTGAGATAATCAGAGGCAAGGGACCTGACGAAAACCCCGATGAAAATCGATAATATTGAATTACTTCGGAGGGAAGGATGAAGGAGAAAAACAAGTATGTTCAATTGGGCTTAATGATATTCGGCATTGTTGCGGGAGCGATATTGCTGTTCTTTTTCGTGTTTTACATTAAAGATATCGTTGCGTTTATAAAAAAGGTTATCGGCATTCTTGCCCCTTTAAACATCGGTATAGCGATAGCTTACCTTATCAATCCCATTGTGGCCCTTTTTAACGGTGCACTTCTTAAACTTCTTGCACACACCAAATTACAGATGAAAACAAGGAAGAAGATAGCAAAGGGCGTGTCGATCGCAACAGCGTTGATGGTTTTGATCGCTTTGGTCGTTGCTCTTTTGTACACGGTTATTCCTGAAGTCACAGACAGCCTTACGGCACTTGTAAACAATCTGCAGGGCTATGCTACATCGTTCTATGGTTTTGCTACGGATCTTTTTGAATTCAATCCTGACATACAGGCTGAAGTCGAAAAAACACTCAACGGCTCATTGGAGTCTTTCACAAACTGGATAAGAACGGACATCCTGGGGCAGGCAAAAGATCTTTTGCTTTCGCTCAGTAACGGTATTGTCGGAGCCTTCAAGATCATAATCAACATTATCCTCGGCCTTTGCGTTGCGGTTTATCTGCTTGTCAGCAAGAGTCGTTTTATCGGCGGCTTTAAAAAGCTCTTGTATGCAACCTTTAAGAAGGAAACGGTTAACGTGATACTTGCCGTCGGTCGTGAGGCGGACAGCATATTCGGTGGTTTTATATCGGGAAAGCTTCTTGATTCCCTGATCATCGGAATCTTATGCTTTATCGGCTGTTCCATTATGAAAATGCCTTATCTTGTGCTGATATCGGTTGTTATCGGCGTTACAAACATTGTTCCCATTTTTGGACCCTGGGTCGGAGCCATTCCCTGCTCGCTGCTGGTTTTGATCATCGATCCCGGAAAAGCATTGATCTTTGTGATCTTCGTTGTTGCTCTGCAGCAATTTGACGGCAATATCCTCGGACCCAACATCCTTGGAGATTCCACAGGCCTTTCGGCGTTATGGGTGGTTTTTGCCATCACTTTGGGCGGAGGTCTGTTCAAAGTACCGGGAATGATACTTGGCGTACCGACTTTTGCTGTTATCTATTTCCTCGTAAAGACCTACGTGGAATTTAAGCTGAAAGAGAACAATATGCCTATACAAACGATCTCTTATACAAAGATCAAACGTATAGATCCGGATACTTTGAATTCGGAGTATCTGACTTCCAACCTTTCCAAGAAGGAAAGAAGAAAGCAGAATGTCTTTGCGGACGATGTTTCGAGAGAGATAGCAATAGCTGCGAGATTATCGAGAGCGGAGAAAGGGAAAAAAGGCATAATGGCCTTTGGAAACAATACAGAACAGGAAGGAACGGAATCGGAAGAAAATGAAGACGATTAAAAAAATATTTGACCGCCTGGTCAACAGAGAGACAATCATGTATATCATCTTCGGAGTGTTGACCACACTTGTGAATCTGATCGTATATACGATCTTTGACAAGATACTCAGTGACGGAGGGACTGCCGCGGAAGCTGTAGCTTCGGAGACGACCTTCCAAGGGGCGATCGATACTTTTCTCTCTAAAGGAACTGCGGGTATCATTGCATGGGTAGTGGCTGTGGCCTTTGCTTATGTGACCAACAGACAGTGGGTTTTCACCAAGAGAGCGCATGGAGCAAAGAATATTGCTCTCGAGTGCGGCAAATTTGTCGGCGCAAGAGTGGCTACCGGAGTTATCGAGATACTCGGAACCCCCGCACTTGTAGTTTTGGGCCTTACCGCAAAGATATTCGGAGTCGATGTGGCAAAACTGATAGTAAGTGTTGTTATTGTTGTTTTAAACTATGTTTTCAGCAAGCTTTTTGTTTTTAACGCAGGAAAAAATAAGGACGAATAATATATGTTTGATATAAAAGCAATCGTAAATCTTAAAAAGGGCGAAGGCAGGACATTGAATGCCGGAGGACTTTGGGTATACGACAACGAAATTGAGCAGGTCACCGGAAACTTTACGGACGGTGACCTTTGTGTTGTTAAGAGTAACAACGGTTATCCCCTCGGTTTGGGCTTCGTTAACAGAAGATCGAAGATCACTGTCAGACTCCTTACCCGAAATGTGGATACGGAGATCAATGAAGAATTCTTCAAAAAAAGAATACAGGATGCATGGGATTATCGTAAAAAGGTGGTGGACACCTCATCCTGCCGTCTTGTTTTCGGGGAAGCGGATTACCTTCCGGGACTGACCGTTGACAAATTTGAAGATGTGCTCGTGGTCCAGAGCCTTGCTCTCGGCATAGATCGTTTCAAAGAACTGTTGGTGAAGCTTCTTACAGAGGTTCTTGAGGCGGACGGTATAAAGATCCGCGGTGTCTATGAAAGAAGCGATGCAAAGGTTCGGGAACTGGAAGGCATGGAGAGGATCAAAGGGTTCATCGGTCCCGAATTCGATACAAAGGTGCAGATAGCGGAAAACGGAGTCAAATACTTCGTGGATGTGGCTGACGGACAGAAGACGGGGTTCTTCCTCGATCAGAAGTACAACCGTCTTGCCATTCAAAAGCTGTGTAAAGGCGCAACAGTTCTGGATTGTTTCACTCACACGGGATCATTTGCGCTCAATGCAGGGCTTGCGGGAGCAAAAGAAGTCACCGGAGTAGACGCTTCCGAGCTTGCGGTTGATCAAGCCACGGAAAATGCAGCTTTAAACGGGCTTTCCTCTACCGTGCATTTTGAATGTGCCGATGTATTGGATCTTCTTCCCGGACTGGAAGAGGAAGGAAAAAAGTATGACGTTGTCATCCTTGATCCGCCTGCGTTTACCAAATCCAAGGATTCGGTAAAGAAAGCCATGAAGGGCTATCGCGAGATCAACATGCGCGGCCTTAAGATAGTGAAGAACGGCGGCTTCCTTGCCACCTGTTCCTGCTCGCATTTCATGACTCCGGAGCTCTTCACCGAGGTCATAGCTCAGGCGGCCAAGAGCGTCCACAAGCGTTTGCGCCAGGTGGAGTACCGCACTCAGGCACCGGATCACCCCATCGCCTGGAATGCGGATGAGAGCTACTATCTGAAATTCTACATCTTTCAGGTTTGCGATGAGGTTTAGTCTGTGACATTTTAATCACTAATACACCCTCAGGGTAAAACAGTGGTTTATTCTTAGGAATCTGTCATTTCTGCCTTGAATCATCGCGTATTCTGTGATACATTATGAGAGATTTGTTAAATCGTAAGTTAAGGAGTTACAAGAAATGCAGAAGATTTTAGACAAGATATCGGACATACTCGGCGAAGCCTTTGATAAGTCGGGATACGGGGCGGAATACGGAAAGGCTTCGGTTTCCAACAGACCCGATCTTTGCGACTTCCAGTGCAACGGAGCAATGGCTGCGGCCAAGGCTTTTAAAAAAGCACCCATACAGATAGCAAACGAGGTGCTTGAAAACCTTAAGGAAAATGCCGCTTTTGAAAGCATTGAAGCTGTTATGCCCGGTTTTATCAATATAAAGATTTCAGGCGATTTTCTGGCAGAGTATATGACAGGAATGAAGAATTCCGAGAAATTTGGTGTTGAAGCACCCAAAAAGGTGATGAGCATCATCATAGATTACGGCGGAGCCAATGTTGCAAAGCCTCTTCATGTCGGACATCTTCGTCCTGCGGTTATCGGAGAAAGCATCAAGAGGATCTGCAAGTATGCGGGTCACAATGTGGTGGGAGATGCGCATCTCGGCGACTGGGGACTTCAGATGGGAGAGGTTATCGAGGAACTGAGGCTCAGAAAGCCCGATCTTCCCTACTTCGATCCCGACTTTAAGGGAGAGTATCCCACCGAGCCGCCTTTTACAATCTCCGATCTTGAAGAGATCTATCCTGCGGCAAGTGCAAGAATGAAGGCAGATGAAGACTTTGCGGTAAAATGCCACGAAGCTACCGTTAGATATCAAAAGAGAGAAAGAGGCTACAAAGAGCTGGGCGAGCATATCATCAATGTTTCCAAGGCTGATCTGAAGAGAAACTACGATGATCTCGACGTTCACTTTGAACTATGGAAAGGCGAAAGCGATGCGGATCCCTATGTCAAGGACATGGTGGAGGAAATGGTAAAGAGCGGGCTTGCATATGAAAGCCGAGGCGCTCTTGTAGTCGACATCCGTGAGGAAGGGGACAAGAAGGAATATCCGCCCTGCATCATCAGAAAATCCGACGGAGCGGCGATCTATGAAACGACCGACCTTGCCACCCTTGTTCAAAGGGAAAAGGATTATAAGCCGGACATGGTCGTGTATGTTGTTGACAAGAGGCAGGAACTCCACTTCATTCAGGTGTTCCGTACAGCCAAAAAGGCAGGCATAGTTCCTCAGGACACAGACCTTCGTTTTATCGGAAACGGAACCGTGAACGGCAAGGATAACAAGCCTTTTAAGACAAGAGACGGCGGAACACTCAGACTTCAGGCTCTGATCCGGATGGTTAACGATGCTGTTTATGACAGGATCATGGAAAACAGAGAGGAAGATCCGGAGGATGCTGCAAAGACAGCCAAGATCGTAGGGCTTGCGGCACTTAAATACGGAGACCTTTCAAATCAGGCTACAAAGGACTATATTTTCGATACGGACAGGTTTACTTCCTTTGAAGGGAATACGGGACCTTATATCCTTTATACGATCGTCAGGATCAAATCGATCTTAAACAAATACAGGGAAACCTACGGAACAGACGGCAATTTTGATAAGATCAAAGCACCTGTGGGAAATGCGGAAAAGAATCTTATGTTAAAGATATCGGGCTTCAGAGATATGCTTGATATTGCCTTCCGTGATACGGCGCCCCATGTTGTCTGCAGGTTTGTTTATGAACTGGCGGATGCTTTTAACGGATTTTATCATGACACAAAGATATTGAGTGAAGAGGACAAAGAGAAGAGAGAAGGCTGGATCGCGCTGCTTGAACTTACAAAGGGGATCTTGGAGTGCGGAATAGATCTTTTGGGCTTCTCGGCACCGGAAAGAATGTAATTAATCTATATCGGGGTGACAAAAGTGGTTGGGAGAAACAACGAATTAAAACAGATAGTTGAATGCTATGAAAGCGAGGGCAACAAGGCGATAGTCCTGTACGGAAGATACGGTATGGGAAAGACATCGCTTGCTCTTGAGTTTGTGAAAAACCTGCCTTCCGTTTACTACTCTGCCAGGGAATTGTCAGAGCAGGAGCAACTGCTTCAATTTACGGGTGAGGCGGGCAGTTCATGTGATGTAAAGGAGCCCGCATTTTCATATTATCGTTGCTTTAAGCAGGCGATCGAGAGAAATCCGGATAAAAAGACGGTTTTTGTTATCGATGAGTTCCAGTACATGATCACTGTGGGAGAAGCGTTTAAGAATGCGTTCATAGCTATCATGAAGGAAGCGGAGACGGAAGGAAAGGTAATGTTCCTTTTCCTGAGTTCTTCCGTTAACTGGGTGGAAAATTCACTGGTGGAAGATCTGGGACAGGCAGCAAGAACCCTTGCGGGCATTATAAAGCTCAGGGAACTTGCGTTTGTTGAACTTCTTGATCGCTTCCCCAATATGCCCATCGATCAGACCATATATGCCGGCGGTATTCTCGGCGGAGTTCCCGGACTGTTGGATTATTGGAGCGAAAAACTTAACGTTAAGGAAAACATCCTGAGGATCTTTCTTTACAAGAGAGGACTGCTGCGAAACGAAGCGGAGCGTTTCCTTAAAAGCGAGCTTCGTGAGCTTCCGGCTTACAATGCCATACTTGCCACGCTGGCGGCGGGTAACTGGAAGCTGAATGACATATATGTAAGGACAGGCTTTTCCAGAGCAAAGATCAGCGTTTATCTTAAAAACCTGATCGCGCTTGATGTGGTTGAAAAGGTCTTCTCCGTTGAGACCGGTTCACATGATGATGTCAAGAAAGGCATGTATTGCATTAAGGACAACTACCTGTGTTTCTGGTATCGTTACGTTTTCCCCAACATGTCTATGCTTGATCGTGGAATGGAGAAGGAAGTATATGACAATATCATTGCCTACGACCTGGATAATTTTATGAGAGAAAGATACGCAGGTGTATGTTTCGAGTATATGAAGCTTATGTCGGATCTGGGCAAGTTCGGAAGAAAGTACGAAAAATGGGGCAGATGGTACGGCAAAGCCGGAGACATCGATGTGATCGGAAGAGATGAGGAGGGGCATACAATTGTTGCCTTCTGCAGCTTTAAGTCTACTCCGATGAACAGCTCGGAACTCAGAAAATGCCGTGAGCTGATGAGGATCGCCGGGGTTAATGCAGACGAGATATATATCTTTGCCAAGTCGGGCTTCGGTCAGGACATTAAGGTTGCCGCGGCCTATGACAAGATAAATCTTATCAATATGGATGAATTATAAGATGCAGAAAGGGGAACACTGTATGCACAGAATTATCGGTATGAAACTGAAAAAGTTTTTGATTACCGCGTGCAAAACGATATGTGTTGTCTTGGTTCTGTCTTTATTATGGGATGACACTTTGGTCTTTGCCGAAACGGAACCCACATATGAACTGACTGAAGAAACCGAGAACGCAGAGGCTTTTGTAGTAAGTATAACAACTACATTGAATGTCAGAACCGGTCCGGGTACATCCTTTAAAAAAATAAAGCATCCCGTGACAGGAAAATCGGTATCACTTAAGAAAAACGACCTGGTAGCGGTAATGAGAGAGTGTACAGCGACCTATGAGGACGGTTCTGTTGACCTTTGGTATGAGGTCCGCTGGGTAAATGAAGATATAGAATTTCATGGATATATCAATGCTCATTATACCAGAAAGACGGGCGATCCGGCTATTCCGCTTCCGACACCCACGCCACTCGTGCCTTACACACCTACGCCGACTCCCGAGCCGGATGTTCCGACCAACACACCCACACCTACCAATACGCCGACGCCCACTCCCCCGAAACCGGGTATGGGAACGCAGGTTACTTCCACACCACCGTGGACCGCTCCTTTGATCATAATCACTATTATTGTTGTTATATGTTTGATCTTCGGAATATATGACTTCTTTAAAGAAAGGGCCATAGCCGCAGAGGACGGAAATTCCATGAGATTTGTCGGAAAGCGCAGGCGGGAGGAAATGGAAAGAACTCTTGCGGTGAGCACAGTTCCGGAGATCAGTGCCGAAGAAAAGGCTGAAGCCGAAGCGAGAGCAGAGGCTGAGCGGCAAAGAATTGCCGAGGCCGAGGAAAAAGAACGGCAGGAGGCTTTGGAGCGGATGGCCGAAGAAAACGAACGTGCACTCGAAATGCTTAATCAGTTGCAGGTGAATGACAGGATCGGTCATAGATTCTTTGGCGAAGGCTATGTCGTTGACAATTCGGATCCGCTCAGCATTGAGATCAGATTCGGCGACGAGGTGCGTGTTATCGATAAGGAAAATGCCGCCGCCAAGCATATAATCAGTAAGCTCTAAATCTTAACATAAAGAAAGCAGGAAGATATATGAAAAGTATTTTTGAAGCACCCTTTGTACAGGAAATGATGAGGACCACCGCCAACATGTATCGTCTCGGATGGGATGAGAGAAACGGCGGAAACATCAGCATGATGCTTGATGAAGAGGTTGTGGGAGAGTATCTCGATCTTACAAAGGTTTTAAGAACAATACCTCTCGGGTTTGCTGCACAGTCACTGATCGGAAAGATCTTTATCGTGACCGGAACAGGCAAATATTTTAAAAATGTTGAATTTGATCCGGAGACAAACCTCGGGATCATCAGGATCGCAAAGGACGGTAACAATGCCGAACTTCTTTGGGGCTACAAGGACGGCGGAAAGTTTACAAGCGAATTGCCCGCTCACCTGATGACACACATGGTACGTCTGAGAAAGGATCCCGAGCACAGAGTGGTAATGCATTGTCATCCCACCAACACTTTGGCTATGAATCAGGTAATTGAGCTCGATGACAAAACCTTTACACGTGCTCTCTGGAAAACCTGTACCGAATGCATCGTCGTTTTCCCCGACGGAGTCGGAGTTCTCCCTTGGATGGTATGCGGTACAAACGAGATCGGAGAGGCAACGGCGGAAAAGATGGAGGATTATCGCCTTGTGATCTGGGGTATGCATGGCATATACGGATCGGGCAAGGATATGGATGAAACCTTCGGCCTCATCGAAACGGTTGAAAAAGCCGCACAGCTTTATCTCCTTGCTGCAGGACTTCCCAGAGTGAATACGATCCGTGACGAAGAACTGGTTGCGGTTGCGGAAAGATTTGATGTTGATTATCGTAAAGACTTCATAAATATGTAAATAGTAACTCATTAAAAAAATCGCGGAATAAACCACGATTTTTTTTCTTGACATACATCTAAAAATGGTCTATTCTTTATTTGAAAGTTTAATATTTTAGCGTTCACTAAAATAAACTCTTTAATGGAGGATGAAAATGGCTAAGATGTATATTAATCCCAATGTTGAACTCAGTAAGATCAACAGGGAGATTCAGGGACATTTTTCGGAACATCTCGGCAGATGCATTTATGAAGGCCTTTATGTGGGTGAGAATTCTGAAATTCCCAATGTCAACGGAATGCGTAAGGACGTTGTCGAAGCTCTCAAGGAAATGAAGCTTCCGGTTCTTCGCTGGCCCGGCGGTTGTTTTGCGGACGAGTACCATTGGAAGGATGGTATCGGGTCCAAGGAAAAAAGAAAGAAGATGATCAACACTCATTGGGGCGGTGTTCTTGAAGACAACAGCTTCGGAACACATGAGTTCATGGAACTTTGCCGTCAGATAGGCTGCGAGACCTATGTTAACGGGAACGTTGGCTCAGGTACAGTTCAGGAAATGAGCGAGTGGGTTGAGTACATGACCTTTGAAGGCGTTTCCCCCATGGCAGATCTCAGAAAGGCAAACGGACATGATGAGCCCTGGAAGGTTGATTTCTTTGGTGTAGGTAATGAAAACTGGGGCTGCGGCGGAAACATGACTCCGGAATACTATGCAAACGAGTATCGTCGCTATCAGACCTATGTGAGAAATTACGGCGGACCGAGAATATACAAGATCGCCTGCGGTCCCAACGGAGCGGATTACAACTGGATGGATACGTTAATGAAGCTCGCCGGCAATTATATGGACGGCATATCTTTACATTACTATACGGTCCCTCACGGCTGGGCGGGCTCAAAGGGCGCTGCCACAGGCTTCGATGAGAATGAGTATTATCTTACTCTCAAGGTGATGACCTTTACCGATGAATTGCTGAAAAATCATATTGCCGTTATGGACAAGTATGATCCGGCAAAGAGAGTAGGGATCGTTTTCGATGAATGGGGTACCTGGTATGATGTTGAACCCGGAACTAATCCCGGTTTCCTTTATCAGCAGAACACCATGAGAGATGCTATAGTAGCGGCTACCACACTTAACATCTTCAATAAGCACTCAGACAGGATCAGAATGGCAAACATAGCTCAGCTGGTCAATGTCCTTCAGTCAGTGATCCTGACGGAAGGCGCCAAGATGGTTAAGACACCGACTTACTATGTATTCAAGATGTATGCAGACCATCAGGATGCGACTCTTGTTCAGAGCTCCGTTGAAAAGACAACGATAGGAACAGAAGAGAACAAGGTGGAAGATCTGTACGAATCTGTGTCTAAGGGGGAGGACGGAAGTCTTACTATCACGGTCGCAAATCTTTCGGCTACGGAAGAAAGAAAAATCGATGCGGTTATTACCGATTATGACTTCAAGGATATCGAGGGCAGCGTGATCACAGCAGACATGGGCGCATATAATACTTTTGACAAGCAGAATGAAGTTGTTATCAAAGAGTTTGCGGATTTCAAGAAGACAAACGACGGGATCGCATTCACCATGCCTGCTTGCAGTGTTGTTAAGCTTAAGGTAAGAAAATAATAAGAGATAATAACAGAGTACTGAGGACTATGTCTCAGGGCTCTGTTTTTTTACTCTTTGAGCGAATGCCCGAACGGTATGAAAAATTTATATTAGTTTAATTGTCATGAGTATATGGGTTTGATATAATTCCCATTTGATATCGGTCTTTTTGGACGGATAAAAGAGGAGTTTACAAAAAAAGGAGAGAGAAATGGAAGAAAAGGATAAAAATGCAGTTTTGGGAGTTGTCTTAATGATCGCTCCCGTATTGGTAATGCTGCTTGTAAGTGGGTTGATCAGTGTTATGGGTTCGGTTATTTACGGAGTTATATTTGCTATTAAGGCAAGCGTCGACGGAACGAATATGTATGACATGACAGCGATGCAGGAAGGTTTGGAAATAGGCGATTTTATTGCTGTACTGTCTCTGATCGCGGATATTATTGTCGCACTGATCGCTTTTTTCTGGTGGAGAAAGATACGCCGGATTGAAGTGCCCGTTTCCAAAGCTTTTAAGCTTAAGAAGATCGGTTTTCTTGTAATGTGCGGTATAGGATTGCAGGTGATCGTGAGCCTTTGCCTTGGGGGGATTTTATCCATTCTGCCCGAAAGCATAAGCGAAGAGTATGAGGCCCTTTCCGAGGGCTTGACAGGAACGGGAACAACTTCGATCCCGATGTTTTTACTGGTCGTATTTGCCGCGCCGATATGTGAGGACCTTATCATAAGAGGCGTTGCTCTGAATTACGGAAGAAGGCATATGAGCGATATCGCTGCGGTGATCATTTCATCGTTGGCTTTCGGATTAATGCATCTTTCCAATGCGAGTCTTACAGGTTTCGCAGGTGTAATGGTTCAGGTTATATATGCAACTGTTCTCGGTGTTGTCCTTGCGATCATCGTTATTAAATTCAAGAGCGTATGGGCCGGCGTGTTCACTCATTTCATTATCAATCTGACGGGGCAGCTGCTTTCGCTTCTACAGGGAAAAGAAACTGTCGAAACAGTCGGAACAGTTGTATTTTATGTGTTGGGAGCACTTTCTGTCGTTGGAGTGATCCTGATGCTAAAGCTTAAGATCGTCACCAAAACAGAGGGAGAGACCTATGGTGAGATCAATGATAAAGCAATGGTTGCGGAATTTGAAAACTAACCGTAGGGGAAATACGGATAATAATTGATTTATAATATGAGGTGCTTATGGGCAGACTGCTGTTTAAACTTGAAAGAAAATACGGGAAATATGCGATCCCGAATCTTTCTTTGATCCTGATCGTATGTTATATAGTGGGCTATATCATTCAGTTCATCAATGCGGATGCGCTGCAATGGTTGTCGCTGAATCCGTATATGATCGTTCACGGACAGGTTTGGAGGATTTTGAGCTGGGTATTCATTCCGCCGGAGAATCTGAGCTTTTGGACCATTATCATGCTGTACTTTTACTATTCCATAGGACGGTCAATGGAAAGCGTCTGGGGTGATTTCAGGTACAATGTTTACATTTTCTCAGGGATAATATTCACCATATTGGGAAGCTTTATCATATACGGCATTGCATATATTCAGTTTGCGGATGAGATTAAAGAAGGACTGTTCAAAGCGGAGGAACTTTTTGCTTATTCCGGCTACGTTGAAGGAAACAATATTGTGGCACTTCCCGGTTCCTGGTTTATGGGCGTTTCAACGTTTTACATCTGCATGTCCATTTTCCTGGCATATGCTTCGACATTCCCCAATATGCAGGTTTTGATCATGTTTATCATTCCTGTAAGGGTTAAGATACTGGGTATCATCGAAGCGGCATTCCTGGGACTGATGATGATCCTGTCTCTGGCAGGCGGAAGATGGTACGATGTGGTGATCATATTGATGTCGCTGCTGAATTTCCTGATCTTCTTCTTTACCACAAAGGATATATTCGGGAAAAGACGACCTTCCGATTTCAGGAGACAGCGGGAATACAGAAACAAAGTACGCTGGGCAAAGGTCAACATGGGACGCGAAGCGACTCACGAAGGAAAGACGGTCATTACAAGACATAAATGTGCTATCTGCGGAAGAACGGAGCTTGACGGTGATATAGAGTTCAGATTCTGCACCAAGTGCGACGGAAACTATGAGTATTGTATGGACCATCTGTATACACACACCCACGTAAAAAGAATATAAGGCATATAATAATGCACCCGTTACCGAGAGATCCGTAACGGGTTTTTTGACGGGACCCGAACAGTGATCGATCCACCTGTTTGAATGGCTTTATATTATTGCTACCTCCCGCGTTTTATGTTAAAATAAATCCAAATTTTAATCCGGAGATGATACTATGTCAGATATCAAAGATATTGAAAATGAGATCAGAAAAGGGAAAAATCTTGAAATCAATATTCCCGTTTATTTAAGTTCAATGGCTTCTCTTTACGGGGAATTTGCACTTCATAACCTCGCAATGTCGCTTTCCATGCAGATCGATAAGAGCGATTATGACGATACCAAGCTTGACAAGCACGATCAGGAACTATATGACATCCTGCTTGAGGAGATCAGGAAACTCTGCGAGGGCAAGTTCAGCCCGGAAGACAACAAGGCTTCCGTTGAGAGAACCATAACGGTGAGAGAGACCATCAGACACAGAATGGAAGCGGTTACCGCGCTGGTGGACGATCTGGTCATCTATGAGTACATTCTCAACCGCCTTGAGCCTAAGTTTGAATATGTGAGAAACGAAGAGACCGCTAATGATGATATTGCAAGAGAGATACTGAAGTGGATCTTCAAGGACGAGGAGAACGCTTTGATAAACGAGAGGATCAAGACTGCGATCTCGTGCCTCCCCATCAGACTCACCAAAGGCAAGATACAGGATCTGGTGGATACCACCTTTTCGCTTTATTCGAATTCCGACAAGAAGGCCATAGATACCTTTGATTATATGCTTCGTTCCGCATCGGGAATGTACAGGACCGACAAAAAGTTTGACGTATATGAGAATGTGAACGAGCTGCTGGAGGAACTCAGAACCGCGGATTATTCCGAGATAGAGGCGCAGAGATTCTTTGATCTCAGGGATGATTACAGGATAGCTTCAAACCTTGTTTCGGATCTGGCGGATGAACTGACGGATCTGCAGGAGCTTGCAAATGCTTTGCTGGCGGTGCTTCTTACAAGACAGTACTTTACTGCGGAAGGTGAGAAGAATTGCGAGAAGGTCTTAGATATAATCAAAAACCTCATTTCCGGAGAAGCTGACTATGACAAGCTTTTCGGCGGTACGGAAGGACGTATCGAAAAATTGAACGAAAGGATCAACGATGAGGAATCGGTACTGCTGGTGATCAAAGAACATTACAGAAAGCAGGTTGAGGAACTCATGCTCACCGTGCAGTTTGAAAGACTGCTGATGACCTGCAGGCTTTGCGGAGAGAGCACCTTTGCGGAACTCATTGAGGAAGAATCCACCATTGATGATGCTTATCTGGAAAAGGTAAAAACCGAATTTGCCAAGGATCTGGAGGAACTCTTCAAAAACGGCGGAAGGCTCAAGAACCGCGCGGTTATGGCTCAGCTTTTAAGAGAACTTCCCGTAATGCTTTCGACACACACGGAAGTGATGGAGTATGTAAGACATGCACTCGATTCCTGCACGGATGCGGGCGAGAGGCAGATTTCCATAAATCTTATCAGGGAATGCTATGATTAGTTTCAACAAACCTCTGCAGGTGGGAAAAAGCCTGAAACACAGGAAATTACATACTGTCAGAAGAATAAAGGCCGGAAAACTGTGTCTTAACGTTTTTTTGATAACCAACCCCACAAATGCTCAGAATCTCTTTGAGGTTATAGAAGAAAAGGTTCTCCTTTTTCCGTATTATCGGGAGAGAGAACTGTTGATCTATGGTATTGCGGGGAGCATGAGCGAAGCAAACGAAATCCTTTTAAAACTGACGGAAGAAAAATATGATTGCACTTAAGATCACAGGCTTTATACTTTTGGGGTTGCTCGCCTTGATCCTGTTGGTTTTGGCGGCGGTTCTTTTTGTTCCCGTCAGATACACCGGAAATTTTGCGAAGCGGGAGAAGGAGCTGAAGGGAGATGCCAAGATAACCTGGTTTTTCGGCTTCCTGACCGTAAAGCTCCAATATGCGGAGAAGAGATTTAAAAGCAGTATCAGAGTCGCTTTCTTCAAACCGAAGACCGGGAAACCCAAAGAGGAAGAACCCAAAAAGGAAGAGAAAAGTAAAACAGCGGGAAGCGTAAAAAAGCCTCGTAATAAGAAAAAGCAGAAGCCTCAAAAGCTTTCTTTCCTCCAAAGGCTGAAAAACCTGTTTAAAAACAGGGATGAGGTTTTGGAACTCATAGAGGAAACAAGACCGCAAGCGGTTAAAGCCTTTAAGCGGATCAAAAAACTCATCCTTCATGTGATACCACAAAAAATACGGGGAGAGTTGTGCTTCGGTTTTTCCGACCCTTCGACCACAGGTAAGGTGCTTGGACTGATCTCGGCGATCTACGGCGCCATGGGACCTCTTTTGGACCTTAGCCCCGACTTTGAGAACGAAAGATTTGACTGCGACATTTCATTTAAGGGCAGGATTAGGATATTTACCGTTGCGTTAATCCTTGTTTTGTTGTATTTTAATAAGGAGCTTCATCATGCGCAGGATCGTCTGAAAGCACTTTCGGAAAAGGCTTGATGCTTGTGCCGTTTTAAATTGAATAAGTTTATGGGAGGACATTTAATGTCGGATAATAAATTTCAGAATACAATAGAATCTCTTTTCAAAGGAATGGATGGATTTCTCACAACCAAGACAGTTGTCGGAGATGCCGTGAAATTCGATGACGGAACCATCATCCTTCCTCTCGTGGAGGTCTCCTTCGGGGTTGCTGCCGGAGCATGGGACAAGGAGCACGGCTCCACAAAGTCCGAAAAAGGCGGTAGCGGCGGCGGTATGGGCGGAAAGATCACGCCCAGCGCGGTCATCGTTTTGAAGGACGGCCACGCCAAGCTTGTCAATGTTAAAAATCAGGATATTGCTACAAAGATCATCGATATGATCCCCGATGTAGTCGATAGATTTACATCCTCCGGAAAGGAAAAAGATAACCTTAAGGACAAGGTGGATTCCGTCGTGAAGGATGAAGTAAAGTCAAATAATAAAGCAGATAAAGAAGAGGAGCCTTCGGAGGATTCCAAAGACGATCCCTTTATCTTTTCTTAAAGCTCTGTTCACAATATACGCAGCGGTAGGTGCCTTTCTCGGGATCCGTAAGTTTGAATCTGTGGGTCAGGCCCTGCTCTACGGTTGTGATGCATCTGGGGTTCTTGCATTTGATAATGCCTTCGACGTACTCCGGCATGCTGGGCTTTCTTTTTTCGGTTATAACGCCACCTTTTATCACATCAATGGTAATGTTCGGATCCATAACGCCGAGCATATCAAAATTTAACGAGTGTTCACCCTCGATCTTAATTATATCTTTCTTACCCATTTTTTTACTTTTTACATTCTTAATAAGAGCAACTTCGGTGTCGAGGCGGTCAAGTCCGAGCCAGGTGTAGATCTCCATGCATTCACCGGCTTTTATGTGGTCCAGAACATATCCTTCGTTTAATCCGCTAATGTTCAGCATAGTTTAACCCTCTATCTTTCCCGCTTCCTTAAGAAGCGTATAAATCAATGCCATTCTGATGTAAACGCCGAATTCAGCCTGTTTGAAGTAAACAGCTCTGGGATCTGTGTCTATTTCCGGCGAGATCTCGTTTACTCTGGGAAGAGGATGCATTACAAGCATATCGGGACCGGCGAATTCCATCTTTTCCTTATCCAGAATGAAGCTGTCCTTTAACCGGATATAGTCTTCCTCGTTGAAGAAACGTTCTCTTTGAACTCTGGTCATATAGAGGATGTCAAGCTTAGGCATTACTTCTTCAAGCTTGTTTACCTCGCAGTATTCTATGCCCTTCGCATCAAGAACTTCGGTACGAAGATAATTGGGGATCTTCAATTCTTCGGGGGAGATGAGCACGAATTTAACGCCTGTATAACGGGACATTGCAGTGATCAGAGAATGTACGGTACGACCGAACTTGAGGTCTCCGCAGCAGCCGATCGTAAGATTGTCCAAATGACCTTTGAGCTGACTGATCGTCAAAAGATCGGTAAGAGTCTGGGTGGGATGATTGTGGCCGCCGTCTCCGGCATTTATGACCGGGATAAGAGAGTGCATGGCCGCTACCTGGGGAGCACCTTCTTTGGGATGACGCATTGCGCATATATCAGCGTAGGAGGAGATGACACGGATGGTGTCTGCAACGCTTTCTCCTTTAGCGGCTGAGGACGAATCGGCAGAAGAAAAACCAAGAACACTGCCCCCGAGATTAAGCATTGCGGCTTCAAAACTTAAACGGGTGCGGGTACTTGGTTCATAGAATAAAGTAGCTATTTTTTTTCCTTTACATTTTTCCGAATAATCGGAAGGGTGTGAGTACATGTCTTTTGCAAGGTTGATAAGATCTTCCAGCTCTTTTACGGAAAGATCCTGAGGGCTGATGACGTGTCTTAGCATATATGCCTCCTGACTTGGTGTAAATAATTTTTTACATTCTACAATAACCTCTTAATAAAAACAAGACAAAAATACAAAATACAGTGTCGAAATTTTAATCTAAATCTTATCTGATTTATATTATAAAAGTATGGTTCTCCCGGCTGTATAATTAAACAAAGCAGAATCAGCGGGAGGGAAACGTGGATAATATAAGAGAGAATTCAATATCACAGCCGCAAAAGCCCTACAGATACATCTACTGGGTACAGCGTGCGATGATACTTTTCAGCGTTATGACGCTGTTTTTGCCGGCTTTTTTTCCGGCGAGGGTAACCGACAAGATCAGTAAATATTGTTCGTTATTTACTGCGGCGGTATCCTACGACAACCTGACGGCAAACATAGGTCTGGGTTTCAGATACATTTCGGGACTGACCTTCAGGCTCATCCAGTTTGCCGGGATAGCAATAATCATAGGCGTTGTTTTGGCCGGGATAGGCGGATGCATGTCTCTCGGAAACAACAAAATGAGATTCAAAGGCGCGATCTTTCCGATGATCGGGTCGCTGTTCATGGGACTCGGAAGTATTTTGAGCCACGCATCATTCGGCAGGTTCAAAAGAGAACTGGAAGCAGCGGGAAAAAAACTCGGAGCGCTTGAACCCAAGAGTAACATAAACTTTTTCCTGATCTTTGGCATTGTTCTTCTGATCATAACCGGAATCCTTTTCGTTTCCGAACTAAAGACAGAGAAAGAGCCGAGGATGGAGATGCAGGAAAAATTCAAGCTTTTCCTGTACATTCTCCCCATATTGATGTTGTCCTTCGTCTTTTCTTATCTGCCTCTTTGGGGGTGGAGATACGCCTTCTTCGATTACAGAGCGGGCGCAGATCTCACCGCCGACAGATTCGTGGGATTCAAATGGTTCACTTATCTGTTCAGCAACGAAATGAACAGATTGGATATATTAAGAGTAATTAAGAACACTTTGGCAATGTCGTCGCTGGGTATCCTCACAAGCTGGCTGCCTATCGCCTTTGCGATCTTCCTTTCGGAGATCAGAAGCACGGGCTTCCGCAAATCGGTTCAGATCCTTACGACGATCCCCAACTTTATTTCATGGGTTCTGGTTTATGCCATAGCTTTTGCCTTCTTCTCAACGGAAGGTTTCGTGAATGATATTATCGAACTCTTTACTCAGCGCATAGCAGATGCGAACTATCTGCAGAATGACGAGCTTTCATGGATCAAGATGCTGGCTTGGGGAACGTGGAAGGGACTCGGCTGGAGCGCGATCATATATATAGCGGCCATATCGGGTGTGGATCAAAGCCTGTACGAAGCCGCAATGGTGGATGGTGCGGGAAGATTTAAGAGAATGTGGCATATCACTGTGCCTGCTCTTATTCCCACCTATTGTGTAATGCTCATGCTTTCCATTGCAAACATCCTTTCAAACGGAATGGAGCAGTACCTGGTATTCTCCAATTCCATCAACAAGGATACATTGGAAGTGCTGGATCTCTATGTATACAATCTGGGTATTGTAAACAGCGGAGGAGGAACCATGATACCTCTTTCAACCGTTGTTTCAATGGCAAAGTCATTGATCAGCATATTCCTGCTCTTTATTGCAAATAATGTTTCAAAGACCATTCGTGGCGAAAGTATAATTTAAGGAGGAAGAGCGCTATGGCAGAAAAAAAGAAAAACTCAAAGCGCGATTCCAGCTTTGGACTAATTATTTACAAAAAGACAGCGGGAGATGTGGTGTTTGATGCACTAAACATCGTGTTTTTCACGGTATTCATGATACTTTGTGTTTTCCCGTTCTATTACCTGTTTATAAATACCATATCAAACAATGACATGGTTAACAGAGGAATGGTAACCTTCTTTCCGAGAGGTTTTCACTTAAACAACTACCTGGCTCTTTTAAACGTAAACGGCCTTGGTCGGTCCTTCACGGTAACCATAATGAGAACCATCATCGGAACCGCTCTGATGGTCGGAGTTTCGGGCTTTGCGGG
The DNA here is from genome assembly GCA_016291655.1 of Lachnospiraceae bacterium. Classification (GTDB taxonomy): domain Bacteria; phylum Bacillota; class Clostridia; order Lachnospirales; family Lachnospiraceae; genus RGIG3528. The sequence continues at coordinate 3,451 of JAEEYF010000041.1, read as the reverse complement.
CTATATAGTCACAAAGCAGCACATGTGGAAAAGAAAGATCTGGTACAGAATGATCATCATCACCATGTACTTTAATGCCGGTCTTATTCCCTGGTATCTGAACATGATGATGCTGGGTCTGACCAACTCCTTTATGGCATATATCATTCCCGGCGTTGTGGCACCGTACAACATCATCCTGGTCAAGACCTATGTGGAATCCATTTCTCCGGAACTTGAGGAGAGTGCGTTACTTGACGGAGCCACTACAATGCAGGTGTTCACGCATATAATCTGGCCGCTCTCCAAACCGATACTTGCAACCATAGCAATTTTCGGCGCGGTAGGTAACTGGAACTCCTTCCAGGATTCCCTTTTACTTATGAACAACGATGCGGGCTTGTACACTCTGCAGCACAGGTTATACATATACCTGAACCAAACTACGGACCTGGGATCCACAATGGACTCGGCGATGGCAGACAGAATTGCCAGCGGAACCCTTTCCAACAGGATCATAAAATATACCATTTCAATGGTTACGGTCATTCCCATTCTTCTTGTTTATCCTTTCATGCAGCGTTACTTTGTTAAGGGCATAATGCTTGGGGCTGTCAAGGGTTAGAAGAACGGAAAAAGAGAAAAGAGGAGACAAAATATGAAGAAAAGAGTAATGAGTTTGCTGTTGTGCTTTGCCATGGTGCTTTCTCTCGCAGCCTGCGGGGACAGCTCTAAACCGGGCACTAAAAAGAAAGAAGAACCCATCACCATCACCGTGTTTTCGGAACTTGCAAACTATTCCGGTATTCAAGGCGGTTGGAGTGCAGCTCTTCTTGAAGACAAGTTTAATGTTAAACTCAATATCATTCCCGAGGCGGAAGGAACCTACGATACAAGAGTTGAGGCAGGAAACCTCGGGGATATCGTGGTTTGGGGAAGCGACGGCGCAAACTATCAGAATGCGGTTAATCTCGGACTTCTCTACGACTGGGAAGAGGACGATCTCTTAAAGGAATACGGACCTTATATTTACGAGCATATGCAGCCGGCACTTGAAAATAACAGAAAGATCTCCGGTGACGGATCAAAGATCTACGGCTTTGGGCACGGCGTAGCACCCAGTGCCGACGCTCATTCGGCTTTCTTCTATACATGGGACATCAGATGGGATCTTTACAAGCAGTTGGGCTATCCCGAAGTTAAAAATATGGATGACCTTTTAAACGTACTTGTTGAGATGAAAAAGATCTGTCCCACAGACGAAGCGGGAGAGCCTACATATGCACTCTCGATGTGGCCTGACTGGGACGGAGATATGTGCATGTACATTAAATGTATTGCCACCACCTTCTTCGGATACGACGGAGACCTCGGACTCGGCCACTATGATGCAAAAACAGGTGATTTCTACGGAGCACTGGATGACAACAGCCCTTATCTTCAGATGCTTGAATGGGCAAACAAGCTCTATCGTGCGGGACTCATCGATCCCGATTCCATGTCTCAGACCTATAACGACATGGCTGAAAAACTTGCAAACGGCGGAGTGTTCTTCTCGGTATTCAACTATGCGGGACGTTCCGGCTACAATACACTTGAGCACCTTAAGGACGGCAAGATGATGTTCTCGCTTTGCCCGACGGAAGCACATACACCCGTTGCGGGCATGAACCCTTACGGCGGAAGCAGAATATGGTCCATCGGCGCAAACACGATGTATCCCGAGCTCTGCATGGAGATCATCAACTGGCTCGCTACTCCCGACGGAGCCATGACAACATGGTATGGTCCCAGAGGACTTACATGGGATTATGATGAAGATGGCTGGATCTATTTCACTGAGCTCGGCGAAAAGACCAACGCAGATTCAAACTTTGATATGGCGGGACAGACCTTTACGTCCCTTGAGACAGGCAAGAGTTATCCTCTTTCCGGTACCTTTAACGACGGATGCATTCAGATCAACAACGTTGTATGGGATAATGCTTCAGTCAACCTTGATTCAAAGCATAACGAGACCTATGACAAGGACACATGGAAGACGCAGCTTGAGAAGAACTTCACTCCGATCCAGCAGGATTGGGTAGATCGCACAGGCTGCAACACTACTCAGGAGTACTTTGAAAAGACGGATTACTATCTGCAGCCCGCGGTAAGAGGTTATGTAACTCCCGGAAAGTCCCCCGAACTTGAGACCGTATGGTCGCAGGTGACGGATTGTATCGTACAGTATTCCTGGAATGCAATTTATGCAAATTCCGATGCTGAGTACAAATACATCGTTAAGGAAATGATCAAAAAGTGCAATGCATACGGATATGATCAGTGCATTGAGTGGAGTAAGCTGGCTGCAAAAGCAAAGTTTGCCACTCAGATAAATTAGTTAGCATGGGAGGCGAGTTTATGTGTGGAAAGCTTGCCTCCACTCCTTGAATAATTAACGAGGTTTTATACAGACTTCCCTACAATCGAAAGGATCAAAATGAAGAGTCTCTTCGGTATCAACAGTAAATTTATAGAATTCATGAATACTCTTGCAGACGTGGCAGTGATCAATTTCTGTTTTCTGCTGGGGTGTATTCCCGTTATAACGGCGGGGACCTCAGCCATTGCGGCCTTCAACGTCGCTTTGAAGATTTACGAGTCGAGAGACACTCACGTTTTTAAGCAGTTTTGGAAAGCATATAAGGACAATCTGAAAAATGGGATAGTGCTCACTTTCCTGTTTGGGATCATAATCTACGGATTGTGGCTGGATATTCAGCTTTTTGAAGCGGTTGAAGGTAACCCGATCTATTTTCTGATAATCGGGATCGTTGTTTTTACCGTAACGTTACTCCATTTGATCTATGTTCTCCCCCTCGAAGCAAGATATGAGGGAGGTCTGTTACAAAACCTTAGAAATGCAAGGAAGATCGGGGTGAGATTCTTCACAAAGACCTTGCTTGTACTTGTTCTTTGGGGCGTTGAAATTCTGTTGTTCTATGGGATCAATGATGTGTTGTTTGTGATCGGCTGTGTTATCGGCCCCATGACGCTCATTATGACGGATGCAGGCATAGTTTTGCCGATATTCAAGGAACTCGAACGCGAACAAAGAGCAGGAGAAGACGGGGAGGAATACAATGCCTCACCTGAAAATTAACTTACAAGTTTGTGCATATTGCACAATTAAAAGCCCTCATTTTTTACATTTCCGATGTTGTCATCGGAAATGTTTTGTTTTATAGTAATATATAGTTTATGAGAAGCAATGAGTTTTGAAGCTTGTAAAACAGAAATTCGGGGGAAACATGAAAAACAGTCTTAAATATGCGAGGTTACGACGCTTTCTTGTCGCACTTCTTATCATAGTTCTGATAGCGGGCGGCTGTATCGTTCTTTTTAGGGGATGGGGAGAATTCGAGCCGCTGATCGATCTGAAGGGATCTTTTACATCCGGTAACGAGGAAAACAATTTAAAGAATGAAAC
>JAEEYF010000040.1 GCA_016291655.1 Lachnospiraceae bacterium | reverse complement strand
TAGATCCCGTTTTCCCTGTACTCATCCATTTTCTTGAGGCAGCCCGCCCTGTATTCCTCATCATCCAGCAACCCGAAATGCTCGAAGTATATCTCTTCTCTCGTCCCAATATTGAGAAGTGTAAAATCAGGATATCGTACGGCTCCGTTTTTTAGCTTAAGTTCTGCCTCATATCTGTACGGAATCCCCAGATCATAGAACATATCCGCAAGGATCGCCTCGGACTTGGACCTTACCTTATCCCCCTTCTTTGTATCATAGATCTTTCTTTCCGGCATGAATTGATTAGTCCTGTATTCCGCGCGGATCCACTCTTCTGCATACATCGTATCGGGAATAATGTATGGTCTCAGAAAACCTCGCCTGTCGACCGACAATTTTTCAAAAGCTTTGTCTGCATTCTTTTTCGAAAGACTTGTTATCAATCTTTCAAGCTCGCTCAATTCCTTTTTCGCATAAGCAAGGAATGTTTCGATATAGTCCTTTTCGGCAAGTTTCTTTACGAATGCCCCTTCTTTTTGGGGTATGTATTTTCCGATTGGTTGCCCGGGATCGGTCACATGATAATAACGTGGATATCCCGCGCTCCGTGAGATCCGCAGGTGTCCCTCCGGGAAATCCTTCTTTTTGGCGTCGTTCTCCGCTGCCTTGATCGCACGCTTAAGAAGCACAGCTCTTGCTTTCATCAGTCTGATAATCTGTTTCATGATTAAATCTCCTCTCTGCTTTGTGTTCGTTGTTGCACTTTCGTTGTTGCAATTTCTTTGTTTTGCTTTCTTTGCTTTCTTTGCTTTCTTTGTTTTCTTTGTTTTCTTTGTTTTCTTTGTTTTCTTGTACTCTCTGCTCTCTTATTTTTTGCGCCCGGTAGATGCTCACAGGCACTTTTATGGTTCAAACGGTCGCTCACTGCATTTAAGTCAAAGTTTTTCTCCCCGTCCTCGCTGCGTATTCGGAAGAATTATGGTCTAAATGGTCAAATTCCGCGTTTAAGTCATACAGTTTTGATCCGCTCGCCGCGATCGTCGAAGAATTCTTTGACTTGAAACGGAGTTTTGCGCGTTCAAGTCAAAAGGTTACGTCGCGCTCGTCTCGATTGCCGCGGATTTCTTTGACTTGAAACGGAGTTTTGCGCGTTCAAGTCAAAAGGTTACGTCGCGCCAGCCTCGATTGCCGCGGATTTCTTTGACTTGAAACAGAGTTTTGCGCGTTCAAGTCAAAAGGTTACGTCGCGCTCGCCTCGATTGCCGCGGAATTCTTTGACTTGAAATGAAGATTTGTGCGTTCAAGTCAAAAGATTACGTTCCGCTCGCCGCGATCGTCATAGAAACCTTTGACTTGAAATGAGGTTTTGCGTGTTTAAGTCACAAAACGTCGCCCCGCTCGCCGCGATCGTCATAGAAACCTTTGACTTGAAATGAAATTTTGCGGGTTTTGGTCATAAAAGGCACCGTAACAGCCATGTCGATATCGTAGTGCCGCCCCTCGCCCCACGCAGGACCTCCGTGCCACCGCCACCACCCCCGCCACCGCGTTGCCTCGCCTCGCGCGCCCTCGGATTTCTTCCCCTCATCTTCCGATCACCACCGCACCGTCTTTGTCCGTGCGGTGGACGGTAACCCCCGCAGCTTTCAAAACTGAAAGTACTGACTCGTGCGGATGTCCGTAAACGTTGCCGCGCCCGCAGGAAATAACCGCATCCGAAGGCGAGATGAATTTTAGGAATTCCTCGGAGGTAGCTGTTCGCGAGCCGTGATGACCCACCTTAAGGATCACGCGTTCAGGGCGGGCACGCCCCATCAATGACTGCTTCCCTCCCGAACTGTTCAGCTCCCCGGGGAAAGCTTGACGCGGCATGCGTTCAAGCATTTTCTGCTCTGCCTCATGCCCCGCGTCTCCCATAAGGAAAGCCCAAAATTCAGGCGTTTTAAGAAAAAATACAAGTGAAGTTTCATTTTCCGAAGTCAAAGCATTCAGAGGAGACAGGCATGTCAATCCGCAGCGTCTGTCCTTAAGCTGCAGCTCTTCTCCCGCTTCGATAAAAACGACTTCAACATTCTTGCTCTTTGCCAGGCGTAAAAGTTTCCCGTAGTTTTCACTCCTCTCCTTCACCACAGGCAACACCAGTGTTTTCAGCCCCACATTTCCGTTGTATCTCATTCTGTAATCAAAATCGTTCCGATACACATTCATTTTTTCAAGTATTTCTATAATCCCGTTCACATGATCCGCGTCGGTATGCGAAACAGTGGCTTTATCCAGAAGCATCAGTCCTTCAGACTTCATAAAAGGGGACAATATACGGCTTCCCACCTCGGTCTGATCCGTGCTTCCGCAATCAAACAACACCGACGTTCGATCTCCCGTAAACACACTGCAATCCCCCTGTCCCACCGACAAAAATGTAAGTTCGGGGGTATCGGGAATAAATTGCAGCATCACGGAAATTGCGATCCCGCCTCCGAACAGAAGAACCGTTCGCTTCATTCTTTTCCTTAAATCTGCTCTCTCCGACTTCCCTTTTGCTTCCTTCATTTTTCCATACAAATTCAAGCCTCCCGCAAAAATCTCCCAAAGGGCATAGAAAATAACGATCGTTACAAGTTGCGGCTTTCCGGTCAGTATCAAAGAGAAAGGCAGGTTGGAAGTGAATTCCGATACAGCCTCAAAAAATCTCAATATAAAAAACACTGCCCCGCCGAATACGTTTCCTACGCAAGGAACAAAAGCTCCGAACAAGCCTGAAAATATCCCAAGTAAAAGCAATACTCCCGTAAGAGGGATGACCAAAAGATTTGTGATAAAAGAATAAGTGGGGATTTCAAAAAAGACAAACGCAATCACGGGAGCGGTAAACAACGAGATCACAAAACCGAACAATACACCTGCTTTGACCTCGGAGGCCTTATACACCGCAACTATTGCCGTAAATGAAAGCAGAAAGGAAGGATCACCGATCTCCCACGGATAGACCAAAAGGATGAGGCAGGCTACCGCCGCAAGTCCCGAAAGCGGGTCATAATGCTTTCTGCACAAGCGTCCCAGAAGAAGGATCAGGCACATTCCTCCCGCCCTTAAAGTGGATACGGATGCCCCTGTGAAGATTATAAAGAACAAAAGAAACATGGTTGTGAGGATCGTCGATACGTATTTTCCGCATGTCAGCTTCTTAAGCAATTTCCACAATCCCAGAGCCAAAAGAGAAACATGAAGACCGGAAATCGCAAGAATGTGTCCGATCCCCGCTCTCCTGTATAACTCTGCGGTATCCTCGTCCTCCATGTTTCGATTTCCGGTGATCATCGCCATAAGGATCCCCGCATCCTCGGGATCAAAAACCCGAGTCAAACCTTCCTCAAGCCTGAACCGCAGCCTGCACAGCCCTTCTCTTATCCGGTCCGATACGTTCCTTTGTTCTTTGACAACCCGCATTTTCTTGGCGATCACCCTTGCATGAACATCCTCCTTCAGGCTTTTGGGCAATTTATCATATTCTCCCGGATTCTGAGTATCCTTTATAAAATAAAAATTCCCATATACCCTGACCGTATCACCGCATCTCGGCAGCTCCTCTTCACTCATTGCGGAAACATACACAAGACAGCCTCCTCCGCTCCTTTCAACGTTCTCAAAATAGCCCGACACTTTGCATTTTACAATGTGCAGCACATAGCCGTTCCCATTCAGGTCCTTGTCCTTCACCCGTCCGCTCAAAATGCACTGCTTTTCATCCGCCTCATGCAAGGCTTCGAAGGCTGCCCTTTTATCCACAGCCTGCCTTTCTCTCACTCCCGAGATCCAAAAGGAAAGCACAAAAAGCAAGGGCACCAGCCCGAAAAGAATTATTAAATTACCGTACCATGCGGGTAAAACAATTTTAAGGATCCTATCCTTAAAACGTTCCGAAAATAGAAAGAAAAGAAAGATCAGAAGTGCATATAAGCACAGAACCCCTATGACAGCCGGAATTCCCCGATTGTTTAGGATCAGCCCCAGAACCACGGCTGCCAAAAGGGCAAACATAGGTCTTTTTATCATTTTTTACCTTTTTTTCTGTAGACAAGCGGAATCTTCAAGGTGAACAGCGTTCCTCCGAGAGCGGAGTCCGAAACCTTAATGCTGCCATGATGCATGAGCACAACTTCTTTAACGATGGACAGCCCAAGTCCCGTTCCTCCGGTTTCTCTCGAGCGCGCCTTATCCACACGATAGAAGCGGTCGAACACACGCTTCTTTGCATCTGCAGGAATACCGACGCCCGAATCCTCCACCTTCATAACAAAGAATCTGTGGTCCGCATTCACGGAACACTTCACCACTCCGTTGTCTTTATTATATTTGATCGCATTTTCAACAAGGTTTGTAACTATCAGTGAAAACTTCACTTCATCGATCTCTGCAACCACATTGCGGAAGCTTTCAAATATCATTTCGATATTTCTGTTGAGAGCCAGAGGCTTGATCTGCCGCATGCAGTTCTCAACCAGCTCGTTCACCGAAGCAGGTGCTATGGTAACAGCCTCCTCCTTCTTCGAGATCTTGATCAGCGTGAGCAGATTGGAAATGATCTTGTTTTCACGATCTATCTGAGAATTGATATCATTCAAAAACTCAACATACATCTCCTTCGGAACATTGTCCGAAGAAAGCAGGGAATCCGAAAGCACCTTCATCGATGCCAGCGGAGTTTTAAGTTCATGGGAAACATTTGAAACAAACTCGTCTCTTCTCGCATCCGTCTGCGACATTTCTTCAAGCATATCATTGATGGCGTCCTGAATGTCCCAAACCTCGGATGTACCGTTGATCGCCAATTTCTTATCATGATGTCCCTCGGAAAACTCGCTCACATCGTCCGCAAGCTTTTTTAGCGGGAATGACAGCCTGGCGGATATCAAAACAGCAAGCCCTATGATGGCAAGAACTATCGGTAAAAGCACCACCGGCAAACGGGCATAGTAAATGTCGGCCAGTTTGTCCGCATCCGCTCCCGAATTAATGGCCGAGATCGCAATGCCTATGACCGCGGAAGAAGTGGTCACCATCGGTATGATGCCAAACAGCAGTAGATACAAAAGCATCTTAAACTGCATGCTGTTCAGCTTTTTCATGAATTTTTTAAGCTTCAAAATAGTACCCTATTCCCCATTTGGTATGGATGTAAACCGGATTTCCCGGATCTTTTTCAATCTTTTCTCTGAGTCTTCTGATGTGCACATCCACCGTTCGTGCATCACCGTAAAAATCTTCGCCCCAGACGGCAGTAAGCAATTTGTCCCTGTCATATATCTTGTCGGGATTGGAGGACAGCAGCTGCAAAATATCAAATTCCTTTGCCGTCAGTCCCACATCCTTATCGTTTACAAGGGCTCTGCGGTTTTCCGGATCCACTGTCAGTTCACCGAATACACAGGTGCTCATTTCCTTTTCTTCCTTTTTAGCCGCACGTCTCAGGATCGCCTTTATCCTTGCCTTTACTTCTATGATATTAAAGGGCTTGGTAACATAATCATCCGCGCCGTATTCAAGTCCCATGATCTTGTCCATATCCTGATCCTTTGCCGTCAGCATGATGACCGGAACATCGGAGAATTCACGAACCTCGCGGCAAACATCATAGCCGTTCAGTTTCGGAAGCATCAGATCCAAAAGCACAAGATCGTACACATTTTCTTTGATCTTATTCAGCCCTTCCTCACCGTCATAGGCGCAGTCGACCTCATAATCATCCTGCTCAAGTGAAAATTTGATCCCCTTAACAATGAGTTTTTCATCATCTACCACAAGTATTTTTCTGCCCATATTTTTTCCTCATTCAACGCATATATGATCGACGATCTTTGAATACAGCGATTCTCCGATGCCGCTCACATTTTTAATGTCTTCTTTTTTTTCAAACGGACCGACTCTGTTCCTGTATGCAATAATATCCTTTGCCCTGCTCTCTCCGATACCTGGCAAAACCGTGAGTTCCTCGGCCCTTGCTTTGTTAATGTTGATCGGTTTAATGTAGCCGCTATCGCTTCCGCTCCCGTCATCGAAGCCCGAGCCTTCCATCCTCTCTCTTAAGGAAAGCTCCGCGGTTTCCTCGACAGAAGGAACATATATCCGTTCACCGTCCTCCGGCATTCTCGCCAGATTCAGATAGCCCCTGTCGGCATTTTCCGTAAACCCTCCCGCTTCCAGAACGGCTGTGATCAGCCTGTCACCCTTTTCAAGGCCTACAACACCCGGAGAATTCACACTTCCGCATATATGCACCACTATCAATACTTTAGGGGTTATTGTGGGAGAAGGTGATGGCGCATCCGTTGGGGGAGTTTCCGAATATGTTTTCGTTTCCGTATTGTCTCCCTTATAGAAAAATGCGTACCAAAGACCTGAAAGAACTACAAAAACAACAATCAGAACAATTAATATCTTTTTTTTCAATGTACAAAACGACCTTCCCGTCCGCACATCTGTCCGCAGGAAGTATTTTAAATGAAAAAAACTCAATAAGCAACCATAAAATACAAATATTGTCTTATCAATGGGATTAAAATATGATATGCTTAACGGGTATCGAAAGCGGACGGCCCACGGTTTCTATGCCTGTGCGCCAACTTTGCAATAAAACGACCCGGAGGCAAAAATGAACGAAAAACAACTGCGAAATCCCTCACTTGACTTTATCCGAAGCATCGCGATCTTTTTGGTGGTGAACATACACGCTTTAAACAAGGTATATTCCTTTACCCTTAAAGGCATGCGCACCCTTTCGCCGCAGTCCTTCACTCTTGCCGCCTTCGGGCGTGCTCTGGGTTTGGAAGGTGTCCCTTTGTTTTTTATGCTGACCGGCTACCTGCTTCTGCCGAGAACCTTCGAAACCGCCCATGACGTGATGACCTTCTGGAAAAAGAAGCTGCTTCCGCTGTTCCTGTGCTTTGAAGCCTGGATACTTATCGGCGAGATCTACATAATCTCGGACTCCGGTTTTTCCGTTACCGGCTATCTTCGCCGCGCTCTCATGCTTGAAACCTATCAGACGATGGGGCACATGTGGTATATGCCTACGATCATCGGTATCTACATCTTCCTTCCCTTCATGTCGATGATCGTCCGCAGGTTTTCGCCGAAGCTCATGATCCTTCCGCTGTCCGTTGCGGTATTTTATCTTTTTCTCGTTCCGACAGCCAACCTTTTCTTTGAAGCAAACGACCTTATCCAACTGAATGTCAAGATCGACATAGCCTTTGTCGGAGCCTATAAAGGCATATACGTTCTGTTCGGCTATCTGGTCAAAGCCTATATAGAACCTGCTCTGCTAAAAAAAGAAAACAAGACAAAAACCTGCATTATCCTTGCCCTTTCGGCACTGGCAGGTCTCCTCACTCATTTTGCCGTTGTTTGGCTCTCCTTCAAAAACGGTTATGTTTACTCGATGCAGTACAATAACATATTCCCGCCCCTTTTTGCGTGTCCCTTCTTCATTCTGATCGTCATCCTGGGCAGTTCCATTCCCTTTGCCGGTCTGTGGAAACGGATCTCGCAAAATGCGCTGGGCATATACTTCGTACACTATATCTGCATGTTGCTCTTCCTTGACCGTTGGGAGTCGTTACTGGATCATTTCAAAAAACCGGTGGCAACCGTTCTGTTTACGCTTTTCCTCCTTGCAATCTCATTTGTCCTCGTGGAATTGATAACAAAATTGCTGCCTCCCGTCGGCAGACTTTTGTTTCTGAAAAAATCAACGAAAAAGACAGCGGAAACCAAAATTTTTCCTTGACATAATCAAACTTCCGCGTTATTATTCTTGAGTATGTTTTAGAGGAACGTCCGTGTCCGACTCTTCTAAAGCCGTCATGCAGAACGAAATGAAGAATTCATTATATCGGAGGTGTTTCAAGAAATGGCAAACATTAAGTCAGCTAAGAAGAGAATCCAGATTATCGAGACAAAGACATTAAGAAACAAGATGATCAAGTCCAAGGTTAAAACCCTTGTTAAGAAGGTTGATGCTGCCGTTGCAGCAAGCGATAAGGCTGCAGCTACCGCTGCTCTCACAGAAGCTATTGCCGAGATCGACAAGGCTACTGCAAAGGGAATCTTCCACAAGAACACAGCTGCAAGAAAAGTTTCCAGACTTACCAAGGCTGTTAATGCAATCGCTTAATCAAGCACTTTTTAAGGGCCGCAGGGTATGCGGTCCTTTTTCTTTATTAAAGATCACAGGAAGGAAATACAATGAAAACAACACCCGTTAAAGGAACCAACGATTATCTGCCTTCTCAGACCAAACTCAGAGACTATGTTCAGAGAAAGATTTTGGAAATATATGAATCATGCGGATTTGAAAGAATTACCACACCCGTGATCGAAGATATGGAGAATCTGAACAAGAGTGAAGGCGGCGACAATCTCAATCTCATGTTCAAGATCATGAAGCGCGGCGACAAGCTCAACGAAGCTCTTGAGGCTTACAAAGCGGGCAAAGGCGAGGAACTTGCAGACCTCGGTCTTCGCTATGATCTCACTCTCCCGCTCACACGTTTCTATGCAAACAACAGAAACAGCCTTGCTTCACCTTTCAAGGTTATACAGATCGATCGTTCCTTCAGAGCAGAACGTCCTCAACGAGGTCGTCTCCGTGAATTCATTCAGTGCGACATAGACATTCTCGGAAGCACCTCCAAAAACTGCGAAGTCGAACTCATCGATACAACCGCAAAGGCACTTTTAAACATCGGGATCGACAATTTCAAGATCCGTATTAACGACAGGCGCATTTTAAGGAATCTTATCCTCTCCGCAGGCTTTGCCGCTGAGGATTGCGATTCCGTATGCATATCCTTCGACAAGGCCGACAAGATCGGAATTGACGGGGTAAAGGCTGAATTACTGGACAAGGGTTTTGCTCCCGAAGCTTGTGACAAGTTTACGGAAATGATGTCCAAGAAGCCCTTCACTCTCGAGGATGCCGCCTCCTACCTGGAGGACAGGGAACCCGTTGAATCCGTTGCGGGCATCATCGACAAGGTCCGCGCACTGAACGACGATAAATATGCCATCGAATACGACTGCTCTCTCGTTCGCGGGCAGGGCTATTACACCGGTACGGTTTTCGAGATCGAATCCCTTGAGTTTGGCGGATCCGTCGGAGGCGGCGGAAGATATGACAATCTCATCGGCAAGTTCATCGGCGAAAATGTTCCGGCAGTAGGTTTTTCCATCGGTTTTGAAAGGATCGTGTGCATATTAAACGACAACAATTTCAAGATCCCCGACTCCAAAAAGAAGCTGGCGGTCATATATCCCGCAGACGATGTCGTTAATGCGATCCGGATCGCAGACACCTACCGCAGCGAATATGACGTTACTCTTTTTGAAAAGATCAAGAAGCTCGGAAAGCTTTTCGGGAAGCTTGAAGAAAGCGGCTACTACGGCTGCAGGATCACAGACGAAAGCGAAGAGATAAAGGTTTTTTGAAAAATAATAAAACAAGCATTGTCTCCTTTGGGGGAGGCAATGCTATTTTTTTACAGATACTTTGAAAGTGTTATGCACATTTTTTCAAAATCGATCGGCTTTGCCAGATGCTCGTTCATTCCCGCATCCTTCGCCTCATTGATGTCCGAAACAAAGGCATTTGCCGTAAGCGCGATTATGGGTATTGTCTTCGCATCTTTACGACGCATCTTTCGTATCAGGCGGGTAGCTTCATAGCCACCCATAATGGGCATCTGGATATCCATAAAGATGACATCGTAATAATCCTTATCGGAGGCTGTGAACATGTCCACTGCGTTGCGCCCGTCGCAGGCCCTCTCTACCTCTATGCCCGTCATTTTAAGAACTTCCAGTGCGATCTCGGCGTTCAATTCGTTGTCCTCAACAAGAAGAGCTCTCTTCCCCGTGAAATCTTCACGGATGTTTTCTTCGGAAACCTCAGGATCTCCCTCTTCCTCTTCGTTATTTTGGGAAACAAGGAAATTCAAACGCAGGTATACCTTTGTCCCCTCTCCTTCTACGGAATCCACGTGCAGTTCACCGCCCATCATGTTGACCAGATTCTTTGTGATCAGCATTCCGAGCCCGACTCCGTTGTCAACGTCTCTGTTCATCATCTTCTTGACCACAAAGGGTTCAAAAATATGCTTCATGATCTCGGAATTGATCCCAGCACCCGTATCTTCGAAGGTTATTTCATATTTTGCCACATCACTGCCTCCGGTCTCTTTTTCATCCGCAGTCAAAGTGATCTTTCCTCCTTTTGGAGTGAATTTGATCGAATTGGAGACAAGATTCGTAAAAATCTGCTCTATCCTGGTGGGGTCGCCTACTATGCGCTGATCCTTAAGATCATTTTTAACAATTGAGAACTCAACACCCTTTTTCTTTGCGGCATCCCGGGTCATAGCCGCAAAATTATCCAAAAACTCGTTAAAGTTAAAATCACATACGTTAAGCTCTGCTTTTCCCTCTTCGATCTTCTCGATATCCAATACTTCGTTTACTATTGTAAGTATGTATCTGCCTGCATTGAGTATCTTTTCAAGATCTTCAGCCACCTTCCCGGTGTCTTCGATCCTTCCTGCTGCAAGAGATGCCAGCCCCATAATGGAATTCATGGGGGTTCGGATATCATAGCACATACCGTTCAGGAATTCCGTCTTTTCTTCGTTGACCTTTATCGCACTTTCGTAAGAATCCCTGTAGTCCTCCATCATCTTTTTGGACTTCTTTTCGGAAGTAATATCACGTGCCACGCCAAATACACCGATAATGTTATGGCTCTTGTCGTAGATGGGGTACTTTGAAGTAGATAAGGTGCATCTCATGCTCCTTCCGGTAATCTTGCCTTCCTCAAGAGAATCCAGTATCGGTTCCCCGGTGGTCATTACTTTATAGTCACCTTCTCTTAAAGCATTTCCTATGGTTTCGTTTTGTGTGAGTTCAATAGCATCCAGACCCACTATCTCTTCGCCGCAGGCATATCCGAAAAGCCCGGCAAACTTGTCCGAAACGGCAACATAAACAGAATTCTCGTCTTTAACAAAAATATAGTCCTGAGAATTCTTCAAAAATGAATCAACCAGTGCATTCAGTTCTTCGTTATCATTCCTGAAATTCTTCATGATATCCTCCAAATAGATATGTTGATTTTACCTTAAAAATTCTCTAAAAACAATACTTTATCTCGTATAAAGCGAAACTTTTCTGTTTTTTTAATAATTAACGGAAATATTTGATGTATTTTGATATATTTTTGGTAAGAATTGATATCTTTCAGTTATTCCAAAAAAAGACAGCCGACCCTAAGATCGACCGTCTGTCAAGATCATTTCTTTTCAATATATTTCTGAGCAACCAAAAGCTCTGCTGAAAGAATAGCACCACCTGCGGCACCTCTCTTTGTGTTGTGTGAAAGGCCCACGAACTTCCAATCGTAGATCTTATCCTCACGAAGTCTGCCTGCAAATACGCCCATGCCCTTTTCCGAATCACGGTCAAGCTTTGCCTGCGGACGATTGTCCTCTTCAAAGTAGGTGATGAACTGCTTGGGAGCGGAAGGAAGATCCAGCTCCTGAGGAAGTCCTTTAAAGTTCTTCCATCTTTCAAGTATCTGCTCCTTTGTGGGCTTCTTCTTGAAGTTTACGAATACAGCAGCCGTATGCCCGTCAGATACGGGAACACGCAGGCACTGAGTGGTGATCGTCGGAGTGTCGGCCTTTACGATCTCGTTGCCTACGATCTTACCCCAGATCCTTAAGGGTTCCTGTTCACTCTTCTCCTCTTCGCCGCCGATGTAAGGGATAACATTATCGATCATCTCGGGCCAATCCTTGAAGGTCTTGCCTGCACCTGAAATTGCCTGATAGGTTGTGGCAACAACCTCTGTGGGCTCAAATTCTTTCAGTGCATGAAGCATGGGAGTGTAGCTCTGGATCGAGCAGTTGGGCTTAACCGCAACAAAGCCTCTCTTGGTGCCGAGTCTCTTTCTCTGGCTTTCGATGATCGCAAAGTGCTCGGGATTAAGTTCCGGAACAACCATGGGAACATCGGGAGTCCAACGATGTGCAGAGTTATTTGAAACTACGGGCGTTTCCGTCTTTGCATATGCATCCTCGATAGCTCTGATCTCTTCCTTGGTCATGTCTACAGCGCTGAAAACAAAATCAACAAGTGATGAAACCTTTTCAACTTCATTAACATTGAGAACCGTCAACTTCTTAACAGCTTCAGGCATAGGTGTCGTCATCTTCCAACGATCCCCGACTGCCTCTTCATAGGTCTTACCTGCGCTTCTGGGACTTGCCGCCACAGCAACAACCTCAAACCAGGGATGATCTTCAAGCAATGAAATGAATCTTTGTCCTACCATTCCCGTTGCACCGAGAATACCGACTTTAAACTTTTCCATAGTGTTCTCCTTTTTCTCGCTGTTCATCTTCAATCTATTTTGACCTTTTGTACAGCTTTATTCGCACTTTATCGTGTTAATGCGAGACATTGTAGCACAACACTTAACTCATTTCAAGTACAAATTCAATATTTTTTCAAGGTCATCGTAACTTTCTATGAGACTGACCTGTTCCCTGACCTTAGTTGCTCCGGGGAATCCGGCCATATACCAGGCAACATGCCTTCTCATTTCTCTGATACCTGTGTATTCTCCCTTAAACTCTATCAGCATCTTTGTATGCCTAAGAGCCATGTCTATCCTATCTTTAATGGTAGGCTCGGGCAAGAGTTTTCCGGTTTCGAGGTAGGTATTGATCCTCTCAAATATCCAGGGATTACCCTGCGCGGCTCTCGCAACCATAACGCCGTCCACTCCCGTTTCCTCAAACATTCTTGCGGCATCCTGAGGAGAGTTCACATCTCCGTTTCCGAGAACGGGGATCTTAACAGCCTCTTTAACTCTTCTGATGCAGTTCCAATCGGCTTTCCCGAAATAATAATCCTCTCTGGTCCTTCCGTGAACCGCTATCATCTTGGCACCGCCCGCTTCTGCCGCGAGAGCGCACTCAACCGCATTTTCTTCGCCTTCTTCAAAGCCTTTTCTGATCTTCACGCTGACAGGTTTGTCGGTATTCGATGAAACGGCATGAACTATGCTTTCGATAAGCCTCGGATCCTTCATGAGCGCAGCCCCCTCACCGTTGTTCACAACTTTAGGCACGGGACATCCCATATTTATATCCAGGATATCAAAGTTCCTGTCATTTATCATGGCAGCAGCTTCACCCATCACCTCCGGCTCTTTGCCGAATATCTGCAATGCGACAGGGCGCTCGATCTCGGAAACGATCATAAGATCCTCGGTATTCTTGTTCTTATATGTGATAGCTTTGGCACTCACCATCTCCGTATAAACCAGATCCGCCCCGTGCTCCTTGCACAAAAGTCGAAAGACCATGTCCGTCACAGTGGCCATAGGTCCCAACACAACCCTGTTAAATTTCAGCTTTCCGATATCAATCATTTCTTTGTTTTTGAATAAATCAGCCAAAGTCCCTTCATTGTAAGGTCTCTGTCATATACCTTGATCGCGTTGCAGTTATCTGATATCAATCTTCCGAGTCCTCCTGTGGCAACGACGTTGACATTCTTCAGTCCTGATTCTTCTATTACCTTTCTTATAATATAATCCGTTTGTCCTATGCAGCCGTAAACAAGTCCGGCCTGCATACTCGTAACGGTATCTTTTGCAAGTATTGACGGAGGCAGCTCTATCTCGATCTCCGGCAGCTTTGCCGTATCGTTCCACAAGGCATTGGCACAGATCTTAAGTCCCGGGCTTGTGATACCCACAACAAACGCTCCGTCTTCGGTGATCAGATCGTAGGTGGTGGCAGTTCCGAAATCACAGACGATCACCGGTCCTCCATACAGATCATATGCACCGACGGCATCCACTATTCTGTCCGCTCCGATCTCCTTGGGGTTCGCGGTCTTTATCATCAACCCCGTTTTTGTACCTTCTCCGACTATCATCGGCTTTTTGTTCAGATACTTGACGATGGAATTGACCAGAGAATGCATAACCGCGGGAACAACCGATGCAATGATGACATCTTCGATATCCTCGATCGCAATGCCCCCGTGCTTCAAAAAATCGGTTATCAAAAGTCCGAATTCATCGGACGTCCTCTGAAGCTTGGTTGTGATCCTGAAGGAAGTCTTAACCTCCATTTTTTCCATAATGGCGCATGTAATGTTCGTATTTCCCACATCAACGGCAAAGATCATGTTACCCTCCTATTTTATATAGCCCCCGGCTGCATAGTAAACAAACGCGAAAAGAATGATTATCCCCAAAAAGATCATAGACATTCCCATGGTCTTCTTTTCTTTTTTCTTTATCATTGCCAGCCCGTTCACAATGTTCATCAACGCTCCGAGAATAATGACCGGACCGATGGTGAGACTGTTTTTTGTTATAGAAAAAACCAAAAGGGCAACCGCCATAAGGATGCCCAAAAAAAGGTTGAAAAAGTCTTTCGTAATGCCTTTTTCTTTAAGAAACTTACGCAGTTTTGCAAACATATGCATTAAGCTCCCAGTGTTGCTGCCATAACAGCCTTGATAGTGTGCATTCTGTTTTCGGCTTCATCAAAGACCACAGACTGTGATGACTCGAATACTTCATCTTCAACTTCAAGTTCACTGAAATTGAATCTCTCTCCCATCTCTCTGCCGATTTCGGTCTTAAGATCGTGGAATGCGGGCAGACAATGCATGAAGATAGCGTTCTTCTTTGCATTTTTCATAAGTTTTACGGTTACCTTGTAAGGAGTGAGATCTTTGATCCTCTCCTCCCATATCTCATCCGGCTCGCCCATGGAAACCCACACATCGGTGTATATGATATCCGCATCCTTCGTGCCTTCCATAGCATCCTCGGTAAGTGTAATGCTGCTGCCGTTCGCCTTGGCAAATTCCTTGCACTGAGCCACAAGCTTGGGATCCGGGAAATACTTTTTGGGAGCGCATGCCACAAAATCCAAGCCCAGCTTTGCACAAACCACCATGAGAGAATTGCCTTCATTGTAACGGGCGTCGCCCATATAAACCAGTTTCTTGCCCTTAAGGCCTCCGAGATGCTCCCTGATCGTGAGCATGTCCGCAAGCATCTGGGTGGGATGGAACTCGTTCGTAAGTCCGTTCCACACCGGAACACCCGCATATCTTGCCAGTTCCTCCACAATATCCTGACCGAAGCCGCGATATTCTATGCCGTCAAACATTCTTCCCAAAACCCGGGCAGTATCCGCTATGCTCTCTTTCTTTCCTATCTGGCTGCTCTTGGGATCGAGATAAGTAGCATTCATACCGAGATCGTGTGCTGCAACTTCGAACGCGCAACGCGTTCTGGTGGAAGTCTTTTCAAAGATCAGCGCAACATTCTTTCCTCTTAAAGTGTCATGAAGGATCCCCTTCTTCTTTTTTTCCTTGTATTCCGCCGCAAGATTAATGAGTCCCAAAATCTCCTCGGCCGAAAAGTCCATCAGCTTGAGAAAAGATTTTCCTTTAAGTGATTCCAAAACAGACATTTTTCCCTCCTTTTGCCTTAACAGTGATCGTTCTGTCCAACTCGCTTGTATCCGTAAAATATACCGTAAAAAACCGAACGCTTCCGGGCTCACTTCCAAACTTACCCGCCACAAAATCACAGTGGGTTCGTAGTCTATCTGCAAATCCCACTATAGAGCGATTTTAGCATAATAAAGTGGGTGACTCAATATCAAAAATATAAAAAAGTTGTATTCTTTTAAAAACTATTGTAAAATAATCAATGATATTCGCAATCCGCTTCGCTGCCTGCTCATAACGCGGAGCACTTCTTGCCTTGTCAGCAGGGGATTGATACTCTACTGCCCAAAGAAATCCCCTATACCCTGCATACATCTTCATATTTTAAAAGTGGGCATTTTTCTAACTGCGTTAAATTACAATAAAGTTTAATATGGAAGGAGGAGTCATGACAATATCGGATTTTACAAGGGGACAACAGGTAAAACTTGATATTCGTGCCAACAAGACCAAAGGAAGCTTTGATGCCGTTGTTGCTTTGACTTACAAAAATATACTTCTTCTGGAACCCATTGTAATAGACGGTAAATTAGTCGGTTTTCCTCAGGACTATAATGCTTCTTTAACCGTCATCGTAAAGGACGTTTGCTATGTTTGGGAAAACATTCAGGTGCAAGCCGTTTCCTTCAAGGGTCGCCATTTTCATGCAATTGAATTGTTCGGTGAAGCCGAGGCCAAGAATCGTCGAAACAACTATCGTGTTTCAATCGGCGAAGTAATGAATGTCGTCTATTTCACCGAATCGGGTCCCAAGCCGCATCACGCTCTTATCAAGGATATCAGCGAGACCGGCTTTGCCTTTATTTCAACCGAGGATTTCGATATCGGAAGAATGGTTCGTTTGAATCTTCTGCTTCCCGATAAGACGCCTCTTTCTTTGAGTGCCAAGATCGTGCGCGAACAGCCCGGTCCCAAAGCCTCTGAGACTCTTTACGGTTGCCGCTTTTCCGAAAAAAACACCAAACTTTCAACCTTTCTTATGCAACTGCAAAGAGAAAAGCAGCGAAAGAAGAACGGTCTTTCAGGTCCTTCCGGACTCGGTTCTTTTTCGGGCGGAAGATTCTAAAACTGACTGTAATACAATTCGCTGTAGAATCCTTTCTTTGCCATCAACTCATCGTGATTTCCCATTTCGATCACGTTACCGCTCTTCATGACAAGTATTACATCCGCAGTCCGGATCGTGGAGAGTCTGTGAGCCACCACAAAGCTTGTTCTGCCTTCCATCATAGTATTGAAGGCTTTTTGTATCTTTATCTCCGTTCTTGTATCTATCGACGATGTAGCTTCATCAAGTATAAGGATCGGAGGAGTCTTAAGCATCACCCTTGCAATACAGATCAGCTGCTTCTGCCCCTGTGAAAGTTCATCACCGTTCTCACTGAGAACCGTGTCAAAGCCGGCGGGCAGTCTTTTTATGAAACTGAGAGCATGCGCCTTGCGAGCCGCTTCTTCTATGTCCGCCTCCGTAGCATCGGGAGAATTGAGAGCGATATTTTCTCTGACCGTTCCGTGCCTCAGCCATGTATCCTGAAGAACCATTGCGATATTCTGTCTCAGCTGCTCTCTGGACATCTCTCTGATATCATTTCCTTTGAGAAGTATCTTCCCCTCATTCACATCATAAAAACGCATAAGCAGATTGATCAATGTGGTTTTTCCGCAGCCGGTGGGACCTACTATCGCTATCTTCTGTCCTTCCCTGACTTTAAGATTAAATCCGCGGATCAGCGGCTTCTCGGGAACATAGGAAAAACTTACGTTATCGATCTCTACTATGTACTCTCCGTCCTTCTTCTCTTCCGCATAGACCTTGATGCTGTCCTCAAGTTCCTTCTCGTCAAGGAACTCAAACACGCGGGCCGCGCAAGCAAACGCGTTCTGGAATTCCGTGATAACTCCCGAGATCTCGTTAAAGGGCTTGGTGTACTTGCCGGCATATGCAAGAAAAGCCGAAAGCTGGCCTATGGATATGCCTCCGTTAACCGCAGCAAGGGCTCCGAAAACTCCGACTCCCGCATATACAAGGCTGTTGACAAATCTAGTGCAGGGATTTACCAGCGACGAGTAAAAGATGGCTCTGAGGGAATACTTGGCCATACGTCCGTTGATCTCGTCAAACTTCTCCCGGATACGGTCGGCCATTCCGTATGCATTGATGGCCTTCTGATTCTCTATGTTTTCGTTGATGAACGCGGTCTGCTCGCCTCTTGTTCCCGACTGCTTGCGAAACATGGAATAGCTGCGCTTTGCGATAAAGGCTGATACAAAAAGGGACAGCGGCGTAACAATGACAACCACCACAGTGATAAGGACGTTCAATCTCAGCATGAACACAAGTGTCATGATGATGGTGAGAACTCCCGTGAAAAGGTTTGTAAAGCCCATCAAAAGGCCGTCCGAAACCTGCTCTATATCATTTGTTATACGGCTCAGAATGTCTCCGTGCGGATGAGAATCAAAGTAACTCACGGGCAATCTGTTCATTTTCCGAAAGGCATCGTTTCGTATGTCCAAACCCACGCGATAGGCTGTTCGGTTGTTGCTCACGCTGAGTATCCACTGGGATACGGCAGCCATGGCAACACATACCCCTATCTTAATGAGCGCCGCGGTAACCTCCGTGAAATCCGTCTTTCCGCCTTCAAAACAAAGGTCGATGACCTCTCCCGTAAGAACCGGGATATACAATGTGAGGAACACCCACAAGGCAGCAAGCACCAGAGACAGCACCACAAGTGAAAGATGCTTTTTTATGTAGAAAAAAAGTATTTTTGTTGTATGTTTATTGTTCTTTTGTACAGCTTTCATAGATTTCCCTGTAAACAGAATTATTCTTAAGCAGTTCCTCATGAGTGCCGACACCCACCAGTTTTCCGTCCTCCAGCACCAGTATCTTGTCTGCGTGAAGGACCGAGGCGGTTCTTTGGGATACGATGAACACCGTCATGTCCTTAAGCGCTTTCAATGCCTCTCTCAATCGCCTGTCCGTGGCATAGTCAAGGGCTGAGGACGAGTCATCGAGTATGAGGATCTCCGGTTTTCTGACCAGTGCTCTTGCGATCATAAGCCTCTGTTTCTGCCCTCCGGAAAGATTTGTGCCCTTCTCTGACACCCGGTCATAGAGTCCCTCTCTCTTTTCCATTACGAAATCAAGTCCCTGAGCAAGCTTCAGAGCCTCCTTAATATCCTCTTCCGTTGCGGCGGGATTACCGAAAGCGACATTCTCAAGTATTGTCCCTTTAAACATATAGTAATGCTGGAAACAAAAGCCCACCTTGTTTTTCAAAACCTCGGGATCGTACTCCGTAACATTCTTACCGTCTACAAGCACCTCACCCTCAGCTGCGGGATAAAAGCCGGGAATAAGGCTTACCAGAGTAGTCTTTCCACAGCCCGTACTTCCGATGATGCCGACAGTCTCTCCCTTGTTCACCGAAAAAGAGATGTCCTCGAGGGAATAATCGCCGGCTCCCGCGTATTTCATATAAACATTTTTAAACTCAACGCTGCTCACCGATTTCAAACACCTCCCGGATTCTCTTTGCAGAAGCAAGGGACTTCGTCAAAAGTATTATCAGATCGGCCAGCTTTATCAGCTCAACCAATATCTGTGACATATAGTTTACGATCGCTATCAGCTGTCCCTTGGTGAGGACATCCAGATTAACCTCGACCGCGCCGTTGTAAAGGATAGCGATCAAAGCGGTATTTACGATGATAAACGTGATGGGATTGAGGAGCGAGGATATCTTGGAAGAATAGATAGCCTTTGAAGCGTAGCTCTCCGTCTCCTCCTTAAATCGCTTCTCTTCCTTTTTCTGCATATTAAAAGCCCTTATGACCCTAAGGCCGTCAAGGTTCTCGTTTGCCGTTAAAAGGCTCTTGTCCAGCGCTTTTTGCACCTTTGCATACAGAGGGATCGTTCCCAGCATTATTCCAAACACCACTACCGAGAGGATCGGAATGGCCACAAGGAAATACATGGAACTCTTCGGATCTATGGTATATGCCATTATGGCTGCTCCGAAAACTATGAAGGGCGATCTCAGGAAAAGCCTGAGCGTCATGTTTATGCCCGTCTGAAGCTTATCGGCATCGGCAGTCATTCGGTTTATCAATGTGGCGTTTCCCACCGTATCCAGTTCCGAAAAGCTGAGTGTCTGAATGTGCCTGAAAAGTTCGGATTTCAGATCCTTCGCAAACCCCACCGCCGTCTTTGCCGCAAAGAACTGAGCGGTTACAGACATAATAAGACCTGCCGCTCCGAGGCCGACCAAGATCAGCCCGTGCTGCAGGATATAGGTTTTGTCGTTCTTTTCTATGCCCACATCTATTATGGAGGTCATTACAAGAGGTACAAAAAGTTCCAGAACCGCTTCAAGCATTTTGAAGATCGGTGCCGGAATAGCAACTTTTACATATGGTATAAAAAATCTCATTAATTTACTCATGCGCTTAATTATACGATTGATCCCTCTCTTTGTAAAGCGCAATGTTCATTTTGACACCATAACCCCGTCCCCGGGGTTCATCCCGGGGGCGGAGGACCAAAAAAGACTTCGGCTTTAGGCCGAAGTCTTGGGTCTGTTATTTTTTGAAGCTGTCTTTTAAGGCTACGGAACGGTTGAAAACAAGCTTGCCATCCTTGGAGTCTTTATAATCCAGAGCGAAATAGCCGAGGCGCATGAACTGGAAGGAAGGCTCGTTCTCGCCGTTCTTGGAGGGCTTGACGTCAGCCAGGCTCTTTTCTCCTTTGCAGCCGGTGAGCACTTCAAGCGAGCCGGGATTCAGGCAGCTGAAGTAGTCTTCCGCAGCGTCGGGATCTTCGCGGTTAAAGAGATAGTCGTAGAGTCTTGCTTCAAAGTCAACGCAATTGGAAGCATCAACCCAGTGAAGAGTAGCGCCCTTGACCTTTCTTCCGTCTGCGGGATCGCCGCCGCGGCTTTCGGGGTCGTAGGTCGCATAGATCTCAACGATATTGCCGTTTTCATCCTTCTTGCAGCCTGTGCACCGGACAAGGTAAGCTCCCTTAAGTCTGCACTCGGGTCCGTTGGGGAAAAGCCTCTTGTATTTCGGAATGGGCTCTTCAAGGAAATCCTCAGCCTCTACGTACAATTCGCGTGAGAAGGTAACCTTTCTTGTTCCGCCGTTCTCATCGTTGGGATTGTTCTCAACGTCCAGCTCTTCCTGCTGTCCCTCGGGATAGTTTGTAAGGATGAGCTTGATGGGACGGATGACTGCCATCTTTCTGGGTGCGTTCATGTTAAGATCGTCTCTTAAGCAGGACTCAAGGAATGAGTAGTCTACTGTGGAAACTACCTTGGAAACACCGATCTTGTTGCAGAAATCGCGGATGGAAGCAGAAGTGTAACCTCTTCTTCTCAAACCGCAGAGCGTAGGCATTCTTGGGTCATCCCATCCGGTAACTATATGCTCTTCCACCATTCTGCGAAGTTTTCTCTTGGAAAGCACGGTGTAGTTGATGCCGAGTCTTGCAAACTCGATCTGGCGAGGCTTGCAGGGAACGGAGACATTGTTCACAACCCAGTCATAGAGAGGTCTGTGATCCTCATACTCAAGTGAGCAAAGGGAATGGGTGATGCCTTCAAGCGCATCCTGAATGGGATGAGCAAAGTCATACATGGGGAAGATGCACCACTTGTTGCCCTGTCTGTGATGGTTAATGTATCTGATACGGTAAATGACCGGATCTCTCATGTTGAAATTGCCCGATGCGAGGTCGATCTTGGCACGAAGGGTGTACTTCCCTTCTTCGAATTCACCGTTCTTCATTCTCTCGAACAGATCGAGATTCTCCTCGATGGGACGATCTCTGTAAGGGCTGATGGCAGGTGTCTGCGTATCTCCTCTGAATTTTGAAAATTCCTCGGCATTGAGTTCGCATACATATGCAAGGCCCTTTTTGATCAGCTCTACCGCATATTCATAGTCCTTCTCAAAATAATCGGAACCGTAATAGAATCTGTCGCCCCAATCAAAGCCGAGCCAGTGAATGTCATCCTTGATGGCATCGACATATTCGCTGTCTTCCTTGGCGGGGTTCGTATCGTCCATACGAAGATTGGTAATACCGCCAAATTTTTCGGCAATTCCGAAATCTATGCAGAGCGCTTTACAATGGCCGATATGCAGGTAGCCGTTGGGCTCGGGAGGAAACCTTGTGTGAACGCGCTGTCCGGCAAACCTTCCGTTATCGGCAATATCCTCTTCCACGAACTGCTCGATAAAATTTTTACCTGTCATTTCATTTTCAATACTCATATATGTCCTCACATTAATTTAATTTGCAAAATTTAAAGTTCAATGAAATCCTTCCTGGAATGAGCGAAGTCTTCGCAACCGTCTTCATTGACTACAAGCATATCCTCGATACGCACGCCGCCAAAGTCCGGAATGTATATGCCCGGCTCTACGGTGATGATGGTTCCGGGCTCGATGATCCTCTCCTCCGAAACGGAGAATCTCGGATCCTCATGGATCTCAAGACCTACGGAATGGCCGAGTCCGTGGCCGAAGTACTGGCCGTAACCCGCTTCGGTAATAATGTCGCGGGCGATCTTGTCGTACTCCTTACCCTTCATTCCTGCCTTAAGGTTATCGATAACTGTAGTCTGAGCCTTAAGAACGATGTCATATATCTCGCGCTGCTTTGCGTTTGCCTTGCCCACGCATACGGTTCTGGTCATATCCGAGCAGTAGCCGTTGTAAACGCAGCCGAAGTCCATGGTAACGAGATCTCCTGACTGGATCTTGTAGTTTCCGGGCTCCGCATGAGGCTTTGAGCCGTTGATGCCTGCCGCAACGATGGTTTCAAAGCTGAGCTTCTCTGCGCCGTTACACTTCATGATATATTCGATCTTTGCAGCGATCTCAAGTTCAGTAACGCCGGGCTTTAAGTGATCGAGGATCTCGTTGAACGCGATGTCTCCGATGTGCTCTGCCTGTCTGAGATTAGCAAGCTCTTCTTCGGTCTTCTTTACTCTGAGCATTGAAAGATCGTTTCCGACAGGAGCAAGTTCCTTTACCTTAAGTTCTTTCTTGAAGCTGTCATACCGGGCATAGCTGAAATTGTTGGCTTCAAAGCCGAGTGTCTGTACATTGTCCTCTTCGATCGCTTTATTGATCAATGCTACATAGTTTCTTGCACCGTCTACGATTGTAACCTCAAAGTCGGGTGCCTGCGCCTTTGCAGCAACGGTATAACGTGAATCGGTGAAGAGCTTCTTGGAATTCTTTGTGATGAAAAGATATCCGGTAGCTCCCGTGAACCCTGAAATATAACGCATGTTGTAACCATCCGAAACAAGGATGGCATCGAGCTTTTTGTTGTCAAGAACAGCATATACTCTCTCAAAATTATTCATATAAGATCCTCACTTTCACGCGGCTCGGTATTTCCGAACCACGACATTATTTAGATAAAAAACAGCGTTTTCTTTTTATCAGTCTGAACAGCGCAATTATGGGGAATTCCAATATTCTTTTAAGATGGATCTGTATCTCCTCGTGAAATGCGATCCTTCTTACGAGAAAGGATGTGATCCCCGCCTTGTTCGCTCCCCATATGTCTGTAAAAATCTGGTCACCGACGAAACAAGCCTCCTCGGGCTTAACGCCCAGGCGCTCACAAGCCTTCAGATACCCTGCCTTTCCGGGTTTTCCGGCTTTAAAGATGTAGGTCGCGCTCATAGGCTCATTGAATTTTTTAACCCTGGGTTCCTTATTGTTCGAAATAAAGCAAACTCCAAAGCCCATTTCCTTAAGCTTACCGATCAATTCCACCGCCTTTTCGTTTGCGGGGGCTCCGTGCTCCACCAACGTGTTGTCCACATCGAACAACAGTCCTCTCTTGCCTTCTTCATATAGCTTTTTGTAAGGTATCGAATATGCCGATGTGTAGTAATAATCCGGAAAAAGCACAATGATCTCCTTTAAAAAAAATTTATGGGTACAACTTTCGTCGCACCTTTGCCGTTAAATCTAACGTAAAATTATAACATAATTATCTAAAAAGGCAATAATGGAGTTCCGAAATATCCCTCATGCATATGCTTCGTGAACAATGACCTTAATTGGTTGAAACCGCCATAAAGCGTTAAAAAAATGACAAGTCTGCGACCTTGTTTTTAGTTCTTTTCTTTGTTATAATCCTTTTTCGATAGTTACCGGTTGCGGTACGAAGATGATAAAAAATTGGTATGGAGGATTACTATGGCTAATAATTACATTAATTTTTCCCTCGAAGGAAAGGTAGCCCTTGTAACAGGCGCATCCTACGGGATAGGCTTTGCCATTGCAAGTGCCTATGCAGACGCGGGAGCAACCATCTGCTTCAATGATATCAATCAAGATCTCGTTGACAAGGGTCTTGCAGCTTACAAGGAAAAAGGCATTAACGCACACGGATATGTTTGTGATGTTACAAACGAAGACGCTGTGAACGAGCTTGTAGCAAAGATTGAAAAAGAAGTTGGTGTTATCGACATTCTTGTTAATAATGCCGGAATCATCAAGAGAATTCCCATGACAGAAATGACAGCCGCTCAGTTCAGACAGGTTATCGATGTGGATCTCAATGCTCCCTTCATCGTTTCCAAGGCTGTAATCCCTTCAATGATCAAAAAAGGCCACGGTAAGATCATAAACATCTGCTCCATGATGTCAGAACTCGGCCGTGAAACAGTTTCCGCATATGCCTCCGCAAAGGGCGGACTCAAGATGCTTACGAAAAACATATGCTCCGAGTACGGTCAGTACAACATTCAGTGTAACGGCCTCGGTCCCGGCTACATCGAGACCCCTCAGACCGCTCCTCTTCGTGAGATCCAGCCCGACGGTTCCCGTCATCCCTTCGATCAGTTCATCTGCGCGAAGACCCCCGCAAACAGATGGCTCAAGGCCGAAGAACTTACAGGTCCCGCAGTATTCCTTGCTTCAGAAGCATCCAATGCCGTAAACGGGCACATTCTCTATGTAGACGGCGGTATCCTTGCTTACATCGGAAAGCAGCCGCAATAATGAACCCCCGGGACGGGGTTAGGGTGCCAAAACTTGAACCCCCGGGACGGGGTTAGGGTGCCAAAACTTGAACCCCCGGGACGGGGTTAGGGGGTCAAAACCTTATAAAAAATGACGTTTTTTGGTCTAAAGGCATCTTTTCATGGTTTTAAGTCAAACTTTTTAGGACTTCGTCACTGTTTTATGCTATATTTTCTGTAGTTTTTTCTTATATAACGCATATTATATATGTTGCTTCTTTACAAATTACCCTTTTCCATATAAAAATGGGCGAAAAATTATGGTTCAAAAGCATCTTTTACGCTTTTAAACCATAAAATGCGGGTTTTGACGGACAAGCTAAAAAAATAGGTTTCATGATGTCTGCGTTTCTTCCGCTTCTGCCCTCTTCAGCCTTCTCACCTTATTAATGTGTCTTTCAAAGTCCCCGTTCTGTATGAGTTCTGCGAGGATGTACTGGTCGAGGGTGGGGACGGTGCAGGAGTAGAATCCGATCTTTTCTTCAAAAAGATCGGTGAGCCATTCCGGAAGGACCATGTAGGCCACACGAAGTGAGGAAGAAACGGTTTTGGAAAAAGTGTTGACATAGATCACGTTTTTCCCTTTGTCAATGGTGAAGAGGGTTTCTTCCATCTTTCTGGAGGGCGAGAACTCCGACTCGAAATCGTCTTCGATGATGATCCCGCCTTTCCTTTCTGCCCAGCGGATGTATTCTCTTTTTTTGGCGGCTGTGGCGCTGATACCGCTGGGGTAGCTTCTGTAAGGAGTAATGTGCAGGACTTTTGCTTCGGTCTTTTCAAGGTCGCTGCTCCTGATACCGTCGCTCAGGAGGGTCAGAAAGTCACATTCCACCCCGGCCGCTCTGTAGATCATGGCTATCTTTTCATAGGAAGGATTCTCTATGCCATAGATCACGGCTCGTCCGAAGGTCTGAACTATGAGGCCGTAGAGGTACTCGGAGCCGGAACCTATTATTATCTGATCCGTCTTAACATCGATGTGCCTGTTTCTTAAAAGATAGTCCCTGATGGCTTCTCGAAGGAAAAGGCAGCCTTGGGAAGGGGATTTCACAAGGACTTCTTCCGCATATTCCGACAGTATCCTTCTCACAGTGCCTGCAAAAACCGAGATGGGGAAACGATAGGAATCTCCCTCCTCC
The DNA here is from genome assembly GCA_016291655.1 of Lachnospiraceae bacterium. Taxonomy (GTDB): domain Bacteria; phylum Bacillota; class Clostridia; order Lachnospirales; family Lachnospiraceae; genus RGIG3528. The sequence continues at coordinate 70,264 of JAEEYF010000040.1, read as the reverse complement.
GCTCTCTCCCGTCTCACAAACCGTTCTTTAGCTGCCGGCGAAGCATGGAGGAGCTTCCCTTCTTCGTAGGAGACAAAGTAGCCGCTTCTCTCTTTGGGGCGGATGTAATCCTCCTCCATCAGCAGTTCATATGCATGTTCCACGGTAATGAGACTGGCACCGAAGGTGTCAGCTGTAACCCTTTTGGAAGGAAGTTTCGACATGTAAGGGTAGATCCCTTTAAGTATATCGTCTCTAAGGCTTTCATATATTTTGATGTATTTTTTCTCGTCTCTCATCTGGTCTTATATTATTCTCCATTTTGGTTATTATAATAGAATCAGTTAAATGATACACTTCCGAAAACAAAAAAACAAGGTAAAAAAATAGTGAAGACCGAAGAAGTTTCAACCAAGACAACTGAAATGGACCCGTCCCCCGGGTCCATTTTTACTTTATTCCATTCCAAACACTTTCTGTGCGTATCTTACCGTGTCCATGGCGGTGGCAGCGTACTTGTCCGCGTGGATCATGTCCGCGTACTCCTGCGTGAGGACTGCACCCCCGACACAAACCTTGACGGTTGGGTCATACTCGTGGATCTGTTTTATGGTCTCTTCCATGGCAGGAACGGTCGTGGTCATAAGGGCGGAAAGCCCGACCAGCCTTATCCCTTCTTTTTTCACCGTGTCAACGATCTTTTCCGGCGGTACATCCTTTCCCATATCGATGACCTCAAAGCCATAGTTCTTGAGGAGCGCTACCACGATGTTCTTTCCTATATCATGAATGTCACCCTTTACGGTGGCCATTATCACCTTGGGTCCCTTCGAGGATGTTTCCGGCATAGAAGCCGAAACCACTCCGAAGGCTGCTTTTGCTGCTTCCGCGCTCATTAGGAGCTGAGGCAGATAGATGGTCTTCTTCTCGAAGCCTATGCCGACCTCGTTCAGAGCGGGTATGATGTCCTCGTTGATGATCGCCATGGCGTCCTTGACACCCAGCAACTTTTTGGTCTCTTCCGCTGCCGCCTCGGACATTCCTTTTTTTATCGCAAAGCCCAGCGCCGAAGCACCCGCAGTGTTTTCCGCCGCCTTGTCTGCACCTGCCCCGCTGCCCGGTGCGCTTCCCGATCCTGTTGCCGGAACCGCCTGCACGGTGTTAACTTCCATCTTATCCGCATATTCTATATACCCTATGCAGTTATCATCCAGTCCCGCCAGCGTAAGGAAGCATTTATACGACTTCATCATCTCCGTAGCGAAAGGATTCATTATGGCCGCATCAAGCCCGCATTCCATAGCCATCGTAAAGAATACCGAGGTGATGATCTCTCTCTTGGGAAGTCCGAAGGAAACATTTGATACGCCTAAGGAGCAATAGCAGCCCAGTCTTTCCTTTATGAGCTTTATGGCATCCAATGTGCCTCTTGCCGCTTTTGAGTCGGAGGAAACAGCCATTGCAAGGGGATCGAAAATGAGATCGCTTTTTTTGATCCCGTATTCCGCCGCACGCTTCACGATCTTCTCCGCGATCTTAAAGCGTCCCTCCGCCGTCTCGGGTATGCCACCCTCATCGAGAGTAAGTGCCACAACAAAGCCGCCGTACTTTTTAACCAGCGGGAATATGGCTTCCATAACCTCTTCCTTGCCGTTCACGGAATTGATCATGGCTTTGCCGTTATATGCCCTGAGTGCGGCTTCCATTGCCACGGGACTGCTGGTATCCAGCTGAAGAGGCAGGGCTGTGATCGCCTGAAGTTCTCTGACCGTATCGCAAAGCACCGCCGTCTCGTCTATCTCCGGAAGTCCAACGTTCACATCCAGCACATCCGCTCCCGCTTCTTCCTGCTTCACGGCTTCTCCGAGGATGTAAGACATGTCTCCCGAGCGGAGCGCCTCCTTCAATTTCTTTTTACCTGTGGGGTTGATCCTTTCCCCTATGAGAATGGGACGGTTGCCGAATTCCGTTATGGTATTGTAGGAGGCTATCCTTCCCTTTGTCTGTTCCTTTACCTGAAGAGGCTTCATCTCTCTTGTTGCAAGCACGGTCTGTCGGATATGCTCCGGTGTTGTTCCGCAGCAGCCGCCCAAAAGCCTCGCACCGCTCTCAACCGCCTTCACCGCAAGCGCCGCAAACTCTTCCGGACCGACATCATAGATCACTCTGTCTCCGTCCATCTTCGGCATTCCCGCATTAGGCATGAAGATCACGGGAACAGCCGCATTTGCATATAATTCGGGGACGATCTCCAGCATCTTATCCGGACCCAAGGAACAGTTGGAACCCACAGCATCCACACCCAGTCCGTTCATTATTGTCGTCATTACGGCAGGTGAAGAACCGGTCATGGTCTTATGGGTCTCGTCGTATACGTTGCTCACAAAAATGGGCACATCCGTAACCTCTTTGGCAGCGATCACGGCAGCTTTACTTTCAAGGGAATCATTCATGGTCTCGATCAGAATGTATTCCGCGCCGTACTCCGTACCAAGGGATATGACTTCCTTAAAGTAAGAGACCGCCGTCTCAAACTCCAGATCTCCCAGAGGCTTTAACAGCTTTCCGAGGGAACCCACATCCAGTCCCACATACCTGTCTTCCTGAACCATTTCTCCCTTGGCTCTTCTCCTTGCTTCCATGGCGCATTCCATGCCGCTCTTAACGATCTCTCTGAGACTGTAGTGCCCGTCCTTCCCGTCATATTTCAGCGGATTTGCGCCGAAAGTATTGGCAGCCACTCCGTTAGCTCCCGCTTCAAAGTAAGACTGTCCGAGGTGTATGATATCTTCCTTATGGGTAATGTTCCATATCTCCGGCAATTCTCCGGGCCTGATCCCGAGCTTTTGCAGCTGAGAACCCGTAGCTCCGTCAAAATAGAACAGTCCTTTTTTTATCTTTTCTCTTAAATCCATTACATCATCCCCAAATCTATTATGGTTGTCCTTTTATTCCTATTATCGCCGTTACGGATTTTGTGGGGCTCATGAGCAGCGAATCCGTTAGCGAGAGCCCAATCTTTCTGTTTGTATCCAAAAGGGCGATCATCGTTCTTTGATAGTCCAGCGGCAGATCACCGTAGCCGGGTGAAAACCTGCTCGTAAGAGCGCCGTATCTCTCTTCCATGTCCTTACAGAAACGATCGCATACATTTTCTATGCCCTCTGTTCCTATGGCATCATAGATCAGCTGCTCCACGGGGGATCTGACGCCTGCTTTCATGCGTTCTCTGTCCGCTTCCGCTCCTATGGTCGCCGCCATCATGATCACTCTCCGGCAGCCCACAAGATGTCTTTTAAGATCCACTGAATCGATCTTAGGAACCTCCGTCTCCATAAAGCAGACCTTGCCGTCAAACACGGGAAGCAGGACCTTCATTGCCTTGTCTATCCTCTCCGGCATTCCGTCTATCGCCTGTCCGTTTCTCTGCCCCATGTAGTAATTAATGTTCCTGAGGTTCAGTTTTTCAGTTTTGTATTTTCTGATCTCGATCATGCTAATAAACTATATGTCCAATATGCCTTTAAGATTGTTCTTTATCTCTTCCGCTATGTCTGCCTTGTTCATGGTGTAAAGGTGGATCGCCGTAACGCCGTTTGCGATGAGATCGACGATCTGCTCCGTGGCATATATTATGCCGGCCCTTCTCATGGCTTCCGGATTGCAGCCGAACTTGTCCACCATATATTTAAACTTGAGCGGTACCTGCGCTCCGGAGAGCTTCAGTGTCCTCTCCACCTGCTTTACGTTTGTCACGGGCATGATACCCGCAACTATGGGCACATTGATCCCCGCATCTCTCACCTTATAGAGGAAATTCCAATATATGTTGTTGTCGAAGAACATCTGTGTCGTCAGGAACTCACAGCCTGCTTCCACCTTCTTCTTCATGTTTTCGATATCCTTCTTTTGGCTTAAGGATTCGGGATGACATTCGGGATAGCACGCTCCGCCTATGCAGAAGGACGGATCGAAATCCTTGATCTCCTTCACAAGCTCTGAGGCATATCTGTAATCCCATTTCTCCTGGGCTTCACTTCCTGCGGGAAGATCGCCTCTCAGCGCCAGAATGTTTTCTATTCCGGCAGCCTTTATGGCTTCCAGCTGTTTCCTCACGCCCTCCCTGGTGGAACTGATGCAGGAAAGATGCGCAAGCACGGGTATATTGAACTTGTTCTGAAGGTCCTTTGCTATGGCAACCGTATATTCACTTGTTCCGCCGCCGGCGCCGTATGTAACGCTCATAAAATCAGGTGACAATGCCCCCACTCTTTCGGTTGCATTTTTAATCGTCTCAAATTTATCGGCAGTCTTGGGTGGAAACACCTCAAAGGAAAGGCTGATTTTTTCCGATCTTATCTTATCGATCACTCTCATATAGCGGTTGCTCCTTTATCTCGGGTTTTTGCCTATTTTACAACACATCGGGATAAATTAAAAGGGCTATCTTAAAAATACTTCGCCGATTTACCTTGAGAAAAAGTCCAACAAAAGTGCGAACTTATTATAATTTAATAAAATTAGTCGCTTTATTATTGTGTTCGCCCTTGAATTGTAGTAAAATTCAACAAATAGAGACACAATACAACAAAATATTATAATCATCAGGAAGGACACTTGAGTATATGGCTCACTTTCAGAGACTTGTAACCACCAATGACAATTGTATCGCATGTCATCATTGCATATCTGTATGCCCTGCTATACTGGCAAACAAGGTTGTAAAAAAGGATGACGAAACACAAGTGATCGAGATCAGTCCCGATTATTGTGTTGGCTGTGGCTCCTGCATAGACGCCTGCAATCACAACGCGCGTTCCTATGAGGATGACACGGAGCTTTTCCTTAATGATCTCAGGAAAGGCGAAAAGATCTCACTGTTGATCGCTCCCGCTTTCTTCGCGAATTATCCCGATGACGGCGGAAGGATTCTCGGCGGGCTTAAGAAACTCGGCGTTAGAAGACTTGTAAGTGTTGGTTTCGGCGCGGACATTACTACTTGGGCTTATATCAAATATATAACGGAAAACAATTTCATGGGCGGCATTTCACAACCCTGTCCGGCTATTGTCGACTATATCGAGAAGTATCTCCCTTCGCTGCTTCCAAAACTTATGCCGGTTCACTCTCCTACGCTCTGCGCAGCGGTATATCTTGCAAAATACGAGAACTGTACCGATAAACTCGCTTTCTTAAGCCCTTGCCTTGCAAAATCAAAGGAATTCAAGGCTCCGGAAACAGACGGTCTGGTATCCTACAACGTAACCTACGACCACCTTGTAAAATATATGCGTGAGCACAGACTCTACGGAGAAGATGTAAAAGATGAGATCGAGGACGGTATGGGTGCGATCTATCCCATGCCCGGCGGACTCAAAGAAAACGTCTACTGGTTCCTGGGTGAAGATGTACTCATAAAGCAGATCGAGGGCGAAAAGCATGCCTATGCCTACCTGGAAAGCTATGCAAAAAGAGTTGCCTCCAAAAAGGAACTCCCCGTACTCGTGGACGCTTTGAACTGTTCCCGCGGTTGTCTTTACGGAACAGCCACAGAGCCCGAAGTTGCTACCGGCGACGATACCTTCTTTGCCCTGCAGCGTATCAGAAAAGAAAAGATCGACGGTGACAAGGATCTCGAGACGGGCCGTTCCATGACTCCTGCTCAAAGACTTGCCGCACTCAACGAGCAATTCAAGGATCTGCGGTTGTCGGATTTCATCAGAAAGTACTCCGACAAGTCCTCATATGTCCGCGTACCCGAGCCCTCGGAACGTGAATATGACGAGATCTTTAACACCATGCTGAAGACTACGGAAGAAGATCGTCACATCGATTGCAGCGCGTGCGGATACAAGTCCTGTAAGGATATGGCCAAAGCCATATACAACGGCGCCAACATTAAGGAGAACTGCATCTGGTACAACGAGAAAAAGAGTATCGCCATCTCGCAATACGTTAACAGCGATTTCCTTAAGCTCAATTCATCGATCGATAACCTCTCCTCCAACAACCGTTCAACGGCAATCGATACGGAAGAGATCACAAAGAATATATGTGAGATCAATGAATTTTGCGTTAATTTTGCAAAATCCTTCGCCAACATCATGAACCTGCTGGATCAACTGGAAAAAGACAACAAGAACATCACCGCCATTTCCGGAAGGACCACTCTCCTCGCACTGAACGCTTCCATCGAAGCCGCAAGAGCAGGTGAAGCCGGCCGTGGTTTCAACGTCGTTGCCCAGAACATTAAGGAGCTTTCCGCATCCTCCGATAAGGCGGCCAAGAGCTCTCTTTCCAACAAGGAGCAGATCACGGACGCGATCTTAAGCCTCAACACTCAGGCTCAGCAGCTTGAAAAACTTATCGCGGAAGCCACGAGCAAGACAGAAACCCTCGCGGCAAGAGCCGAAGAGATCAGCACCGTAACGGACATGGTGAATCAGCTTTGTGAAAGCATGCAAAAGAAACTTGCTGAGATCGCCACCTGACAAAACAATAAGAGGAACCTCCAAGCGAAGTTCCTCTTTTTTTTATTCTTCTTTTCATTCAAGCTTCTCGGCCAAAACCTTTGAAACTCTGTGGTCATCCGCTTCAAGAACGGTAAGCCTGTAACCGTTCCACTCGAAGCTCTCTCCCTTTTCCGGGAAATGCTCCAGCGTTTCGATCATCCATCCGCCCACCGTATCCGAATCGCATTCCAACGCGCCTTCATCCAGTTCAAGTTCTTCAAGGAAGCTGTCGATGGTCGTGTCTCCGTCAAACTCATAACGTCCGTCGGAGGTTTCAACGACCTCGTCTTCCACTTCGTCGCTCTCATCCCAGATGTCTCCGACGATAGACTCCAGAACATCCTCCATGGAAACTATGCCGAGCGTCCCGCCGTATTCATCAGTAACGATGGCCAGATGCTGTTTTGCATGTCTGAACTCGTTCAGAACGATGGGAAGCTTCGTTGTCTTGTATACATATTTGGGCGGCATTATCAGTTTCCTGATGTCCGGTGTTTCTTCCTCAAGGCAGGCACGGAGATAACGGTTCAGCGAAAGAGTTCCGATGATGTTATCTATGCTCCCCTCATATACGGGAATACGGGTAAACGTGGAGTTTGAGATGATCTCATCTATGCTCTCCTTGTCATCCTCTATGTCGATGGCAAGCATATCAACCCTCGCCGTCATAACTTCATAAACAGGAGTGTCGCTAAAATCTATGGCCGCCTGAACAAGCTCGGATGCATCCTCGTCGAGGACCTTCTCCTCTTCCGCGGTTTCAATGATGTCCGTGAGTTCATCAATGGCCACATCATCGTCATCCTTGTCCGCTTCTCCCTTGAAGGGCAGCGAGCAGAGCTTGACCAGCCCTACAACAGGAACCACAACAGGCTTCAGCAGGTTATTTAATGTCCTGATGGCATAGGCATACTTGAGTGCCTTTTTGTTCGCCTGCTTTTTGGAGGATATCTTGGGTATCGTCTCACCAAAGATGATGATCAATATGGTAAGCACGAGTGTGGATATCCAGGTGGGCGCATTGTCGGCATTCATGCTCGGATCCGCGAGCTCGCAGATCGAGATCACAAGCACCGTTCCGATTGAAGAGCATGCAATGTTCACCAGGTTATTGCCTATGAGTATCGTACTCAGGGTATCATCAAATCTTGCAACGATCTTAGCCGCAGCTTTGGCCCTTTTGTCGCCGTCCTCGGAAAGATTGTCGAGTCTGGTCCTGTTACATGAGGAATAACTCATCTCCGAGCCCGAGAAAAAGCCGGAAAGCAGTATACAGATAATGATCGCTATCGAATAACAAACAATAAGGATAATATCCATTATCACTCTTCACCTCCCTTTTCTTCTTCGGAAGGCAAAACAGTTACAGTCAATGACGTGATCCTGTTATGATCCATTTCAAAAACCTTGACTTCCAGCTCGTGGTATCTGAAAGTGTCACCTACCTTCGGAATGGTTCCGAAGTTTTCATATGCCCACTCGGCTATGATCTTGTTTTCAAATTCTTCGTTCTCTTCGGGATCTTCGTACTCAAGGAAATCGAAAACATCCGCCACGTGAACGTCGTCATCGCATATGCAGGAATTTGCTTCGAGCTTTCTGATCGGTTCCTCAACCACATCATCCTCGTCCCAGATCTCTCCCACCAGTTCCTCAAGTATATCCTCGACGGTGACTATGCCTCTCGTACCGCCGTAGCTGTCCGTAACGATCGCCATATTGATGCATTCCTTGCTCATCTTCGCAAGCAGATCATCGATCTTCATGCTGGCATGAACAAAAAACGGAGGATCGAGAAGCTCCTTAAGATCCGGTTTTCCGCCGTCCTTTAAGTACTCCTTTATGTATTTTCTGATCTGAAGTATTCCAATTATGTTGTCAACCGTGCCATCGTAAACCGGCAAACGGCTGTGACGTACTTTCTTAATGGTCTCTATGATCTCCTCCGGCTCGGAGTCCACATCAAGCATACAAACATCCACCCTGGAGGTAATGATCGAGTTTACCTGCACGGTGCCAAATTGCAAAGCAGAGGAAATAAGGTCGCCATGGTCTTCACCCAGGGAACCCTTTTCTGTCATATCTTCAATTATGTCATAGATCTCATCTTCGGTAACGGAGATTTCGGGTTCTTCGCGAGTAAGTCTCCCCGCGAGACCGCCTATCTTAGACAACAGAAGAGCCGCAGGCTTAAGTAACGCCATAAAAACTAAAAGCGTAGATGCTGTAGCAAGCGAAAAGGTCTCACTGTATTTTTTTGCTATGCTCTTGGGGAGCATTTCGCCTACAAAAAAAACAACCAATGTGCTTATTACAGTACTGATGGTTACAGCGCCCAGTCCCCAAATACGGGTAACCTGAACGGTGACTATGCCCGCTGCTGATAGATGTACTATATTGGTCAGAATTAAGATCGTTGTTATTGCACGGTCAAAGTCATCCAAAACCTTGATGACCTTTTTTGCCCTTTCATCGCCTCTGTCGGCGCGGGCACGAATTTTAGTGGCTTTAACGGAAGCCAAGGCCGTTTCCGTAACTGCAAGAAATGCAGCTGCGAGAAGTAACAGGATTACAATTATCCAGGGTGTCCAATTTCTATTATTGGTAACTACTTCAGTAATAATTAACCATCGACTGGCAGGATCCGCGTCCATTTGGAAACAATCACACTCCTTTTAAATATACATAACTCAATTTATCATATTGCATGATTATAGCAAAAATTATCCCTTTAAGCAAGTAATTCATCAACATATGAACATTGCGTCACCGAAAGAGAAGAATCTGTATCTCTCTTTCACCGCTTCTTCGTAGGCACTCAGCACATGCTCACGTCCCGCAAGGGCGGACACCAGCATGATGAGAGTGGACTCCGGCAGGTGGAAGTTTGTGATCAGGCAATCCAGTGCTTTAAACTTGTAGCCGGGGTAGATGAAGATCTGCGTATCTCCGGAGCCCGCATGTACTATGCCCTGCTCATCCGATACGCTCTCGATGGTCCTGCAGCTGGTGGTACCCACGCATATGAGCCTGCCGCCCGCAGCCTTCGCATCGTTGATCTTCTTCGCCTCTTCAGGAAGCACCTGATAGCTTTCCGTATGCATATGGTGATCCAGAATGTTCTCTTCCTTTACGGGTCTGAAAGTTCCGAGACCCACATGAAGAGTGACTCTGGCGATTATTATGCCTTCATCCTCAAGTTCCTTAAGAAGCTGCTCGGTAAAGTGCAGGCCTGCTGTAGGTGCCGCGGCGGAGCCTTCATGCTTGGCATAGACGGTCTGGTAACGGTTCTTGTCCTTAAGTTCATGTGTAATATAAGGCGGAAGCGGCATCTGACCGAGCTTGTCAAGGATCTCTTCGAATATGCCCTTGTAATGAAACTTGATCATTCTGTTACCGTCTTCCAGGCATTCCACCACCTCTCCGGTGAGCAGACCGTTTCCAAAGTCGATCTTTGCACCGGTCCTTGCCTTTTTGCCGGGCCTTACGATGGTCTCCCATACATCATCCGCCCCTCGTTTGAGAAGCAAAACCTCGATCTTGGAGCCGAACTGATTGCCGTCGCCCTTGGCATCACCTGTCTTCGTACCGATGAGACGGGCGGGGATGACCTTTGTATCGTTGATGACCAGACAATCGCCGGGGCTCAGATACTCCTTTATATCCGTGAAATGCTTGTGTTCCACAGCTCCCGTGTTCTTATCGAGCACAAGAAGCCTTGATGAAGATCTGTCCGAAAGAGGATCCTGAGCGATCAGTTCCTCCGGAAGATCATAGTAAAAATCCGATTTCTTAAGTGTTTCCGACATGTTTCTATCTGTTCCTTTTGTATCAATAAATCTTTATGCAAGTCCTAAGACTTGACTTTTATAATTCACATTCTATAACAACGGGTTCGTTCAGGCCAAGCGCTTCCTTGACCGCTTTTTTAAACTCCTCATTGTTTGTGGCCCTGATACCCTTTACGCCCATGGCTTCCGCTATCTTTACGAAATCCACATCATCCTCTATGTCCGTGCAGGAATGACGTCCCTCGTAAAACTCATCCTGAAGGTCGCGTACAAGCCCAAGCGAGTGGTTATCCAATATGACTTCTATTACCGCGACCTTATAGCGGTTCGCGGTTGCAAGCTCGTTCATATTCATCCTGAAGCAGCCGTCGCCTGCGATGTTTAGGACAGTTTTGTCCGGATTCGCAAGCTTTGCGCCGATGGACGCGCCGAGACCGTAGCCCATGGTTCCCAAGCCACCCGAAGTGAGCAGCTGACCGGGTTTTAAGAACTTCCATTCCGAAACCGTTGTCATCTGGTGTTTTCCGACATCCGTAACAACAATGGCGTCGCCCTTGGTCTGCCTAAAGAGTTCCCTGATTATGCTTTTACCGTTAAAGGATCCGTCTTTCTCATCCTTCGCATTCTCAGCCTTTCTCCAAAGCTTTCTCTCTTTTTCCTTTATAAGCGGCAAAAGAGCCGTAAGAACATTTCTTGCATCTCCGTTCAATGCTGCCGTGCAGATGATGTTTTTGTTGATCTCCGCGGGATCTATGTCTATATGAATGATCTTTGACTTTGCGGAGATCGTTTTGAAATTCTCCGTTGCTCTGTCGGAGAAACGCACTCCGACCGCGATCAAAAGATCACATTCCTTAACTGCTTCCCTCGCCGCGTCCGTTCCGTGTATGCCCAGCATACCCAGATACTTTTCATCATCTCCCGGGAATGCTCCCTTCCCCATCAGTGAATCACAGACAGGTGCTTTCAGGAGCTCGGCAAGCATTCTTAATTGCATGGAAGCACCGGACGCACCGCCACCGGCGTATATCAACGGTTTCTTTGACGCATTCGCCAGCTTCGCCGCCGCTTTAAGATCGTCCTTCGTGAAATGATCGTGATCGTTGCTCTTTGAGATCTCTATATTCAGGAATTCTCCTTCGGCAGAGATAGCATCGGTGGTAATATCCACCAAAACAGGACCGGGTCGCCCGCTTCCCGCTATATCAAAGGCACGACTCACTGTTTTCTCTATGTCCTTTACATCCTTAACGATGAAATTATGCTTGGTTATGGGCATTGTAACGCCCGCAATGTCAACCTCCTGAAAGCTGTCCTTTCCCAAAAGGCTGTTGGATACGTTGCCCGTAATAGCAACCATCGGGATCGAATCCATGTACGCGGTAGCTATGCCCGTCACAAGGTTTGTGGCTCCCGGCCCGCTGGTCGCAAGGCACACGCCCACTCTCCCGGTGCTCCGTGCATATCCGTCTGCGGCATGCGCCGCTCCCTGTTCATGGGAGGTCAGGATGTGGCGGATCTCCGGATGGTCATACAGCGCATCATAGATATCCAGCACTGCACTCCCCGGATAGCCGAAGATGGTGTCAACGCCTTCCTTGATCAATGTTCTAATGAGAATTTCGGAACCTTTCATCAATATCCCCTTCTTTTCGTAAGTAAATAGGCATTATATCAGAAACAGAAAAAAAATCAACCTGCCCCTGAAAAGCTTTTTGAATTTTTCTAAAAATTTAGACAATAGTTCTTCAATAAAAATCCAAAAAGCTGTTGACTTTTGAAGTTCACGGTGATAATATATCACTCGTGTTCGAGAGACGCAAGCCTTTCACAAAACACAACATGCGCGAGTGGCTCAGTTGGTGGAGCGCGACCTTGCCAAGGTCGAGGCCGCGGGTTCGAGTCCCGTCTCGCGCTCTTTTCATACCTAGCTGAAGCACTGATAAATACAGGGTTTCAGCTTTTTTCTTTACTCCAAAAACTTGGGGACAGTTGGGGACAACTTCCGTTTGATGTCTCTTTCTTACGTCGGAGAGCAGAAATGTTTGTTACCTTCGGCGGATGTATACCGTCTTCCGGCGTAGAGAACCCCACCGCTTCCGTTACAGCCTTGTAGCTTTCAGTCTCTGTCAGCGGGTTGAATATATAGCTGTACGTCGTTTCAAGCGATGTATGCCCCAGCTGCTCACGAATGAGATCCATGGGAACGCCTTTTGCATTAAGTCTGCTGGCGTAGGTCTTCCTTATCTTGTGAAAACTCTTCGTTTCAAGGCCGTTCCTCTCTGCGTACTTTAAAAGCCGGATTTTCCCGGGAAATCTTTGGTCTAAAGGGGGATTTTCGACGTTTAAGTCATAAAAAGATCCTGAGCGGAGCGCCGGAAGGCTGATTTTCCCGGGAAATCTTTGGTCTAAAGGGGGATTTTCGACGTTTAGGTCATAAAAAGCTCTTGAGCGGAGCGCCGGGAAGGCTGATTTTCCCGGGAAATCTTTGGTCTAAAGGGGGATTTTCGACGTTTAGGTCATAAAAAGCTCTTGAGCGGAGCGCCGGAAGGCTGATTTTCCCGGGAAATCTTTGGTCTAAAGGAGGATTTTCGACGTTTAGGTCATAAAAAGATCCTGAGCGGAGCGCCGGGAAGGCTGAATAGCATAAAAAAGCAGCGCCCCAAGGTATTGCTCGGGGTGCTGCTCTGCTTTTTTAAGTGTTTTACCGTAACGAAACGTGGCGGATGCGTGTTTTACCGTGACGAGAATGTCGCACACACGCTCCACTCGTAACGAACAGAGGCGGAGACCGCTCTACTCGTAGCGTACGGACGCGGGAACGCTCTTTACGGTCTTGCCGGAGTCAAGCACTGCTTCGATCTGGTACATATATTCGGCATGCTTTACAGGTTCCAAAAACATATAGGACGTCCTTGTGACTTCATCCACAAGTTCCCACGCATATCCTGTTTCCGCTCCGAGGAAGTAAACTTTGTACGAAGCGGCATTCTTGATACCGTCCCACTCAAGAAATACACCGGCTGAAACGATATCAACGTCAGGCTTTCTGAAGAAGTCATCCGTTCTTATGGTTATCTTGTCGGAATAGTAATAGCCGAGCTTTGGCAGTTTTATCCAGTCATTTAATTCATCAGTTTCAAAAATATAGCCTTTAACGGCATAGGTACATTCACTGTCGCAGTCATAATCATCGATGATAAAGCTGTTCTGCTCCTTGACGACTCCTATCCTTTCATAGGCTCTTGTTTTTTCTGAATACCTATAAATAAAATATCCGTAATAATCATCTTTATCCCAGCTGAGCTCCAGGATTCCGGGCCCGTAGGATTTTGCCTTCAGCCCCGTTACTTTTTTGGTGAGAAGAATGTTTTCGGGTAATTCTCCGGCTCTTGTATCTTTGATTGTTCCTTTCACACTTGAAAGATCTTCCGGGCTGTCGCTCTCACAATTGACCGTAACTGCCTGTATCGCATAATTATCATTATTATTTTCCCGCCACTCACCGTTTAAACAATAGAAAGATTGCCCGTACGCGATCACAGAATTGAGCTCATCACCTCCTCCTACGGTTGCGGGAGTTGAATCCTGTGTTGTTGAAAGCACAATTGAAAAAAGTTCTCCTTCAGTGAGATAAACCGGATTTTTCAAAGATTCCCTTATACAGCCCATATTATCAGCCTTACCGGTTATAGTTTCCCTCAGTATTCCCGATTCCGGATCATCGTTCTGCTTAAGATCCGTATATATCTTTATGGTATAATCCAAAACCTCCAAAGTATCAAAGGAAACGGCTTTCAAAAGCTCTCCTCCGTCCTCGTTGGCGTGTGCGGTATACACATTTGCGATCTTATTGGTTTTGAAATGATCGTTCGTGTAGTATTCATTTCCTTGCATATCCATATCCAAATAAGCTGTAAAAAACGGGTCGAAGCAACAGATATAAACATTTTCTTTCTCACTTATAGGCTCCAGATCAAAAGCAATACTGCGATCTATTGAAGTATCATAATAGGAAAGATAGAAGTAGCCGTTATCTCCGAACTCTTCGCCCCAGGAATTCTTGCAGATCCATGCTCCTGGGCCGGGAGGTGCCATATTAAATGAAGTTACGGGGAAATTATCGTCCCAGCCCACAACGCACACCTCGTGATTTCTTTTTTCATTATTATGATTATATACCGAACAATATTTCTCGTTATAATCATAATCTTTGCTATCACCATAAAAGGAGATGGTTGCAGCGCCATATAAGGCTACAAGGCGCTTAACGGCATCGACGGAAGGATGATCTAAAAATTCCGCCTTTTTAAGGTAGAACGTCTGTGAAGACTTCATCTTTGCATCTACGGTAAATCTATCATTACGCACTTCATATGGAAGATCCTTCTCGGCAACGGGATAAACTCCGAGCATTAATTTATCTGCAAGTTCCAACGAGTAGCCCCCGTAATGATCATATTCGTTTCCCGTTACATCAACAAGCGTGAGCTGTCCAAGAGCATCATACACCGGATTTGCAACGATATAGCCAAAATACAGTTCCGAGAGATCAATATCAAGGCTTGCTCCGTTGTTTTTAATGAGCTCGGCCTCCATGGCAGCAACACTTGCAAAAGCCCAGCAAAAAGGCTTGTCTATCTGCTTCTTTACGGAAGTGACATTATAATTTCTGTACTTTGAAGGAAGATTGTTAAGATCAAAGGTTTCGACCTTAGCTTTTTCTCCGCTGTAAAAATCTTCTTCGAACTTTAACTTTTCCCAGTATTCTTTGGTATACTTGTCATCTTCATCCAAATGGGAAACCTTCGGATTTTCCGTGGGAATGACCACAGGTATCGGTGTAACTGTCGGTGTGGAAGTCGCCGTCGAGATCGATTTCCGGATCTCTTTCTCCTTTTCCTCCAGCGTTTTTTCCACATAGTGGTCCACGCATAATGAGGCTTTGTACACTTCATTGGTGCAGCCATCCACGGTGCAGATCTGCTTCGGTGCGACATCGCCCGAAGATGCCTGCCCGCCGCTCACATTCGCGCAGCCAACTGCCGCAAGCAAAAACACAGTCACAAGTAACAATAATAATCTCTTCACTTTTTTCCTCCAGATAATCATCCCGAAATGTCTTTAAACCGAGATGAATTCAGGAAATAGTCTATCTCTTACCCTCCCCATATGTCAAGACTATTCTGTCAATTCATCGCCCCATTCCGCCTTTCTCGCGGCCTTAAAACGGTCTTAATCCCGAGCCGTTATCCTGACTTCTTCTATGCCACGTTCCGAGCACAGCTTAAGCTCTGCATAGCCTTTTCCCACAAAGGGGGGACGGATGAACCCCGGGGACGGGGTTATGGTGTCATTTTTTTCCTCTCGCCCCACTCTGCTTTTCTCGCAATCTTAAACTCAGCTTTATCCCGTGATGTGACCTTCACGGTCTCTATGCCCTTTCCCGAACACAGTTTAAGTTCAACAAACCCTTTGTTTATCTGCGGATGCCTTATGATGCGGGCATATCCTTCCTCGGTAGCCTCTGCTGTCATATCGTCAAAAATGAGCCCACAACCCCGTCCCCGGGTATCAAAAAATGAGCCCATAACCCCGTCCCCGGGTATCAAAACGGCGAGGTAGGCAAATTTTTCATCCTCGTAGGGGGCGTCGCCGCCCTTCACGAACTTTTGGGTTTTGCTGCGCTGCATGCGGCAGGCGAAGTGGCACCAGTCGTCCGCGGGAAGCGGGCAGGCTGAGGAGTGGGTGCAGGGTGCAACGACGATTGCGCCTTTTTTTGTGAAGAAATCACGGGCGTAAAGGATGTTCTTAAAGCCTGCTCTCGTGCCGGGCTCCAAAAGGATCACGGCGCCGTCGGAGGTTTCAAAAAGATTGTTGAGGAATGCATCCCTGTCGGAGGGCTTAAGCTCATTCATGATGTAAGAAGCGGTCACAAGATCGGCTTTTTCCGTATTCCCGCCGATGGCATCGCCTTGTACCCAGGCAGCATTTTTCATGGCCTCGTTGCCGTAAGAAAGCATATGCTTTCCGATCTCTGTCATGCTGCTCTCTCTTTCAAAGCAGGTAATGTGACTAAGTTCAAACTCGGAGGCAACCGCCCAGACGGCAGCTCCCGTTCCCGCACCGATGTCCGCAAGGGTTTTGGGAAGCGCTTCGGGATGTGCATCAAAAAAAGGCTCAAGTGCTTCTTTAAAGGCACATACGGCACTCTTCACCGCGCCGAAAGTTCCGGGCATACGGGATATGGCATAGCTCACCGCTTCCTCCGGTGTTTTAACCAGCACCTTACCCTGTCCGGATTCGTTGTTGTATCTTTCGCAAATTGAAAAAACGCAGTCTCTGATCTTAGAAATACTGCGCTTCTCAAGTAGTTTTTCTGTTGCTTCCTGCATTTCATAGGGAATATTCACAACATTAACCTCAATCTTCAAATTCCAATGTAAGATAGTATCCCCGATCGGTCTCATCTATCTGAACAACTTTACCTCGGGTGATCACTTCGTTATTATGATCCAAAAGCCTTTCGCTTAAGGGAATGTTTGCACTCATGGCAACCGCGGGCTCAGCCACATAATAGAAAACGGAGTTTGGCAATGCGCCTTCGCGTATGTCCACTTCGTCCCCCACCTTAACAAGTCCCGGTCTTTCCATTTTAAAATTTCCTAATGTTCTCATATTACTTCCTTTTTCGTCAGAGCAAACGCTTACATTGCGGAAAAATGATCCGCCACGCCCACGATCTTACCGTCACGGTAATAAACCCTCGGGACACGCTTCGCTATGTCGCACACGACTTCATAGTGGAAGGAATTTCCGACGGTCGCTCCGATCTCTTCAGCGGAAATGAAGTCGTCGCCGTCTCTTCCCATCAGGGTTACCACAGAACCCACCTTGGCTTCGGGAATCTCAGTAACATCCACCATGCATTGATCCATGCATATTCTTCCCCGTATCGGAGCAGACTTTCCGCAGATCAAAACACGCCCCGCATTAGACAACCCTCTCGGGAATCCGTCGCCATAGCCCACAGGTATCGTTGCGATCCGGCGTTCACCCGGGCATACATAGGTTCCGCTGTAGCCTATGCCTGTTCCCTGTGAAAGTGTCTTGATCATGGAAATACGGGTCTTTAGCTCCATTGCGGGAACTACGGGGCATCTTTCCTTCGTCACATCGTCGGTGGGATACATGCCGTAGGTTGTAATACCGAAGCGCACCATATCCAGGTCTCCCTCCGGTATGTCGATAACTCCCGCACTGTTGCAGACGTGCTTTATCGGTATCTTTATCCCGTTTTCCTCAAGGACCGAAGCAAAACGAAGATATTTTGCAAGCTGTCCTCTCGCAAAGGTCTTATCCGCTTCGTCCGCCTTGCAGAAGTGAGTGAACAGGCCCTCTATCTTAACATTTTTTAGCACCTTGATCTTCTTGATGTCAGCAAGACTCTCAGCTATCTGTTCATCCGTATCGCATTGATAACCGATGCGGCTCATGCCCGTATCCAGTTTCAGATGGATCACGGCGTTCTTTCCGAGCTCCGCCGCCGTCTCATCGTACCTTTTAACGGTTTCGTAATCAAAAGCCGCCATGGCAATATCGTTTGTGATGGCGTTTTCACACAACTCCGGGAAAGTGTAGCCCAGCACAAGAATGGGCTTACGCGTAGCGGCCTTTTGTCTGAGTTCCACCCCTTCTTCGGGAATGGCAACCGCATATGCATCCGCGATATCGTCTATGTTCTTAACGATGTTGCAGGCTCCGTGCCCATACGCGTCCGCCTTGACAACCACCATCATACGTGTGCCTGCCTTAAGCAGCTTCCTGCCGTTCAATATATTTTGCCTTATGGCATCCAGGCTGATGTTCGCCTGAACGCGATAAAAATCATTGCTCATTATCTGATTTCTTTCCGATCGGTATTTGAGTTTAATACATGGGGTAATGCCTCCAGGATATCTCCCGCAAGCATAGAACGAGCGCCTGTCTTTTCTGCCGCCAGGTTCCCCGCCAGTCCGTGGATGTAACAGCCGGTCATAGCTGCCGCCTTCCTGCTCTCACCTTGAGCAATAAGACCTGCTATGATACCCCCGAGAACATCACCGGAACCGCCCGTAGCCATTCCGTCATTTCCGGTCACGTTTATATAATTTGAATTGCCGAAGGAAACTATGCTTCGGACATCTTTTTTAACAAATATAAGATCATTGCCTGCGGTACACCCTTCCGCCGCGCTCCACAAGCAAAGAGAGAGCTCCGCAAGGGACACTCCGATGAGCCTCGAAAGCTCCTTCTTGTGAGGAGTGAGTATGGTTCCTGCAGGAAGAACTTCCGCAAGAAGCTTGATCCTCTCCGCAGGAGTCGCATTTTTTCCCGCCTTTTCGGTGATCAGTTTGGACAGGATGTTCAATCCGTCCGCATCCACGATAAGCGGAACCGAGCACTCGGTAAGGCAATAATTCAATATGCTTGCCGCCGCATTGCTCTTTCCTATGCCGGGACCTATAAGGATCACCGAAGCCCATTCTATGGCTTCCTTGATGCCTTCTATGCTTTCTTCCTTAAGACTTCCGTTCTTCTCCACCTCATAGGTCGTGAGAACAGCCTCGGGAAGCTTTTTCTGTATGATCTCGCGATTACTTGCGGTAGTCAGCACTCTGACCAGTCCCGCACCCGTTCTGTAGGCCGCAGCAGCAGCAAGAAAAGCCGCTCCCGCCATATTGTCGGAGCCTGCCGCCACAAGAACCTTGCCATAGGTTCCCTTGTTGGAATTGGCCTTTCTTTCGGGAAGCAAAAGCCTTGGCTCCTCATCGTAATAGAAGGTGGTGGGCGGTGTGTGAAGAACCGAATTGTTTGTTCCGATATCCCAGATCACAACCCTTCCCGCATATTCCGCGCCGGGGTACAAAAGACATCCCGTCTTGATGCTTCCGAAGGTAACCGTAACATCCGCTCTGACGGCAATGCCAAAAATGCGGCCGTCATCCGTGCCCACTCCCGAGGGTACATCCACCGAGACTGTGCGAAGCCTTGCCGCATTGATCATTTCAATTTCTTTGTATATATCGCCTGTGATCTGCCTCGACAGACCTATGCCGAAAATACCGTCAATACATACCTTAAAATTCGCATAATTGACCTTTTTCAGCACCTTGATCCCGACATTCTTCGCAATCTTGAGTTGTTGCTTCATTTCCTTGGCTGCATTGGTCATATCGCCCACAACACGGATCTTTACGGAATAGCCCGCCATGGCAAGGATTCTTGCCGCAGCCACCGCATCACCGCCGTTTTTACCGGTTCCGCAGACTGCAATGATCTCATCACTGTGTCCGGCGATCTCCCTGATCGCATAAGCCACACCCATGGCAGCTTTTTCCATCAAAACCACCGAAGGAATGCCGATCTCTTCTATGATGTATCTGTCTATTTCTTTAGCCTGCGATGCATTAAGCGAATATTTCATTCTGATTCCTCTGATGCCTTTAGCTTGTAGGAAAGCCTCATGAGACTTTCCGTTAGATGCACATTTTCCTGAACCACGTGATCCGGTAATGACAGATCCGTGGGCGCAAAGTTCCAAATAGCCTTGATCCCCGCATTTACGAGATCTGCGGCAACCTTGGGCGCAGATTCCTTGGGGATCGTGATCGCCGCTATGTCAACCTTGTTTTCTTTAAGATATTCCGAGATGCTGTCCATGGAAAGTACCGGAATACCGTTTACGTTTTTGCCGATCAGATTATCCGAAACATCAAAAAGTGCTTTGATCAGAAAGCCTCTTTTCTCAAAATCGGAGTAATTGGCCAGCGCTCTTCCGAGATTTCCCGCACCTATCACGATCATCTCTTTTCTTCTGTCCAAACCAAGTATTTTGCCGATCTCCGTGTAAAGGTACTCAACATTGTAGCCGTATCCCTGTTGTCCGAAACCGCCGAAATTGTTCAGATCCTGACGTATCTGTGATGCGGTAACTCCCATTCTCTCACTGAGTTCCTTGGAAGATATCCTTACCACATCGTGCGTCATAAGTTCTCCGAGATATCTGTAATATCTCGGCAGTCTCCTGATCACAGCCGCTGAAATCTCTGTTCCCATCTTGTCACCTCATAATCTAAGATTTGCAGTTTCCCTAAGCCCGCTAATGTAGACCTGTGCTATCCTACTCGTAAAGAAGATCAAGCTTTCTCTCAAGTCTGTCTTCCGTTTCCCTGATCTTTCTGATCTTGTTAACGTACTTGTATGCTCCCGCATATTCTCCCTGTTCCTCTTCGTAGCAATAGGAAGAAACCATATATGCCAAAGCGTTCTGTATCATCTTGACCTGTTTTCTCTGCTTACGGGACAGTGTACCGAAGCCTCTCGACCCCTTCGGAGAAATGACCTCGGCGAGATACTTTTCAAGCTGCAGCAGATACTCGCTCTTTATGAGACACTTGTTAATTATCTCATCATTCGCATTCTCTATGCGCTTAACATCTCCTTCATCGACCATGGCGAACATTTTATCCGACAATGTCAGAGCCGTGAACTTTGCAGCACCGGCATTCTTTTTCTTTCGGCCGAGGTCAAGCAGCATTGCTGTCCACGGCACTGTATCTCCGCCTGTTCTCTGATTTGCCTCGAGAGCATATATCCTGTCGCCGCTTCTCATCTGGATGTTCAATACATCGGGATAGCTGTCTCCGATGAGTTTTGAACGCCACAAAGAAGAACAAAGCTCGTTGATCCGTTCCTTATCTTTTTTGCCGGGATAGAAATGGTTCTCTGCTTCAACCGTCAAGACCGCATATCCCGAAACATATCTTTTTACATTTACCCTGCTGACTCTTAAAACAAATCTTTCTCTGTCTTTTTCCACGGAAAGCTTACCGTAGATCTCGGGCTCCTGCTTTGCTTCGCCCTTCTTTCCGGCAGTCTTGTCGCCAACCAGCGTATAGGAAACCCCATACACATCATCACATTTCCACATGGTGTTTCCTGCGAAATTCTTTTCCCATGCACTCTCTGAATTGTAGCTCATGGGTATACGGAAGGTGTGGATGCTGTGGATCCTGTTATCGTCAAATCTTCCGAATCTGAGATCCTCCGCATTTTTAATGTAATCCCTGTAGGTTTCGAAGTTGGTCTCGGCATTGACTTTTCCGAGAGCCGTGAGCATGCTCTCAATGGAGTAAACGATCCTTGTGGGATTCGATTCCGTAAAATCCTCAACTCTCTTGAACAGCCCGTAGAGCCTGCTTTCGGTCCTGTTTATCAAAACATCCGCTTCCGGATACTTTTGTACAAAATCACTTGCTTTTGAGATCACCACATCATCGTTGATCTGTCCGTGAAGCCTCACATCCTCGATAACGTTCATGTTCTCATCGGTGATGCAAAAGATCAGTTCCGGACCGGTCATCAGGTTTTCATAGGAGGTAAAGATGTGTGTCTTTTTCTCTCTCTTAACCTCGATCGCTACCTCATGGAACTTTTCCTTTAATCTTCTTCGTATGCTTGCAGACATCTCGGGAATCTCGTCAAAATCCGTCATGGGGATGACCCTGAGCATGCTGAGACAGTCTGTCAGCCATTCGTGAGGAAGGCTTTCCGCTGCCAGCTCATTAAACATCCTCTTGGCCTTGGGATTGACCTTTTTAAGAGGCTCTATGAGCGTAAGCATAGTATCCTTTGCATTTACCGCAAAGTACCTTGTCTCCACTCCTGAATTTCTGTATTCAACGATCTTGTCAAAAAACAATGCTCTGAGATCGACTTCCTCGGGAGAAATCGTGATCGGATTTCCTTCATCATCCGTACTTTCCTGCGGAAGAGGCTGTGAATACACTATCTCTTCATTTCTGAAGCTCTTGTCACCCTTATAATCTATCTGATACAGACAAACCTCATCAAGCATATAATCCTTGACATTTATATCAATATAAACATGACGAAGAACAGTCTTGCTGAATTCCATATTATCCTCCCGATGAATTGTTAAATCATTCTCAAAATATAAGTATACAAATTTTACCTGCAAACCGCAAGGTCATTTCGCCTACTTTTTCAAATTGATACCCGCAAATAATCCCGCCATTGTCACGGGTTCGTCATCTCCGAAAGTGTAGTCTGCGGGAGCTTCATCGATCGCTTCCTCCACTTCATCCTTTTCCCTGACATCCTTCATTGAAAGGGATATCTTGCCTTCCTTTACGTCGATGATCTTAACCTTTACCTTCTGTCCGAGTTCAAGCTCCTCCTTGGGAGATTTGAGCCTTCTGTCACTGATCTGTGAGATATGTAAAAGCCCTTGAAGATCGTCGCCTATGGAAACGAAAGCGCCGTACTGCTCGATCCTCTCCACGGTACCTTCAACAACCGTACCGATGGGTATCCTTGCTATTCTGGAATTTCTTTCCTCTCTTTCACGGTCGTACAGAACATCCTTCACCGAGAGAACAAGCTTTTTTTCGCTTTCATTAACGGTGATCACTATGGCATCCATTGTCTTCCCCACAAAAGATGATGTGTCCTCTGCATATGTAAAGCCAAGCTTTGAAGCGGGAATGAAAGCTCTTATGCCTTCAAGATAGGTGATCACTCCTGCGTTGGTGCTTTCGGCTATCTTCACGCTGACCACTTTCTTAGCCTGCATCAGTTCTCTCAGCTTGTCCCATGCAAGGATGTCATCTGCCTGCTTTTTGGAAAGAAGGATGTTGCCCGCTCTGTCCTCTCTGATGACCACCGCGCGGATCTCTTCGCCTATGCTTACATCTCCCTTAATGGAAAAACGCGGATCGTTGGAAAGCTCTTCCAACTTGATTATGCCTTCCGCAAAATAATTAAGATCCACCGTGACCTCGGTATCGGATATGCCAATAACAGTTCCGGTAACAATGTCTCCGGGGTTTACCGCCCTGAAGGATCCGTTGATCTCTTTTTCAAAATCGGCCATTGTCATGTCTTTAATCTCTTCGCTCATGTTTACCCCTTATTTTTTAATTACGATCTCATTTTTGTTCTTGTATATATTTCCGCCCGGAACACAGCCTCTGACGGAAGAAAGCGGATAGATGTTGCTGCCGCTGCCTATGACCGTTCCCGGATTAAGCACCGAGCCACAGCCCACTTCCACATCGTCTCCGAGTACAGCGCCCATTTTCCTGAGCCCGGTCTCAAAGCATTCGCCGCTTACAAGGTCCTTAACCACCACAAGGGTTTTATCGGACTTTACGTTGGAGGTGATGGAGCCCGCGCCCATATGCGATCTGAAGCCCAGAACAGAGTCTCCCACGTAGTTATAGTGAGGCACCTGAACGTTGTTAAAAAGGATAACGTTCTTAAGCTCGGTGGAATTACCTACCACAGCATGCGCTCCCACAAGCACATCGCCTCTGATGAACGCGCAGTGACGAACCTCGGCTCCCTCTCCGATGATGCAGGGTCCTTTGACATAAGCTGAGGGAAATACATTTGCGGTCTTGTGGATCCATACGTCCTCACCGGCTTTTTCATAATCCTCTCCCAAAGTCGCTCCGATCTTTAATATGATCTCTCCTATATGAGGAAGGATCTGCCACGGATATTCATATTTCCGTATCTCCTCTATGGCAATGGACTCCTCTGTCTTAAAGAGTTTTTTGGTACTGTAATCCGATATCATTTATAATTCCTTTCCACGCTCAAAAAGGCATTGTTCAGAGCAGAGCTTATGTTGCTTGTTCTCACTCTTTCTATCATCTTTGTGACATAGCCTTCGAGCTTTTCCATATATTCTTTTCCGGTGATCTGTCCTTCCGCCACCTGTGTAAGCCCTTTTTCCCAGCTTGCGGTAAGATCTGCTCTGAGAAGTGACGAGATAGACCCCGTAACCACCTCATGAATGATCTCTCCCAATTCGGTGGGTGAAAAGATCTGCGTCTTTTTGTTAAGGTTCAGATACCTGATCTTTACCAGCTTGTTCAGTATCTCTGCCCTGGTAGCGCTGGTTCCGATGCCCGAGCCCTTGATCTGTGCCCTTAATTCTTCGTCCTCAATGAACTGTCCCGCATTTTCCATTGCAAGGATCAGCGAACCTGAGGAATAACGTTTCGGCGGGGATGTTTTGCCCTCCTTTATCTCCATGCCCAAAACCTTCAGGACATCGCCTTGTTTGATCTTATTGATGACCTCGAGCACTTCCGCCGTTATCTCCGTGTCGGCTTCGTCCTCCGCTTTCTTGTCATCATTATTGTCCTGAGGCTTTGCAGCCTCTTTCTTTTTGGTATTTGCAACCTTGAGATAGCCTTCATCCTTCATGGCTTTAAAGCTTGCAAAAAAGCTTTCCTCTCCCACCTTGAGGACGATCGAGTCCTTATTGTACACTGTGGGCGGGTAGAAAATGCTGAGGAATCTCCTTGCGATCAGGTCATATACCTTCTGTTCCAGCAAACTGAGTTTCCCCAGTTCTCCGAAGCCCTGTCCCGTAGGGATGATGGCATAGTGATCCGTGATCTTCTTGTCATCCACGTATCTGGTCTTTGCAAGGCCCGCATACTTTTTTTCGTTAAGCACCTCGGCGGCAAAGGCCGACAGCGGTCCGTAGTTTTTGAGTCCCGCGATATTTTTTGCGATCTCCTTGGAAACAGCAGTGGAAAGCACTCTGGCATCCGTTCTCGGATAGGTAACCAGCTTCTTTTCATACAGATCCTGGATAACCTTCAAGGTTTCATCCGGACTGATCTTCAGTATTCTCGAGCAGTCATTCTGAGCCTCGGCCAGATTGTACAAAAGCGGCGGGTTCTTTTTCTCGGTCTTCTTTTCAAACGAAACCACCGTTGCCTGCTGCCCCTTAAGGCTCTCTATCAGCTCCTCTGCCGTTTTTCTTTCCTTGAAACCGTTTTCCTTGTACATTGCGGGCGTGTTGAAGTACTTACTCCCCTCAACCGCTCTGAATTCCGCTTCTATGCTCGGCTCCGCCTTAAGGACCACACGATAAAAGGGAGTTTCTGTGAATTCACGGATCTCCCGTTCTCTTCTGACAACCATACCCAAAACGCAGGTCATCACTCTTCCCACCGAAATGGCTCCGAGCTTTTCCATGTTCAGGAATTTCTTAACATTGTAGCCGTATTTGATGGTGAGTGCTCTGGAAAAGTTGATGCCCATCAGATAATCTTCCTTCGCTCTCAAAAATGCCGCTTCCGAAAGATTGTCGTAGGCATCCCATGTCTTGGCACTGTCTATGCCTCTTTTGATCTCCTCCTCGGTCTGGGAATCGATCCACACTCTCTTGCGAACCTTGTCCGCAGGCACCTGCGCCATCATGTCCACAAGCCGGTATATGTATTCTCCTTCACGTCCCGAGTCGGTGCATATGTATATGCATTCCACGTCCCCGCGGCAAAGCAGCCCCTTCACGATCTCGAACTGCTTTTTGACCGCAGGAATGATCTCATACTTGTATTGTTCCGGCAAAAAAGGCAAGCTCTCGAACTTCCATCTTGCCAGTTCCGGATCGTAAACCTCAGGGTAACTCATTGTGACCAGATGCCCCACGCACCAGGTGACAACAGAATTTGCCGACTCCTGATAGCCGTCTTTGCGCGTAAAATCCTCGTGGAGTGCCTTGGCAAATTCCTGGGCCACACTCGGCTTTTCCGCTATAAATAACCTTTTTCCCATTAAAACCTCTGTTGATCGTGCGCTATTCGGCAGCGTTCATCTGCTCCTCATATGCGCTGTTCTTGTATACAATTTCTTCTTCGGCAAACAGATAGTCAAACGGATCAAACTTGCATATTCCTATATATTTTACCGAGTCATCCGGAGGCGGATTGTCCTCTTCGTAGTCCATTTGTTCAACCGTTTTTCTGACCTTCTCCGGTGTGAAAGTAAAGGTTGCGATCAGATCGAACCATTGATCATATTCGTAGAATACGCTTTCGTCTCCGCCGACATAAAGCCAATTATCATTAAACTTGTATAGACTGAAATCCTCGGTAACCTTGGGAAGCTTCACCGATTCGTAAAGTCTGACGGTCTTTTCCTGTTCATCCGTCAGATATCTGACGTAATAGCCGAAAGGTTCTTCCTTTTTGCCGTATTTGTATTTGATGTTCCTGTCCATCGTCCATATGTACTGACGAGTCGTTCTTATCTTGTCATATTCGATGTATCCGACCGTATCCGTAGTCGAGGAAAAAGCGAAATTACCTTCATTGTTAAGGTAAAGGTCTTCATAAGCAGTACCCTTAAGCTTTCCCGGATCTCCCGCGAAATAAACCGGTCTCGGATCGTTATAGATCCTGCGGATCTTGATCATGGAATTCAGTTTTTCCGAAGAAACCACGATCATGTTTTCGCCCACATAGGAAACGCCCGTAATCCCTATCCAGTCAGGTTCACTCTTTGCGACACACTCCAAAAGGTGAACGTCTGTCATGAGCTTTGCAAAATCGATCAGCATGTATATGTCTTCGTCTGTAAAATCAATTATGACGATACAATCTCTCATCGAGGTTCTCATCCTGTCATTTCTCGTTGCCGTAGCGAGAATATTGCCCTTTTCATCCATGCACCAGTCGCCTGTCAGGGTGTAATCATTGATCCTGTATATATGCGTAACCTCTCCGAGGGAATTGATCCTTACAAGTTTGTTTGCGGATACGAAAAGGTAGATCTCACCGTCTTTAACCAGAAGCTTCTTGGCGAAAACTTCCTCCAACGGGATCTCGCTTCTCAGGTAACCGTCATTATCATATATCTTCACATAGGGTGCGAAATCATTTCTCTGCGAGAACACTGCATATAAGCCCTCTTCCAGAGTAATGTCGCTGGCATTCACCGTCTTTTCTTCGCCGGTCTCTTCGTCCGTGACGGTCTTGGTGCCTGCCGCAACGTTCAAAGCCGTCTCCCTGTGTGAATAAACGTTTCCGAAATCATAATAGAACGTGCGCTGTCTCTTCTCCCCTTTTTCATCCACCATATAGAGTGAAATGATGTTCTTTTCATTGGGAACAAGACCTGTGATCGCAAACTCGTGAACATAGGAATTTCCGACCTCGACCGCTTTTACGTGTCCGCCGAAATCGGGAACCGCGGATGTCAGTGCGGAGGTGTGTATGGAATAGGAGACCGCACAAGGGTAGCTTGTTTCAAAGTAAGTATAAAGGGATTGGGAATTTGTACAGAAAGGATTCAAAATGAGGAGCGGATTGTCTTCCGTATAGTCTCCCACTTCTATCATGCGTTCGATATTGTCGCGCACTTCCTTCTGGAATTCATAAGAATAAACCTGTTGAATGTCTCTGTAGAGAAAAAGATTTTCCGAAACCTTAACCGTGATCTCCTTATTCTTGGTAAAATCGCGGGCATAGTCATCCTTAACCTGCTGTTGAAGATCGTCGGGCTCGCTCTGTTTTTGGGGCAGTTCGATCAGTCCCGTTGCATAGGCAATAAAAAATAAAAGCCCTAAGCTAAGAATCGCTATTACTATTAGAATCCCGTTAACCTTCTTCATGTCATTCCTCGTCAAAAAAAGTGCCGTAATTAAACCATATTCGGAATCAATTATAGCACTTATAACTTTTATTGTCACTTTATTTACGAAATTAATTGAGTCTCAAAACACGCCTTGCAGGCTTCTTATTCTCCGAAAACATTCTTAAGGAAAACCGATGCCAACTCAGGCCACTGCCTGATCTCCTCAAGCTTGTGCTTGTCCCATTCCCTGTTTGTCTCCGGATCCGCAAGGGAAAGTCCGTGACCGCCGAAGGGAAATACATGAAGTTCACAGGGAACATTCTTTTCCTTCAGAGCAAGAGCAAACAATAAGGAGTTTTGCACCGGAACACAGCCGTCCTCAAAGGTGTGCCAAAGGAATGTGGGAGGATTGTTTTCAGTAACCCTCTTTTCAAGAGAAACCTCCTCTTCCATATCCTTACTGAAGCGTGAACCCAAAAGATTCTTAATGCTGTCCTTGTGGGCAACGTCTCCCGAAGAGATCACGGGATAGCACAACAAAGCTGCATTGGGCTTGCTTTCATCCTTCTTTGCCTTGATAAGTTCAAGAGCCTCTCCGTTATTAAAATCGCAGGAAACGTTTGCCGCAAGATGACCGCCTGCGGAAAATCCGCAGATCGCTATCTTGTCCGGATCCACATGCCACGCATCGGAATTTTCTCTTATCGTCTTGATCGCAAGAAGTGCCTGGGCAAGTGCCACAGGATACTCCGCACCCGTGGGCGCACATGAATAATTCAGCACAAAGCACTGAAAACCGTGAGCCGAAAACCTGACAGCTATGGGCTCCGCCTCTCTGGGGGACGTCCACGCATATGCACCTCCGGGGCATATGAGGATCGCACTCCTCTTCCTGTTAATGTCAATATCCTCGTAATTGTCAAGTATGTAACCTGTAAGAGATGCTGTGAAACCTTTTACTGTAATATCCCTTTTGATCAACTCCATTTTTCTTCTCCTTTATCTCAAAAATGAAAACCTTTTCAGCCTCGCCTTTATGGTTCATAAAAATCTCAGTCCGCATTTGAAGCTCGCAGTCATCACTCAGCACGTCGATCCTGTCCGCTATGTCATGCTTTGATATTATCCTGTCGCTGACCTCCGCGTCCGCCACGATCTCGTCCGTGATCTCCAGATCGCCGTTAAGCCTGTCAAACACAGCTTTTCTGAAAACCGCTTTTGCATCGGTCCCTTCATAACAGGCGGTCAGATCAGTCGCCACGATCACCTTGTTTTCTTCAAACACTGCCTTAAAGCCTTCGGTCCTTGCATCCTTTCCTTCTTTCTGCCCCTTCCCGCCGATGACCGGCAATGAATGACCCAGGGAGGAATTGCACAATATTTCATATCTTTTGGCTCCGAAGTAATCGGCGGTATATTCCCCTGCTCCGAGGTCGCAGGCAACAGTCTCTTTCCCGTTAAGGTAAATGAAACTCCCCACATCGTTGTGATTGTGCGGTTCAGCATTATGTCCGCCCTTTATTGCAAAGCCGCAGCCCTTGGGATTCTCCGCTATCAGCCACTCGGCATCCTTCAGAAAGCTCACTCTTCCCGATCCTTTTCCTTTGCCGGTCTTAAGTTCTCCGCCGTATTTAAGGTCATCGGCAAGCGGGAGAAATCTGTAGCACGGATCCGTATCAAGCTCGGAAACGATCCTTTCGTCAATCGTATATTCCGTACCGAACGCCGCCTGAAATTCCTGCAAAATTCCCGCATGCAGTTTTTCCTCCTCGGAGGCATCCGAAAAATTTACCGCCATGCCGTTTCCGAAATAGACAACATTGGGGAACTCCGCAAGTGCTTTTGTCTTCGGCACATAGAAGAAATCGGCTTTTTTGCCCTTTCTCTCTTCATATCTTCTCACATAGGCCGTGAGAAAACTCATCCCGTAATTAAAATACCCCGCACCTTCAAGGCACACTCCGTCTTCCGGAAAGCTGTCGATGAAGCGGGCCAACGAGGAATCGATCCGTTCCAGCCCTCTTTCCGCTTCGGCTTTTCCAAGCAGTTCCTCACCGCAGTTGATGAGCGCAACGCCTATGGAGCCGCAGCAGACCGCATTCCAGTTATGCGGCGCATTTTCAAAGCCAAAGGGTCCGCCCTCGACAAAAGGTTGCAAAACCCTTCTAAAGATCTCCTCTTTCACTCTTCTTTGCAGTTCCTTATCCAAAAGCCCGCCGCAATCTGCAATTATTTCCGAAAGTGCTCCCGCCGTCTCCGAATTAAAAAGATCCAATTCCTTTTCTATATCAGGCCGCTTTTTCGTGTCGCAATGTGCAGGCAGTGCCCAGGTCTCCTCGGTGCATATGCCCCGCAGAACCTCTTCCAGCTTTTCGACATCCTCCGGCCGCTTCTCAGCAATGACTGCAAGCGCATAGACAGACAGGAATTCCCGTCTTCTGAAATAAACGTTCTCGTACTCCAGACGATTTCCGTTTTTTTCAAAAATCTCAAAAAGGGCGCGGGTCAAAAGCGGCATTTCAGCCGCTCTCAACTCCTCCGCCCTCTTAATTATTCTGCTTTTTAGCGCCGTATTGTTCATAGTAAGCATCTATGCGTGCTTTGATCTCGTCATCGATAAGCACTTTTCCGTTCCACTCTTTGTTATACAAAGCCTCCGTTACATCTTCCATCGTTACGATGGCTCTTGCGGGGAAGCCGTATGTTTCCGTGATCTCGTCGAGAGCCGCCTTCTTGCCCGAAAGCCCCACTTCCATGCGATTGAGGCTTACCATGAGTCCGATGATCTTAACATCACCGCAGGCCTTTACGATGGGAACGGTCTCTTCCATGGACTTGCCGGAGGTGGTAACATCTTCGATCATCACCACTCTGTCGCCGTCCTTGATCTTGCTTCCGAGAAGAACTCCCGTATCGCCGTGATCCTTGATCTCTTTCCTGTTGGAACAGTACCTGATCTCCTTACCGTAGAGCTCGGAGTAGGCAACAGCGGTAACTACCGAAAGAGGAATGCCCTTATATGCAGGTCCGAAAAGGACGTCAAAGTCATCGCCGAAATTGTCGTGTATCGCCTTTGCATAGTACTCGCCGAGCCTTTTCAATTGGCTCCCCGTCACATATGCTCCCGCATTCATAAAGAACGGCGACTTTCTTCCGCTCTTAAGTGTAAAGTCTCCGAATTTAAGCACATTGCTGTCAACCATAAATTCAATAAATTCCTTTTTGTAGTTTTCCATATGTCCTCCGCATAATCATGCTTTTGCCGCAGTCGCTTGCATAAGCATGACGATCAAAAAAATTCACGAGCTACTTTGGTATCCCGTGAATTATAAAACACTTCTTTTGAATATTCAACAATAAATTCTATTGGTTGCAACTTACTTCCACCACATCCGGTACTTCATTCAATACCGTCGTCACATGGTTTAACTCCGCGGGCTTCAGGTGCTTGACCACAGTGTCGTAAACGACCGTTCCGTCATTTTTTCTCTTGATGGAAAATTCTTCTATCTCAACCTTGTTTTCGCCAAAGTAAGCCTTTATCTTTTCTATGATCTCCGGCTTGTCATATGCAACTATCCTTATTTCGGTAGCCGCTATGGTTTCGGAGCTCAAATTGTACTTGTGAAGAAAATACTGTAATGTAACCATGAAGATCGTGGTAAAGACACCTACAACATACATTCCGGCTCCAATTGCCATTCCGCAGGCGGCTGTGGAAAAAAGCCCCGCTGAAGTGGTAAGTCCTCTGATTGAGGAACCTTTCAGGAAAATAACTCCCGCACCGAGGAAAGATATGCCCGTGATCACATTGGATGCAACTCTCGAAGCATCAACTCTCACGTCCGGAATTGTAATTACATCAAAAAAGCCGTATTTGGAGATCAGCATAAGCAAAGCTGCTCCCATGCAGACTATAATGTGAGTACGAAGTCCCGCTTCCTTTTGTCTTCGGCTTCTTTCAAGACCGATCACAGCTCCGCAGATCACCGCTATAACGATCCTTATAATATACTCACCTTGTCCTGCAAATAATTCTTTTAGTAATTCTTTTGGATCCATATATATCATCTTCTCCCTAAAAAAGCAATGTAAACACACATTTATGTAAGAGGATATTCTACCATTCCGATTGGTTTTTGTCAAACCTTCCCCTTATAAGTCGCATAAGAATCTTTCATTTCATTATTGCTCGCTTTTTCTTCACTACTATGATAAAATAAACCAAAAATTCCAAACGGAGGAACCAGTCATGTTTGATTTTGATGAAATAGTTAAGATCGATCCCGAACTTGCAGATGCCATGACTCTCGAGCTTAAGCGCCAGAGAGATCACATCGAGCTTATTGCATCCGAGAACTTCGTAAGCAAAGCTGTTATGGCAGCTATGGGAAGTCATCTTACCAATAAATATGCCGAGGGTTATCCCGGCAAACGTTACTACGGAGGTTGTGAATTTGTCGATCTTGCAGAGAACCTTGCTCTCGAAAGGATCAAGAAACTCTATGGCTGCACCTGGGCAAATGTTCAGCCCCATTCCGGCGCACAGGCAAATATGACCGTATTCTTTGCTCTTCTTCAGCCCGGTGATACCTTTATGGGTATGAGTCTTGCAGACGGCGGTCATCTTTCACACGGAAGCCCGGTTAACTTCTCCGGTACCTATTTCAATTGCGTACCTTACGGAGTTAACGAAAACGGTTACATTGATTATGACGAAGTATTGAGGATCGCTAAGGAATGCCGCCCGAAGCTTATTGTTGCAGGCGCTTCCGCTTACCCCAGAGCCATCGACTTCAAGCGTTTCCGCGAGATCGCCGATGAAGTGGGTGCTATCCTCATGGTAGATATGGCTCACATTGCCGGTCTTGTTGCAGGCGGAACTCATGAATCCCCCATTCCTTACGCTCACATTGTCACTTCCACCACACACAAGACTCTTCGCGGCCCCCGTGGCGGTATCATTCTTTCTTCCGAGGAATTTGCTACCGAGCACAAGCTCAACAAGGCCCTCTTCCCCGGAATCCAGGGCGGTCCTCTTATGCATGTTATCGCAGCCAAGGCTGTCTGCTTCAAGGAAGCTCTTGAGCCCTCCTTCAGGGAATATGCAAAGAACATCGTAGCCAACAGCAAGGCTCTTTGCAAAGGTCTTATGGATCGTGGTTTTGATATGGTTTCCGGCGGTACGGACAATCACCTTATGCTTGTTAATCTCATCAGCAAGGGAGTTACCGGAAAAGAGACCGAACATCTTCTTGATGCGGTTAACATCACCTGTAACAAAAACTCCATTCCGAGAGATCCTGCTAAGCCGAATGTTACAAGCGGTATCCGTCTCGGATCGGCAGCTGTTACAACCAGAGGCTTCGATACAAAGGATATGGATGATGTTGCAAAGGCCATCACGCTTGCCATCGATTCCCGCGGTGAAAAGGCCGAAGAAGTCAAAGAGATCGTTAAGGCTCTCACTGACAAACATCCTTTATACTGATTCCTAAGTAAGATCAAAGAGAACGTTTCGACCGTAGCCCTTAAGGCAGGATCAAAACGTTCTCTTTTTTGTTACATCACTTCATTCAATGCGTTTTCAAGCACTTTATTCTTCCGACGCACTTACCTGCTCCCATTCGTCCATGAGAGCAATGATCTTCTCCTCTGTCTCATTCTTTTTTTTCGTAAGCTCCCCCAGCTTTACATGATCCGTAAAATAAGCCGGATTTTCAAGTTCTCTGTCAATAAAACTGCCTTCTTCTTCAAGTTTTGCTATTTCTTTTTCGAGTCTGGCGATCTCGTTTTGTTTCTTTCTCAATCTCGCCTGCTCCTCTTTTTGAGCCTTCCAATCAAGCTTGTTATCCGATTCCGTCTTAAGGCTCTCACTGTCGGTTTTCTGTCCGTCACCGGTCAGTGTCCCGCGAAGAAAAGCCTTTTCCACCACATCCTTATGTTCCAGATAGTAGTCATAGTTCCCGATGTAGGGGATCAGCTTTTTCTCGGTCAGATCAAGTATTCTTGTTGCAGTCTTATTTATGAAATAACGGTCATGAGAAACGTAAAGCACGGTTCCCTCATATGAATTCAGGGCATTTTCCAGGATTTCCTTTGAGGTGATGTCCAAATGGTTTGTAGGCTCATCGAGTATCAAAAGATTAGCCTCGGAAAGCATAAGCTTCGCAAGAGAAACTCTGCCGTGCTCTCCCCCCGAAAGAAGCTTTATGGGCGTAAACACCTCGTCACCCGTAAAAAGGAACGCTGCAAGCAGGTTTCTGATATCCGTGTTATCCATGAGAGGATGAGCATCCGAAATCTCTTCAAAAGGAGAATTCTCCGGATTCAACACATGATGCTCCTGATCGTAATATGCTATGCTTACCTTTGCGCCGAGTTTTATCTCGCCTCTGTCTGCCCGGACAAGGCCGTTAATGATCTTTAGGATCGTGGTCTTACCGGTTCCGTTGTTTCCGATGATCGCCACTCTTTCCCCTCTTTTTATCTCAAAGTCGAGGTCCGAAAACAATTGTTCCCGGCCATAGGCCTTGCTGAGTCCTTTAACCGTCAAAACATCATTTCCGCTGACTGTTGACGCATGAAAAGATATCTTCATCTCATCGTCAATCTCTACAGGTTTTTCAAGCCTCTCAACCTTGTCCAGCATCTTCTCTCTGGATTCCGCCCGCTTGATCGATTTCTCTCTGTTGAAGCTTTTAAGTTTCTCTATTACAGCTTCCTGATGTTTTATGTCCCTTTGCTGATTCAGGTATGCCTTAAGCTGAGCTTTCCTTACCTCCGCTTTTTTCTCCGCGAATTGGGTATAGTTTCCGAGATAACAGGTAGCCTTACAGTTTTCAATCTCTACAACTTTGGTAACTACCTTATCAAGGAAATAGCGATCGTGAGCAATGACCAAAACCGCTCCTTTATAGTTTGCAAGATAAGTTTCAAGCCATGCGATAGAATTCATATCAAGATGGTTTGTAGGCTCATCCAGCATGATCAGATCGGGTTTCATGAGAAGAAGCTTACCGAGGGCTACTCTCGTCTTTTGTCCGCCGGACAGTGTATTGATCTTTTTATCAAACTCATCCTCCCGAAAGCCGAGGCCCTTAAGCACTCCCGTTACTTCGCTTCTGTATGCGTATCCGTTGATCCTGTCAAATTCGGTATTACAGCGTTCATATTCCTCATACAGTTTTTTTAGTTCATCGCTTTCACCGTTTTTCAGAGATTCAGCTTCGATCTCTCTATGCAGTTTTTCAATTCTGTGTTCCAGTTCCAATAAAGCTGTGTTTGTTCCAAAAAGTTCATCATATATGCCATTCTCGCTTTCAAGATTCTGGGTCTGAGAAATGCATCCGAGGGTTGAATCCTTGGCAAAAACAACTTCGCCACTGTCAGCGCCCACTTCTCCGAGGATGATCTTGAACAGAGTGGATTTCCCCGCTCCGTTTGCTCCGATGATCGCTGCCTTTTCATTATCATTCAAATGAAAGGATACGTCTTTAAGGATATCCTTTTCTCCGAAACTCTTATTGATCTTGTTGCATGAAAGTATCATATCCGTAACTCCAAAAGTATAATCTCAAACGTGAGAATTCTATCATATTTTTATTCGCAAAACAACCCGAAACAAATTACGACCTGCCCCAAAATTGTTGCAAAGAAAAAGCTTCCGCTTTCGCGGAAGCCTTCTCCAAGATGAAGATAAGAGAATTACTCTATATTAAGTATGCTCGGATCCTGAAGAACCCCGTAATAGGATTTTTTAGGATTCAAGCTTCTGTCGAATAGAAGCGGGTACTTATCACTTCTCCAGGAGAGGTGATCTGCAATACCCCAAAAGGTAACACTTGAAATGTTATAGCCTTTATTTTTCAGATCCAGTATATTACCGAAAAGCACCTTGTACTTTCTTGCCTGTCTCGAATACTCATAATCCGTATCCGAGGCTACGCCGATATCAAGCTCGGTAACCTGAAGTTCATATCCTTCTTTAAGGAAAGCAGTCATAGCCAGAAGATAGGAACCGCCCACCGTATCGGATGTTGACAGATGCGACTGCATTCCGATACCGTCTATGAGGCCCTCTTCCTTAGCCTGAGCAAGATTCTTAATGATCTTGTTGTATTTTCCGGAACAGCCGTAATCGTTATAGAAAAGCTTCATATAATCAGGTGCATACTTTCTTGCGAAAAGAAAAGCCTGATAATAGTAGTCGGGACCGACAACGGTGTACCAATCATTCTTGTTCTTTCTTATCCAGTTTTCGTCACCGTCGCCTCTATCAAACGCTTCGTTACAAACATCAACAGCATAGATGAGTCCGGGATAATTTGTATCAAAATACTCAAGCACATCCTTGATGTAGTTTTCCATACGCTTAAGCATTACTTCACGGCTTACAAGTTTACCCGTGGTCGAATAATCTTCCGTAAAGAACCAATGAGGAGTCTGACTGTGCCATACAAGAGTATGAAGTCTCATTTGAAGATTATTCTCTACACAGAACTTAACCGCTTTGTTACATCTGCTGAAAGAAACAGCAGCTCGGTAGTAAGTGTCGGGAAGTCCGCTTCTGCTCTTGTTTGGATCAAGAAGTGCGTCCGGCTTGGTCTCATTTTCGGGAGTGATCTGCGTATAATTATCAAGTACAAGATTCTTATAACGATCTACCGAAAATGCATAATCCGGAACAGCTACTCCGATAGGAAAATAATCCTGATAATACTCAGCTATACCCTTAACCGAAAGTGTAGGCACCGGTGTTGCCGTTACTGCAGGAGCCGGTGTATTTGTAGGTTTCGGAGTATTGGTCGATCTCGGAGTAGGTGTAGATGTACTCGTAGGCTTTGGTGTGGGGGTTGCAGTGATGTAAACGATCGGTGCCTCTTCTTTGACCTCGGGTTTCTTTGCAGTGTTGTTTTCACCACATCCGCATAAAAAGGCCGAAGATAAGATCAGGCATCCAAGTGAAAATAGTAAAGATCTGTTTTTAATCATAAGTCTCCTTAACTCCCAAAGAGATTTTACATCTCAGGGTAATGTAAAACAACGCAAATTTAACTAAGTATATATCAAATTTTGCTACAATCACATCAACAAAGGATTAAGAAAGACTAAAAAGAAACAATAAAACGGCTCCGCAATGCGGAGCCGCTAAAAATTGCATTAATTAATTACTGTCTTTCGTCTGCTCTCTTCTTGAAGAAAACAACACCACTTACTGCTACCATGCCGAGAAGAACAACAAGGATCATCATTGTGTTGTCGCCCGTCTGAGGAGTTGTGTCAGCCTTGAACTCAGGAACAACGGGTTTCTCATATACAAGAACCTGCTTAATGATAACATCATTGAGGGCTACTCCCCATCCCTTACCACCGAGTAAGAGTGAAGAAGCGTTCTCGTTCATTGTGATCTCCTGTGAAACAGTGGTCTCACCGGTACCAACAGTGTTCTCATAGAATACGATATTACCCTTGTTTACATCAGATGTGCCTTCAATAGCATATCCTCTTACGGAAACATCATCTGCAGAATTGAATACAAGATTTACATTGGTAACGATTGTAGAACCAGCACTCATGTCGATAGTCTCAATAGGAAGGATGAACTTCTGGGTTAACTGATCCTTAGCCTGAAGTGTACCGTCGTCAAGGATTGTAGGAATTTCACCGGAACCAACCTTAACGTTGCTGAGGTTTACGATCTCAGCCTTGGTAACCTGTACCTCGAAGAGCTGAACATCGTTAATGTATCTTCCCCAACCGCCGCTTGCAAGCAGGAGCTGGTTTGCATCTTCGTTAAGACTGATGAGGAATGTCTGAGAAACAGGATTCGTATGTCCGGGATTCTTGAAGAAAGAAACAGCGCTCTTAGCAGAGTCTGCGCCATCCTGGATAACATAGAATCTGATCTGATCGTCATCAATAGTATTGAACTTAGCTGTAGCTGTAACTGCAAGAACATCGCCTGCAGAATACTGCTTTCCGAGAGGGAATACAACCTTCTGTGTAATACCGCCCTTGAAGGAGATGGTGCCATCATCATTCGTGGTAGGTGCATCACCGGATGCAACCGAAAGTGCAGCTATATCAACGACAGGATTAGGAGAAACCTTGATCTGCTTGATAACGATATCATTGATCATTACGCCCCAGCCTGAAGAAGCAACGAGGATGTGATTGGCATTTCCTGTAGCCTTCAATGTAACAACCTTTGTTACCATATCTGTTGTTCCGGGATTGCTGATGTTTACAACATCCGACTGTCTGTCGTCTGCAGCGCTTCCGCAGAGGTAAAGTCTGATGCCTGTGTCATCTGCAGTGTTGAACTGTAATGTAACAGAAACACGAGCAGTCTCACCCGGTTTCAGAATGCAACCGAGCGGAAGAACGAATTTCTGTGTCAGTTGATCCTTCATTACAATGTTGCCTGAGGCATCAACTGTAGGCAATTCACCCGAAATCTTAACCATCTTGCCTGCGTCAAGAACATAAGTCTTGTCCAGCTTAGCTCTTGCAGCTTCTTCAGCTGCTAATCTCTCAGCCTCTTCTTTTGCAGCGATCTGCTCAGGAGTAGGTGTGAAAGTAGGCAATGCAGTCCAATCCTTCTTGGGTGTGGGTGTTGCTGTGGGTGTTGCTGTAATCGTCTTCTTCTGTCCCGGAGTGGGTGTAGCGGTTACAGTCAGCGGCTTGGGTGTAGGTGTTGCCTCGGCCGGCTCTTTTTTGCTTTCGCATGCCGCAAGTGCAAGAACCATTGCTGCACATAAAAGCAAAGCAATTTTTTTCTTCATAAAATATTTCCTCCCTTATTTTTTAGTCAGATACATTTCTTCTTCGACAGCGAAATGTAAGCCAAATATATTCTACCACACTTTCCGCAAATTGGCATATAAAATATTGCTTTTTATTGCTCATAATTAGCACTTTTTGTTTTAAAAGCAAGATTTAGCAATATATGTCTTTCTTTAAGCAATGAATAATTAGATTTGTTTTCTGTATTTTGTTAAAATTCAATGTAATCATGTGTAAGTAAGGACACATCGGAGGAAGATATGAACGCATTCAAAACAGGACAATACAGGAACATGTTCAACGAGATCGGAATCGATGAAAAGGCTGTCAACGATCGTCTCAATGAGATCAGAGACTTTTATTTTTTCGGCTCCGATGACGAACGCGTATACCATGATTTCTCTACCGATATGGGCTACATCGAGGACACCGGTAATCATGATGCACGAACAGAAGGAATGTCCTACGGTATGATGTTCTGTGTTCAACTTAATATGAAAGAGCAGTTCGACCGCATCTGGAAATGGTCGAAAACCTATATGTTTATGAAAGAAGGCGAAAATGAGGGCTATTTTGCATGGTCATGCGCAACCGATGGTAAGAAGAATGCCAACGGTCCCGCTCCCGACGGCGAAGAATTTTTTGCACTTGCCCTCTTCTTCGCTTCTCATAGATGGGGTGACGGAGAAGGGATCTTTAATTACAGTCACGAAGCAAAAGAGATCCTTAAAGCCATGATCCACAAGGGTTCTGAAGGCCGTCCCGGCACGCCCATGTTCAATCATGACAATCATCAGATCCTTTTTGTTCCGGGGATTGGTTTTACGGATCCTTCTTATCACCTTCCTCACTTTTACGAATTATTCTCATTGTGGGCATACGAGGAAGACAGAGCATTCTTCAAAGAATGTGCCAAAGCAAGTCGTGAATATCTTGCAAAGGCCTGCCACCCCATTACGGGATTCTCTGCAGAATATGCAGAATTTGACGGATCGCCTCTCAAGCAAAAGCTTCCCTGGACCAATGACCGTCATGACTGGTTTTTCTCGGATTCCTACAGAACAGTCGCAAATATTGCTTTGGATTACGAATGGTTCGGAATTGATGTGGGCCAGACAAAAGCCTGTGATAATATACAGCTTTTCTTGAATAATGCCCGTATCAATAACGATTATCATATTTATGAAGTGGACGGACGAATCGTTCCCTCCTCTTTTGTACTTCACCCCACCGGGCTTCCCGCAACGGTTGCGCAGGCATCTCTCGCTGCGGATAACCCATCTACGGTTGAATGGGTAAGATCTTTTTATAACATGCCTCTTCGAACAGGCATCAGACGTTACTACGACAATTGCCTGTATTTCTTCGCTTTTCTTGCGTTAAGCGGAAATTACAGGATTTGGTAAAGCTAACTGTTCATCAGAGAAAAAGGTTGTATGGAAAACTTTAATCCTATAACTAAACAGGACTATCCCGATCCGGATATCATCAGAGTAGATAGCACGTATTATCTGCTTTCTACAACTATGCACTTTTTCCCCGGAGGAGCTGTACTTCGCTCCTTCGATCTTGTTAATTGGGAAATCGCCGGATACGTATTCAATGAACTCGACTCGTCTTCAGCCGAGCGTCTTGAATACGAGCAGAATATCTATGGTCGAGGCATGTGGGCTCCTTCTCTTCGTTATCACAACGGACTGTTTTATGCACTGTTCGTTTCAATAGGGAAGGATTACACCTATGTCTTTACTTCAAAGGATCCTGCAGGTCCTTGGGAGAGACACACCATCAATGCTGTTTTCTATGATGCTTCATTGCTCTTCGACGGAGACAGAGCCTTTGTGATCCACGGAAACACAGAGATCAGGATCACAGAGATCGACATCGACAGATTTGAGGTAAAAAAAGACGGGCTTAATATTTCAGCCTTTAAGGATGAACATAATGTCGGTCTTGGTTACGAAGGCTCCCATGCCTATAAGATCGGTTCTTCCTATTGCATCTTCAATATTCACTGGCCTAAGGATGAGCCCGCTGTACGAACTCAGGTTGTCCATGTCGCAGACAGGATAGAAGGCCCGTATCGTGAAAAGGAATTGATCAGAGACGACTACGGTCTCTCGGGAAACGGAGTGGCGCAAGGCGGTATTGTTACCACCCCTGACGGAAAGCTTTACGGTTTCTTCTTCAGAGATCAGGGCGCCTGCGGAAGGATTCCGATCCTTACCCCCATGTGTATTAAAGACGGGTTCCCTCATGTGGGAGATAACGGTTCGATCCCGGTGTTTGAAGCACCTTCATCCGCTAAACCGAAGTACAAATACTCTTCACTTTATACTTCAAGTTTTACCGACGGCGAAAAACTTGCTTTACCCTGGCAGTTTAATCACAACCCGGATCCCTGTTTATACAGACTGGGCAAAAATTCATATGAAATTACGACCGGTAAGCTGAGTGCCAATATTACCGAAGCTGTGAACACGTTAACCCAACGTGCATATTGGCCGAAATGCCATGCGGAAGTTACTGTTGATGCATCACGGCTCCGTTTTGGTGATCATGCAGGTATCTGTGCATTTGAAAGTTGTTACGGACAGCTTTCGGTTTCAAAGGAACCCGGAGGTTTCTACCTAAACCTCATTACCCGAGATCCCGACGAAAGCTTTAACGGCAGATCAGATTGTATTCCGGGAGATCTGATAGAAAAAATCCTTCTCCCCTCTCCTATTGTAAAACTCAGGATCGATCTGAACTTTGAGAACTTAGACGATTACGCATCCTTCTCTTACAAGATCGACAAACGATTTGAGAAGCTTTCTTACATCCACAAGCTTTCTTTCAGACTTGATCATTTTTGCGGTGTACGCTTCGGACTTTTCTGCTATTCCACTTCGGATTTCGGTGGCACTGCCAAGTTTACCGATTTCAAATATGTAATATAAAAAAACACCCGATCGATTCTTTCGCATCAGGTGTTTTTTATGTTTCTTCATTTCTTTTTGCTCTGAAAGCGCTTGGTGTACAGCCTTCTGTTTCTTTAAATACCCTGTTAAAGGTAGATATACTTGAAAAGCCTGTATTCATTGCAATGTCCATTATCGAACAATCAGCATCCGCAAGCAATTCCTTTGCTGCTCTGATACGTCTGATGGTAAGATAATCGCAAAAAGTGTATTCGGTGTATTGCTTGAATAATCTTGAAAAATAGTATTTACTGAAACCGATATTTACAGCCGCGTCTTCCAACGTGATCGGCTGCATATAGTTTTCATTGATATACTCCAGAAGCTTGTTAAACTCTTTGACATATTGTTGCTGCTTTCTGGGCTTTGCATTACTGAATAATTTGGAATCCGTATTGTGATTTGCTCCAAATAGCACGAGGAATTCCATCAAAGAAGAATAAATCGTGATCTCACTGTATGCCTGTCCGTAGAAATAAGCATTTCGCATTTTTATCAGCAGATTGAATGCTTCGTCAAATATTCTCGGATAACTGCTCTTGTTAGCATGAATGGGATTGATAAATGCAGATTCAAGTCCCGCAAATCCTTTCAGATTCCTTACGATCGAGAGGTCGAAAAGGAAGATAAACCTTATCCCCTTCGCCACCGGATCAAGAATCTCATGAATACATCCGGGAGGAATTATAAAAATCTCTCCGGGTTTGATCATATGTTTAACATCACGAATGATCACTTCGTAATCATTTTCAACCGGCATGATAATTTCCATAGCATCATGCCAATGAGGTTTGTAACCGTGCGGTTCAACATTATACCATATCCTGACTGACGAGTTATTATGGTAATCCACAATCTCCCGATCATTCTCATCGTATTCAATTTTGCCTTTAAAATCATTATTCGTCCCAGAAAGGATTACTTTTTCATTTTTTGGCATAATTGGTTTCCTTAAATTTGCGGCGGAGGCGGGCCTCCGCCGCGCATTGTGTGAAATTAAATCACGATTTTA
Organism: Lachnospiraceae bacterium; assembly: GCA_016291655.1. Lineage (GTDB taxonomy): Bacteria > Bacillota > Clostridia > Lachnospirales > Lachnospiraceae > RGIG3528. The sequence continues at coordinate 27,774 of JAEEYF010000040.1, read as the reverse complement.
CTTTCCGTTAGCCTTGTCAAGGTAACCCTGAACTGTGCCACGGATTTCGTCCATGATCTCAGCGATGGTCTGGTCCTTACCGAACTTCCAGTTGAGGAGTTCTCCGTGAAGACCTGTATCACCGCAAAGCTCAGCAACGGAGTAGTCCATTCTGGGTGCTGTGAACTGAGGATCAACGAGTCTGGGAAGTGTTTCATCAACAGCCTTCGGGGAATCCTTGAAGTTGTTGTAGTAAGAGAACTTCCAAGCAGGATATCCTTCATATCCGGGAACGGGAGCTGTCCAGAGATTGTATGCAAATGCGATCTTTTCAGCCTTTTCTGCGGAATATGTTGCAGGGATAACCATCATGTTATTCTCTGTCCAAGCATAGTAACCGTCAACGCCTTCCGGCTTAGGGAAGCAAACGAAACCAAACTTGTCGACGCAAGTCTTCAGGTCCTGACCTGCAAGATAGGTCTGATGATCCATGAAGCAAACCTTACCGTTCTGGAATTCTGAAATGAAGTAGTTCCATGCACCGTCTTCAGTATTAGGCTTGTTGTACTTTTTCATCATATCGTCAGCCCATTTAAGAGCATCCATTGTCTCTTTGCTTTCAAGTCTGCTGTAAAGCTGACCGTTTTCATCAAGTCCGATGTATGCGCCCTTGTTTGACCATACAGCTGAAGGATAGAAGTAAGAAGCGAAGTTACACATAGCATACTGATCGATAACACCGTCGTTATCTGTATCCTTCTGTACCTTTTCGCAGATCTCTTCGAACTTATCCCAAGTCCAGGTACCTTCTGCCTGCCACTTGTAAAGATCTTCGGGATTAATGTTTGCTTCTTCAAGAATTCTGTAGTTGAAATAGATACCATTTCTGGGTTCGGAAGCTTCAGCTCTCATAGCATAGATCTTCTCACCTCTGGTAGAGAATTCCATAACGTCGCGATCCCATTTTTCATCGTCAAAGTTGAGCCAATCGATGGATGCAAGGTCATACATAAGGCCCTGTCCCATAGCCTTAGCAGCTGTAGCTACAAGAGGATGAATGGTGAAAATGATATTCTCATCACTTCCGCCGCCTTCAACGTACTTTACATAGTCATCAGAGCAGTTGCCCCATGTGGTATCCGCTCTTCCTGTAATTTTGAAGTTGTAGGTCTCCTGGATCCAATCTCTCCAAGCCTTCTGTTCTTCCTGGTAAGCATTTGTAGGTTCCTGCTCGCTGTAGAACCAGTCACTGATGAAGATCTCCATGCCTCCAAGATTCATAGGCTTGCCGTCTTTACCCTTGATGATCTCATAGGGATCTGCCTGAGCATCATTGTTGCTGACAATTTCAGGTCCCTCTTCCTTATCATTATTTGCAATGATCTGGGGTTCCTGATTAGCTTTAGGAGTATCCACGGGGTCCTTCTCACTTCCGCAGGCTGCTATGCCGACCACCATGCTAAATGCCAGCATAAGAGCTCCCACTTTTTTAAGTTGCTTCATAAAATTTCCTCCTTTAATAATTTTTATATATGACCGCTCCCGGCGGTAATATAACAGTTTAATAAGATCACGCTTTGATACCTGAATGTGCGATACTTTCGGTGAATCCTTTCTGCATAAAGAGATAAAGTAAAAGTATCGGAGTAATAACCATCAAGGTACCGGTGGAAACAATACATTGAGTGTAACCAACAGATGCGCCCGCAGCATCATTTAATGTATATTTAACGTAACTGTCCAATGTATCCGCAATAGTTGATAGCTTCATCGATAACATCGATACATTTCCCAAAAACAGCTTGGTGTAGAATATGTCCGTCCACTGCCATACAAAAGCAAACAGGAAACAGGAAACCAAAATGGGTTTGGCATCCGGAAGCATGATACGCACAAACGTTCCAAAAGTACCGAGTCCGTCAACGTAAGCAGCCTCTTCCAATTCCTTTGGCATGTTTCTGAAAAACTGTCTTACCATGTAAATATACAGACCGCATTTAAGTCCCATACAACCTGCGCTCAATAAATAGTAAGGCACTACGGATCCGCTTAGATTAAGCGTTTTTCCAAATAAGTTAAAGAAATGGAAGTGAAGATAAAGTGATGTGGAAATTGTCTGAGGCGGTACTACTATCAAAAGTATTACACACCCAAACCAAAACTTCTTTAAGGGGAAATCAAATCTCGCAAAGCCGTATCCGACAACCGTACAAACAATTATCTGTATCAAAGCTATCGTAACAGAAACCAGAACCGTCGATTTGAGAACATCCCAATAATTCAGGAACAAAGCAGCAAGTTCATAGTTCGCCGTGGTAACATGTTCAGGAAGTGTAACAACAAGAGGATTGTACAGATCCTGTTCTTCCATAAGACTTACGGAAATCTTGTTTAACAGCGGCTGCAAGATCAAGAAACATAATCCGAAGAGAAGAATGAATCTCGTGATTGAAACAAACACCCTGACAGCATCCTTCCGGAGCAGTTCTCCTCCGGAGAGTCTGTTTCTTTCCCAGTATTTCCTTTTTGTAGTAGTTCTGTAATCAGTCATCGTAATATACCCACTTAGAAATAATAAATGATGAAAGCCCTATTATAGCTATAACAATTCCGAAATAACTCCATGCCATAGCAGAAGCAAGACCATAGTTCAATTGTTCTCTCATTGCCGTATTTATCTTATCCATTACGTCATTGTCATCTCTCATACAGAAGTCAACAACCGTATATACCCAGCAAACAAGGAACAACGGCGAAATGGTAGGAAACGTGATCTTCCAGAATGATTCCCAGGAAGTACATCCCTCGATCTGAGCCGCTTCATAAGAGCTCTTGGGAATTGCCTGCAATCCCGAAAGGAAAATAATTATCTGGATACCTGAAGCCAACGCCACATCGTATATTCCATCAATAACTTCAAACAGGATCTCCAGCGGCCTACTTGCAACACCCGTTGTAACAAGGATCGTCTCAATATATCCGGTGATACTTGCTCCGCTTGAATCTTCAATCGCAGAATTTATGCTGGAAAGCAAAGCATTACTTGATTCTACTCCAACTATGGCGCCTGATGACAGAATTACCGGCAGGAAGAATATTGTTCTTACCAAGCCTCTGCCTTTGAATTTCTGATTGATTATCAAAGCAACAAAGAGACTGAAGACCAGAATGGCTGCAGAATTATAAACCATTCTTCCAAGGCCTTCTTCAACATATTGAACAAATGTAGGGTCAACTCTGAAAGCTTCATAGTAATTCCCTAATTTGTTAAGATTCATTGTGAATCCCGCCGCACTGATGTCAACCTTACACAGGCTCATATAAAATGACTGAAACAGAGGTTTTACCATAAATGCCAGGAAACCGATAATGAACGGAGAGATAAACAAATATCCGGATATAGCTCTTCTCTTTTCCAAGCTTCGTCTTTTTTTATTCTTAGCCATGTCCTTACCTTTCAACAACGTAATCTCTTGCGGGGATCTTAATTCCCTCTGATGTTGTATAATCGGAATAACCGTAGTTTACAAAAGCTCTCGTTCCGTCTTCATATTCCGTAACGGTCACATAATTTGAAAGTCTCTGCCAATTCGAAATTTCCTGATTAAACGTATGTCCGAGTTCTTTAGAATATCTCGCATAAATCTCATTGAATCTGTCTTTCCAGCTATCATAGGCTGCACCAAAGTACTGTGAATAGGTGGTGTCCTGAAGGGATTGAGCATCTTCATCCATATACACAGCCGAAAGACCGGCACCGCATTCCACACTCTTAAGCAGCTCCTTCTCAGGATCCGAGGTAATATTCAATGGTTCGCCGGAATAGGCCATATGTCCGTGAAGTGCCAGATAAAGGAAGGGAACCTCTTCATCGATAATGGTGTAATCAAATCCGGAAAGATCCATGTTGGTGATGTAATCCGCCAAACCATAGATGTAATCATTACCGCCGTTGACCATTATCCCGAGTCCATCTTCTTTAGCACTCTCGATCTCTTCAAGCTGCATTTTTAAAGCCGCCTGTCTGGTAACCAGCCTCTTCCTCTTGAAATCGGAGGAAAGATGATAACCTGCATCTCTGTAAGAAACACCATATGCATCATTTTTTGCCGCATATTTATTAATGTTCTCCATCATTTCAGATATGATCGAAGGTCGTAACAGATAGTAAGGATCCCTTGTATCATCCGGTCCGAAATAGATGGTTGAGAAATCTGTCAACTCAGCTCTCATCTTGTTTGCATAACATGCAGCATCCGTGTAAACATAGAAGCCTTCAAACAGGTTTGTCCGGAATTCATATTGAGTAACAGCATCCAAATACAACCTGATATCTGAGTCGTTGGTATATTTGATCAGATTTTTGAAGTCTTTTTTACTTCCCAGTCTTCCGATCAGCTTCACCTTGTTCAGCATTTCCTGTTGAACACCTTCATTCATCCAGCCGGCAAGCTTGACATAGAGGTTATTGACACCGGAATCCTTAATATCCTTGATCATTTCTACGGTTTCTTTATATGTTGTTAAAGGCAAAGGTTTTGAAACGGGAATACCCATAACCTGTTCTACCTTATCAACCGCCGCCAAAACCTCTATTGCAACGGGAACATCCGTATCATTTCTCACGGCAAATGAATCACCGTATTTATCCTCAAGATACTCTTTGTAGCTCTGAGCCATGTCACAGACATCGTTCGAATCAATGAATATGTAGGACTGTTTCAGGGTTTCTTTAGGTATCTGCTGCTCATAGAAGAACATTCTGCCTTTCATTCTGGTGGCAACATCAACTTCTTCTCTGTGAAGTATCGTATAATCGACAAAAACATTGTTAAAGCCGTTTGTCTTTCCGGCTATGTCTGCAGTGATCGCTCCGTAAGCCGCGCCGTCCTCCAACGTACAGATGAAGGAACCGTAGTCTTTAATTACGCCAAAAACCCCATATGCCGATCTGGTTTCATGAACAAGTTCGGTTCTCTTTGTGGCAAAGTCCCAACCGTATACATTGGAATAATACAGATTCTGTTGTATCTTGCCGTTATTGAAACGGATCAGCGAACCGCCGCCTTCGGGGATCAACATGGAACCTGTTTCCTCCCATGAGCCTGCTCCCATAAACGGCAGGACCTGAAGTGAAACAAGCGGAAATTCTTTTTTGTATTCGATCTTCTCAAGAGGAATTTCCACATTAAGTTTGTTTCCATCAAGCGAATAAACAACATTAACGTTGAAAACAGCCTTTTCCTGTTCCTTTTTACCGGAATACTTTTCTTTACCTATCAGATACTCCTCTTCGGTGAAGCCTGCAGCCGCAAACATGGGCTCATATCTTGATTTGATTCCTTCACCCGTAGTATCTCGTATAACGTATATAACCTCATTCGCCATATCGGGATACTTGGCAAGCAGCTCATCTTTGTTCTTTTTATCCGCTGCGCTCAGCTTGTTGATATCGTATTTCTTGTAGAACTGCTCGATGGCTATTCCGTCATTTTTATCCATCTTGCTTGTCAGTTCTTTAAATCTCTCGGCGGTAATATATAAAGGAACGATATATTCCTTTTCAACATCACCGATCGAGTATTTGACTTCAATTTTATTATCTTTGACTTCAATATCGTACATATGATTTTCGATACTGAACTGATAATTGTTGTATTTCATATCAGCACCGCCGCTGTTACTGTATTTCAGTATCAGCGTGGACTTGATCCTTCTCTTGTCGGCGATATTTGCCATGGGATCGCTGTCCACATTGTCCGGATTTGACTTCCAAACATCTCCGCTCTTCTTGTCCGTGACCGTAAAATAGGTCGTCGTAGGATCCATTTCGAAAAGAAGTTCGGAATTTTCAAGCTTAATGATATCCTCAGAGCCTGTATAACTGTATATATCGATCATTTCGTTTTTCTTCTCTTTATCGGTCAGCAAAGTGATAACCACGGCTCCGACAACGATCAAAATGATCAATGAAATAACAGGGATAAGATTCTTCAGTTCTTTCCGGATGGCCGTTCTGATCTCTTTTTTACGTTCTTCTTTGTTGTAATACATCAACCTTTCCTCCGGTCTAACCTATTCTGAACATGATCTCTTTATACATAGCGATAAAGTACGAAACCCCCTGGCTTATCATTGAAAAGAAAAGCAACAGTATGAAGATCATTATCGCCATCGCAACAATCGTTGCAATGATAAACACCAATGCTTTAGCCATGGAAAATTCATGAATCTCCATGTTACTGCACACAAACAGGATTCCCGACCACACCATCGACAAGATATAGATAACTCCGACTACTTCCGCAAAATCATCCGATAAAACATTGGATACGATTGATAGCGGGATCGTGATCAGCGCATAGGGTAAAAGTGAATAACAGGATGCCGTGTAAATCTGCAGCAGCCTTCCTTTGCCGTCAAACAACGTTGTCAGAGCCCAGTTTCCGACTACGAACAATGCCAGCGGGAAGATAACACTCGCTATATAAGTAAATATATTGATCCTGTTCCAGTTAACCTGCACAAACAGGAAGCTTGTAACGCCAAGAAACATTATTCTTGCAATAAGGACCAGAATAAGGATCACTGTAGCAACAAGTATATTTCCTCTTTTCTCATGTGTAAGATCCCAGTAACCGTCAAGCGGGTGAGTGAGGCAATAAAAAGCAAATTTGAAATCCTTCAAAAACTTTTTGTATTTATTTTTATCTGTAAGTGCAGCTATCATTTTCTCTCCTGATCCTTACCGGGTTTAAAAATATCAGCGGTATCAATTTCAACCTTGATCTGCTTAATTCTCTTAACAGCCAACGGTACTATCATAACAGCGAAGAATGCGAGGAACAACCAACCGATGTTTTTCTCTACCCACTCTTTTCTGTATCTCTTGAATGCCTTCGAGTAATGAACCGTATCCCATTTGGTCTTAAAGTATGTTAAGCTCTCTTCATATCTTTTCTGCCTTAGAAGCGAGCGTCCGATACCTATGTATGCAAGATCACAGTTACCGTTGAGCTCCTTAACCTTTTCCCAGGTTTCACCGGAGGTAATGTAATCTCCTCTGTCATACTCTTCCAGCGCTTGGAAGATCAGGTTGCCATATTCGGTAGGGGTAAATACGGTCAAGCTGTTATCAAACGAATCCAATACGAAAAGTTCTTTTCCCATATGATCGAGGGCAACGGGCTGTTTAAAGTATCCGTCGATATTTCCTATGCCTCCGAAAGCATACAGAAGATTACCCTGCTCATCATAAGCAAAAAGTCTTCCTCTGGTCTTATCCAGACAAACATATACTCCGTTATCGAGGGCGGTAACATCAATAAACATTGACGGATCACCTCTTCCGGCGAAGTTCCCCCATTGAAGATCTCCTTGAACATTCTCGTATCCGTTTTCTATAAGAATGTTCTTTCCGAGAAGATTTAATCGTCTTACAGGCTCTTCAGAGGAGTCTTTACCCGAAACTCTCGTTGTACATGCAAAGAAGAAACCTTCGGAATCAATTGCCACATTGTCATATTCTGTCGGTACAAAATTGTCCATCGCAGCTCTTTGAGCATCTGTGGCAAGGAATCTTTTTCTGAAATAGGTGGTCCAATTGTATTTTGCAGGCATCGCTCCGAAAAATCCGGCAAACCTTCCGTCGGTTTCATACTTAAGCATGCCTTTGTTTACGTTATCGCAAACAACATACACTCTTCCCTCGGAATCAACAACCAGTTTATCCGGAAGGAAGCCGATGCTCTGATCGAAGGTTGAATCATTAGGTTTTGTGTAAGCATCGATATATGTGTAATCAGAAGTAAGTTTTAAAATTCTTTCATTGTTTTTATCACAGATAAAAATTGTTCCATCTTCCGCAATACAGATATCAGTCGGACCGGCAAGCTCTTTCTTCTCAACGTCGCCCTGAACCGAAGTAATGATATTCACAACCTTAAAATCATCATCATCGATCCTTTCCAGTTGAACGATCCTATTGTTTCCCGTATCACAGATGTAAACGCTGCCATCATGTGTATACAGACCGTCAGGCCTTTTAAAGCCCACTTCCAATCCAAGTACACTTGCAGTATAAACACCCACTTTTGAATAAGCATCGGGTGAATATTGAATGTCCCCCCAATAATCATAGGTGTAAGTATATCCTTTTTGAACGCCCTCTTCGGCCTTTACTGTAAGAGGAGCAACAAAGGAGATCGCAGTCGCGGTCATCAATATGAAGGATATGAACTTTTTAATGCTCTTCATATAATCACTCCTCACTGTTAGTCTTTAAGTCCGGAACTTGCCATTGTTTCAAGAACCTGACTTTCCGAAAGCATGAATGCCATAATAGGGATAACCATTGTAACTACCATGACGGCTGCTGTCTGACCGGTTCTGGCGATCAGGTTACCGCTTGATATCTGCTGCAGGGCATATACAAGCATTTTCTTCTCTTCCGAGTAAATGTACATCTTTGCATCCGCGTTCCACAGAGCCTGAATGTCAAAGATCATCAATGTAAGCCAAGCAGGCTTAACGAGAGGAAGAATGATCGTAGCAAATATTCTTCCGATCCCTGCTCCGTCAAGCTTCGCCGCTTCAATAAGAGACATCGGTATGCCTTCCATGAACTGTTTCATAAGGAACAATCCCATGGGGGCCGCAAATGCGGGGATGATTATCGCCCAAAAGCTGTCGATCATGTTGAACTTGCTCATGATGATGTAGTTGGGGATACCTGTAACATAGCCGTTAAACATGAGCGCCGTAACAACGATCGTGAAGAACGTTTTACCGCCCGGGAAGTCGTACTTTGCAAGAACGAATGCTGCGAGCGAGGCCAACAGGATATGTCCTATCGTACCTACTACCGTGATAAAAACGGTATTGAAAACGTATCTTGAAAAAGTAACCCAGGATTTGCTCATTGTAACAAACAGATCCGAAAAGTTATCAAAGCTTGGGTTTCTGGCAAATATTGTCGGCGGGAACTTGAAGAGCTCATCAAGAGGCTTCAAGGCGCTCGATACCGCAAAAACAAGCGGGAAAACCATTGCGATGGCAAAGAGAGATAAAACGAAGTAAATTCCAATATCTCCGCCTACGGAACGGTTGGGCTTTCTTCTCTTTATAAGAGGTTTTCTGTATTTTTTTGGTGTGCTATTCTTTCCCACGTCACGTACCTACTCTTTGCAATATATTGGTTACAAACTTCTTGGCTAAGATCATTACAAGGAACAACAATGTTGCTATGGCTGACGCATAACCCATTTCAAATCTCGAGAAACCATAGTCGAAAAGGTGGGTTACGACTGTTCTTGCTGCGTAATCCGTACTGGGATATCCGCAAAGAGCCATTGTCTGGTTACAAACGCTGAACGAGTTTGTGATCGCCATGACCGCACCGAAGAGAAGCATAGGCTTCATGCTGGGCAATGTAATGTACCAAAGTTCCTGCCAGCGGTTTTTGATGCCGTCCACATAACCTGCTTCGAAGAGGCTCTTGTCTACACCCTGAAGGCCGGCAACAAATGAAAGGAAACCGGTTCCGAGAGACATCCAAAGAATTACGATCATACAGATCGGAAGCATGTATTTGGGGTCCGTCAGCCAAAGTTTCGGTCCGTCAATGAAGCCCCACTCGGTAAGAAATGCATTAACATAACCGTAAGCATCACCTCTGAAGAAAATGGTGAAGATCTGGTAGACGTTACCGGCGATCGACGGCGCATAGAACACGATGACAGCTATAGTTCTCAGCCATCTCGGCAATTCGTTGATCAGCCAGGCGAACAGGAAAGCCATGATATATCCGAGAGGTCCTGTTATAACAGCTATCAGGAAAGTATTCTTAACACCTATCAGGAAAACATCATCCTGCAACACAAGGTTTAAATAGTTCTTGACTCCCACAAAATTCGGAGCTTCCAAAATATTGTAATCGGTAAAGCTCAATACTATTGAAGAAAGCACAGGCAGGATGTAGAAAGCAAAGAAAAGGATCGCATAGGGTGCCAGGAACAGATAACACATTTTGTTCATCTTGGCTTTTTTCCACATGACCGAAGCATTATGTCTTCTCAGTATAAAATACTTTTTTAAATATTCCTTCATTGTTTCGTTTCCTTTTCCTAATCTTCCACTGTCGGAAGACCGAATTCTTTACGTTTCTTTGTGAGCTCTTCATCAATGGTGATCGCATAATCCAAGATCGTCTCTCTCGGATCTTCCTTAGCATTGATAACCTTTCGTACCGCATTGGTAACGTGACGGCTGAGATAATAACCTCCGGCTACTTCTCTCATACCCACGGTTGTCTTACGCTGTTCCGAAAGAACATCGATTGCATGTGAGCTCCATGAGAGCTGGACGAATGCGTTAATATTCGCTGTGGCGTAACGGGCCGAACTTCCGAGAAGAGCTTCCATCTCACGTCCGAATCTGACCTGACTTTCGGAGCCTACCCACCACTTCATGAACTCCCAGCCCATGTTCTTGATCTCCTGATCATCGGTCTGGATCATCATGCAGCAAACACCGTCGGAATGAACCGAACGGTTAAGAACTTCCTCGCCCTTTTCATTGATCGTTTTCATCGCCGGAACAAGTGTGAAATCCCACAAGCCACGGATCTCGGGCGCGGATACGACAAGCGTGTTGTATGTTGCATAGTTCGAAATACCTATCGGCATCAGTCCCGAACGGAAACGGCTTATGAAGTCGTATTCCGTAGGTGAACCGTAGTCATTGAACAATCTGGTGTACATTTCAAAAGCATTGACACCCTGTTCATTGTTAATAGTGGTGATCATCGCATCTTCATCATAGAGCTTTCCGCCCATCTGATAAAGAAGCGTATAATACAGCGAGCAGTCCGCCAGCGATGCGGAGGCCGCGGGAACGCCAAATTCCATGTTATTTCCCTGAATGGTGGGAAGCATACCTATTACATCATCCCAAGTGTCAGGAACTTCAAGTCCCAGTTCTTCGAGAACGTCTTCTCTGTAGAAAAGCAGGTTGTAGGTCTGTGTTTCGGGTAATCCGAAAATTCCGCCGTTAAACTTGTAAGGTTCGTAAGCGCTCGGATAGAATTCCGAAAGGACTTCATCCAGATCGTCGAATTCCGTAAGGTCTACCGATCCGTTACGGAGTGCGTAGTTAACCGGGAAATTGTTCGCTATCGAAAGAACAACGTCAGGACCCTGTCCCGCAACTACGGCGCCGAGCAAAGCGTCGGGGTTAACGATCTCTACGTTTACCTTGACTCCTGTTTTGGGCGTGAAGGTATCATCGATCATGGTCTTGATAATGGTTCCCTGGTCTCGACCCGTGGTAACCCATATCTTCAAGACTTTATCGTTTTTGTCCGTATAAACATCTCCGACCGCATCATAGTCAACAATGAAACTTGCCACAAATGACTTGATGCCGTGCCACATCTTTTTGAATACATTGTTTTTATCCTTGGTTATCTTGCCGTCAGCAGATGAAACAACCAGATAGTCGATATCCAGTTTTGTTTCACTCATGGACAGGATGGCAGTACCCATCGAAGTGATGTTGTCTCTGAAGGAAATGAACTCGGAGGCGATCTTGAAAGGCTTTTCAACGAATCTCTCAAGCTGAGCTGCTACCGTAACGGCTGTACCTATCTTGTCGGCCTTCTGCCCGGTGTAGGCAACCGTATCGTCAATGATCTTATACAGTCTCTTTGCCTCAAGGTCCATAGCCTCGATAACTTCGGGATAGTACATTTGGATATTGTAATCTCTGTACTTGTCGGGATTCGCGCCTGTGTAGATCAGCACTTTTCTGTATATCTGATTCAATCTGTATACGGAATCCTCAAGTTCCTCGAGAATAGCACCGGCCTTGCCCAATGTAGCTTCAAGACGGATCGTATGCTTGCCCGCCGTCAGATAGAACTTGTAAGGATCGCCGTTCTCATCGGCAAGGGTTTTAACGTTCCAGTCATTTCCGTAATCGAATTCAATGATCTTCGCTTCATTGAAAGGTATCTCACCGTCAATGTAAAGGCTTCTTACCGAAACCTGACCACGCGCATAGTTTTGACGTCCCTTGACGGTGATGTTGTAGAAGCCGTCCTCCGGGATCTCCGTATCCCACTCTATCCACTGGCTCGATGTTCTCCAGGGATCTCCTCCGATGTAATTGAGTATCGTGTTCATTACGCTGTAGGGCTGAGTGGTTGCGGATGCTCTGTCATATTTTGCATAAAGGGAAGCTTCCGAACGTAACGTGGAATCTTCACCCTGTATCTTCAGTTCAATGTTCTTGCCGGAAGCATTGTCGGTCTTGCCGCTGTTTGCAGCCTCATAAACCGAATAATCCATTCCGTGATCCACCGTGGTGATATACAGGCTCGAAATAACGATCGGCTCGTTAACGGCTTCTATGCCGATGGTCTGTTCTCCTTTTTCAAGCCAGAACTTGTAGGGCTCCGTAATGTAACCCATATCATCTCTGAAGTAACCGGTCTGCCAGTCGAAAACTTCTATCTGTGTGGGCCTGATCTCGTTGCCCTGATTGTCCACACGCTTTTCGCCGCCGTCTTTCCATATTCTGGTAAAAAGCATATTGCCCGCATCGCTGAAAGGAAGCTTGCCGTTAATATAAACGCCACGTTCTATCATGACTCCTCTGGACTCGGTGGCGTAATAATCCATCTTCAGATTATAGAAACCGCTTTCGGGAACATTAACCTTCCACGTGACCATGGAGTCATTTCCCGTAAGAAGAACATTCTCTCTTCCTTCGAAAGAATCAAGTACTTCCACACCGTTCCCCTCAAAATAATCGCTGACATCAACTTTTAAGTATCCGTTCGGGAGAACGGGTTCCGCGCCGTTAACATGCTTCTCCAGATATCTTGTGTAAGAGTCTTCTCTGCCTGTACCTTCAACGTCAAGCGACAGATCGATGCCCTCGTACTTTTTGCTGTAATCTTTTTGATCGGTAACCTTGGCGATAACGATTAAAAGAATAATAACTGCCAAGATTGACGGTACGATGATAAGCGCCTTATTAAAGGGCTTTTTTGCAATGTTTTCGGTTGTCTCCGTGGTTCTGCTCATAATGTGTTCATTCCTGTCTTCTCATTTATAGCTTTTTTATAATCATAAATTCTTAATTCTTCTCGAATATTGCTTTTGGTTAATCGGTTAACCTTTGATTGGATTATATACGTATCTTGTGCAATTTGTCAATACGCATTTTAATTTTGTTGTCCCTTTTGTCCATACTATCCAAAAAGCAAGGTGTAGTTTTGTGCATCTTGCACAATTTCCTGTTTCGCAAGGTTAAAATTTTAACATTAGGAAATTTTAAAATCTTTCAGAATTGAATTAAAAAATGGCAACATTTGAGTAACCAAACATTGCCATTTTTTTATCTGTTCTTTATAAATCATATTTCTGCAGCAGATCCGCGCTCGATCAGACTGCATTTCATGACTGTCTCATAGCCCTCTTCGGGCTGTTTTCCTTCGATCATGTCCACGATCCTTCTTGCGGATCTGAATCCCATTTCATAAAGCGGAAGATCTATGGTTGTAAGCTTCGGGCTGAAATAACTTGCAATCTCACGGTTATCGTGTCCAACCACCGAAAGGTCGCCGGGGATGTTCAAACCCACCTCTCTCGCATAGTCATATACACCGCCCGCCATCTCATCGTTAAGGCAATAAACGGCGGTAACGCCCTTTTTGATCAGTTCCCTGATCCCTTCATAGCCGCATTCTCTGTTCCATCTGTTTGAATAGATCAATTCCGGGTTAAAAGGTATGCCCGCGTCAAACAATGCTTTTTGATAGCTCATTATCCTTTTCTGGGAATGAAGGTTGTCGTTGGCTCCCGCTATGACCGCGATCTTTCTGTGCCCCTTATCGATAAGATACTTCACAGCCTTGTAGCTGCTGTCCTCATCATCCAAAACATAAACCGGTATATCGGGGTTGTTGATGTAGGCATATACCATGACCACGGGGAAGCCGGGTTCTTCGGGGACCTCCTCGACAATTCTCGCATGAGAGGCTATGAAGATCAGGCCGTCCGCCCGCATTGCCCTCATTTTCGCAAAGGCGTCCGAAAGATCGTTCTTGTACTTCATCTTTTCTTCCGCAGACCTGGTGATATTCGGTCTCATATAATAACGCATGTTTTCGATGACGGCGTGATACCCGTGATCTGCACAGTAGTTCATTATACTTACTATGATCTTGGGTGCGTCGAAAAGAGTGATGTCTTCTACTATTATACCGATAGTTCCGGTTTTCTTGCCTCTTAAACCTCTTGCAATGACATTGGGCTGATAGCCCAATTCCTTGATGGTTGCAAGCACCCTGTCCCTGGTTTCTGCACTCGCCTTGGATTTACCGTTGATTATGTTTGACACGGTAGCGGTTGTCACGTTGCACCTCTCCGCCACGTCCTTTAAAGTAACCATAAAAAGACCTTTCCTTTGCTGTACGATCCTTGAAAACAGCTTTTTGGTTAATCGATTAGCTATCAGTATTTCCAAGACATTCGACAATTAATGTTACAAAATTATAGCATAGATTAACCAAAAAAATCAACCCGAAATTATTGCTAAATTCGGGTTGAGATTTTTTAAATTGTGTGCGAAACTGCGCAATTACAGATCAAAGTCGTCTTTTATATCGGTTATATCATCAAGTGAAACCCTTCTGCCATCAGTGAAACAGAGCATTCTTTCACGGTCATCGAATCTTTTTATCCGGCCGCGCACTTCTTTCACTTTTCCGCCTTCCTTTTTGTCATCAGGTTCAAAAACATTGATGACAACCTCCGGTTGATCGTTTAATCTTGAAAGAAAATCCGAGAACCGCTCGTTCAGTCTTACAAGTTCATCCTCCGCCGCCTCGATCCTGCTGTCCGTTATCCTCTCCTCTTCTTCGATGTCTTCATCAAATCCGGTAAGCGCGGCAAACGGTGCAAATTGAGCCGCTCTGTCATATAAGGACATATGTTTTCTTTCTTTCGAAACATGATGGGGAAGGTTTATGATATCCCGGTATTTATCGTTTGTTTCGGTCATATCAATGATGGAAAAGCCTGATACCCGTGAAGCACATGGTCATATTGTGATCGTTGCAAGCCTTGATGACATTGTCGTCACGAACAGATCCGCCGGGTTCTGCTATGTAGCAAACACCTGACTTGTATGCTCTTTCGATGTTGTCGCCGAAGGGGAAGAAAGCATCCGAACCAAGCGAAACACCGGTATTCTTTTTGATCCAGGCTTTTTTCTCCTCTCTTGTAAATTCCTCGGGTCTCTCCTTAAAGATGTTCTGCCATTTTCCGTCAGCAAGCACATCCTCACACTCGTCGCCGATGTAAAGATCGATAGCATTGTCTCTGTCAGCTCTTCCTATGTCATCTCTGAACTTGAGGTCCAAAACCTTGGGCGACTGACGGAGCCACCAGTTGTCCGCCTTCTGACCGGCAAGTCGTGTGCAATGGATCCTGGACTGCTGTCCTGCGCCGATGCCGATCGCCTGTCCGCCCTTTGCATAGCAAACCGAGTTGGACTGAGTATATTTTAACGTAATGAGCGAAATGATCAAATCAATTTTAGCTTCCTCGGGAAGTTCTTTGTTGTCGGAAACTATGTTTGTAAGCATATTTTCATCGATCACAAGTTCGTTTCTTCCCTGCTCGAAAGTAATACCGAAAACCTCTTTGTGTTCAACGGGAGCGGGTCTGTAGGAAGGATCGATCTCGATAACACAATAATTTCCCTTTTTCTTCGCCTTAAGGATCTCAAGGGCCTCCGGCTCATATCCGGGAGCAATGATACCGTCGGAAACCTCTCTCTTTACAAGCATAGCGGTGTCCACGTCACAAACATCGGAAAGAGAAATGAAATCGCCGAAGCTGGACATTCTGTCCGCTCCTCTTGCACGGGCATATGCGGATGCGAGAGGGGAAAGTGTCTTAAACTCGTTCACCCAGTAGATCTGCTTTTCAACATCATTGAGTTCCTTGCCCACGGCAGCGCCTGCAGGTGAAACATGCTTGAAGGATGTAGCCGAGGGAAGACCTGTTGCTCTCTTGAGTTCAGAAACCAGCTGCCAGCCGTTAAAAGCATCCAGCAGGTTGATGTAACCGGGTCTGCCGTTCAGGACCTTAATGGGAAGTTCTCCCTCGTTCATGCATATTTTAGAAGGCTTCTGATTGGGGTTGCAGCCGTATTTCAATTCCAATTCTTTCATTATGATCTCCTTATTAAACATTTTTTGCCGTTTCATTTGACAATTTGTTATTTATTCTTGTTCACGATCCTTGTTTCGGTCTTTTCGGTTTCAATATCTATATATCTGACGAAAAGCGATACCTTGTTATCTTCATTCAATGAATTCCATACATTCCCGGTGAATTCGTCAATATCACCCTTAACAGCTGTTTTAACGGGTTCTCCGGTAAAGCTGGGAAGCGGATCTCCGTCGCCCATGTAAGTGTGGATGATACGTCCCTCTCCAGCCGCGGGTGCATTGTATGCAAAGGTGAAACGATTGCATGTGCTTGCATCACCGTCATTACTCTTTAATATGGAAAGAGCGAAATTGAAATTACCGTTCTCAACATGCATGATACCGGAAATCCTGGGAGTGTAGTTGGGTGCGTCCGGCTCAAATTCTCTGGTACGAAGTGCCTGTTCAAAAGTAAGCTGCTTGTCCATGAGTTCATAGATCGTGTCTGTCTGATCGCCGTTTGTAACGATCGTCTTGTTTCCGAGAACACGAACGGGTCTGTAGATAATAAGGCTGGGATCAACCATTTTCGACGGGTCGAAAGCCTCTGTTCTGATGCCGTCTCCCTCCGTCACAAAAATACGGTTACGTGAATTCACGCTTCTTCCCATGATAAAATAGGCTGTTACAGCCGACTTACCATCCTCCGAACGTCCGATAAGGATTCCTCTTCCGGGATAAGTGTTGCTCTGAAGATAATCATTCAATGATACGCTTTTCATGGTGGTCCTCCATAAATTTTTTAGGCATAAAACAAAACAATGCTGCCCTTTTAAAGAGTAGCATTGTTTTTTGATTTAATCAATTTTAAAATTTTAATGCGAATCATCAGTAAAGCTAATCGTTACCGCCTTTACTCAAAACCGGAGCGATCACATCTCGCATATAACGGTATTCTGCGCCTTAAGCTTTGAAGCGGGGATATAATCGCCGTCGATCTCCTCTCCGTTAAGAACGATCTTTTTAACGCCGGATTCGGAACCGTTGTTGTTGACATATCTGATGGACAGATGCTTGCCTCTGAAATCCTTTTCCACTTCGAATTCCTTCCAGTCCGAAGGTACCGAAGGAGAAAGCTTAATGCCGTTGAAATCCGGGCGCAGTCCCAATATGCCCTCCACACAGCCGACCATGACCGTCGAAGCCGTACCTGTGAGCCAATGTACATGGGATCTTCCCTCGAAAGGAGAATCGACGGATTCCGTGAACTGACCGTGGCAATAGGGTTCGAGCTTTCTGATCTCTGCCTTGTCGTTCATGTTTGCGGGCGAGCTCTCCGAGAAGTACTCAAAGGCACGATTTCCGTGTCCCATAAGGGCTTCCGCCAGAATGATCCAGCCCTGAGGCTGAGAGAAGATACCGCCGTTTTCCTTAGTGGAACGGTTGAAAAGCAATGCAAGAGCGCCGTCAAAAGCATGCTCTTTATAGGAAGGAGCCATTACCCTTGCGCCGTACTTTGTATTGAGTTCTCTGTGAACGGATTCGAGAGCCTTTTCAGCCTGATCCTTTGTTGCGAGTCCGGAAATTACGGCCCATGACTGAGGATTGAGCCACATGTTGGCCTCAGGGTCCTTCTTGCTTCCGATCAAAGTGCCGTCCTCCTTGAAACCGCGGAGGAATCTGTCGTCCTCCCACCAGTATTTCAGTATCTTGTCTCCGATCTCCTTTTGTGTCTTATCGATGTAAGCGATGTACTCGCTGTCCTTTTTGAATTCCGCAAACTTTCTGATGACAGTGAAGGCATAGTAAAGCTGCAAAGCCACAAAGCTGGATTCGCCCTTCTTGCCGAGTCTCAGGCAGTCATTCCAGTCGGCGTGAAGACCGGCGGGAAGTCCGTGAGGTCCGAGACGCTCCATGGAGAAGTTGATGGCTCTCTTCAGGTGGTCGTAAACCGTTCCCTCATCCTTGTTTGCATAAGGGATGACAGTATCTATGTAAGCCAGATCTCCCGACTCCGCAATGTACTTGAAAACGGTCGGGAAAAGCCACAGAGCATCATCCGCTCTGTAAGCGGGATGTCCCGTCTCTCTGACATAGCTCTCGTCATCGGGAGTATCCTCATGTCCCGCATTGTGGTTGTATTTCACCAAAGGAAGTCCGCCGCCGTTGTCCACCTGGGCAGAAAGCATGAAAGTGATCTGCTTTTTGGCCATTTCGGGATCAAGATGGATGACGCCCTGAATATCCTGAACGGTATCACGATAGCCGTATCCGTTACGCTGACCGCAATAGATGAAGCTTGCGGCTCTTGACCAGGTGAAGGTCATGAAGCACTGATATGCGTTCCATGTGTTTACCATCTCGTTGAAAGTCTCGGAAGGAGTCTTAACCTTGAGATGATCGAGTTCGGAATGCCATCTTGTGATCAGTTCCTTAACCTCACGCTCTACGGTACTCTTTACATCCTTATAGTTTGACATGATCTTCTCGGCTTCGGGGATCAGTTTCATACCGAGCACGAAAGCGATCTCCTTCTCCTCACCGGGCTGAAGAACAATGTCAGTTGAAAGAGCGCCGCATCCGTTGGAATTGTAGTTAAGAACATCGGAACACTTTCCTTCTTCAACAGCCACCGGATTACCGTAATCATGGTAGTTTCCGATGAAGCTCTCCTTGTCACCGCAGTAGCTCGTAACGGCACTTCCCGCAAGTCCGAAGAAACGTGTTTTCATGGGATCGCCGTTAAAGGGACCGCCGGACATATGCTCGTTTATGCACTGAACGATCTTGTCTTCCATGAAGAAAGTCTTTGTAATGAATTGAGTATATTGAAGGTTTACGAGATCCTGCTCGTAATTACACTCGTTGGTGAATTCGCAATATCCGAAAACGGACAGTTTTCTTGCTTTGCTGTCGTTGTTCTTAACCCTGAGTCTCCAAACCTCATAGGTCTTGTTCTCAGGTACGTAATACAGGGCAGAACTGGAGATCCCGGCATATTCCGCTCTGATGTCGGTGTAGCCCGTCCCGTGTCTGCATTCGCTCTTATATGTATCAAGAGGTTTTCCGACAGGCTGCCAGCTTGCGGACCAGAAATCCTTCGTATCGTTGTCGCGAAGGTAAATGTATCTGCCCGGACGGTCAAACTGATTAAAGATGTAGCGAATGATCCTTCCGTTGGCTCCGCTCTTTTCGAAAGAGTAACCTCCGGCATTATTTGAAATTATAGCTCCGTAAGCGGGGCTTCCGAGGTAATTTGCCCAGGGTGCGGGTGTATCCGGCCTGGTGATCACATATTCTCTTTTCTCCTCATCAAAATAACCGTATTGCATGACTTCCTCCTGTTAGGTGTAATTTAACTTGAATTTAACCGAATTTAACCTTTCTATTAGGTAAATGTCCTTATAATAATAACATAATCTATAAAAAAATCAACGCAATTTTTCTTATTTCAATACACGTTTTTTCAGTCATATGCCTCTCTCTTTTTGTTTAAGCTCTCTTCACCGAACGCTGTCGAAGCGATGTATTTTTTTGCAATACCCAACCGTATATGATAGAATCAGAGAATAAAATAAGAGTGTTTTACTCAATATAAACGGAGAAACAAACTCAACGATCATCGAGAGCAACGCTCTCGATGATCTCATTTACAATACATCTGTATTCCGAAACCTTTGTAGTCTTTTTCAGGCGTTTCTCCGCTTCCTTTCCCGCATTCAGCGGCGGAAGCATGTAGAACCACAGTTCCTTAAGTTTACAGAGAATGCTGAAATCTCCGCTCATTCTTTTGCAATACTCATCCAAAAGTTCCGCGTTAAACGCCTTGAACCGCTCCCTATCCTTAAGCACATCTCCCTCATCAAAAAGATAAGGTCTTGCGATCAGGCCTCTGCCCAGCATCAAAGCTTCTGCATCGGGATATCTTTCCTCCGTATTCTTTACATCCTCACGTGTATATATATCCCCGTTAATACATATCGGATTTTTCGAGTTCTCATATGCATGATCCAGCCATTCTCTTCTGATCTCCCCTTTATAAAAATCTTTTTGGATCCTTGGGTGTACGATCAGTTCTTTTAAGGGGTACTTGTTATAGATCTCCAGTATTCTCACAAACTCTTTAGGATCATGCTTTCCCAGCCTTGTCTTCACGGATATGCTCACGTTCAGTCCCTCTATGCCCGTAAAAACAGCATCAAAAAAAGCATCCAGCTCATCGGGGTAAAAAAGAAACCCGCTGCCTTTTTTCTTGGTCACCACCGTGTTGGAGGGGCAACCCAGGTTAAAATTCACTTCCTTGTACCCTCTCGCGGTAATTTCCTTACATGCCCAAATAAAATGCTCGGCATTACTGCACAGAAGCTGGGGAACCGTTGTCATACCGGCATTTTTCTCGTTGTCTATCTCCTCGAGTTCCTTCATTTGAAAGCTTTTTGTCTGATTGGGCGAAAGAAACGGCGTAAAAAATTTCCCCGGGCCTTTGTAGTATTTATTAAAGATCCTTCGATATATGTGTGTCGTAACACCCTCCATGGGTGCGAGATATATGCTTTTCATAGTACTCCGTGATCTGTTTTATTATCCGTAAAAAAGGGCTCCGTCATACGGAACCCTTATTATTCTTGATAACTTCCAATGCATTTTCAAAATCCATGGGCTTTCCGGTAAGATAACCCTGAACCATATCGCAGCCCCACTCCTGAAGTGCGACCTTTTCAGCTTCGTCTTCGACGCCTTCCGCAAGAACTTCGGTATGGAGGACATGTCCCATCGAGATGATCAATTTGATGAAGTCATTATCCATATCACTGTTGTTCATTTTATCAATGAAGGTCTTATCGATCTTCAATAGGTTAACCGGCAGCTGGGACAGATACGAAAGCGATGCATATCCGGTTCCGAAATCATCCAGTGCGACCTTTACCTTGTTATCTCTCAGCTTATCCAGCGCTTCCTTTACGATGTCGATCGCAGCTGCAAACACTGTCTCGGTTATCTCGATCTCAAGATTCTCATTCGGAAAATCATTTTCTTTGAGAGTTCTGAGCACGTAATCCGCATAGCCCGGTTTCTGGAAATGATTTGCACTGATGTTGATCGAAACAATAAGCTCGGGGTTTTCCTTTACCGCATCTCTGAATGTGGTGATTGCATGAAGCAAAACCCAGTTGTCAATACGGTAGATCAGATTACTCTTTTCGGCAACCGCGATAAACTTATCAGGTCTGATAGGCTTTCCGTCCTGATCGTTCAAACGGCTGAGCGTTTCAAAGCCGCGAAGTTTTCCGGTCTTCAGATCGAACTGCGGCTGGAAAACAAGACGAAGTTCATCGGTGCTTAAGGCTCTGAACAACCTGTCCTCGATCTTGCTGTTCTCTGTAAGTTCATTCGTGATCGAAGCATCATAGAATGCAAAATCCATATTGCTTACGTTTCTGTAATGAGCAATGGTATCATCAAGATGTCTGTAAAGCTCATTGATATTGCTGCCGTCATCGGGGTATCTTACAACGGCTGCTCTCGGTTCAAGAGTGATCTCTGTATTATCGATGATGAGAGGTCTTTTGAACTGCTTCATGAACTGTTTAAACCTTGCTTCAACCTCATTTCTTTCAACAACGGGATCTTTCTTTTCACCGCTTGCATCAATGACCAGAACGAATTCCGAATCGCCGTTCTTTCCGCCGTACTCTCCTTCAACGGTATTGCCGATCAATCTGCCGGCAATAGTCTTAAGAACGGTATTACCGAAATCTCTGCCCATCATATCGTTAATGGCTCCGAAATTTTCAATATAAAGGAAGGAAACATAGAATTCCTCTCCCGCTTTTATCCTCTTATCGATATCATCTCTGACCGCCGTAAGGTTGTGCATTCCCGTCAGAGGATCCTGTTGAGAGAGCATATGCAGCATTTTATTGTATATGTTAATGTTCTTTATGAAGTCATACAGAATGTAAAGAATGACCACCGCGCAAACAGATCCTGCAATGCCCGGCAAAGAATCATAGTTTCCGGTAAATATCATCTGTGGGATGGCCGGTATGGAACTCAGGATCACTATCAGGGATGAAATGATCATACCTAATTTCTTTCCGACCAGAACAATAACCACAAGAAGAATGAGCCTGATATTGGTTGCAACTCCGGACATCTGAGCAGCACCCAGAATGTAGCTTCCAAGGTTGATCGAAAAACCTCTGGCTGAAACAATAGGCGGCACAGCTGACAAAAAAATCGCAAAAAATGTCAGGATGCTCAATGAAATAGTAGCTTTTCTGTTATTAAGTCCTTTCATAGTGTACCCCCAACGAATGGAATGATGATCGATTATGCAGCGTTCTGTAACACGATGTCAAAATCCTCTGTATTATTATATAATATCACATGATGCATCAAAGTAAAAATAAAATTATAAAAAATCAATTGGGTATAATTACACATATAGCAGACATATGCCTGCCATCCTATTTTAACCTTGGCATTTCATAAAGGACTCTATGGCATCCTCTTCGAAGCCGGGGTAAACATACTTCTCGAGAGGCTCTTTCTCCGAATAAATGTTCCTGTATGCCTCTCTTCCGTATTTTCGAATGATGTACCCGATGTAAACTCCCGAGTAATTATAGCCATCATTATCATAGAAATAATCCTCGTCGCTCAGCTTCATCACATCCGGTCTGCTATTCCTGTCAATATGATCAAGATTAATCTGTTCAGCAAGGTAGACCGCTCCACCCTCGGCTATCAGCGGTGAAATATCATCCGGTGATTTTGCGGCCACCTTATCGAAAACGATATGAACGACCTCATGTCTGACTATCGAAAGCATCTCCTCAACCGATCTGCCGGAAACACGGGGTGAAAGAATACACAATCTCCTTTTCTCATAATCGGCATTTCCCACCATCCAGGATTCATAGCTTTCTTCCGTTTTATCGGTGTTTTTGATATATGATCTCACGTCAGGGCAGATGAAGACCTCAAAAAGTTCCCGCTCCGGCTCGATCTCAAATTCTTTCGTGATCTCATCATACGATCCTTCAGCCACATCAATGGCGGAGCGCATAAAATCCGAGTCTTCCTCCTCATAATAAAAACTGAAATGGTTTCCTTCGTAATTCTTCATTAGATTCCCCCTTAATCAGCATAAGATTATTCTCTTTCTTCCCACCAAAATGAGTATCCTTTTTCATGATCCGGTCTGCGTTTTCAAATGCTAAACGCATATTGTTAAAATATACAACGGATCAGGAAACAATGCAACGAAAAATAAAAAGGCCGATAGAGAAACTTTTATAATAAAGTCGCCCTATCGGTCCGCCTGTTCATTAGTCCGCTTTGTATATGATTCCGGAAATGGGTTCCGTGTAAGCCGCATCCGAAGTAACGGGAGTATATCTCTCACCGCTATACCAGTCGGAGAAACCAAGCTCTGCTTTCAGGTAGCTTCCCGTCTCGTTGTCATAAACACGTTCGTAGCCCAGAGTGGCATCGCTGTTCTTCTGAGATATCACATCATAGGAATGGCTGCTCTCTTCCCAGGCATCCATGATGATCCCGCTGATCTCGTTTGCTGTCTGCATTGTGCTCGCTGCCGTACCCATGACCTTCTTCCACATTGCATTTCTGTCTGCCATGTATTTATCCGTAAACTTGATGGTTCCAAGACAATAATCCAGCACAGGCTGCCAGTCATAGAATTCCCCAGCCGGAGCGGCTTCCATAACAATATTGTAAACCGTAAGCCATCCCGCATCGATCTGCGGTGAGAATATGTTGTACACATTGGAGTTTACGTTGTACTTCATTTCCGTAACATCGGCTGTTGCAACGCATTCAACTTTCCTGCCTTTCGCGGAATCAGCTTCAAACACCACCACTTTATCCATATCTTCAAGGATCTTAAGGTTCGAATAGCCATACCATTCGGCAACTCCTTCAAAATACCCTTTGGTTGTAAGATCGCTTACCACGGGAGTTTTCGACATTGGATAGTCAGCACCGTAGTTTTTTACATACCATTCGTGAGCCTCCTGTGACTTCACGATACCCGTCGTGTTGAGATTTAAATACATCATCCTTTCCGGAACATCAGGGTCTCTCACCTCTATGCCATAACTGATGATATCAAATTCGTAGTTGGGCTTGATCCCGATAAAGACTTCCCACCCTTCCGGAATATCCATTGTGAAATAATTGTTATCATCGGTATAACTTGTGTACTTCACCTGCGTAGCCTCGGCCGGCACTACCTTGTAGTCGGCTCCGGGTTCAACCACTACCTTACTTGCACTGATCTGAGCCTTTGTAACCGTTATATATGAAGCTACAGCCCTTTCAAGCATTTCATCCAGTGCTTCCTTTTGATCATCGTCCAGATATTTCACGGTGAAATTTACAATATCATTATTATACTGAAGAAATAGCCTTTTCGCAGTAACTCTGTATTCACCTACGTCATAACTGTATTCCACGCAGATAAGCTCCTTGCCGCTCACTTTTGCCGTAACGACCGGCTCCATCTTCAGATTCTGCTCCGCATAATCTTCCTGCGTGAAAGGTACAACGGATTCCTCCACAAACTGGCCGGCATCTATCGGCATATCTATACACCTGTAAATGAGCAGATACGGAATGC
The DNA here is from genome assembly GCA_016291655.1 of Lachnospiraceae bacterium. GTDB lineage: Bacteria > Bacillota > Clostridia > Lachnospirales > Lachnospiraceae > RGIG3528. The sequence continues at coordinate 2,926 of JAEEYF010000040.1, read as the reverse complement.
TCCCTTCAACCTCCGAGTATATATACAGTCCATCCTCATCATCCCATTTTGTCGGATAACTGTTCAGACATTCCACCTTAAAAAGCTGCTTTTCCGAATAAGTATCGGCGTAAACCGGCGCATTATTCTTTTTATCGTCAAGCTTTGAATCCGGCGCTTTGGTAGGCTCTGCGTCAGTACCCGTCTGCGTGATCACCTTACCTTCTTTTGAACACCCGCTGATTGCTATTAAGAGTGTCAGACAGATCATTATCGATATACTTTTCTTCATCATACGGCAGCTCTCCTTTATGTGAGTGAAATTGTTTTAATTTAGTATATCATTTTCTGACAATTAAATCTAATTAAGTTTTTATGCAGAATTATTCAAGAAATTGTAAAAGTAAGACCTGTCAGCCGGCCAAAGCCCGACACAACTTGAACTATAACACCATTCGTAGTGATCATTATCAACTGAATGGTATTTCTAATATCAGAGCATCATCATCTTTACAAACTCTTCAAATCTTGGTAAAGCAAGTCTCAAAATTCCATGATTGGAGCCATCTATAACACCTTTTTTTCCAATCTGTCTCTTTGTACAGAAAAAGTCCTATCTGTAGAACCGATCTTGGCAATAATATCCCTTGTTTTCATCTCTCCGTTTTCTGCAAGAAGCGATATTATCTCCTTCTCTTTTTCAGAAAGATCATCCCAAACTTTCTCATAACAATAACCTGCCATCTTTTCATCAAAAGCCGGAATTGCCTCTTCTAATGAGCAATCCTTATCCCACATAATATAACCTAACGCTTGAAACGCATAAGAATACCCTTTCGTAAAAGCAGCCATCTTAAATGCTTCTTTCTCACTACACCGGAAAGTCTGCATATACTGATTTTTCATTCCGATAAGGCTAAGCGGTCCAATATTCACTTTTTCAGCGCGCATAAGAAACGAACACCGCTTATCCCTCTGAAGATTGTAGATATTTTCGTACAAACCCGTCATAAGCAAATAAAGCTGCATTCTCCTCCCAACAAGATCCTGAAATGCACACGCAAAACTTATAACATCTTTGCTCTTTGTTACGTCATCTATAGTAACCAGAATTCGCATCCCCTTCAGAAACAGTTAAATATCCAGTTCTGGGACCATTTTGGGATACTCACGAAGCTCTTTTTCTTCATGAAGTGGATTCCATACCTGTGAAAAAAACTTATCCTTTTATACGCCCCATTTTTCTCACCCGGCTTTCTCTATACAATCATACAACAGCTTTACAATCTCGGATTTTTCATATCCTTTTCCTATGAAGACAACCTGATTGCATCTGTCTCCGTACGTTTCGTCCCAATCATCTTTGATATCGGGGAAATCACATAATGCTTTATCAAGTTCTTCTTTTGGCCAGGCTGATACCCACTCGGAAAGCTCCGTTACGGAAGCGTTTCTTCCTGCCTGCTCAAACAGCTGCACATGCTTCCAATCATCTGAAAACCAGATATACCCCTTGCTGCGGATGAGCGCTTCCGGATATTCTTCAACGAGTTTATCAAATGCGTCACGATTAAAAGGTTTTCTCTCCTCAAATACAAAAGAAGAAATACCATATTCATCCACGCAGGCTTTCTCATCTTCATGCTCACAGTTATTGAGTGCCCTTTGGACCGCACTGTAAGCCTCCACCTCATCAAAATCGAAATCTTCTCTGTTAAGGAGCACTTCGAGATCGACATTTCCGTTTACGCATTCTATCATTTCCGCTTCCTGCTGGAGGGATCGCAGTCCTTCTTTTACCTCCTTAAGCTGTTCCTTGGAAAGAAGGTCTGTTTTATTAAGTATCATCAGATTGCAAAACTCGATCTGATCCATGATGAGATTAATTACATCGCCGTCTTCGGTTTCTTCGTCGGAAGTCAGGTTATGAAGGAACTCCCTGTAGATCCTGTCCACGTCAACAACGGATACGACTGACTTAAGATAAACTCGGGTATCCTCAGTCATTTCCTCATAATTAAGGAATGCCCCGGCTATGGATGACGGTTCACTGATGCCGGACGCTTCCACAAACACGGCTTCGATACTCTTGTCTGCCGACAGTCTTTCAATCTCTGCCATAAATTCATCACGTAAGGTGCAGCAGATGCATCCGTTCTGCATCTCCACCATCTCAACCTGTGCGACCTGATTCCCGGTCTTATTAAGGATGGAAGCATCGATATTGATACTTCCCATATCATTGACGATAAGTGCGATCTTGCGCTTTTCCTGTTTTAAAATATTCTGCATTAACGTGGTCTTTCCTGAGCCGAGATACCCGGTTATGATCACGATAGGTACTTCTCTTGTTGACATATTTAACCTCCCTTATAACAAAAATTGCAACACAGTTGCATATTATATGCACCGGTTGCAATCTTGTCAATATAATTTGCAAACATGTTGCAAATTATTATTTCTTAATACGTCTGCATTTGCTGCATTTACCAAGAATGATGGTGTCGACAGGACTGATATCAATCCCGTATTCTTCCAACATACCGGCATTGAATGCCTCTACAAAGGGTTTGTCCAAATGAAAAACTTTACCACACACACTGCATTGTGCATGCATATGCTTGTCACAGTGATCATGCTCAGCCGAATACTGATAATACCACGCATCCCTGTTCGGCTCCTTGAACCTCATGAGCTCACCGGTTTCACATAAACGATCCAGATTACGATATATCGTCGTCCGGTTAACTTCTACTTCACTGTTACATACAGCTTCATAGATTTCTCTCGCCGTAAGCCTCTGCTCCGGGTGTTTCTTTAAGTATGATATTATTACTTCTCTCGCTTTGGTTTTATATGTACTTTTCATTATGATTCCTTTTTATGACATTCGTGCTTTATCTTCCGAGATGTCTTTCTAAATTATTCTGAAATATAAATATAATTC
>JAEEYF010000039.1 GCA_016291655.1 Lachnospiraceae bacterium | reverse complement strand
TCGTCACAAAGCCGCCATCGATGCAAAGCTGATATTACACGGACACGCAGATTATATACCTGAAGGAGAGAGATAATGACCGGAGACACCACCATTACGATAACCTTACTTATCGCAATCATCGGAGTTATCCTTTCCATCATCAATGCGGTAAGTAATTTCAAGAAGAATAACAAAGCAGACACGAAAGCCGATACTATGGCTATGACTACTGTTGCCGTTAAGTTGGAGAGTCTTCAGGACAATATGAAGGACTTGAAAAATGACTTTTCGACCTCAATGGGTGACTTAAAGAAGGACATTCTTTCAATCAGATCAGATATGAATGAGTTTAGGGAAAGAATAGTCGCAGTAGAGCAGTCTACAAAGTCAGCCCATCACAGGATGGATATGTATGACAAGCAGAAAGGAGATAACTGATGCGACACGATAAAAAGACGATGAACTTTCAGAGACGTATGCTCGGACTCATGGGCTTCCTGCTCCCGCTGACCACTATCCTCGGATTTATAGGCGGTGACAGAAACGCTGAGGACTTTTGGTACAGCATATCGGCTCAGTACTATGCCACTTCCCGTGACTTCATGGTCGGGACGCTCTACACGTTCGGCTGCTTCCTGATCACGTATTTAGGTTATGACATAGGCGACCGGGCGACATGTAAATTCTCGGCTGCGATGGCATTCGGGATACTGCTGTTCCCTTGCAACACGACGGCAGCGGGACCGACAACGGGCCTCTTGAATCTCCCGACGTCTGTCAGTCATATTCTCCATTGCATTTGTGCAGCTCTGCTCTTCGGATCCTTCGCATACATGATAGGCTGGAGATTTACGAAGACGGACGCGGCACTGAAGACCACCGGAAAGCAGAAAAGAAATCTCATATATCGGATGTGCTCCTGGATCATAATCGCAGCAATGGCGGTTCAGGTCGTCACATCCATCATCGGCATCGGCTGGATGACTATTGTCAATGAGACCGTGATGCTTTGGAGCTTCTCATTCGCTTGGGAAGTAAAAGGTGGCTTTATCAAAAAACTTGCTGACACGACTCCATGATTGTTTTTACCTCTCCCCACTTCTTCCCAAGGAAGTGGGGCTCTTTTTATTGAAAAGGAAACGGATGTCTTCAAAAGGTGTCTTCAAAATTGACAAAAAGCCTTAAATATACAGGCTACGCGGAACTTTAAACCTTGCCTTTTAATCAAGGTGTCGCGGGTTCGAGTCCCGCGTGGCTCACAACATTAAAATAGGCGGATTCCGTTGAAAATTACGGTTTCCGCTTATTTTTTGTTGAATTTCCGGCGTAAATTTGATAAAGTAGACATTGTCAGAATAAATGATTTTGCTGACTTGAATTTTCTAATTTCTCGCCCTGCAGGCGAAGGACGGAGGACGTATGGAGAAGAAAAAACGTAATGTTATTGTCGGACAGTCGGGAGGACCGACGGCAGCAATCAATTCATCTTTGGCAGGTGTGTTCAGAACAGCCATAGACAGAGGCTACAAAAAGGTATACGGTATGCTACACGGGGTTCAGGGGCTGCTTGAAGGAAGGTACATTGATCTGTCCGATCACATTCAGTCCGGTCTTGATGCCGAGCTTCTTAAGAGAACGCCTTCGGCCTATCTCGGTACATGCCGGTACAAGCTGCCGACCATCAACGAAAACAAAGAGGTTTACGAAAAGATATTCCAGATACTTGACGATCTGAGCGTGGATTGTTTCATATACATAGGCGGAAATGATTCCATGGATACGATCAAGAAGCTTTCGGATTATGCCATCATATCAGGTTCCGACATCCGTTTTGTCGGATGCCCGAAAACTATAGACAACGATCTTGCACTTACAGATCACACTCCCGGTTACGGTTCGGCGGCAAAGTACATCGGAACCTCCGTTAAGGAGATCATCCGTGACGGATGGAGCCTTGAGACCAAACATGGACAGATCCTTGTGATCGAGATCATGGGAAGAAACGCCGGCTGGCTTACGGGGGCTTCCGTTCTTGCAAAGGGAGAGGACTGTGACGGCCCGGATGCTATTTATCTGCCCGAATTACCCTTTGACATCCCCAGCTTTATCGAAAAGGCAAAATCGTTACTTGCGAAAAAGGCTTCGGTCGTAATAGCCGTTTCGGAGGGCATACATACAGCGGAGGGAAAATACATATGTGAAATGGATGAAAGCACAGAATATGTTGATGCTTTCGGACACAAGCAATTGACGGGAACCGCACGTTATCTCTGCAGTGTTCTCGCACGCGAGATAGGCTGTAAGACAAGAGCTATTGAGCTTTCCACGCTTCAGCGTTCTGCAAGTCATTGCGCATCGAGGATCGACATCCTTGAGGCCTATGAGGTGGGCGGTGCTGCCATGAAGGCCGCAGACGAAGGAGACAGCGGCAAGATGGTGGTTATCCAGCGCCTTTCCGACGATCCTTATCAGGCAGGAACAGAGGTTAAGGATGTGCACAAGATCGCAAACGATGAGCGCCTGGTTCCGAGAGAGTGGATCACAAAGGACGGAACCTATGTTACAAATGATTTCATTACCTACGTCAGACCTCTGATACAGGGCGATGTGGCACCCATTATGGTTGACGGTATACCGAGACATTTGTACCGCAAGGGCTACCAGGATCTTTTGTAATAGTACATATGGAATGACAAAGAACTCCGGAGATCGGTTCCGGAGTTCTTTTGTTACAGGTATGATTTTTGTTAAAAAAAAATCATACCTTACAATTTTTTACATCTTGTGGTATATTATACGTTAGGAGAACTTCGGGGCTTGGAAAGGAATATGGTGAAAGGTGTTTAAGAAAGGCGATTTAGTACAATATGGTAATAACGGTGTCTGTCGAGTGGATGACATTGTTAAGGGGATGCCCGGTCTGAACAACGACACGGAGTATTATATTATGGTGCCTATCAATAACCGCAATAATATGATCTACCTGCCTACAGACAATAAAAAGGCTAAAGTCCGACCTGTCCTAAAACCGGAAGAAGTAAAGGACGTACTGGACGGAATTGACAGTTTGAATGAATATGTGATCGACAATGAGAAACAGTGTGAGATCATATACAAGGAAGCTATTTATTCACTGGACTGTGTAAAATGGATGGAACTTTTGAAAACTCTGTGTGTACGTAAGCAGACAAGAGCATTGAACGGGAAAAAAGTCACATCTACCGATGAGAGATATTTCAAAAGCGTATCTTTAAAACTGACTGAAGAAATCGGCGTTTCACTCGGAAAGGAAGAAGCCGAAAAGCAGATCAATCATGTCATTGAGATTTTCGAAGGCTGTGTTTCTCTTTAATTACAATATCCTTTAGTAAGAAAAATTTAATAATGTTAACTATAATGTTTATTGTAATTCGCGTCGCTGTGTATTATTCTTTTTTGATATAGAATTTTACACGGAGGCGATTTTTTATGAGGGCAAACGGATTCTTTAAGAGGATGGGGGACGGTATGCGCCGTTTTATGTACGGACGTTATGGCATAGACGGACTGGGGAAATTTATCCTGGTGGTCGCTTTGATCGTTATGCTGGCATCATCCTTCATTCCGAATGAATATGCAAGAAGGGGAACGCTGGTGGTTTCATGGCTGCTTTTGGCACTGGAGTATTTCAGGATTTTTTCTGTCAAACGCGACAAGAGAGCAAGAGAGAATTACAAATACTATATGTTTCTGAATTCGGTAAAGGGGATATTCGGAAAAGGACCCGACGGCAATTACAGGTTTTTTACCTGCCCGGGCTGCAAGAAAAAAGTCAAAGTACCGAAGCACCACGGAAAGATCGAGATAACCTGCAGAAACTGCGGCACTGTATTTACGGGATATACAGGGAAGAGAAAATAAGCTTGGGGGAAGCCTATGTTCGGATACGTGAACATTAACGAAAATGAATTAAAGGTTAAGGAATTTAAATGCTACAGGGCATATTACTGCGGAGTCTGCCAGACGCTGAGAAAGAGACTCGGTACTGCAGGCAGGCTTTCCCTGAGCTTTGATATGACTTTTCTTGCCATGCTCCTTGACGGACTTTATGATCTGGAAAGCGAAACCGTGCAGAAAAGATGCGCTCCTCATATGATAAGGTCACATGAGGCAGTGATCGGGGAAGCAACCGCTTATGCGGCGGACATGAACATTCTGCTTGTATACGGCAATCTTGAGGACAAGTGGTTTGACTCACGGAATGTCGGGGCAAAGGCGGGCGCGCTTTATCTCAAACGAAAAAGGGACAGGCTTGCAAAGGTCTATCCGAGGCAGGCGGAAGCGGTAAAAAATTACGTGGAAAAACTGCATGAGGTCGAAAAGGCAGGAGAGGAAAACATAGAGACAGCGGCCGGTCTGACCGGAGAGATGCTTGCCGAGATATATGCCTTCAGAGAAGACGAATGGAGCGATACACTCAGGAAACTGGGCTTTTTCATAGGAAAATATGTTTATCTGGCGGATGCATATGAGGATTATGACAAGGATAAAAAATCGGGAAGCTACAACCCTTTTGTTATCAATAATACCGACCTTGAAAGCACTGGAATGAAGATCCTTACCATGATGGCTGCGGAAGCGGCCCGGACACTGGAGACCTTGCCGATAGACAAGAATCTTGGGATACTGAGGAACATAGTTTACTCGGGAATGTGGAGCAGGATCAATAAGAAAAACGAAGGGGCAAAAAAAGATGGCTGACCCATATAAAATACTCGGCGTTTCGCAGAATGCCGATATGGATGATATTAAAAAACAATACAGAAACCTGTGCAGAAAGTATCACCCCGATGCGAACATCAACAATCCCGACAAAGACAGGGCAGAAGAAAAGTTCAAAGAAATACAGGCTGCTTACCATCAGATCGTAAAAGACCGGGAGAGAGGTTACACCGGAGGATATGATGAGAAGGAGACCTACGGTCGGACCGCCTACGACGATGATCCTTTTGGCTTCGGTGGCTTTGGGGGCTTTGGCGGTTTTGGAGGCTTTAACGATCGCAGGAATACAAATGCCTACAATAATAGTGCAAACTATATCATAGCGGCGGCCAATTACATTTCCGCCCGCAGATACAAGGAGGCCCTGAACACACTGAGTAATGTGGATGTGGATGACAGGGATGCAGAGTGGTACTACTACAGTGCTCTTGCAAATTCGGGCATGGGAAACAATGTTGCGGCGCTTACTCATGCGAAAAACGCGTACAGGTTGAATCCCTCGGAAAGCAGATATGCGGATCTTGTGGAGATGCTTGAGGCAGGGGGAAGATGGTATGAGGGAAGACAGGGAGGCTACAGCGAGTCTCCGGGTCTGGGACGCATATGCCTGTATTGCCTTTGCATGCAATGCTGCACCGGCAGCGGCGGATTTTTGTGCTGTATATAAAAAAAGAACTCCGTATCATATGGTGCGGAGTGTTTTTATGCTATTTTTTGTGTTTGTCGCCGAAAAGACCGTAGCTCGTAATGATCTTTTTGACATAGGGGCTGAAGAAAAGCAGGAAACACAGCAGTGAGGCCGATGTGAACATATAATAGAGCTCTGTTACCGACGGATCCTTTGAACTGAAAAAGCTTTCGGGAATAAGGATGCCAAAAGCAATAAGGACAAATGCCAGCATGCCGAATATAACGGGCAAAAGATACCTGAAGCTCATGTTGCTCAAGGTATAAAGCAACCGGTACAGCCTGATTTTTTGCCTGAGAGACAGATTGGCGTCAAAAAAATCTTTCATCTCGGCTCCTTTCCTACAAACGATTGTAACAATCCAAAAATGAGATCAGGTTTTTTGATTGAAGCGCGGTCTTGGAATAGCAGAGACCCACACTTCTTTTTGAGCCTCCGAGGGAAAGAGGAAGCTCTTTCAGAAGACCTTTTTTAATGTCCTTTTCGACAAATTCCCTTGGAACGGCGGCGATCCCGGCTCCGGAAAGAGCAAACTGGCATAGGGAATCCGGATTGTCGGTTTCGGTTATATAAGACGGGAGGACCTGATTGAAATCCAGGATCGCATCCACGTGATGTCTTGTGTAACTGCCTTCCTGAGGAAGGAAGAGCACGGATTTTTCGAATATTTCTTTTGAATCGGAGTTGATGCCCATGGCCTCCTGTTTTTTGACGTATTCGGGGGAAGCGACAAAGGTGTCCGTAAGTTTTTTGATCTCGGCATATTCAAGACGGTGTACTGAAGGGAGACGACTGATCAGCCCCACATCCAGAAGACCGTTCTCGACCTTGGACATTATCTCGGTGCTGGTTCCCAAAGAGATCTTGGGATTCACATTGGGCGAATGCTTAATAAAGTCTTTGAGCTTGGGCATAAGCAGAAAACGGCACAGTGAGGAACTTGCCCCGATACGAAGAGTGCCGATGCCGAGGGTGTTGATCCGTTCTATGCATTTTTGGGCCTGAGCCAAAGAATCAAAGGCGGTTTTTGTGTGTTCATAGAGTATGGCTCCTTCGTCCGTGAGCCTGACTCCTCTGGAATTTCTGATAAAAAGTTTCACTGATAGTCCTTCCTCAAGCTTTGCCAGACTTCGGCTTACCGCAGGCTGGCTTATGTAAAGTTCCTTGGCGGCAGCGGAAAGATTGCCGCGTTTAGCGACTGTGTTAAAAACCAGATATGAAGTTAACGATGGTGTTTCCGACATAATTCGGGCCTCCGGTAACAGTCCAGTTCATGCTGCGGAAACTTTGTACTTCGGGTTTCGTTGCTGATGACAGGAAACTGACTGATATAATTTCAAGTTATAGTATGTATAAATTCTATGCAAAAAGATTATAGCAAATATATAAAACCTGTGCAATATCAAATAATTAAAAAATAATAAATCTGAACACAATTTGTTCACAAAATATGCAAAAAGATTTCGTACCTTTCTTATATTATCAGAACAGCATTTTTCAGAGGAGGAAAAAGATTTGATCGAAGTGAGGAATCTGACCAAAAGATATGATGATCATATCGCGGTCGACAATCTTTCCTTTACCGTGGACAAGGGGCAGATATTGGGCTTCCTGGGACCGAACGGAGCGGGAAAGTCAACTACCATGAACATTTTAACGGGCTACCTTTCTCCGACGGAGGGAACGATACTTATCAACGGTTATGATATGGTACGTAAGCCGGGAAAGGCAAAAAAATGCATCGGTTATCTTCCGGAGCAGCCGCCGGTATATCCGGAAATGAAGGTCAGAGAGTATCTGGACTTTGTTGCCGAGTTAAAGGGTATGACTTCCAAGACGGAAAGAGCTGAGGCGGTAAAGGAAGCAATGGAAAAAACCGATCTGACTTCCGTTTCGGAAAGACTTATCAAGCATCTTTCAAAGGGTTACAAGCAAAGAGTCGGGATCGCACAGGCCATTGTAACAAAGCCCGAGATCGTGATCCTTGATGAACCCACCGTGGGACTTGACCCTGTTCAGATCATTGAAATACGTGATCTCATCAGGAGTTTTGCAAAGGATCATACGGTAATTCTCAGTTCTCACATCCTTTCAGAGATCAGTGCCGTATGTGATACGGTAATGATCATAAACAACGGCAGACTCATTGTTTCGGATACAACCGAAGGACTTTCAAAGCATTTGAACGTAAGAAAGGGACTCAAGCTTACCGTTAAGGGAGATGCTCAAAAGGCAATAGAGATCATTTCCGGAATGGAAGGCGTTGGGGAAGTGACTGTTGAGAAGGCTGACGAAGAGAAGGCGGTTCTCAATGTCTACACGGATAATGATGAGGATATAAGGGAAAAGGTTTACTTTGAACTTGCGGGAGCCAAGATCGCCGTTCTTGAACAGGCTTCACTGTCCCTTGATCTTGAAGAGATGTTCCTCGAATTCATTAAGAAGTCTGAGAATCCCGTTGAAGACAAAAACACAGAAGAAGCTAACGCAGAAGAAGTTAACACTGAAGAGGTTAACACTGAAGAAGCAAGCGCTGAAGAAGTAAACACTGAAGAAGAACAAAAGGGGGATGCGGAAAATGAAAGCAATATATAAAAAAGAGCTGCGAGGCTATTTTCAGGGCATCATCGGCTGGCTCTTCCTGTTTTTCTTCCTTCTTTTGACCGGCATATATGTCTATGTTGATAACATTCTGGGAGGTTATCCCTATTTTGAAGTGGTTTTGGATCCCATGGCGATGATCTTCGCGTTCATAGTACCGATGATCACCATGAGACTGATGGCTGAAGAAAAAAAGCAAAAGACCGACCAGCTGCTTTTGACCTCCGGAGTTCCTGTGGAAAAGATCATCGGCGGAAAGCTTTTGGCTGCCCTCACGCTGTTTGGAATTGCACTTGCGGCTTGCTGCCTTATTCCCCTCGTTCTTTCAATGTACGGTAATGTGAATTATGCAACCGCATATTCTTCGATATTGGCATTTTTCCTTATGGGAAGCACATACATAGCAATCGGAACCTTTGTGTCCTGCACGACGGAGCATCAGATCCTGGCTGCGATCATTACCTACGGAGCCATATTCTTCACAATGCTCGCGCCCGGTATCGGCGGTGTGTTTGAAACCGATTCCAAAACAGCCTATGTCGTTTTTGCCATTCTTGGCATTGTTTTGATCTCAGTCATATACATGCTGATGAAAAACACACTGATAACCGTGATCTTTGCGGTAATTACGGAAGGACCGCTGATCTGCGTAAAGCTGATCAAGCCTTCGCTGCTGGAAGGAAGAGTGGCGGATCTGTTTTCGGCATTCGGTATTTCCTCAAAGCAAAGTGATTTTATAAACGGTGTGTTCAATCTCAGCACCGTGATCTATTACCTTTCAATAGCAGCTCTCTTTTATTTCCTGTCCGTTCAGGCTGTGAAGAAAAGACGTTGGAATTAGGAGGGCAGACAAATGAAAAAGTTAAATATCAAAAAACCTGATTTTTCATCCATCAGCTTCAAGGGCGGCGCATATACGACCATATTCTCCGTGATCGCCGTCATTGCGGTTGTGGCGATCAACCTGATATTCGGAAAACTCAATATTACTTTCGATCTCACAGACAACGGTATGTTTTCCATTACCGACGAGACCAGGGACTATCTTGCGGGCATAGAGGATGACATTACCATCTATTATCTTGAGCCCAACGGCGAGTCGATCGATATTTTCACCAAGATACTCGGTCAGATAGACAAGGCTTCCAAACATGTGGAGGTTGTGGTCAAGGATCCGGTGCTCTATCCGTCCTTTGCCAAAGACTACACGGCGAGTGAAGATGTGAATTACGGCATCATAGTCGTAAATGAAAGGAACGGCAAGAGTCGATTCATGGCTGAAGAGGATTATGTTATCCTTGATTATTCAATGGATTATACAACCTATCAGCTGCAGACACAGACTACCGGTCTTGACCTTGAGGGAAAGATAGATTCTGCCATCGGTTATGTTCTTTCGGATGAGACTGCCAAGATTTATCAGGTGACGGGACACGGCGAGGAAGCCATCGGTCCCGAAACCGTAAAGCTTATTAACAAAGCCAATCTTGAAGTGGATTCCTTAAAACTCATGATGATCGACGAGATCCCGGATGATTGCAGCGTGCTGTTCATTCAGAATCCTCAGAACGATCTTACCGAAGAGGAAGCGGAGCTTTTGCGCGATTATCTTTCAAAGGGCGGCAAACTCATAGTTAACCTTAGCTATAAGAGCTGGGATCATCTTCAGCTTCTGGGAGTTTTGGGAGAGTATGGCATAACCATTGGAGACGGTATCATCTTTGACAGAGAAAACAGGATGAACAAAAATTATCCCGCATATTGCTTTGTTGCCAATGTTACCGCCAATGACATAAACGAAGGCATATATAATAAGAAATACATTATTTCACAGGGCTCCAGCGAGATCATCACGAATACGGATCCCGAGAATTTGAGCCTTGACAGCCTTCTCTACACCTCCGATACGGCATATATTAAGAGAAACAAATCCGGAACGACGGAAAAGGAAGCAGGAGACAAGGAAGGCACATTTTACTTCGGAAGCGTGATCACGGATTCCGTTACCGGTGCAAAGATCGCCGCTTTCTCGGGTCTCGGTCTGTTTGACGACCGTTTTGCAAATGTATCTTCATACGGAAACATCAACCTTTTGCTCAACACCGTCAATGCACTTGCAGACATAAAAGAAAGCACCCTTGCCGTCAGAGCCATCGACTTTACACAGGTCGAAAGCCTCATTATCCCGGATGCCTCGACGGCGATCGGGTTGGCAGTGGTGCTTGCGCTTGTTCCCGTTGTATTGCTTATAACGGGTATAATCGTAGTTGTTGTAAGAAGGAAGAAGAGCTGATCCTTCGGATCATTTACGTTTGAAGTTGGCATAGTCCGCATATTCCTGAGGGATCAGACCACCGAGAGTCATCTGGGTGATACTGTTGTTGAAATCCTCATTGTCGGCTTTCTCGGCCATCTGATCGAGAATGCCCATTACCTGAGCCTGATACTCGGGAGCGGAAAAGATCTTGTCTCTGTACATGAGACGGGATATGTAAATACGTTTAAACCAATCTGAATAAGAACCTCTCTGGATCTTTGATTCCGTCAGGACCATATTGAGTGAAAGAACCTTCAGTATGTTCTTTACGGAATTGGATGTACAGAAGATATCGGGGCCGATGCCGTATAATGCTTTTTTGCATATGGACTTTCGGCCTCGATCTTCTATAGTGGTATAGTTGGGAAGGAGGGGAGTGAAGAGTTTCCCAATAAAGGTGGTTTCTTTAAAATCTTTGTACTCGTGCTTGGGATCCGCATCCACGGCTGCACGGATGTGCATCTCGTTATAATCATACATGTTGTATTTGATCATACGGGGTTCGGCCTCCAGTAAAAGCACATAGGCTGTTGTTTTGTCCTTCCAGAGAATGGCGGGACATTCGATGATATGCTCGGATGCACAGTTGTCGATCAGTATCAGTTCATGATCCTGCTTGACTTTATATTGAACAAACAGTTTTTTGTATCTCTTGGCGTCGTACAATGTGAGCGGGTTTACATCCGGAGGGATTATCCTCTTTTGAGGTGTTTCGAGCTCCGCATCGATCTCTTCCGGAACAATGAAATCTGTTCCGTCATCGTCTTCACCGGGCTTTTCTTTTTTGTCTTTTCTTTTCCTTTTATGATTCGGAAGGATAAGATCCCTGAAATCCGTGCTTAATATGAAGCCCACATCTGCTACGAGAATGATCAGCGCCGCGAAGGTCGCTATGTATTTTGCGAAAATGAGAGAGTAGGCAAGAATGCCTAAACCGGCAAGCAGGCCCGTTCCCATAAGCAGCAGAGCGAACTTTGTTCTGGCGTTTCCGTATCTGAATGTGTTAATAATAGTCTTCATGTAAGCCCCCTTGGTTATTATTAATACAATATAAAAATACAATCGGTTCATCTGTTATCTTTATCGGCTTTTTTTGCATAAAACAAGAGAAGAAGAAAGGTTTTTTTAGTTATATTTTAGGGTTGACAAAGCAAGTATCATTGTATACAATAATGCACATTATGAAAAAGCTTAAACAAAGAGGAGTAAGACCATGCTTGAAGATGTAATGAAAAACCGCAAGGTACAAGTCAATCCGCACAATAATCTTCTTATGCTTGAAGAGCATATGTATGAACTGGTTGACGTGGTAAAACCAAACGTCTTCAGAAACCTTTTCCCATACGATGAGATTCCGAAGATCGCTTTTAACGACAGGATCGTTCCCCATTGTTTTCCCGATGAGATCTGGATCACGGATACAACCTTCAGAGACGGACAGCAATCAAGAGAACCTTACACCACCGAACAGATCGTTACCATATATGACTATCTGCACAAACTCGGAGGTCCCAACGGATTGATCCGACAGAGCGAATTCTTTGTATACAGCAAGAAGGACAGAGATGCGCTTTACAAGTGCATGGAAAGAGGGTATCAGTTCCCGGAATGCACGACCTGGATCAGGGCAAGCAAGAAGGACTTTGAACTTGTTCGCGACCTTGGTGTGCGTGAGACGGGTATTTTGGTTTCCTGCTCAGACTATCACATCTTTTATAAGATGAAAATGACGCGTGCTCAGGCGATGGAGCATTATCTCAATATAGTAAGGGAATGCCTGGAGACAGGCATAGCTGCCCGTTGCCACCTCGAAGATATCACGCGTTCGGACATATACGGTTTTGTAATCCCCTTCTGCTTTGAGCTGATGAAGCTCGGCGCGGAATACAATCTTCCGGTTAAGATCCGTGCCTGCGACACCATGGGCTACGGAGTTAACTTCCCCGGAGCTGTGATCCCCCGTTCCGTACAGGGCATAATCTACGGCCTTATGATGCACGGCGGAGTTCCCTCGGAACTTCTTGAATGGCACGGTCACAACGATTTCTACAAGGCGGTTACGAACTCCACCACAGCTTGGCTGTACGGAGCAAGCGGCGTAAACTGCTCGCTGTTCGGTATCGGAGAAAGAACGGGTAACACTCCGCTTGAGGCTATGGTATTCGAATATGCCCAGCTCAAGGGAACACTCGACGGAATGGATACAACGGTCATCACCGAACTTGCAGACTACTATCAGAAGGAACTTGGATACGAGATACCTCCGAGAACTCCTTTTGTGGGAAAGAATTTCAATGTTACGAGAGCGGGCATACATGCAGACGGCCTTCTCAAAAACGAAGAGATCTATAATATTTTTGATACGGACAAATTCCTGAATCGTCCCGCGCTGGTTTCGGTTTCAAACACATCGGGTCTTGCGGGCATAGCACATTGGATCGATTCTTATTTCAAGCTGAAGGGTGATCAGCAGATATCAAAGAATCATCCTCTGGTGGTAAAGATCAAAGAATGGGTTGACAATGAATTTGATAATGGTAGAATTACGGTGATCACCGATAAGGAATTATTGAGACTCATAAAAGAGTTCAAACCCGAATACGGCAAGGATCTGCCGGATGTTATCGCTTAACGGAGATTAGAATACAAGACAGGAGAAAGATATGGACTATACAGCACAGATTGAAGCAGCGAAGGCAAAATTCGGCGAACTTCTTATGAGTCAGCTCGAAAGAGTTGAAGATATGAAGAAGCAGGGTGGCTTCGTAGACTACGCAAAGCTCGACAAGATTGTGATCGGTGTATGCGGCGGAGACGGTATCGGACCTGCGATCACAGGACAGGCAAGCAGGATCATGGAATACCTTTTGAAGGATGACATTGCGGCAGGCAAGATCGTTCTTAAAAAGATCGACGGACTCACCATTGAGAGAAGAGTTGCCGAAAATGCAGCCATTCCCGCAGACGTTCTTGAAGAACTCAAGAAGTGCGATGTAATCTTGAAAGGCCCCACGACCACTCCCAGAAAAGGAGATCCCTGGCCGAACGTTGAGAGCGCAAACGTTGCGATGAGAAAGGCACTTGATCTTTTTGCAAACGTAAGACCTGTAAGAATTCCCGAGCAGGGTATTGACTGGACCTTCTACAGAGAGAATACCGAGGGAGCCTATGCTGTCGGAAGCAAGGGGGTCCATGTTACCGATGATCTCGGCGTGGATTTCACCGTTGTTACTTCTCAAGGTTGTGAAAGGATCATCCGTGCAGCTTTTGAATTTGCAAAAGCCAATGGAAAAACAAGAGTAACGGCTGTTACAAAAGCCAATATCATAAAGACTACGGACGGCAAGTTCCTCGATACCTTCAGAGAGATCGCCAAGGAGTATCCCGACATTACCGCCGATGACTGGTACATTGACATTATGACCGCAAAGCTCATAGACGAGAACAGACGTCGTGACTTCCAGGTCGTTGTATTGCCCAATCTTTACGGAGACATTATTACCGACGAAGCAGCTGAGTTCCAGGGCGGTGTGGGAACGGCTGGTTCGGCAAATATCGGAAAGAAATATGCCATGTTCGAGGCTATTCACGGCTCAGCACCCAGAATGGTTAACGAGGGCAGAGAAAAATATGCCGATCCCTGCAGCGTGATCCGTGCTGCAGCTATGCTTATCGCACACATCGGACGCAAGACGGAAGCAGACCTTCTTTATAAAGCGCTCGACATTTGTACGGTTACCGAAAAGAAACTCGTTATCACCGGTCGTGACACAGGTGCTACGGGAGAAGCATTCGCCGATTATATAATGGAGACCATTGAAAAACTTAAAAGGTGATGAAATGAGTGACACAAAAAATGATTTAACGGAGCGAAGTGAGAATGAGGAAGTTTCCAAAGAGGTTACGGACAAATACTCATTAAGAGGCAGAGTTTTCAATCGTATCAGGGAAGACATCCTCTCGGGCAAATATGCCGAGAATGAGGAACTGAAAGAGGTTTCCATCGGAAACGAACTTGGTGTAAGCCGTACTCCTGTAAGAGAGGCCTTGAGGCAGCTTGAACTGGAGGGACTCGTTAATATTATCCCTAACAAGGGAGCCTATGTTCACGGTATTTCCCAAAAGGATATCCATGACATTTATGTGATACGCTCTTATCTGGAAGGACTGGCTGCACGCTGGGCCTGCGAGAAGATCACGGATGAAGAGATAGAGGCGCTTGAAGAAAACGTTTACATCTCAAATTTCCATATAGGAAAGAAGCATTACGAGACGATCGTGGAATTGGACAGTGCTTTTCATGAAACGATCTATAAGGCTTCGGGAAGCAAGATCCTTGAACATCAGCTTTCCACCTACCATCATTATGTGGAAAGGATCAGAAAGATTTCTCTCGGACGTGAAGAAAGAGCCAAGAAATCCAACGAGGAACATGCGGCGATCCTTGAAGCCATTAAGAGCAGAAACGGAGAACTGGCCGAAAAGCTGGCGCATGAGCACATCATCTCCACGATAGCAAATCTCAATAAACAAGGCTTGTAAGCTAAGAAGCGGTGTATGCCGCTTCTTTTTTCGGCTTTTGGAGAAGGCGACAGAACTGCTTTCTTTTTGGGATTTTTTAATTGTATATTTCGGTAAAAAATAGTAAAATAAAATTTAAAAGTATTTTTGAAAAGGCTTAAGAGATAAGTATCAGGGGAAGATACGGAGAGTCTATGAAAACGATCAGACTTATATTGGCTTTGGCTTTCGTCACGGTTACAGCATACTGCTTTTTGAACCTCGGTCTGCTGGGGAAAGCTGAACCGGTCAAAAAGGGCGAACTCAGCTCCGGCTGGACGGTTGAATTCAAGGGCGAGGTCTTAAAGGACATCGACTTGAAAGAATACAAAGCCATGAAAACAAAAAAGGGCGATATAATGATCCTTACAAATGTGCTCCCGGACTTTGGGATACCCTATGCCTCGATGGTTATAGACAACTATCTGTCGGAGGTTGATGTTTATGTGGACGGCGAGCTTATTTATGTCTCCGGAAAGGAACAGTATGAAAACGACAAGCTCATCGGCTACGGCGTGCATATTGTCGACATTCCCGTGGGATATGAAGGTAAGGAGATAAAGATCGTCCATAAAGCGGGGGCAAACAACAGCATCGGAGCACTCACGGCTCCTCTGTTCTTGAAAAAAGGAGATGTTACCAGGGAACTTTTAAGAGACAGCTTTGCGGCTGCAGCGATCGCCATTTCGGATATGCTTATAGGTATCAGCATGATAGGCATAGCAGTGGTACACATTCCCGGAAACAAGAGCTTCCTTCAAATGTTGTACATAGGCTTCTTCAGCTTCTTTATCGGTTTGTGGGCATTCTGCGATCATGACATCATTCTTCTGCTGAATAATAACTACCAGATGAAGACGGTATCCGAATATGTTGCCTTGTATCTGGCACCGATCTTTGTCTTTTCCTACTATTGGTCAAAGATCAAGCATGAGGCTTCGCAGCTTGTAAAAAGCATCTTTCGGATGATGTTCATAGCATATGCCGGACTCACCATGGTCACCCTGCTCCTGCATGTGTTTAATATTGTGCATCTTACATCGATGCTTCAGGTTCAGCATACATTGATGCTTATGATCATAGCGTTCATACTCACCAATTTCTTCATATCCCTTAAGCGAAAGGAGAATAATATTGCTTCTTTCTACATAGGAGTTGTCGTTTTAAGCGTGTTTGGAATCTCAGACATTATATATTTCAATCTTCTGGCTTATTCCAAGAACCTTAACGGAAGCTTTGACGGCATATCCTTCCTCGGGACAGGCATTCTCGTCATTTCAATGGTCATGGACTTTTCCGATGAAATGTCAAGTAAGGTCCGTATGGCAAGCGAAGTGGAACTGTACGAGCAAATGGCCAACAGTGATTACCTTACGGGACTTGCCAACAGACGTCAATGCGAACTGGTATTCGATGAGATCGATCAGGAGGATTCCGATTATGCGGTGATCGCCTTTGACTTAAACAACCTGAAACAGGTCAATGACAGTCACGGACATGCAGCGGGTGACAAGCTGCTTAAGGATTTTGCAAACGTTCTTAAGGGTGTGTTTGAAAGTGTGGGCACTGTCGGAAGGACCGGCGGTGATGAATTTATAGTTATCATACGTCATGCGGATATTTTAAATCTCGAACAGCTGCTGGCTAAGCTCGATGACAAGATCGAGGAGGCGAACAAGAGAAAGAGAGAGTACAAGATCAGTGCTGCAAGGGGTGTATGCACACGTCTTGATAACAGAAAGAATGTTCGTTCGGCTTATCGTATGGCGGACCAGAGAATGTATGAAAACAAGATCCGAATGAAAGCTGAAGTGAAAGGAACACAGTCGTAATGGACTATTACATGGATCGGCTAAAAGGAATATTGAACATTCTGGATTCGGAAAGAAGAGGAGAGCGCTGTCCCCTTGGTCCCGTAATGAAAAAGGATGTGGATTACGGGGAGACGGAGCATTGCTTTGACGAAGAGGGGGAATGGACCGAAATCGGACGTAATGAAGTGTGGGGAGGAAACGGAACTCACCATGCTTTTAAGACGCGGATAGTGATACCTCAGGAATTTGCAGGTAAGAAAACGGTAGTATCTTTAAGGACCGGAGCCACGGAAAACTGGAGCGGAGACAACCCTCAATTTCTGGTTTATATCGATGGAAAGCCCGTTTGTGGCAATGATTGGAGCCACAATGAGGTGATCCTGTGCTCCGATGCCATTCCCGGCAGTGTTTACGATTACGGACTGTATGCTTATTCAAACGGAAGCTCCGGCAGAAACTTTTTGAATCTCGATCTGACAACCGTAGAGGAAGATGTTGAGGAACTGTACTACGACCTCAAGGTACCCTGCGAGATCGCGGGTCTTCTTAAGACCACGGACAAATTGAGGAGCGAGTATCTGGAGGTCCTTAACGATGCAGTCTCGATACTCGATCTCAGAGACAGAGACTCCGAGGCTTTTCATACTTCGGTTAAAGTATGTGACGATTATCTTAAAAAATATATTTATTCGGAAAAATACAGCAGAATCGAAAGAGATCCGATATCAAACGTGACTGTTTCCGCTGTCGGACATACCCATATAGACGTGGCATGGAAATGGCCCTTGAGACAAACGCGGGAAAAGGCTTTGCGGAGCTTCTCCACCGTTCTTTACAATATGGATCTGTATCCGGAATATAAGTTCATGTCCGACCAGCCTCAGCTGTATGAGTTCGTGAAGAAAGACTGCCCCGAGGTCTATGAAAGGATCAAGGCAAGAGTTGCGGAGGGCAGATGGGAGACAGAAGGGGCAATGTGGCTTGAAGCCGATTGCAATCTCACCTCAGGTGAATCTCTGATCAGACAGATATTGTACGGAAAACGCTTTTTCCTGAATGAGTTTGACAAGAACGACAACAGGGTGCTGTGGCTTCCCGATGTTTTCGGGTACAGTGCTGCTATGCCTCAGATCCTTAAAAAATGCCGTATCGATTACTTTATGACCACAAAGATCAGCTGGAACGAAACCAATATGATCCCCAATGACACTTTCATGTGGAAGGGCATAGACGGTACGGAGATCCTGACCTATTTCGTTACGACCGGGGATTATGTTACGGATCCCGAGCTTGATAACAAAAAGGAGTTTGAGACCACTTACAGCGGACTGCAAAATGCAAGCCAGATCATGGGATGCTGGCAAAGATATAAGAACAAGGATATAAACGGGAATGTTCTGACCTGCTTCGGTTACGGAGACGGAGGCGGCGGAGCGACAACAGGTATGTTGGAAGAGAGCAGAAGGTTGGCTTCTCCTCTGCCGGGCTGTCCGACGGTCAGAAACAGCCATGCCGCGGAGTTCTTTGAAGGACTGGAAAAGCGCCTTAAAGGAAAGAAGGTTCCGAAATGGAATGGGGAACTTTATCTTGAGTACCATCGCGGGACTTACACCTCAATGGCGCGTAACAAAAAATTTAACCGTAAATGCGAGATCAGGAATCAGGACGCGGAAAGCTTTGCTGCTTATGCTTATCTTTTGGGGCTTATCGATTCCTATCCTTTTAACGAACTTAATAAGTGTTGGAAGACGGTTCTTTTGAACCAGTTCCATGACATCCTGCCGGGTTCTTCCACAGAAGAGGTCTACAAGGATTCATATGCACAATACAGAGAAGTTTGGAATACGGAAGACATTCTCATAGGAAACTCTCTTTCCAAACTTGCGGGAGCATGCATATCCTATGACGCGGGAGGGAATTTCCCGGACAAAGAGGATACCGTAACGCTGTTTAACAACACTTCATTTAAGAGAAACGAAGTCATTGTCACTGACGGCTGCATCGAGGTGTATGATCCCTCACAGGGGAGAGTCCTCGATCACCAGCACACGGCTGAGGGCAAGACCGTTTGGCTTGCGGAAGCGCTTCCGGTAAAGGGCTGCAAGACCTTCGCCGTGCGACAGGCTCGTAATACTGAAGCTTTCGTTCCTGCAGACCTTACGGCAGAAGGCAAAAACGTCCGGTTCGACACCCCCTTCTATGTCATCCGTTTTAATGAAAAAATGGAGATAACCTCGATCTATGATAAGGAAAACGGAAGGGAAGTCATCAAAAAAGGCGAGATCGGTAACAGGCTGATATGCTTTGAGGACATTCCGCTTAAGTATGATGCGTGGAACATTGATGCCTTTTATACCGAAAAGAAATGGCAGGTTGATGACCTTCGCAGTGCGTCAGTCATTGAAAAGGGCAGTGTGCGTACCGTGATCAGGATAGAAAGAAGCTTCAGCAGGTCGTTTATCCGTCAGGACATTATCCTTTACAACAGATCCCGAAGGATCGACTTCAGGACGGAGGTTGACTGGAACGAGTCACAGATGCTCCTTAAAACCTTCTTTCCTTTTGATGTCGTTACCAACAAGGCAAATTATGAGATACAGTACGGCAACGTGGAGAGAGCAACTCATGAGAACACCTCTTGGGATCAGGCAAAGTACGAGGTCTGCGCCCACAAGTGGGCGGATGTTTCGGAGGCGGGCTACGGCGTGGCACTCATGAATGACTGCAAATACGGTTATTCGGCTCATGAATCCACTCTTTCCCTTACCCTCCTTAAGGCGGGTATATTCCCGAACCCCAATGCCGACAAGGAGCATCACGAGTTCACCTATTCCATCCTCCCGCACAGAGGGGATTTCAGAACAGGCTCGGTTGTAAAAGAAAGCTATTTCCTGAATTACCCTGTTTACATCGTTTACGGAGGCAATAAAACTCAGCCGGAAACAAGCTTTTTCGGAAATTTACCGGAAAATGTCATTTTAGAGGTTGTCAAATTGCCCGAAAACAGGGATAATACATCGGTCAAAGTTGATGATCGGGGTACAGGATTGATAAAAAGAAATGTTTCGGTCATCTTAAGACTGTTTGAATGCTGGGGCTCCAGAGCCGATATGCGTTTGGAAACATGCTTCAAGGTCGTGTCCGCCTTTGAGTGCGACATGCTTGAATATACTACCGGACGCCTTGCATCGGATGAGCACGGTGTTCAATTATCCATGCTTCCGTATGAGATCAAGACGGTTAAGCTGATCATAGAGTGTTAAAGGAATTAAAAATGCAACGTATTAACAGATCAAAATTTCGTAACTTTTGTATCATTGCTCATATCGACCACGGTAAGAGTACCCTTGCCGACCGCATCATCGAAAAGACAGGTCTTTTGACCGCCAGAGAGATGCAGGAGCAGGTTCTGGACAACATGGACCTGGAGCGCGAAAGGGGCATTACCATTAAGGCCCAGACCGTCAGAACGGTTTACAAGGCCAAGGACGGAGAGGAATACATATTCAATCTCATAGATACTCCCGGACATGTGGATTTCAACTATGAGGTTTCCAGAAGCCTTGCAGCCTGCGAGGGAGCCATTCTCGTGGTGGATGCCGCACAGGGCATAGAGGCACAGACGCTTGCTAATGTTTATCTGGCGCTCGATCACGACCTGGAGATATTTCCGGTCATCAACAAGATCGATCTGCCCTCCGCGGATCCGGAAAGAGTCATCAATGAAATAGAGGATGTCATAGGCATAGAAGCGCAGGACGCACCTTTGATCTCCGCGAAGAACGGCTTGAATATTGAGGATGTTCTGGAGGCTATAGTTAAAAAGATACCTGCTCCCGAGGGGGATGAAGAAGCTCCGCTCAAGGCGCTGATCTTCGACTCGCTTTACGATTCCTACAGAGGCGTCATTATTTTCTGCCGTATCTTTGACGGAAGTGTCCGTAAGGGAACAAAGATAAAGATGATGGCTACCGGAGCAGAGGCTGAGGTAGTGGAAGTGGGAACCTTCGGACCCGGTCGTTTCGTTCCGGGCGAGGAGCTGTATGCCGGATGTGTGGGCTACATCACCGCTTCCCTTAAGAACGTAAAGGATACAAGAGTGGGAGACACCGTTACGGATGCGAACAATCCTTGTAAAACGGCTCTTCCGGGCTACAAAAAGGTCAATCCCATGGTCTATTGCGGCCTTTATCCCGCAGACGGAGCTCATTACACCGACCTTCGAGACGCTCTCGAAAAGCTTCAGCTGAACGATGCGGCTCTTCAATTTGAGCCTGAGACATCGGTGGCTTTGGGTTTTGGTTTCAGATGCGGCTTTCTTGGGCTTCTCCATCTTGAGATCATTCAGGAAAGACTGGAAAGAGAATATATGCTGGACCTTGTTACAACGGCGCCCAGCGTAATCTATAAGATATACAAGACAAACGGCGAATGCATTGAACTGACAAACCCCACCAATATGCCCGATCCTTCCGAGATCGAACATATGGAGGAACCCATGGTGAATGCGGAGATCATGGTAACCACCGAATTTGTGGGAGCCATTATGAAGCTGTGTCAGGAGAGAAGAGGCATATATATTGGCATCGAGTATATGGAGCAGACCAGAGCTCTGTTAAAGTATGAGCTGCCCCTTAATGAGATCATCTACGATTTCTTTGATGCTTTAAAGTCCAGATCGAAGGGCTATGCTTCTCTCGATTACGAAATGAAGGGCTATGTGACCTCAAAGCTTTGCAAACTTGACATCCTCATCAATCATGAAGAGGTGGATGCGCTTTCGTTTATCGTCCATGCGGACGGGGCCTACGAAAGAGGCAGAAAGATGTGCGAAAAGCTGAAAGAGGAGATACCGAGACATCTGTTCGAGGTGCCGATCCAGGCAGCTGTGGGCGGAAAGATCATTGCGAGAGAAACGGTTTCCGCCGTGAGGAAGGATGTACTTGCCAAGTGTTACGGCGGTGATATCTCACGTAAGAAAAAACTTCTTGAAAAGCAAAAAGAAGGGAAGAAACGTATGAGACAGGTCGGAAACGTTGAGGTACCTCAAAAGGCGTTCATGGCTGTTCTCAAACTTGATGACAACGATTGATCGGAGGCTTATGAAAAAGAAGCCCTGCGGGATATATGTCCATATCCCGTTTTGCAAGCAAAAATGCAAATATTGTGATTTCTTATCTGCTCCCGGAAACAGTGACTGTATCCGGGAGTACGTTTCTGTGCTGAAAAGGGAGATAGAGGGCTATGCCGAAACGGCGAAGGATTACGAGGCCCTGACCTTGTATTTCGGAGGCGGGACACCTTCCGTGCTTGAGGCAAAACAGGTCGGAGATATAGTGATGACACTGCGTTCGGTCTTTGATCTGAGCAGTCTTGAGGAATTTACCATAGAGGTTAATCCCGGAACAGTGACGCTTGAAAAACTCAAGGGCTACAGGGCAGCGGGAGCAGATCGGCTTTCGGTGGGAATACAGTCTGCAAACGATGATGAACTCAGACTCCTCGGACGCATACACAACTTCGATGAGGCCCGCAAATGTATTGAAACGGCAAGAGAAGCCGGATTTGAAAACCTGTCCGTGGATGTGATATCCGCACTTCCGGGACAGACTGTCGAAGCCTACTCAAAAACCTTGGACAGGATACTTGCCCTTAGACCCCGGCACATTTCATCCTACAGCCTGATCATTGAGCCCGGGACTCCTTTCTTTGAGGAATACGGGGAAAAAGGGATGAAACGTGATATGCTTCCGGACGAGGAGACCGACAGAAGAATGTATGCCCTGACGAAAGAAAAGCTGGCGGAAGCGGGGTTTGAGAGATATGAGATATCGAACTATGCGATCCCGGGGTATGAAAGCAAACACAACTCTTCCTATTGGACGGGGAGAGAGTATTTCGGACTGGGACTCGGGGCTTCTTCTTTTGTAAATAATGTCAGGTATTCCAATCTCAGGGATATGGCGGAATATAAAAAAGCTCCGTCGGTAAGGATAACGGAAGAAATAACGGATGAAGCCGGGCTTATGGCGGAATTCATGATACTCGGGCTTCGTATGACGGCAGGGGTTTCAAAAAAAGAATTCAAGAGACGCTTCGGTCGTGAGCTCCGGGAGGTATATGCCCGGGAAATACAAAAATTTACGGACGAAAAGGTGATGGAAGAAGACGGAGATATGCTGCGTCTCACCGATTACGGTCTTGACGTCTGCAATAGAGTCTTTGCCGAATTTATTTAATACGGATCTACATCTGGTGTTTTACCACGGCATATTCATCGCCGTTCTTGAAATAGGGGCAGGATGCGCTTTTGTCTGATATATACCTGTAATATTCGTCTTCATCGAGTTCAACGACGCAGTAATATTCTTCGAACTCTTCATCATATGCATAGTTTGCACACATGTCACATTGGTTTGACATAGGTTCCTCCTTAGGGTTTGATGCTTTGGCATCATATCATAAAATATGGGGTTCAATCATAAAATAATTCTAAAATCGGTTGTAAGCAAGTTTTTTTAATGCTATAATTCCTTCAATGTTTGGGTTAAGGAGTGGATTATGAACATCTTGGCGGTTGACGATGAACGCTTGATTCTCGATGACATGAAAGTTGAATTGCGTAAAGTGTTTGAAAACGACGAGATCGTTGGCTTTGAGGGAGGAAATGAAGCCATCGATTATGCGTCGGATCTTGCGGCTCATGATGAAAGATTGGATTATGCTTTTCTGGATATTAATCTTCGTGGAATGACCGGTATTGAGTTGGCCAAGAAGCTGAAGGATATTCATCACGATACGAAGATAATTTTTTGCACCGCATACAGCGAATATGCTTATGATGCCTTTAGGATGCATGCGGTGGGCTATCTGTTGAAGCCTGTGGAAGCAAAGCATATTATAGAGACTCTCGATGCATTGAACATCGATTGGAGAAACGCGGATAATGCTTTACCGAAGGACATTCGCGTTCAGACCTTTGGAAATTTTGAGCTCTTTGTGGACAATCATCAGGTGTCTTTTCAGAGAGAAAAGGCAAAAGAGCTCTTCGCATATCTTATAGACAGAAACGGAGCGGCAATTACCACCGGTGAGATAGTGAGTATCCTTTGGGAAGACAGACCCAGTGACAAGACCACGCTCAATCAGGCCCATACCATTATTTCAAGTATGAAAAAGACCCTTAAGGAACTGGGCATAGGAAATATCATCGTTAAGACCTGGAACCACATTGCCGCAGACACATCCAAGATAAAATGCGACGTGTACGATTTCTACAAGGGCGATGCGATAGCGATCAACTCCTACAGGGGAGAATATATGGCACAATACAGCTGGGCAGAGATGACCAATGCTGATCTTATGGAAAAAGCTCACAGATAACGTTTACTTTGGTTTTAGCGGGGAGTATCACATTACGCCCCGTTTTTTTTACTCAGTGTAAATATTTATAAAATGTACACTTTTAATACTGTTGTTTTGTTAAAAATATGCCGATAGATGATGTACTTTTGTTGTACTGAAATAGTTATAATCCATTTGATATATACGTGATAAGGGGAAGTGCATACGATTGCATGATTTAACCTGATTGCAAAGAGGGTGATACAGTTGGTCATAATGCTTGTACAAAATAATAAAAAAGAACTCAAAAACCTCATCAGCTGTGTTGCTGCGGTGTTTCCCGAGGATGATGTTGTTGGGTTCGATAATCCTGCGGGTGCTGTAAATTATGCGGCCGAGCATAATGTTGATATGTGCTTCGCCGATGTTGAAATGAAGTCCACCACAGGATTTGCTTTGATAGAAAAGTTAAGAGATTGTAACAGAAACATTCGTATAAACCTGATGTCCGATGTTGCGGATTACGCCATCGATGCGTGGAGGTTTCATGTTAATGACTATATAATCAAACCTGTAACACTGGAGTCTATAAGACATACGGTTGAGGGATAAAGAATGAACGGCATTGACTGTTCATTTTTTTTGCGTTATATATAGTATATAAGGTGCATGCATATGTTACCTGACAGGATAAAATTTGATCCGGAGGAGAAATATGGGACTTAAAAATGTAATGATCGATGGGGCGGAAGGATACAGATTTACCCTTCACGTATATGAAACCGAGTCGGAAAGCGTTAAGGGAAGCATATTGCTTCTGCATGGAATGGCTGAGCATTACGGCCGCTACCTGGATTTTATCAAGGCCCTTAATGAAGCGGGTTTTGATGCCTATATTTATGATCATCGCGGTCATGGGCAAGAGCTTCCGCAAGAGGAACTGGGATTCTTTGCAAGCAAAAACGGCGATAAACTAGTGATCGCGGATGCGGTTGAAGCGATGAAGTATGTTGCAGCCAACAAACGGAGCAAAAAATGTGCTCTTTTCGGACACAGCATGGGTTCACTTATCGCAAGAAACGTCATTCAGATCTATGACAAGATGGATTGCGTGCTGCTTTGCGGAACAGCTTTCCAGTCTGATGCCATGTGCAAGGGAGGACTGTTTGTGTCCAAAATGGTATCCCTTTTCTGCGGCGAAAAACACAAATCTCCTTTCCTTAATAAATTGATGTTTGAAACAAAGGTGTACTTAAGGGACTGCAAGAGGACGAAGAGCGACTGGCTCACAAAGGACGAAAAGATCGTTGACGCCTACAGGGCTGATCCGGCCTGCGGCTTTGTATGCAGTGCAAGCTTCTATCACGATCTTATTTCCATCACCGGAAATGCCAAGTGGGGCATGGCAAAAACACGCCGCGACCTGCCGATCTTTATCGCCAGCGGTATAGACGATCCCGTGGGTGATTTCGGAGTGGGCATCAAAGCATTTTATGCAAGATGCAAGGAACTTGGCTTCACCAATGTTTCCATGAAACTCTATGAAGGCGATCGCCATGAACTGCTGAACGAAACCGATAAGGATCAGGTTTACAGGGAATTCATAGAATTTTTTGAAGCCGATCGGATCTAAGCATATTCAATCATATCCGATCGGAAATCTGCTTTTTCTCATTTTCGATGTATTTTCACGACACAGCAAATATTTTATTGTTCGGTTCTCGGCTTTTTCGGAGGCTTGGGACCCATGAAGGAATAGAAGTAGGTCTTCAGCATTCCGTTGTATAGCTTGCGGTTTTTGTCGGGCTGTTTTCCGATGTATTTGACTGCATCCTCAAAGCTGGTGATCATGAACATGGACCAGGAATCGAGGCGGCTGTATGCCTTTCCTATGGCTTCATAGAGAACGGGCATATCTTTTTTCTCCTCAAGTCGCTCGCCGTAGGGCGGGTTGGTGATGATAAAGCCGTATTTCTTGGGATGGTTAAGCTCGCGAACATCCCTTACCTGGAAGTGGATGTACTTGTCCACGCCTGCGTCGACGGAGTTTTGGCGTGCGGCCTTAACGGCTTCGTTGTCTATGTCATAGCCCTGGATGTTCATCTCCACATCCGTAAGGATCTTTGAATTTGCTTCTTCAACAGCGGCATACCAGCATTTTTTTGGAATGATGTTTGTCCAGTCCTCCGCGAGAAATTCGCGGTTCATGCCGGGAGCTATGTTTGCTCCGATCATGGCTGCTTCAATGGGAATGGTTCCGCTTCCGCAAAAAGGGTCCACCAGAACACGATCCTTGTTCCAAGGGGTCAGCATGATGAGAGCAGCTGCAAGTGTCTCCTCGATGGGAGCCTTTACGATCATCTTGCGGTAGCCTCTTTTGTGAAGGGATTCGCCGGAGGTGTCAAGTCCCACCGTGACCATGTCCTTCATTATGGAGACTCTTAAAGGGTAGGATGCGCCTGTTTCCTCAAAACGGGAAATGTTATAATGCTGTTTCATGCGTTCAACCATAGCCTTCTTCATGATCGACTGGATGTCGGAAGGAGAGAAGAGCTTGCTCTTTACGGAGTTGGCCTTTGTTACCCAGAACTTGGCATTTGAAGGAAGGATGTCCTCCCAAGGCAGGGCTTTTGTTCCCTGAAACAGTTCCTCAAAGGTTTCCGCGCGGAAGCATCCTATCTTCCAAAGCACTCTTTCGGCGGTACGCAAGAAAATGTTTGCACGCGCAAAAGCGGCAACGTCGCCCGAAAAGGTAACCTTACCGTCTTCAACTGCCGTGATCTCATAGCCGAGATCGACTATTTCCTTTTTTAAAACAGCCTCCATACCGAAATGGCAGGGGCAAATAAATTCAAATTTTTCCATATTTGCGATTCTAAATGGAAAAGAGGTAAAAGTCAAGGTTGACTTTTGGCATGGGGTGCGAGATATTAAGAACTGCAGGAAATTTAAAAAGAGGTGGATCGGATGACAAGATTACTGTTTGCAACGGGAAACAAGGACAAGCTTCGCGAGATCAGGGAGATACTCGGGGATGACTACGAGGTGGTCTCCATGAAGGACGCGGGCTTTGATATGGACATAGAAGAGAACGGAACGACCTTTGAGGAGAACGCCCTGATCAAGGCAAGAGCCATCGCGAAGGCTTCGAACTGCCTGACGCTGGCAGATGACTCGGGGCTTGAGATCGATGCCATGGATAAGCAGCCGGGCATATATTCCGCGCGCTTTTTGGGGCATGACACGGATTACGATTACAAAAACAATTATATACTTGAAAAGCTGAAGGATGTACCGGAGGATAAGAGGACAGCGAGATATGCCTGCGCTGTTGCCGCGGTATGGCCCGACGGCAGAGAGAAGGCTGTGACCGAATACTTTGAAGGCAGGATCGGTTACGAACAGAAGGGGAACGGCGGCTTCGGCTATGACCCGATATTCTTTGTGCCGGAATATCAAAAGACTGCAGCGGAGCTCACCCCCGACGAAAAGAATGCCATGAGTCACAGAGGGAAAGCTTTGAGAGCGATTAAAAAGATGCTTGAAGAAAAGTGAGCAGAACATGACGATCAGCGTATGCATGATAGTGAAAAATGAAGAAAAGGTGCTGGCAAGATGCCTGGACAGTCTGAAAAACGTTGCCGACGAGATCATAATAGCGGATACGGGTTCGGATGACGGAACAAAGGAGATCGCCCGAAGATATACGGACAAGGTCTATGATTTTAAATGGATCGGTGATTTTTCTGCTGCGAGGAACTTTGTGTTTTCAAAAGCGACCGGAGATTACATTTATTCCGCGGATGCGGACGAAGTTCTGGATACGGGAAACATCAAACGGTTCACCGTGCTGAAGAGGTGTCTTATGCCGGAGGTGGAGATCGTTACCATGATCTATGTTAATCCGGCGGACATCAACATGGCATATAATGATCTGCGGGAAAGAAGACCGAAGCTGTTCAAACGCCTCAGGACTTTTACATGGATCGACCCCATCCACGAAACGGTAAGATTGGATCCGGTTGTCTTTGATTCCGATGTGGAAATCCTTCACTTGCCGGAGGAAAATCATTCCGAACGGGATTTTAAGGCATTTCTTAAGGTCCTTTCCGATTGGGGAGACATGTCCGACCGTCTCTGGTCCATGTATGCAAAGGAACTCTTCTTTAACGGGAAGAAAGAGGATTTTGCGGCTGCGGCGCCCTATTTCGAAAAGAGAGCGGGAGGCGACGAGACCTACGAAGAGCTGGAGGCAGCCTGCGTTGTGGCGAGAACGTGGCTGGAAACCGATGATTTTTCTGCGGCGGATGAATTCATGAACAGGTTTGACGGATTCAGGGTAAAGCCTGCGGAACTTGACTATATTCTGGGGCAGATATGCGAGAAAAGAGGGGATTGGGACAGGGCCAACCGTTATTACGAGTCCTCCGAATGCGATGACAGCTTCATTAAAGCGGATTACAAGAGGATGTAAGATCCCGACCGTAAATTCCGTAAACAGTAATCAAAAGTTTATTGTTTCTTTAGCACATAGACACAAAAAATTGACATAAAAAGTGTACAATGATAAAATCTAACCCATTGAGGAATATTGAGGCGCGGGTCACACCGCCGGAGGACAGATGGACAATAACAATCAAAACCCGAATAATCAGGGGAACAATAAGAACAACAAATTCGGCAAACAGAACAGGATAGGCATATTCATATGCATCATTGCAGCTTTGTTTGTGGTCCTTTGGGGCAGAATGATAAGTAAGACCATTGAAGAAAGCACCACCAAAGAGATCACGTATGACGAGTTCATAGATATGCTCGAAAACGGTGAAGTGGAATCCGTAGAGGTTGAATCATCCGCTCAAAAGCTGATCATCACCCCCAAGGAGCAGAAGTATACAAAATATACCGAAACCAGATTCACAGGTATCCTTGAGGACGGCAATGCTTTACAGGCACGTTGCGAAAAGGCGGGAGTAAAATACTCCAGGATAATAGATAAGGGAACATCACAGTTAGTCACCACCATCATAGATTTTGTTATCATGTTCGGCGGTATCTTCATCTTTATGTTCCTTATGTATCGCCTTGCTTCGAAGAGCTCCGGCGGAATAATGTCCGTTGGCAGAAGCAACGCGAAGGTTTATGTGGAAAAAGAGACGGGTGTCACCTTTAAGGATGTTGCGGGACAGGAGGAAGCAAAGGAAAGCCTTACCGAACTGGTTGATTTCCTTCACGATCCCGGCAAATACACCGCTATCGGTGCAAAGCTGCCTAAGGGCGCATTGCTGGTAGGACCTCCCGGAACAGGTAAAACACTTTTGGCCAAGGCTGTTGCCGGAGAGGCAAAGGTTCCTTTCTTCTCGCTTTCAGGTTCCGACTTCGTTGAAATGTATGTGGGCGTCGGAGCTTCCCGAGTAAGAGACCTTTTCAAGCAGGCGCAGAGCATGGCTCCCTGCATCATTTTCATAGATGAAGTGGACGCCATCGGTAAATCAAGAGATTCCAGATACGGCGGCGGAAACGATGAAAGAGAACAGACCTTGAATCAGCTCCTTTCCGAGATGGACGGATTTGATACTTCAAAAGGTATTGTCATCCTTGCAGCCACCAACAGACCGGAGGTACTGGACAAGGCATTGCTCCGTCCCGGACGTTTTGACCGAAGGATCATTGTTGACAGACCTGACCTTAAGGGCAGAGTCGAAGTGCTCAAAGTACACGCAAAGAATGTCAACATGGGAGACGATGTGGATCTTGAAGCGATCGCACTCGCTACAAGCGGAGCTGTAGGTTCGGATCTTGCAAACATGATAAACGAAGCTGCCATTCTGGCGGTTAAGAGCGGAAGAAACTTTGTTACCCAGGCAGATCTTTTTGAATCCGTGGAGGTTGTGATCGCCGGTAAAGAGAAGAAAGACAGGATTCTCAGCAAGGAAGAGAAAAACATTGTTGCCTTCCACGAGACAGGTCATGCACTTGTAAGCGCATTGCAAAAGAATGCGGAACCGGTTCAAAAGATAACCATAGTTCCCAGAACAAAGGGCTCTCTCGGCTACGTGATCCAGGCTCCGGAAGAAGAGAAGTATCTCATGAAGAAGGAAGAGCTGGTGGCGAGGATCGTTACCTTCTGTGCCGGACGTGCGGCTGAGGAGATCGTTTTCGGCTCAATTACCACCGGTGCCGCCAATGATATTGAGCAGGCTACGGACATCGCAAGGTCCATGATCACAAGATACGGTATGAGCGAGAAGTTCGGTATGGTCACGCTGGAAAGCATAGAGAGCAAGTACCTTGACGGTCGTGCGGTTTCACAGTGCTCCGATGAGACAGAGGCTGACATCGACAAGGAAGTCAGAGAGATCATCAATTCATGTTATAAGAAGGCGAAGGAACTGATCAATGAAAATCGTGAGATCCTTGACCGCATAGCAGGTGTTCTCATTGAAAGAGAGAGCATTACCGGTAAGGAATTCATGGCAATCTATAATGAGATGAAGGGCATAGTTCCCGAAAATGGAATTTAACATTCAAGAAGAACTTAAAAAACTCCCGGCTAAGCCGGGAGTTTATATAATGCACAATGCCGACGACGAGATAATCTATGTCGGAAAGGCGATTGTGCTCAAAAACCGGGTGCGTCAGTATTTCCAAAGCAACAAGAACCACACGGCAAAGGTCAGGAAGATGGTTTCCTGTATTGCGTGGTTTGAATACATTGTTGTGGATTCGGAGATGGAGGCACTCGTTTTGGAATGCAACCTTATTAAGGAGCATCGTCCGAAATACAATACCATGTTAAAGGACGACAAGCACTATCCTTACATTAAGGTTACTTCGGAAGAGGATTTTCCGAGAATTTTCATGGCACGGGAAAGGAAGAAGGACGGTTCCGAGTACTTCGGACCATACACTTCGGCGGATTCCGTGCATCAGACCATAGATCTTCTGAGAAAGACCTGCGGTATCAGAAATTGCAACAAGAAGCTGAAGGAAGGGCAGCAGATGTGTGAGCGCCCCTGCCTCTATCACTCCATGGGACAGTGCCCTGCGCCCTGCATGGGAGATGTGAAGCGCGAGGAGTACAAAAAAGGCATAGAACGCTGCATGAATTTCCTCAGGGGACATCATGAGGCGGTCACGGATGCGCTGGAAAGCCGTATGCTACTGTATTCGGAGAGTCTCGAATACGAGAGAGCCGCGGAAATGCGCGATCTGATCAACAGCATCAAGAGACTGGAGCAGGCACAAAAGGCCGACGAGTGCGATGATAACGACAGAGACATAGTTGCGGTGGTCAACAAGGACGATACTGCCGTTGCCTCATGTTTCTTTATCAGAAACGGTAAACTGACCGGCAGAGAGCATTTTTATCTTACGGGAGTTGAGAACGAAACAAGGGAAAAGATCCTTGAAAGCTTCATAAAGCAATACTATTCGGGAACGCCACATATACCGAAGGAGATATATCTGTCAAAAGAAATTGAAGATGCAAAACTCATAGAGAGCTGGCTTTCCGAGATACGTGGCAGCAAAGTGACCGTGTTTACGCCCAAAAAAGGCGAAAAACTCCGTCTTACGCAGATGGCTGAAAACAATGCGAGAACCGTATTGTTCAACGACGAAAAACGTATCGAAAACCTTGAAAAGAAGACTAAGGGCGCTTTGGAGGAAATAAAAAACTTGCTAAAACTTCCAAAGCTATATAGAATAGAATCGTATGACATTTCGAATACCGCAGGCTTTGAGAACGTTGCCTCCATGGTGGTTTTTGAGGGCGGCAGACCCAAGCGGTCGGATTACAGAAGGTTTAAGACCAGAACCATAGTCGGAGCCGATGACTACGGAAGCATGAGAGAGGTGCTTACCCGGCGCTTTGAGCACGGTCTCAGGGAAAAGGAAAAAGAAGATTCCTTTGTGCGTTTTCCCGACCTTCTCCTTATAGACGGCGGACGGGGACAGGTAAATTCGGTTCTGGAAGTTGTCGGAAAGATGGGACTTGATATTCCCGTGTGCGGAATGGTGAAGGATGATCGGCACAGGACCAGAGGACTGTGGTTTAACAATGAAGAGGTGCCCATAGACACCTACAGCGAAGGCTTCAAACTGGTGACCAGGATACAGGATGAAACTCACCGTTTTGCAATAGAGTACCATAAAACCTTGAGAAACAAGGCCCAGACCAAGTCGATCCTGGACGATATCCCTAACGTGGGACAAAAAAGAAGAATAGAGCTTATGCGGCATTTTAATTCGCTTGATGAGCTTAAAAATGCCGATGTGGAGGAACTCCTTAAATTGCCTTCCATGAACAGGAAGGCAGCGGAAAGCATATGGACCTTCCTCCATCCGGATAAAGACCGGGGAAAGGATTGAGCAATGTATAGCGTAAGCATCAAGAAATTTATTGAATCCATGGGACTCGAAAACCTCACTCCCGAGATCGATCTAAAGGGCAAGAAGATCAGTGAGCCCGAGATCAACAGACCCGCTCTGCAGCTGGTAGGCTTCTATGACTACTTTAATTGCGAAAGGATACAGATCATAGGCCATGTAGAGCATGCATATATGGAGAAGATGGAGGACAAGGGACTTGAGGTGCTGACGAAACTCATGGGCTTCAGTATCCCCTGTATCGTGTGGTGCCGAGGCATATTACCCGATGAAAAGGTCAGGGAAGTTGCCGTACAGAAGGGTATCCCCATCCTTTCCAGCAAAAAAGCGACTTCGGATTTTGAAGGCGAAGTACTGAGATGGCTTAAGGTGGAACTTGCGCCCAGGATCTCTATCCACGGCGTTCTTGTGGATGTATTCGGCGAAGGAATACTCATCATAGGAGAGTCGGGCATAGGTAAGAGCGAGGCTGCCCTTGAACTCATCAAGCGCGGTCATCGACTTGTTGCGGACGATGTGGTTGAGATCAAAAAGGTGAGCGACGCAACGCTCATAGGCTCTGCGCCTGCGATCACCAGACATCTGATCGAGCTCAGAGGCATAGGCATCATCGATGTTAAAACTCTCTTCGGTATTGAAAGCGTTAAGAATACCCAGCAGATAGATCTTGTGATCCGTCTTGAGGATTGGGTCAAGGATAAGGAATATGACAGGATGGGACTTGAGGACAAGTTCACCGAGTTTCTCGGAAACAAGGTGGTATGTCAGGATCTGCCCATCAGACCCGGCCGTAACCTGGCCATTATCGTTGAATCAGCGGCAGTCAACCACAGACAGAAGAAGATGGGCTATAATGCCGCCAAGGAATTCTCAAAGAGAGTAACCGAGAATATCATGAACGGCATGAACAGAGATCAAGATGAAGATGATGACGATATAGAAGATTGAAGGGGGATTTGAAATGAAGTATCTTTTCGGAGCAGATATCGGTGGAACTACCGTGAAGCTCGGTTTATTCACCGATGGAGGAGAATTACTTGAGAAGTGGGAGATAAAGACCAACAGGGAGGACAACGGGAGCTCGGTTCCCGAAGATGTTGTCAATGCGGTTAAACAGAAGATGGTCGAGAGAGGGCTTGATAAGAGTGAGGTGCTGGGACTTGGCGTAGGCGTTCCCGGACCCATCACCAAGGACGGAACGGTCCTTAAGTGTGCAAACCTCGGTTGGGGAGTCTTTAACGTTAATGAAAAGTTCACGGCACTGCTGGGACTTCCCGTTCGCGCGGCAAACGATGCGAATGTTGCTGCTCTCGGCGAAATGTGGAGAGGCGGCGGCAGAGGCTGCAATGATATAGTAATGGTTACTCTGGGAACAGGCGTCGGCGGCGGAGTTATCCTGGACGGTAAGATCCGCGCGGGTGCACACGGCGGCGGCGGTGAGATAGGTC
Organism: Lachnospiraceae bacterium; assembly: GCA_016291655.1. Taxonomy (GTDB): domain Bacteria; phylum Bacillota; class Clostridia; order Lachnospirales; family Lachnospiraceae; genus RGIG3528. The sequence goes on along the minus strand of JAEEYF010000039.1, from coordinate 23,736 downwards.
ACATCCGCATGAACGAAGACGAAACAAGGATCTGCGGCTGCGGAGGCCACGGTCATCTCGAGCAATATGCTTCTGCAACGGGCATAGCTTACCTCGGCGCGGAAGCTGCAAAGAAGGATCCTTCCTCCATGCTTGCAAAGATCGATGAGATCACTGCCAAGGACGTATTCGATGCGGCTAAGGCGGGAGACAAAGCAGCACTCAATGTGGTGGACGAGGTCTGTGAGATACTTGCCCGCGCACTTTCACATGTGGCTGCTTCCGTTGACCCTGAGTGCTTCGTTATCGGCGGCGGAGTTTCCAAGGCGGGAGACATATTGACAGACACCATTAAAAAGCATTACGGTCCCAATATTATGAATGCATTGCAGAACACGGAGATCAGAGCCGCTATGTTGGGAAATGATGCGGGTATTTACGGTTGTGCGAGGATGATGCTGGATGTTACTGATTGACAGATCGATATTAACAGAAAAACTGTCGGGAATATTGGACCTGAAAAACGTGTTCCTCGATGAACCGCTTTCCGGACATACCAGTTTCAGGATCGGTGGTCCGGCGGCTTTTTATGTCATAGCGGAGAATCTGACGGAACTTAAGGAGATCATCTCTGTCTGCAAGGAAATGAACATAAAGTGGTACATCCTCGGAAACGGGACCAACGTTCTTGCGCCGGATGACGGTTATGACGGTGTGGTGATCCGGCTCGGCGGTAAGTTTAATGAGATCTCCATAGAAGAGGATATTAACGACGGAACCGCTCTGATCACTGCGGGAGCGGGAGTGTCCATGGCTGCTCTGTCCGTATATGCCTTGAAGAAAGGCTTTACGGGGCTGGAATTTGCCCATGGGATACCCGGCAGTCTCGGCGGCGGTATTTATATGAATGCCGGGGCCTACGGGGCGGAGATCAAGAATTGCATATTTTCCGCAAAGGCGTTGACTCCCGACGGGCATCTGGAAGAATATACCAAGGAGGAACTGAAGCTGGGCTACAGGACCAGCAGGTTTGTGGGCAGCGACGAGATCATTCTGGACGGGGCTTTTCGTTTGATGGTTTATCCCAGAATACCCATCAGGACCATGATGGAGGAATACAAAAAAAGAAGGATTGAAAAGCAGCCTCTGGAGCTTCCCAGTGCGGGGAGTACCTTTAAAAGGCCGGAGGGCAATTTTGCCGGCAAACTGATCGAAGAAGCAGGACTCAAAGGCTTTAAGATCGGAGGAGCGATGGTGTCCGAGAAACACGCGGGCTTTATCGTTAACACCGGAAATGCCACAGCGGCGGATGTGGAGGCACTCATAGAAGCAGTGAGACAAAAGGTGTATGAAAACTCGGGAGTAATGCTTGAGCCCGAGGTCAAGATAATGAGATAAGGGGATCGTATGAGATTTGTAATTGTTACCGGAATGTCCGGAGCGGGAAAATCATCGGTACTTAATATGCTTGAAGATGCGGGCTATTTTTGCGCGGACAATCTTCCCGTGCAGCTCATCTCCAAGTTTGCGCAGATTGCGGAGACTACCAACAAAGGAGATTTCGACAAGATAGCGATAGGGGTCGACATCAGAAGCGGACATGCACTTGAAGAAGTGGAGCCGGTGCTGACCGAGCTCAGAGAGATGCGTATAAAATATGAGATCCTGTTTCTCGATGCCTCAGATGAAGTGCTCATAAAGAGATTTAAAGAAACGAGAAGAAACCATCCCCTTGCCGGGAACGGCAGAGTGGAGACAGGTATCGAGGAGGAACGCAGGAAGATTGCATTTCTCAAGGGAAAAGCGGACTATGTTCTTGACACCAGCACTTTGCTCATCAGGGATCTTAAACAGCAGATAGACGGCATATTCGTTAAGAACAAGGGCTTTAAGAATTTCTTTGTTACGGTATTGTCCTTTGGATTTAAGTACGGCATTCCCGTGGATGCTGACATGGTTTTGGATGTCCGTTTTCTTGCAAACCCTTACTATGTCCACAGTCTTAAGCATAAAACGGGTATGGATCCTGAGGTGCGCGAATACGTTACCAACAGCCCCAAGTTTAATGAGTTCATTACAAAGCTCATAGACATGGTGGAGTTTTTGATACCCAATTATATCAACGAAGGTAAGAACGGTCTGGTCATAGCCATAGGCTGTACCGGAGGAAAGCACAGGTCGGTCACCGTTGCGAACGCTCTTTATGAGATGCTCGAGGGGGCGGAGTATTCCGTAAAGGTCGATCATAGGGATATAAATAAGTAATGTCATTCAGTGATGAAGTTAAAAATGAATTATCGGAAATAATGCCGATCCCAAAGCATTGTAAAATAGCGGAACTCGCGGGATATATTTTATTCGGTCAAAAAAAATCTGTTGACAAATGTAATATGTCTGTCTTAAAATCATTAACCGATGATTTAGGTGGCAGGGAAAACTGCAGAACAGCATGCGGCCTTGAGGACGCTAACGGCTTGCTTTTCCTGAAGGACATGGACATCATCGGCAGAAATTGCTGCAAAAGAAGTTTCTTAAGGGGAGCTTTTCTGGCAGCGGGCAGCATTACGGATCCCGAAAGTGAGTATCACCTTCAGTTCGTTTCCGCCACGCGCTCAGGCATAGAACTTCTGTACAACGCGGCAATGGCTTTCGACGTGGTCGGAAAGATCACATCAGCGGGCAAAAGATTTCGACTTTATTTTAAGGACGCTGACAAGATCAGCGATCTTCTTAATATAATGGAAGCCCACGTTTCGCTTATGAAATTTGAAAACGCGAGAATCCTTAAGGAAGTCAGGAACAGTGTTAATCGCAAGGTTAATTGCGAAACAGCCAATTTGAGAAAAACAGCTACAGCTTCGGAATATGCATGCGAATGCGTCAGGTATCTGGAAGAAAACAACATTCTTAAGACACTTCCCGAAGCGTTGCAGATTATTGCAAAACTCAGAACAGAGTATCCTGAAAAATCACTTTCGGAGCTGGGAGAGATGACAGAACCCAAACTCGGAAGGTCAGGGGTTAATCACAGGCTTGAAAAACTAATTGCTTTAGTTCGCGACTTGAAAGGAAAAGAGGAACACCAATGATCAGAAATCAAATCACAATAGCAAAGACATCCAAGATGGATGTAACACCGGCAGCTCTTCTTGTGCAGACCGCCAGTAAGTATGATGCAAGAGTATTTGTAGAACAGACCGACAAACTTATCAATGCCAAGAGCATTATGGGAGTTATGACCTTACGTATCATCGACGGGGAAGTTGTAACGATAGTTGCTGACGGAGCCGATGAAGAAGCAGCGAGCAGAGAAGTGCAAAATCTTCTTACGGGCGCTAAATAACTTTGGTTTTGATCTGTTTTATGCTATAATAGCCTCATTCGTTTTGAATGAGGTTTTTTTTATCTGATGACGGGAACTTACCGTTGTTTTAGGGGTGATATTTATGAGTTTTACACATCTGCATGTACATACCGGATATTCGCTGCTGGACGGTCTGGCCCAGATCAAGCCGCTGGTGGCAAGAGCCAAGGAACTTGGAATGAAAGCACTGGCGATCACCGATCATGGTGTTATGTACGGGGTTGTCGAGTTCTGGACAGCTTGTAAGGAAGCGGGGATCAAGCCCATCATAGGCTGTGAGGTCTATGTTGCGCCGGGCTCGCGTTTTGAAAAGAGCGGTTCCGTTTCCGATGAGAGATACAGACATCTGATCCTGCTTGCTGAAAACGATAAGGGTTACCATAACCTTATCAAGATAGTGTCCATCGGTTTTACGGAGGGCTTCTATTACAAGCCGAGGGTGGACATGGAAGTTCTGGAAAAATACCACGAGGGCATCATATGCACTTCCGCCTGCCTGGCGGGAGAGGTGGCGAATTACCTTAAAAGGGACATGTATGAAGAGGGTAAGGAAGCGGCTTTGCGCCTGGAACGTATCTTCGGACGGGGCAATTTCTTTCTGGAACTTCAGGATCACGGGATTCCCGAGCAAAAGACCGTCAATGCCTACCTTATGCGTATGCATGAAGAAACAGGCATAGACCTTATATGCACAAACGATTCTCATTACATCCGCGCGGAGGACGCCATACCCCACGACATCCTGCTCTGCATACAGACTCAGAGAAAGGTGCAGGATGAGGACAGGATGCGTTATGAAGGCGGCCAGTTCTACCTTAAATCCGAGGAGGAGATGGCGGCACTGTTCCCCTATGCACCGGAGGCTTTGGAAAATACCTGCAAGATAGCCGAGCGCTGCAATGTGGACTTTGAGTTCGGCCATTACAAACTGCCGAAATACGATGTGCCGGAGGGCTATGACGCATGGAGCTATCTTCAGTTTCTGTGCAATGAAGGGCTTAAGAAAAGATATAAAGACGTAACTCCCGAGCTTAAGGAAAGACTCGATTATGAGCTCAATATCGTTCATGATATGGGGTTCATAGATTATTTTCTCATCGTTTGGGATTTTATAAAATATGCCAAGGACAATGACATTCCCGTTGGACCCGGAAGAGGGAGCGGCGCGGGAAGTATCGCGGCTTACTGCCTTGAGATCACGGACATCGATCCCATCAGATACAACCTGCTGTTTGAGCGTTTCCTTAATCCGGAGCGTGTTTCCATGCCCGATTTCGATATAGATTTCTGCTATGAAAGAAGGCAGGAGGTCATAGATTATGTCGTTCGTAAGTACGGTCGTGACAGGGTGTGTCAGATCGTGACCTTCGGAACGCTCGCGGCAAAGAATGCCATCAGAGACGTGGGAAGAGCGCTGGATCTGCCTTATTCCAAGGTGGATGTTGTGGCAAAGCTGGTGCCCAATGAGCTGAACATCACTATCAGTGATGCGCTTGTAAAGAGCTCCGATCTGAAGAAAATGTACAATGAGGATCCGGAGATCAGGAATCTGCTGGATTTGGCCAAGGCTGTGGAGGGCTTGCCACGCCACACCTCGATGCATGCGGCCGGAGTTATCATCAGCAATGCGCCCGTGGATGAATATGTTCCCCTATCCTGTGCGGCCGACGGCTCCGTTACAACCCAGTTCAATATGACGGAATGCGAGCATCTGGGACTTCTGAAGATGGATTTCCTCGGCCTCAGGACCCTCACGGTCATCAAGGACGCGGAGAATTTTGTTAACAAAAATAAAAAACCGGGAGAGAAGAAATTCTCGATCAAGGACATTCCGTACGATGACAAAAATGTGTTTGAGATGATCTCTCAAGCCAAGACGGAAGGTGTTTTCCAGCTTGAAAGCAAGGGAATGACCGGATTCATGAAGGAACTCAAGCCTTCCTCCATCGAAGATGTTATAGCGGGCATATCTCTCTATCGTCCCGGTCCCATGGATTTTATACCCAAGTATATTAAAGGAAAACAGGACAGAGCTTCCATCACCTATGATTGCGAGGCTCTGAAACCCATACTCGAAACGACCTACGGCTGTATAGTCTATCAGGAGCAGGTTATGCAGATCGTGCGCGATCTCGCGGGCTATTCCTACGGAAGGAGCGATCTGGTGCGTCGTGCCATGGCAAAGAAAAAGGCAGATGTGATGGCAAAGGAACGAGAGAATTTCGTTCACGGAAACAAGGAAGAAAACGTTCCCGGCTGCGAGGCAAACGGGATTTCGGCTGACGTGGCAAATCATATTTATGATGAAATGACCGACTTTGCGAAATATGCCTTCAATAAGGCTCATGCTGCCTGCTATGCCGTGGTTTCCTATCAGACTGCCTATCTGAAATACTATTATCCCGTTGAATTTATGGCTGCGCTCATGACCTCCATCATGGACAATACGAGCAAAGTCACGGACTATATGTACACCTGTAAGAAGATGGGCGTCAGTGTTTTGCCGCCCGATGTAAACGAGAGCGGAGTGGGCTTTTCCGTGCGCGGCAGATCCATAAGATACGGACTTTCCGCCATCAAGGGCGTCGGAAGACAGATCGTTGAAGATATAGAAAACGAGAGAAAAGCGGGCGGTCAGTTCACCTCGCTTAAGGATTTTGTGAAGAGATGCATTCCCATCGGCGTCAACAAGCGTACCGTCGAAAATCTGATCAAGGCGGGGGCTTTTGATTCACTGCCGGGAACAAGAAAACAACTGCTTCAGGTTTACCAGATCATCATGGATGATGCGGCGGCCGAGCACAAAAAGGAGATCACGGGCCAGATGTCATTCTTTGATTTCCTTGAGCCCGAGGAGAGGGAAGCTATGGAAACACCGCTTCCCGATGTGGGCGAGTTCGGCAAGGACGAGCTTCTTGCATATGAAAAGGAGGTACTGGATCTCTATGTCAGCGGGCATCCGCTGGAGAACTATATCGATATCATGAAAAAGCATTGTGACACTACGACCGCGGACATGAAGGCGGATGAGGAAACCGGAGAGATAAAGGTGACCGACGGACAGAATGTCACCATCGGCGGAGTGATCACGGTAGTTACCAGAAAGGTGACAAAGAACAATCAGACCATGGCTTTTGTGACGATCGAAGACATTTACGGCGTTTGCGAGATCATCGTATTTCCGAGGGATTTTGAGAAGAACAGGAAGCTGCTGGTCACTGACGAGAAGGTGATGATCAAGGGACGCATATCCATTGATGAGGAGCGGGGAGCCAAGATCATCCTTTCAGAGATCGAAAGGCTGGATGAGATCCCGGGAAAACTCTGGATCAGGTTTAAAAATATGGAGGAATACGGCAAAGCGGAACAGGAGCTTCATGAAATACTCAAGAAGAGCGACGGCAGATCCGACGTTGTCGTTTACCTCGATGAAGAAAAACAGATCAAAAAAATGAGCAGAAGCATGTCCGTCGATCTGAGCGGCGATCTTGCCGACAGATTAAAGGAAAAGTACGGATCCGAGCAGATCAGAATAACTTTTTAAGTTGTTTAATCAAAAGTTTCTTCATTTTATCTTTTTTGGTTATTTACAAAAAAAATGTTTCGTTGTAAAATACAGAATCTATAAGCGAGTAGTAAATTTTCGTTAAAGGCTCAGACATTGGAGGCAATTATGGCAGAGAGTAAAGTTAAAACAATTGGTGTACTCACGAGCGGTGGCGATGCTCCGGGTATGAATGCGGCTATCCGTGCCGTGGTTCGTACCGCAATTGAAAACGGAGTAACGATTAAGGGTATCAACAGAGGATATGCGGGTCTTCTTGATGAAGACATTATAGAAATGGATTCACGAAGTGTATCCGATACGATCCAGCGTGGCGGAACTAAGCTTTATACAGCTCGATGCCAGGAATTCATGACAAGTGAAGGACAGGACAAGGGTGCGGAGATCTGCCGTAAGCATGGCATAGATGGACTTGTTGTCATCGGCGGTGACGGTTCTTTCCAGGGCGCACGTCAGCTTGCTGCACGTGGTATCAACACCGTAGGTGTTCCGGGAACCATTGACCTTGATATTGCCTGCACCGACTATACGATCGGCTTTGATACGGCTGTAAACACAGCTATGGATGCGATCGATAAGGTTCGTGACACCTCCACATCTCATGAAAGAGTTTCGATCATTGAAGTTATGGGACGTCATGCAGGCTACATTGCTCTTTGGAGCGGCATTGCAAACGGTGCGGAGGAGATTCTTCTCCCCGAACTCCAGAATTATGACGAAAAGAAGATCGTTCAGCACATCCTTGCAAGAAAAGCACTTGGCAAGAAGCATACGATCATCGTAAATGCAGAGGGTATCGGTAATTCCTACAGAATGGCCGATCGGATCGAAGCCGCAACAGGTATCGAGACACGTGCAACCATCATCGGACACATCCAGCGTGGCGGAAGCCCTTCAGCCAAGGACAGAGTCTATGCTTCGGCAATGGGCTGCATGGCAGTTGAACTTCTGTGCGAAGGCAAGACAAACCGCGTTGTTGCGTACAAGAACGGCAAGTTCGTTGATTTTGACATAGAGGAAGCTTTAAATATGAAGAAAGAATTGGATCCTTTCCTTCTTCATGTATCCAGAACGATATAATATGGTTGTAGTGAGACCGGATGCAAATGCATCCGGTTTTTTTATCGGATCCGGGAAAGCTACAGCACCGGTAGGGAGGACTTTCGCAGGTTTATTTCACAGCTTTTCGGTGTTACTGTTCACACGTTATCAGGTGATTGATGCTCGCAGATGTGTCGTTGATAAGCCGTTTTGGAAAAACACGTTTTTCCAGAAACGGCTTAATAACGGCAACTTCTGCGTTGCAGAAGTCCGCGTGGAACACGCGGCGCGAGCATCAATCACTGTAAAACGGTGACCTTTTATATCGCGTGAACAGTAACATTGAACATCCCCTCCAAAAAAAATCAAAAATTTCTCCCCTCGGGGTTAACTTTCCGAACCATAATGCCGATAACATAGGTGTAGGCTATTATGCGTGCAGTGGGCGAACGGATTTGCCCATGTACATTTTCAAAAAGATCGCCAAGGAGGGCGCATATTATGAAAATCAATTCTTCTAATGTATCCATGACTTCGGAACACTCATATCATTCTTATCAGAAGATTGAGCAGGAATCCCTTACCGTACTCAGCAGCAAGGCTGCTACAATTGAATTATCCGATGACTCCAAGAGTCTTGTTGACCAACTTCGTGAAAAGAAGGCTGAAATTGCCGAGGAAGAAAAAGAAGCGGCAAAATTAAGGGAGCAGAACCAAAAGGAAAACCTTAAAAAGTCTCTTGAAGATATGGCTAAGGCAAACAAGGCCAATGAGGCGGAGTTTGAAATCCCCGAGGAAGACGGCGAGATACAGATGCTAAGACGTATTCTTGAATTACTTAAGCGGATCCGCGGTGAAAAGGGTGCTTCGCTTAATTGCAACGACGGAATGAAGGATTTTGCCGCTAAAATGCAGAAAGTGCAGGAAAATCTCAAGGCTTTTGCGGGTAACATAGCCACCTGTATCTCCGGAGCAGGCACATCCATACAGCCTGTAGCATCACAGGGCGGACATACCGTAAATCTCACGGAATGGACGAAGATCACGGTTCAGTCCGCGTTCTATCAGGAAACCGAGAATACGGCTTATCGATCTGCGGGATCGGTTAAAACCGAGGACGGAAGAGAGATCAGCTTCAATCTCACGGTTGAAATGTCCAGAAGCTTTACCGCCGAATACGGTTCTGTGATGGCTGAATCATATAAAATGGTAGATCCCCTTGTTATCAATCTTGATGAGAATTGCGCGGATCTCACCGAAAGAACATTCCTCTTTGATCTTGACGGAGACGGAAAAGAGGAGAGGATCCACGACCTTCGCGACGGTGCGGGACTTCTTGCACTGGACAAGAACGGCGACGGTAAGGTAAACAACGGAAACGAACTTTTCGGAACAAAGTCGGGTGACGGCTTCAAGGACCTTGCGGCATACGATGAAGACGGAAACGGCTGGATAGACGAGAATGACAGCGTTTTCAAGAAACTTAAGATATGGACGAAGGATGAGAACGGGAAAGAGGTTCTGGTGGATCTCAAGAAGGCCGATGTGGGCGCGATCTACCTCGGCAGCGTAAAAACCGATTTTGCTCTTAAGTCCTTAAAGGATAATGCAACCATGGGACAGGTCAGACGTACCGGGTTCTTCCTGAAAGAATCCAACGGAACGGCAGGTGCTGTTCAGCACGTTGACCTTGCAGTTTGACGCGGTTTGCATAAATCAGCTTAAAGTGATATAATTACAGCATGATTACAGAAGGGAGATTTCCGTGATGATCGGTGCTGTGAGCGCATACGGCGCATACAACGGCATATACTATGCTTCCGGAGCGACTGCGGCCGCAAGGAACACAGCCATTCATTCAGACATGAATGAAGGTAAGCCCGTTATGCCCGTAGAGGGTACGCCTGAGGTGTACTCCAATGCTCAAACGACCAGAGTCGGAAAGAATCCTTTGGAAATTAGAGATCAGCGCGATAATGCCTACAAAGTAATGGAATCACCCGCGGCTGAGAAAATGCGTAAGAGGTTGGGCGTTGAAAAATGCGAGACCTGCGAAAGCAGAAAATATGTGGACGGCTCCAATGAAGGAGATGTTTCCTTCAAAACTCCCGGTCATATAGATCCCGATGCGGCTCCGGCCGTTGTCAGGGCACATGAGCAGGAACACGTGTCAAATGCGATCCGGGAGGGGAACAAGCCCAATGCCGAACTCATTTCCGCGACCGTAAGCCTGAAAACCGCCATATGTCCGGAATGCGGCAGAACATATGTCTGCGGTGGTTTGACCAGAACCATGATCAGACATTCGGCCGACGGCTCGGATCTTAATGCAAGTAAAGTTCAACCTGAGTAAGGGATCATAAAACCGGCTGCTTTTTACAGCAGCCGATTTTTTTATGCTTGGACGGGTAAAGGACCTTATGCCTTTGAACCTTCATCTTTATTCTTATATATAAACAGCAGATAAGCGCTTAATACGAGCATCAGGTGGGTAATGACCGCTCCGACCTCGATCACGACGTGAACCGCGGGGGAGTTTAGATCTGCACCACTGTTTGAATAGAAGGCTTCAAACAAGGTTCCGCAAAGAGAAACAGCGATGGCGGCTGCGGCGTAATAACGCTTTCTTTCTATGGCCAGCTTTGCGCAGGTTACATAGATCATGATCATTCCGAGAGCGCCGAATCCAACTATGAAGTTGTTGAGAAAAGCCAGATCCACAGCGAGGATGGCAAGGCTGTTCAGTTTGACGTTCTTATCCTCGGGAGAAGAAAGGCGATTTGCCTTAAGGGTTCCGATAAAAAGAGTTGGACCGCTGATAAGAAAGCCTGTGTTGGCAATGATGACCTTGCTTACCGGCAGATTCCATTCAAGGATTCCCAGGCCGATAAGGGTTTTAATGGTCGGAATAAAGAAGCCGCCGATAAGCGAGATGATCGCACCCGCAAAATAAACATAGTAGAACCCGGGCTTCATCATCTTTCGAAAATAGAAGAAGCCAATGATCGTAAATGCGGTGTAACAGATTGGATTGATGTAATCAAACAATCCAAGGGCAAACCATTCATTCATTGCAAGGACAAAACATTCATTCATAATATGAACTCCTTTCATAGATGGAATTGTATACGATAATAATATCACAAGTTTTTAAAATAGTGAATTAGAAAATATTTGGCACAAATATTAAAAAAATATATCTTTTGAGGACTGAATTGTAAAAAAATAAGAAAATCAGAGGCGATTATAAAGACAAAAGTATTTTACGTGGTATAATAGGGAAGTCACAAAGTCAAAGATAAATACAAAGATGGCAACAAGTCTTTTGGATTTATAATACTATTGATTTCAGGAGGATTCCTATGAAGAAACGTGGGCGGAGTATTTTAAGAACTATTATTATAACTATGCTGGTCAGTCTTGCCGCAGGATTTGCTTTTGTTGATTTTGTAGCCGTTAAACTCATGGAAAGACATGTTTCGAGAGCCGGAAGCCTGACTATGGAAGAGACAAGACAAAGGCTTGTAAATGCCAAGGCAATGGTTGCCGTTCTCAGTCTTTTTGCGATCGCGGTTACGATCACTTTGATCGCGATCTATATCAGGAAGAGCATAATCAACCCGATCAAAGCCTGTGATATAGAGATCACCAGTATTGCAGAATACAATCTTTCGGAAGACGATAATTACAAGTACGTTTTAAAGTTCCTGGATCGAAAGGATGAGATCGGAAGTATAGCACAATGTCTTGTGCTGATGCACGGAAATCTGATCGAAATGGCCAAGAAGATAGCGATGTCTTCGAACGCCCTGCAGGGAAGTTCCGAACAGCTGGCGGGAAAGACCATTTCCGTTAACGAGAGTTCCGCCGAGATCAATAAGGCTATGGAAAAAGTCAGCACGGTAGCAACCGAGCAGGCAAACGAGACAGCAAAGGGAACGGATATCGTTGAAGCTATGTCCGACAGGATCAATACAACGATCAGCGATACAGCCGCTCTTCATGAGACCTCTGAAAAGATCAAGGAGGTCAAGGATGAAGGCATCAGCGTCATCAATGAACTGATATCCAAGACTGCCGAAACGAACAAGGCGGTCATATTGGTTAAGGAGGCTCTGTCACAGAACAACGAACAGGTTAAGAAGATAGAAGAAGCAAGTAAGGCCATCAATGACATATCAAGTCAGACCAACCTCCTTTCACTCAATGCGTCCATTGAGGCTGCAAGAGCAGGAGAAGCGGGACGTGGCTTCTCGGTTGTTGCGGGGGAGATCGGTTCACTTGCGGAAGAGACCAACAGACTGACCGGAGAGATCTCATCGATCATCGAGGAACTGTTAAAAAAGACACAGGAAGCGGTCGACAACATGGTGAGCATGGAAACATCCTTCCAGGCACAGGAACAGTCTGTAAGCTTTACCAAGGAAAAATTCACCGAGATCGAAACATCCATCGGCGATATCAATGAGAACGTAGACAGGCTTTCCGCTTCCAGTAAACAAATGGAAGGCAGCCGTGATTCCCTGAAGAGCATGATCGGGGAACTGTCCGCAAAGGCTCAGGATAATGCGGCAGCGGCGGAAGAAGTAATGGCTGCGGTTGAGTGCAACACGGATTCCATCGACAATATTACGGGTGTATCCGAAGAACTTGCGGCACTTGCCATTGAATTGAACAACGAGGCACAGAAATTTAAATTTTAATATACCCAAACACAGGGACTGACCACGGACAGGCTGTGGTCAGTTCTTTTTTTCTTGTTTTTCGGTCAAAATGTGTTATGATACAAGAGGCGGAAATCGGACCTCTGCACAGACAGAGCGATATATTACGGATTTTCGCAAGAATAAGCACTTTATGTGACGATATTAACCGGAGGTATTTGATGGATATTTTAAAACAGCTTACGGCAGAACTCGGAGTTCGCAGGGAGCAGGTTGAAGCGGCTGTAAAGCTGATAGACGAGGGTAATACCATACCTTTTATTGCGAGATACAGAAAAGAGGCGACCGGAGCACTGAACGATGAAGTGCTTAGAAATCTTGATGAACGTCTTAAGTATCTGCGCGGTCTTGAAGAAAAGAAGGAGCAGATACTTAAAAGCATAGATGAACAGGGCAAGCTGACAGAGGAACTGAAGAAGCAGATCGGCGAAGCTCAGAACATGGTTACGCTGGAGGATATTTATCGCCCTTACAGACCGAAGAGAAGAACCAGAGCCACCATTGCCGTGGAAAAAGGCCTGCAGCCCCTGGCCGATGCTATCCTTTCTCAGGATATTACCGTACCCGCTCAGGAACTGGCAAAGGAGTACATCGATCCCGAAAAGGAAGTAAATACGGTAGAAGAAGCTGTTGCGGGAGCATTGGATATCATTGCCGAAAAGATCTCGGACGAAGCGGATTACAGAACGCATATACGTTCCGTTACAGAGGAAGAGGGCGTAATTTCTTCTGCTGCCAAGGACGAAGAAGCAGACAGCGTATATGAAATGTATTACAATTTCTCGGAAAAGGTCAAGACCCTGCCCGGACACAGAACACTCGCACTCAACAGAGGCGAAGCGGAGAAGGTCCTTACGGTTAAGATCACTGCTCCCGTGGAAAGCATATTGAGATATCTTGAAAAGAAGGTGATCGTAAAAGACAATCCGAACACAACGGAGCTTATCAAGGCAGCTGTTGCGGATGCATATGATCGCCTGATCGCTCCTTCCATTGAAAGAGAAGTCAGAAACGAGCTTACGGAAAAGGCGGAAGATGGCGCTATCAAGGTGTTTGGTGAGAATCTTAAGCAGCTCCTCATGCAGCCGCCCATTGTCGGACAGACGGTTTTGGGATGGGATCCCGGCTTCAGGACAGGCTGTAAGCTTGCGGTTGTTGATGCAACAGGTAAGGTTCTCGATACTGCCGTAGTTTTTGCCACACTTCCCGGTATGCATAAAATGGATGAGGCTAAGGCTATCGTCAAGAGACTCATCCTCAAGTATAAAGTAACCCTTATCTCTGTGGGTAACGGAACGGCTTCACGTGAATCGGAGCTTTTCATTGTGGAGCTTTTGAAGGAAATGAACGTTCCCACAAAGTATGTGATCACCAGTGAGGCAGGCGCTTCCGTTTATTCGGCGAGCAAGCTGGCCACGGAAGAATTCCCGGACTATGACGTTGCACAGCGTTCTGCGGTCTCCATAGCAAGAAGGTTGCAGGATCCTTTGGCCGAGCTTGTTAAGATCGAGCCTCAGGCTATCGGTGTCGGACAGTATCAGCATGATATGAACCAGAAGAAGCTTTCCGAGACTCTTGCGGGAGTTGTTGAGGATTGCGTTAACAAGGTGGGAGTGGATCTTAATACAGCATCGCCCGCTTTGCTCGAGTATGTATCCGGAATCTCAAAGGTTACCGCCAAGAATATCGTTTCTTTCCGTGAAGAAAACGGCAGATTCCGTTCGAGAAACGAACTCTTAAAGGTTGCAAAACTCGGCCCCAAAGCCTTTGAACAGTGCGCAGGTTTCCTTCGTATCATGGGCGGCATCAATCCTCTTGATTCCACCTCGGTACACCCCGAGTCCTATAAGGCGGCTACGGAGCTGCTCTCCGAGCTCGGCTTCAAACCCGATGACATCAACAAGCTCAGGGCAGAGCAATTGGGCACTCGGAAAAATGCCAAGCCCGCAGAAAAGGAAATCCGTGTGACCAACACCAATTCCGCATTCGGAGCAGCCTTTGCCCAGGCTATGGAAAAGTCGGGAAAGAAACCGATAATTAAAAACGAGGGAGACAACCTTTCCTCCATCGGCAAAATGGTCAAGGACAAGAAGGCTCTTGCAGAAAGACTCGGCATCGGTGAAATGACACTGACGGACATCATCAAGGAACTTGAAAAGCCCGGCAGAGATCCCAGAGATGAGATGCCTAAGCCCATTCTCAGAAGCGATGTCCTTGAGATGAAGGATCTTAAGGAAGGCATGATCCTTAAGGGAACCGTAAGAAACGTAATTGATTTCGGTGTATTTGTGGACATAGGAGTTCATCAGGACGGACTGGTCCACATCTCGCAGATCACGAACAAGAAATATATCAAACATCCCCTCGAGGCTGTCAGCGTAGGTGATATTGTTGACGTAAAGGTCTTGAGCTGTGATGTTGCAAAGAAGAGAATAGCACTTTCAATGATCATTTAACGGAGAAAAGATATGGAAGACAGAACCATTGAGTTTACGGTTTCCATGAAGACCGGATACGTTTTTGAGTTTTTATATGTTAATTCGTACAGCGGTTTTCGAGGGATCATCAATTACGGCTTCAGCTTTATTGCAGTCGTCGCTCTGATCATGGGCTACGGAGATCAGCTCTACAGTAAGATCGCGCTCATATTGCTGGCGCTTCTGTTCACGGTGATCTCGCCGGCCATGCTTTTGTTTAAGGCATACAGACAGATGAAGATGAACCCCGGGTTTGCGAAACCTGTTCATTATGCATTCAACAAGAACGGCATCACGCTTTCCCAGGAGACGGAAAGCCAGGAAGCTCCCTGGGAGATCGTGCTTTTGGCGCAGGAAACCCTTAAGAGCATTTTGCTCTTTACCGGTAACAACGGTGCCACGATACTTCCAAAAGCATGCATAGGAGAAGAATTGCCTGCATTCAAGGCGCTTCTTCGCGAGATGTGCCCGCCGGGCTGTGTTAAACTTAAGAAATAGGAAAAAATATGGAAACAAAGATACTTTTCTCGAATTCTGCCGAGGAAACAACAAAAATAGCATATGATATGGCTATGGATTCAAAGCCCGGAGACATTATATGCCTTTCGGGAGATCTTGGTGTCGGAAAAACCGTCTTTACCAAGGGCTTTGCCAAGGGACTTGGAATTACGGAGCCTGTTGTAAGCCCGACGTTTACGATAGTTCAGGTCTATGAGGATGGCAGGATGCCCCTCTATCATTTTGATGTATACAGGATCGACGATCCTGACGAAATGGATGAGATCGGCTATGAGGACTGTTTTTTCGGACAAGGGGTGTCCCTTGTGGAGTGGGCGGAGAAGATAGAAGAACTGCTGCCCGAAAACTGTACCAGGGTTACCATCAAAAAAGATCCGGAAAAGGGCTTCGATTACAGAAGCATAGAGATCAGGAAGGCTTGATTTAATGAGTAAAATATTGGCAATTGAAGCTTCGGGACTTGTGGCATCATGTGCCGTGGCTACCGAAGAAAAGATCATAGGTGAATTCAGCCTGAACTTGAAACTGACGCACTCTCAGACACTTCTTCCCATGCTGGATGAGGTTGTTAAAAGCACCGGAACTTCTTTGGAGGAGATAGATGCCATAGCGGTTTCGGGTGGTCCGGGAAGTTTTACGGGCCTAAGGATCGGTTCAGCTACCGCAAAGGGGCTCGGACTTGCGTTGAAAAAGCCCATTGTGGCAGTTCCGACGACCCAAACGATAGCGGCAGACATTTTCGGCTTTGACGGTCTGATCGTTCCCTTGATGGATGCACGTCGCAATCAGGTTTATACGGGCATATACAGAAATGACGGGGACGGCTTTGAGATCATCAGGGACAGTATGGCCGTAGGCATAGATGATATCATAGATACGGTTAACGAAATGAACGAGCCGGTCATCTTTCTGGGAGACGGAGTACCGGTGTTTAAGGAGATACTCAAGGAGAAGGTTAAAGTAAAAATGCTCTTTGCACCGATCAATAATTCGGTGCAGAGAGCGGGAAGTCTTGCGGTCAGAGCGTTGGAACTGTTCAAGGAAGGTCTTGCGGTGGAGGCGGACAAACATGTGCCGGACTACCTGCGTCTTTCTCAGGCGGAGAGGGAAAGAAACGAAAAATAACGTGCAACAGCTTTAACCAAGGGGAAGGTATCATATCGGGGAAGTTATGAAGATACGTGAAATGACAATAAAAGACTGTGACAGGGTGAGCGAGATTGAAAAAGCCACCTTTTCCATGCCTTGGAGTCGGGATAATTTCGAGGGCTCCATTTTACAGGAGAACTATTGTCTTTTGGTGGCGGTTCCCGATGAGGATGAGGACGATATCCTCGGGTATTGCTGCTTTTACTATGTTCTGGATGAAGCCGAGATACCGAATGTCTGTGTCAGAGAAGATATGCGCGGCAGAGGGATTGCTTTAAGAATGATGAATGAACTGATAAACCGGGCAAAAAAGCTTGAGGTTAAGGATATGTTTCTTGAAGTCAGAGCGGGCAATGAGCCTGCCAAGGCCTTATACTCCAAGTTGGGCTTTAAAGACGTCGGTCTTCGGAAAGGCTTTTACGAGCTTCCGAAGGAAGATGCCATCATTATGAGACTTAACATCGAATGATGAAGAATAAACACACTAAGAGGATTTGAATGTTAGATTTGACTTTACTCGGAACGGGCGGAATGATGCCCCTTCCCAAGAGATGGCTTACCGCTCTGATGGTAAGATACAACGGCAAAGGCATATTGATAGACGCGGGAGAAGGCACACAGGTTGCGATCCGTCAGGCAGGTCTCAGTTTTCACGACATAGACTGCATCCTTTTTACCCATTATCACGGCGATCATATCAGCGGGCTTCCCGGACTTTTGCTTTCGATGGGAAATGCGGAGAGAACGGAGCCGGTCACAATGATAGGACCCAAGGGGCTGGAAAAGGTTGTGAGCGCGCTTCGCATCATAGCACCTGAGTTACCCTTTGAGATCAATATGATCGAGATCAACGAGAAAGAAGAGGATTTTTCTTTGAACGGCTACGAGATCAAGGCCTTTAAGGTGAACCACAATGTCACCTGCTACGGATATGCACTTGAGATCAAACGCGCCGGAAGATTTGATGCGGAACGGGCAAAGAGTGCGGGCATTCCGCTGAAATATTGGAACAGACTGCAAAAAGGCGAGGTGATCGAAGAGGACGGTAAAGTGTTCTCGCCGGATATGGTCCTCGGACCTGAGCGTAAAGGACTGAAGGTCACTTACTGTACAGACACCAGACCCACAGAATCCATAGTTAAAAATGCAATGCATTCGGATCTTTTCATATGCGAAGGCATGTACGGTGAGCCTGAAAAACAGGCCGATGCCGTGAAGAAGAAGCATATGACTTTCCGTGAAGCGGCCAAAATGGCGGTACAGGCGGAGGTTTCCGAGATGTGGCTGACTCATTACAGCCCTTCCATGAACCGCCCCAAGGATTTTCTCGGACTTGCCAGGAGCATATTCCCCAACACGGTATGCGCTGAGGACGGGCAAAGCGTAACTCTTCGTTTTGAAGAAGAATGAGAACTGTATTAATTGACGAGGTAGAAGCATGAAAAAGCACATCGGAGTCTTAATAGGCAGTCTGGTCCTGGTCGGACTCGTTATCTGGATCATATTCTATACGGTAAACAATCGGAACGACAAGTCGGTTTTTAACGATGGCAAGAATACGAGCACGGAAGCGCAGATCCTTACAGCCAAGGACATTGACCGTTTCTATCCCTCTACCGTGCGGGAAGTGGTGAGGCTCTACCAGAGGATCAACGTCTGCCTGATGACCGGCAAATACAGCGAAGAAGAGTTTTATCGGCTTGTGGACATGCTGAGACTTCTTTATGACGATGAACTGCTTGAGATCAATCCAAGGGACAGATATGCAAATAAGCTTTATGACGAGATCACGCTGTTCAAGGAAACCGGCAAATCCATACCCGTTACGAACATTCAGCTCGAAAGTCAGGCTGAAAGATACACGAAGGACGGCAAAAATATGGCTTCCATCGTGGCTTTGTTTATAGTCAAGGGAGAGAACGGTCTTGAAAAAACATATGAGAAGTTTGCTTTGAGAGAAGATGAGAACGGGAGATGGAAGATCGTCGGCTGGGAGCTGACGGAACCTGTTGAATTCCCCGAACTTTAGATACAGATCGGTAAAAACATTTAGTAAGAAGGTTTAAAATGAAAGATATCAAGATACTCGCAATAGAGTCATCATGTGATGAAACTGCTGCGGCTGTAATTGAAAACGGCAGAAAGGTCCTTTCGAATGTGATCTATTCCCAGATCGATCTGCACACTCTATACGGAGGCGTAGTTCCCGAGATAGCTTCAAGAAAGCATATTGAAAAGGTAAATCCGGTCATAGAACAGGCGTTGACTGACGCAGGGCTCGGCCTTAAAGACCTGGATGCCATTGCCGTAACCTACGGTCCGGGACTTGTCGGCCCGCTTCTTGTGGGGGTTTCCGCCGCAAAGGCAGTGGCTTATGCTTCTGGACTTCCTCTTATCGGAGTACATCATATAGAAGGCCATGTTTCGGCGAATTTCCTCGAACATCCCGATCTTGAGCCGCCTTTTTTGTGCCTTATAGTGTCCGGCGGACATACACATCTTGTTATAATGAAGGATTACGGAGAATATGAGATCCTCGGAAGAACACACGATGATGCTGCCGGCGAAGCATATGACAAAGTGGCTCGTGCCATCGGACTCGGTTATCCCGGAGGACCCAAGATCGATAAGGTTGCGAAGGAAGGAAATCCCAAAGCTATAGCCTTTCCCCGGGCGAAGGTGGATGAGTGCCCCTATGACTTCAGCTTTTCCGGACTTAAATCCGCGGTCCTCAACTATCTCAATCAGGCGGAGATGAAGGGTGAGGAGATCAACCGAAACGATGTGGCGGCTTCTTTCCAGGCAGCGGTGGTTGATGTTCTGGTTGAAAGGACCATGCATGCCGCAAAGGAATACGGCTTCAAGAAAGTGGCACTTGCGGGCGGAGTTGCTTCAAATTCGGCTCTTCGCGCGGGAATGAAGGAAGCGTGTGAAAAACGCGGTCTTGAAATGATCTATCCATCCCCGATATATTGCACTGACAATGCAGCAATGATAGGGGCTGCGGCATATTACGAATTCCTTAAGGGGAATTTCAGCGGTCTTGACCTGAATGCGATCCCCAATCTGAAACTTGGAGAGAGAAAGTGATTACAGCCATCGTTCTTGCCGGCGGATCGGGAAAAAGATTCGGCGGAGAAATACCCAAACAATATATGCCCTTATGCCAAAAACCCGTGCTTGCATGGAGTCTTTCGGCTTTTGAAGAAAGCAGGGCAGACGAGATTATTCTTGTCTGTTCGGAAAAAGATGCGGACTATTGCCTCAAAGAGATCATAGAAAAGTATGGCATATCAAAGTGCGCAGCGATAGCGGTCGGCGGCGAAAACAGGTATGATTCGGTTTATTCCGGTCTCAAAGCTGCCGCTGAGAGACGTGGGAAGGCGAATGCGAAAACGGAAGAGGACAGCGGCAAAACGGACTTTTGCCTGATCCATGACGGAGCACGCCCCTGCATAGCGGTGGAAACCATCAATGCGGCTATTGAGCATGTTACGACAAAGGGTTCCTGTGTGGTCGGAGTTCCTGCCACGGATACGGTCCAGGTGGCGGATGAAAACGGAAACATCTCATTCACACCCGACAGAAAACGGACCTGGCTGGCACAGACGCCTCAGTGCTTTGAACTTAACAATGCGTTAAACAGCTATCGGGCGGCGATTGAAAATAAGGATACCTCAATAACCGATGATGCATCGGCGGTCCTTAAGTACGGAACGGGCAGCATATATATGCTTGAGGGAAAGGCGGAAAACATTAAGATCACCACAGCGGCGGATCTGAAAAAAGCTGCGGATATACTTTCTTTAAGAAACAAGGGAACAGCGGGATCAAGGTTATCCCTGAGTTGAAAGTGTACGAAATATTGATAAAATTTGCTTGACTTAAAAGTTTCTCTGTGGTAATATGCTTAAGCACGTTTTGAGAAACGTATGGAGAGCTACCGAAGCGGTCATAACGGGGCGGTCTTGAAAACCGTTAGGGCGAAAGCCCACAGGGGTTCGAATCCCTTGCTCTCCGTTGATCTCACAAGGAGATCTCAATTTAATATTCTTGGCATGTAGCCGGGCTTTTGGAGAAATACCCAAGAGGCTGAAGGGACACCCCTGGAAAGGGTGCAGGTCGTTAATAGCGGCGCGAGGGTTCAAATCCCTCTTTCTCCGGTCAATGAACCACTTTTGTGAAAACAAAGGTGGTTTTTTCTTTTCTTTGACTCTCAGAGCTTGCTTGACGGCTGAATAACTTTGAAATATAATTCTCTAAAACGGATTTCAGCGGAAACGGTTGTTTTAGCGGAGGGGATCAAGTCTTAATATGAACAGATTTCTTTTGAAAATATATCCGGCACTGTGTACGATAGTGTTTTGCGTTGTGCTGAGCGGCTGTCGGTTAACGGAAAAAACCTATTCTCTGATCGGAGATATGGAGTTTTCCTATACATATGACCAAACAAAGGATAAAACAAGGATCGACCTTAAGGCATACATTAATAATACTTCGATCTGCGGGATGAGCAGTATCACCTTGCGGGTGAATTGCTATTCGGACGGAGAAATGGTCACGTACAGTGAGAAGAGATTTAATTGCAATATCAGAAACAATAAGACCAGTAAGATTCTTTGCGTTTTCGAGGTGGACGGGAAGATCGATGAGGGACGTCTGATTTCATGGAAACCCGAGTATAGGAGTTTCAAGGAAACTTACAGGCTGTGGATCGTGGTGACCACAGTAGTCCTGGTTTTCTTAACGATGATAGCTTTGGCGCTGGGAGCAAAGGTGAACAGCTTGCGCTTCCATCTGTTTTTGATCGGTGTTGTTCTCATCCCTTATGTGACATTCGGATATGCTACGGGAAGCTGGAGTTGGGTGCCTTTGGTGATACTGTTGATCGCAGCATTTCTCCTTACCTGTTCGGTATATATATGCACGTTCCTTCGGAAGAATGATCCGGAAGCGGGATACTTGGAGGATGAGGCTTTCGGCGATGAAGGAAAACTGACCTATAAGAGCAGGACCGGCATCAGGCTTGATGACATAGCAGGCATGGAGGAAGCGAAGAAGGCCTTCAGGGAAAAGGTCATACTTCCCATCACTCACGGCGATCTGTATGAGAAATATAATAAGAAGATCGGAGGCGGTCTTTTGCTGTACGGGCTTCCTGGAACGGGAAAGACCATGTTTGCGGAAGCGGTCTCCAACGAGATCGATGCGGTGTTCTTTTCTCTCAAGTGCTCGGACATAAAATCCAAGTGGTACGGAGAATCGGAGAAGCAGGTCAGAAGCATATTTGAAAAGGCGAGAGAAGCCAAAAGAGCAGTGATCTTTTTCGACGAGTTTGAGGCTATAGGGGCAAAGAGGACCGATGAGGCAGTGAATGCCAATAACGATCTGGTGCCTGAGATACTGGCTGAGATGCAGGGCGTGGGAACCTCTGACAATGAGGCTTTGATATTTGTCATAGCGGCAACAAATAAGCCATGGATGATAGATACCGCCTTTTTACGTCCCGGAAGGTTTGATGAGATGATCTACATTCCCTTGCCGGATAGGGCAGCAAGAAAGAAGATGTTTGAAATGCAGTTATCCGATCTGCCTCATGATGAGGGACTCGATACGGATAGCCTTGTGCGTCTTACCGAAGGCTGCAACGGTGCGGACATCAAAGAGGTGTGTGAAAAACTCAAGATGAACGCGATCGTTGAGTCGATCAGTTCGGGAAAAGAGCATAAGATCGGAAAGAAGGACATTGAAGAGGTTCGGGACAAGATAAAGAGCAGCGTGTCCGCTGAGGATCTGGAAAAACTGAAGGAGTTTAACGAGAGAAACAGCATATAAAAAAGCCCCGCTCGGGGCTTTTTCAGCATTCGGGATTTTCGGCATATTCCCTAATGATGTCAATGGTTCGTTCGTATTCGAGATCCAGAAGCTGAACGGGAGCTGTGAGGTCGTCGGAAGGTGAGCCGTTGCGTAACTTTTCGGTGATGTCGCTTGCTATGCCTGCAAGCTTTGATATTCCGAGGTTAAGGCAGGTGCCTTTGAGCGTGTGAATGTTTCTGAATGCATTTTCCCAGTCTGCGGCTTCGTAAGAAGCGTGGAATTCATTGTACTGTGTGTCTTTGAGAAACATGATCAAAAACTTGCTGATAGAAGCTTCCCGCATTAAACGCGATCTGACCCCTTCAAAATCACCTTCAAGAGTAGAATAGCAATCCGATAATTTCATAAAACCTCCTATATGTAAAAAGAAATTATTTTTAAGAGAACATATACATTGTAATCTATTTTGTCGATCGCATCAAGCAGAGCTTGAAAGAGATCTGAGATCAAAAAGTCCGTAAATTTTTTACAGCCTCGCATCAACAGGGGATATTGATACGGGGCTGTAAAAATTATTGGGGTTATGAGGGGTTCTCTTATAAGCTTTTTGATGTTTACAATCGCATTATATAATGTAAAGTACACCAAATATACGACGAAAGTCCAACAAAACCACATCAAAAGCGGAAAAAAGAATAAACTTTTGATTAACGCCGATTTTTTTGTTTCGGAAAGCAGTGAACGCAAGGAGATTTGGTAAATATATTTATAAATGATGAGAGGATGGCGTGAAAATCAGATAATTTAAGCCTTTGTGAAAATGCATTAAATGTTTAGAAAATAAGAACAATTGCAGATACAAAACAGGGCTAAGCCTTGTAATCAAAGGGGATCAGCGATTATAAGAAAAATCAAAAACAAGAAAAAAAGCTATTGACAAAGTCTTTTTTCGGTGGTATCCTAATCGAGCGCTTTGCGAGAGAGCAAAACGCAAAAAGAACCTTGATAATTAAACAGCTAAACAACCCTGAAAATTCAATTAACATTGATTTTCAAACTTAAGGACAACCTTAAGAACAGTAAAGAATAACGGAACAAATA
>JAEEYF010000038.1 GCA_016291655.1 Lachnospiraceae bacterium | reverse complement strand
GGACGAACCTCTGGTGTATCGGTTGTTCTGCCAAGAGCATGGCCGAGTAGCCAAGTTTGGAAGGGATAAACGCTGAAGGCATCTAAGCGTGAAGCCCCCCTCAAGATAAGATATCCCATAGCACAAGCTAGTAAGACCCCTTGAAGACGACAAGGTTGATAGGTGAAAGGTGGAAGAGTGGCAACACTTGCAGCTGATTCATACTAATAGGTCGAGGGCTTAACCAAAGTGGTTCTTGAAGGTTTGGAAAGTATACAGTTTTGAAGGTACATTGATCAGGTCATGAATTATATTCATGACCTGTTACCTTTATTCCTCGATAGCTCAATGGTAGAGCACTCGGCTGTTAACCGAGGTGTTGTTGGTTCGAGCCCAATTCGGGGAGTATCTGCAGACAGTTTAGATGACTGTCTGTTTTTTTGTTTTCGGGACACCCCCTCTTTTTCCTTTTAAACCTTGCCTTTTCACTCCCGTTGATTTATATTTAATCATATATTTAGATTAATTCATTTAACACAGAGAGTTATTGACCGGGAAAATCATGATCGATCAAAGAGACATTACAATAGAAAAGATAAAAGAATCATGTCGTTCAGTGCTCCCCATTACCGGCATAGTACTTGTATTGACATTGTTTTTTGTCCCCTTGAGCAGCGGCTTGTTGCTTTCCTTTTTGCTGGGATCCGTTTTGATAGTGATCGGTATGGCACTGTTTAACATCGGTTCGGATGTTTCCATGAGTCAGATAGGAGCGCATATCGGTTCAAAAATGACTCAATCCCGCAATCTTTTGGTTATCCTCGGGTTAAGTCTTGTCTTAGGTATTGCCATTACCGTAGCCGAGCCGGATCTTTCAGTGCTTGCAGCCAATGCTTCCAACATCGACCGATTTGCTCTGATTGTTACGGTTTCTGTCGGTGTGGGATTTTTCCTCATGCTCAGTATGCTTCGTATATTTTTTAAGATACCTCTCAGATATCTTTTGGTATTTTTCTATCTTGCTGTATTTGTTCTCGCTGCGTTTACAAAGCCTGATATGCTTGCTGTGGCTTTTGATGCCGGAGGTGTGACGACGGGACCTATGACTGTTCCTTTCATCATTGCCATGGGTGTGGGTGTTGCGGCTATACGTAGCGACAAGAATGCCAAAGCGGATTCCTTCGGTCTTGTTGCGTTGTGCTCCATCGGTCCCATCCTTGCGGTTCTGGTTTTGAGCTATTTTTATAAAGAAAGTTCAGCGCAGACTTCTAACATATTGATAAACGAGTTTGAGACCTCCGTATCCCTTGGGTTCGGCTATTTAAAGGCGTTTCCGGAATATATGGCCGAGGTCGCCATGGCACTTTTACCCATCTTTGTTTTCTTTATGCTGTTCCAGATCATTTCGCTTAAATTAAAGAAAAAGGCGATGGCCAAGATAATTGTGGGTATCGTCTATACGTATGCGGGGCTGGTCCTTTTCCTGACCGGTGTAAATGTTGGCTTTTCTTCTTTGGGCTTTTGCCTTGGCGAATCCATCGGAAGCTCGCGTTTTTCCTGGCTTGCCATTCCCTTTGCGGCACTGATGGGTTGGTTCATCATTAACGCGGAGCCTGCGGTTCACGTGCTCAACAGGCAGATCAATGAGATCAGTGCGGGCGCTATCAGCGAGCGGACAATGGGTGTGACCCTTTCCGTTGCCATCGCCTCCGCAATGGGGCTTGCCCTCCTTCGTGTTCTTACAGGCCTATCAATACTGTACTTTGTCATTCCGGGATATGCCATTGCGCTGGTTCTTGCAATGGTGGTTTCGCCCACCTTTACGGCTATGGCCTTTGATGCGGGCGGCGTAGCTTCCGGTCCTTTGACCGCCACATTTGCACTCCCCTTCGCGATGGGAGTGTGCACTGCAACGGGTGGGAATGTGATGACGGATGCGTTCGGCCTGGTGGCTTTGGTCGCGATGATGCCTCTGATCACCGTTCAGGTTATGGGCGCGATCGCTATGTTCAAGGGCAGGAAACAGGCAAAGACCATCAACATGATAGATGCTTACGACAACGACGATATCATCGAGCTTTGGGAGGTGGATTGATGGAGCTGTATTATGTTATCAGCATATTGGATCGCAGCCGTGCCGACAGAATGGTGGAACTCCATAAAGAGGCCGGGATCACGGTATGTCTGTCAAATCTGGCAAGAGGAACGGCTCGTAAATCCCACCTGGATATTCATGAGCTTGAAGCAACCGAAAAGACGGTTATCAACGCTGTAGCCTCGGGACCTGCAGTAAAGCAGCTGATGAAAAACGCAAAGCGAAAGATGTATATAGATATTCCGGGCAACGGCATCATGCTCTCAATACCTATGAAAAGCGTAACAGGCAGCAGGACATTGGGATTTATGACACAAGGTCAGACAGTAGGAGGGACGGTTCCCAAGATGAAAGTATTGAATGAATTGATCGTGATAATATTAAATGAAGGCCATGCGGACACGGTGATGGATGCGGCACGTGAAGCCGGAGCAACAGGCGGTACTGTTCTGCACGCGAAGGGCACGGGCAGCGCAAATGCCGAGAAATTCTTTGGTGTGTCCATCGCGGAAGAAAAGGATCTGATCTACATCCTTGCGCCCTCCAAAAAGAAGGCGGACATCATGAAGGCAGTGAACGAAAAGTGCGGGCTTGGCACAGAGGCCGGCGCCGTAAGTTTCTCGCTTCCCGTATCCGATGTGGCAGGCATACGTCGTATCGACGATTAACAAAAGTTCAGCCCTATCATATTACAAGTTTTTCAAAGTTTTTCGAATCTTTCAAAAAAGGTTGACAACTTTGAAAGCATAAGATATAATAGCGAAGCTGTCGTTGAGACAGACTGGTATGGCGACATAGCCAAGTGGTAAGGCATCGGTCTGCAACACCGTGAGCACCGGTCCAAATCCGGTTGTCGCCTCTATACCTTGAAGTAACCCTTCAAGGTATTTTTTTGTCCTCATGATACCCGGGGACGGGGTTATGGGCTCATCGCAGGTAAATTAAATTTATTGCTTTGTTTTTCCAATGGTTTATAATAAAAGAAGCATATGAACGAAATAATGACATTTCAAGAGGATTAATGACCGACATGGATTACAGGATCTTGATAGTGGAAGATGACAAAGGAATAGCCGATGGCATAGGGGAACAGATGAGGCAGTGGGGATTTGAGGCCAGAGCGGTCTCGGATTTCCATAACGTGATGGGGGATTTTGCGGAGTATCATCCACATCTTGTTATTATGGACATCTACCTGCCTTTTATGAGCGGTTATCACTGGTGCAGCGAGATAAGGAAGGTTTCTTCGGTTCCGGTGATCTTTGTTTCTTCCGCCTCTGACAACATGAACATAATCATGGCAGTGAACATGGGAGCGGACGATTTTATCGCGAAGCCCTTCGACCAAAACGTTCTGACGGCCAAGGTACAGGCACTTTTGAGACGAACCTACGACTTCGGCGTGTCCTCCCCGATACTTGAATACAAGGGCGCGATGCTGAACACGGGGGACAACACCCTGACCTTCGGAGAGACCAGGATCGAGCTTACAAAGAACGAGTATCGCCTGCTGCTTACGCTGATGCAGAACAAGGGAAAGATCGTAAGCCGCGAGAAGCTCATGGAAGCCCTTTGGGAGAGCGGAGATTTTGTTGACGAAAACACACTTACGGTGAACGTGGGAAGACTCAGGAAAAAGCTTGAAAATGCCGGCCTTAAGGACTTCATCACCACCAAGTCGGGCGTGGGTTATACAGTGGGGTAGGATATGAAACTTTTTTGGTCTTTCATTAAAAGCATAAGCGGCGGCTTGATGGTGTTTCTCGTTTTTTTTGCGCTGCTTTTTGTATCTTTTTCCCTATACGGTCTTCCGCTTAACGCGGTGATCTACCCGATCCTCCTGTGCACCCTTTTGGGCTCCATCTATTGTGCATATAAATTCTATGCCTTTTATAAACGTCATAAAGAGATAGCGGAGCTTAAATCTATGCCCGCAGGACTCACGGAAGCCTTTTTGGATGCCCACGCTTTGCAGGACGAGGAATATTGCGAGGTTATACGCAATCTTTCAAAGCAGGTGCGGACAGTCATGGAGAACGTCAGGGAAGAGAACGAGCAGATGATGGATTATTACACGTTGTGGGTCCATCAGATCAAGACGCCCATCGCATCCATGAGGCTGAGGCTTAAAAATGAGGACAGCGAGATGGCGAGAAATCTGCTTTCGGAGCTGGGGCGGATCGAGCGCTACGTTGAGATGGTGCTCACCTACCTGAGGCTTGAGGGCGCGGGCAACGACTACGTTATCAAGGAATACGATCTGGATCGGATGATCGGAGAGGCGGTCAAAAAATTTGCCGGCGATTTTATAATTCTGAAGCTGAAGCTTAATTATATGCCTGTGGGCAAGAAGGTTCTGACGGACGAAAAGTGGCTGTCCTTTGTGATCGAGCAGGTGCTTTCCAACGCCTTGAAATACACGAACAGGGGCGAGATCTCGATCTATGTCGAGGAGCCGCTGACCCTGTGCATAAAAGACACGGGCATGGGCATATCTTCCGAGGACCTCCCGAGGATCTTTGAAAGAAGCTATACGGGCGTCAGAGGACGCGCGGACAAGAAAGCAAGCGGCATCGGCCTCTACCTTTGCAGCAGGATATGCAAAAAACTGAACCACGAGATAAGCGCGGAGTCTGAAGTCGGGCAAGGGACAGTGATCAGGATTAAGCTCGACTCGAAGAAGACGATCATCGAGTAAGAGTCGTTGTGACAATTTTGTAAGTTTTTGGGGCAGATTTGTAAGCCGATTCAATGGAAATAATCGGCTTTTTTTAATAATATCAAACCATAATGAAACGGAGGTTTGAAAATGAGCTTACTTGAAGTAAATAATCTTAAAAAGATCTACAAGACCCGCTTCGGCGGTCAGGAGGTGGAAGCGCTCCGTGATGTCAGCTTCGGGGTTGAAGAGGGAGAGTATGTTGCGATAATGGGTGAATCCGGTTCCGGAAAAACCACACTTCTTAACATTTTGGCGGCTTTGGATAAGGCGACTGCGGGAAAGATCGTCCTTAAGGGCATGGATCTTTCGGGCATATCGGAAAAGGACATCGCTGCTTTCAGGCGCGATAATCTCGGTTTTGTTTTCCAGGAATTCAATCTTCTGGACACATTTTCCATCGAGGATAACATTTTCCTGCCGCTGGTACTTGCGGGAAAGGATTACAGGTTCATGAAGGAAAAGCTGGATCCGATAGCGGAAAAGCTCGGAATAACGGAAATCCTTAAAAAATATCCCTATGAAGTGTCCGGCGGACAGAAGCAGAGGGCAGCAGTCGCAAGAGCGCTTATTACGGATCCTATGATCATCCTTGCGGATGAACCCACGGGAGCACTTGATTCCAAATCCTCAGATGAGCTTTTAAGACTATTTGGAGAAGTGAATGCGTTGGGACAGACGATCCTCATGGTCACCCATTCGGCGAAAGCAGCCAGTTGTGCGGGCCGTGTGCTTTTTATAAAGGACGGTGAGGTCTTCCACCAGATCTACAGGGGCGAAAACACCAATCAGGGTTTCTATCAAAAGATCACCGAAACCCTTACCCTTTTGGCAGGGGGAGGTAGAAGATAATGAAAACCTTATTTTATCCAAGGCTTGCCTGGGACGGCCTAAGGAAAAACAAGAGGATGGTCTTTCCCTATATCCTGACATGCATATGCATGATATGCATGTTTTACATTCTTGCTTTTCTGTCTTCTCCTACGGTTATCGAGCTTTTGCCCAAGGGAAAGGACACCGCAGGTTTGGTGACGACTCTCGGATATATTGTGATAGGGATATTTTCCGTGGTCTTTCTGTACTACACCAATTCGTTTCTTATCAGAAGACGAACAAGTGAATTCGGTCTTTACAATGTACTTGGAATGAACAAGTGGAATCTTGTGAGGATCATTACATTGGAGAGCCTTATTACATCGGCGATCTCCATTGTTGTTGGACTGTTTTTCGGGATCGCACTTTCTAAACTGGCGGAACTTGGCTATGTGAAGATAATCGGCGGAACGGTGACTTTTGATCTGCACGTGAACGGAATATGTGTGCGGAATACTGTGGTCTGCTATCTTGTAATATTTGCGATCATATGGCTGTCCTCCGTTATCAGGATCCGAAAGAGCACTGCGGTTTCTCTCCTAAAGAGCGAAAATACGGGAGAGAAAGCGCCTAAAGCAAACTGGCTTCTGGGCATTCTCGGAGTTGTGATCCTTGCTGCGGCTTATCACATTGCGGTAAGCATTGATAATCCCATTATGGCAATATTATGGTTTTTCGTAGCTGTAGTCATGGTAATCATTGCCACCTACCTCTTGATGATCTCCGGAAGCGTGCTCTTTTGCCGCTTATTACAGAAAAACAAAAAGTATTATTATGCTCCCGGGCACTTTGTGTCTGTTTCCTCCATGGTCTACAGAATGAAAAGAAACGGTGCGGGACTTGCTTCCATTGCGATCATTGCAACCATGGTCCTTGTAATGACATCTTCTGCATCCTGCCTGTGGTTTGGAACTCAGGACATGCTGAAAAAGAATTATCCGGGTGAGATCAATTTGTCTGTAAGATTCCATAAGAACGGACTTCTTGAAAAAGAAAACATTGATAATTTTAGAAGTATCATTGAAGACTTCGAGGAAGAAACCGGATCCGAAACGCAGGTGATCATGGATGTTCCTTGCATACAGGCAAGTGTTATGCAGTCAGATGACAGGTTATATTTCGAGAGTGAGGGAAACATCACTTCAATAAACGGAATAAGAACCGTAATTTTTATCCCTCTTTATGTCTATAACAGGGAGACAGGACAGAATATAACCCTGAATGAGGGAGAAGCGCTTGCTTTTTCAAAGAAAGTAAGCTTTGATCGGGATGTTATTGTTTTAGACACACATGAAGGATTACTTGATTTCAAGCTGATGAATAAAGGGGTTAAGAAATTCTATGCCTTTAATGAACTGCAAGACTTGTTTCCTCAGATCACGATCGTTGTGCCGGACCTGGGTGCTGTCGATACGTTTTTGGGGGACCGGGAAGAGATAGCATATTGTACAAGAATGTGGAGATACAGCTTTGACTTAAATGAATCTCCCTTGTCCGAAATTGATTATACCCACAAGCTGAGGGAAAAAATCTGGGATGATGTACCGGATACTTTTGATGACGGGACCGATTATATAGTCGTAAGTGATATAAGAGAGTATGAGGCAGCGGATCATATCGCCTTAAACGGAAGCCTGTTCTTTATCGGATGTGTGCTCAGCGTGGTATTCATCTTTGCTGCGGTCCTCATCATCTACTACAAGCAGATCTCCGAAGGCTACGAGGATTGCAAGCGGTTCGAAGTGATGCGGAAAGTGGGCATGACCAAAAAAGAGATCAAGAGCAGCATAAATTCCCAGCTCCTGGCAGTGTTCTATGTGCCGCTGGTCTTTGCGGGACTGCACCTGGCTTTTGCCTTCCCGATGATCGACAAAATGCTTGTGGTCTTTGGGTTGATGAACAAGGGGCTCTTCCTTCTCACAACATCGATAACCTTCGCAATGTTTGCCGTATTTTACACAATAGTTTACAAAGCGACATCAAACGTGTACTATAACATTGTTACTGCCGCAAAATGATACCTTGGGGACGGGGTTATGGGCTCATTTTAGGACTAATGTCCCAAAATGAGCCCATAACCCCGTCCCCAAAGTTTCATTACTCACTTTGTGTCCTGTAAGTTTTACTGCTTTTATGGGATGATCAACCTACAAAGATTGATTCACAAAATTAAGGAGGAAAAAAATGGATCAGGAAAAAATAGGTGCTTTTATCAAAGCAATGAGAAAAGAAAAAGGTTATACACAGGAGAGACTTGCGGAAGAACTGGGAGTTACACAGAAGTCCGTTTCCCGATGGGAGAGCGGAAAAACCATGCCCGACTTTTCTTTATATGAACCCTTGTGTGAGGAACTGGGAATTCAGGTGTCCGAACTGTTGTACGCGAGGAGGATGTCAAACGAGGAGAGGATCGACCGCGGCGAGGCAACGGCCAAAAACCTGCTCATGACGAAGTCTCAGCTGGAGACATATGCAATTTTCACCGAGATCCTTATCGTAGTGGGCATCGTCATCGCAATGACTTTAACAACCGTTCTGGCGCACACCACTGTCGAAAGAGTGATCACACTTACATCCGGCTGCTTCGTCTGGGGCTTTGGGCTGATAATGAGGGTTAAGATACGCAGAGCGATCATGCAACTGAAGGAAAATAGGGATTTTTCCGGAAAGTTGACCTGAATCGAGGAAATCTCAAAATAAGTCAACCAAAACATCGCAGAAAGTTGACCTGAATCGAGGAAATCTCAAAATAAGTCAACCAAACCATCGCGGAAAGTTGACCTAAATCGAGAAAACTGCAAAATAAGTCAACCAAAACATCGCGGAAAGTTGACCTAAATCAGGAAAATCCCGAAAAGAGTCAACATCCCGGCCTTAGAAGGTTGACTTAGATTAAAGAAACCTCGAAATGAGTCAACAAAATGGTTGACATCTGAAAGGTTTAGTGCTAATATGCACGCTAACTTGTTAACAAAACAGGAAAAGGCAGAAATTACATGAAGAACTTTAATCTCATCAATTTGAATAATACCGATCTTAATGCGCCCGATTATTCAAAGGCGTCTATTGGTGTTACGTTTGATGAGAAAAGGAGATGTGCTTTATAAAAGTGCATTTTAACTTGATATTAACCTCATCGGACGAAGAGCTCGATGAGGTATTTTTTTTTACCAAGGGGGAATTATGAAACTTATCAGAGTACAGGATTCGGATTTTAAGCAGGCATATGCACTCTTTATGACCTTCAGGGAGGTTGAGAACGGCTTTATGAATGCGGCATACGGCCTTGATTTCGAGGGCTTTTTAAATTGGATCGAGAAGAAGAGAAAGTGGTCGGAAGGAAAAGAACTCCCGGAGGGCTTTGTGCCGGATACGACTTATGTATTGGAGGATGACGGCGCTTACGTTGGTATTTTTAACCTGAGGCATTGCCTGAATGACTCTTTAAGAGAGGGATCGGGGCACATCGGATACGGCATTTCGCCCAAGTTCAGGGGTAAAGGCTACGCCACGAAGGGGCTTTCGCTGACTCTTAAAAAAGCAAGAGAAATGAGCATACACGAAGTCTACATGTCCGTAAACAAAGACAATCCCGCAAGTCTCAGAGTGCAGTTAAAGAACGGTGCGTACATACATCATGAAAACGAGAAGGAGTACTTTACAAGGATCGATGCCATCGGTGAAGGAGAGTCACGGGAGGAGATCGTTGGGAAGTTTTACACCGAATACGAAGAAGAGGGCAGGCTTGACAGAAGTGTGCACGGAAGGCTGGAGTTCGCTACCACTATGCACTACATACACAAATATTTAAAGCCGGGAAGCAAGGTGCTGGAAGTGGGCGCGGGAACGGGGCGCTACTCGATAGCACTGGCAAAAGAAGGCTATGATGTGACGAGTGTGGAACTGGTGCAGAAAAACCTGGATGTTTTAAAGGAAAAGAGCCGTGGACTTGCAAACTTACAAGCATTCCAAGGAGATGCGACAAGCCTGCATATGCTTTCCGACGAGTCTTTTGACGTAACATTGGTGTTCGGACCTCTCTACCATTTGTACGAAAAGGAGGACATCGATAAAGCGATCGATGAAGCTGTCAGAGTGACGAAAAAAGGCGGAGTGATACTGTGCGCATTTATTTCGGTTTATGCAATCATGTACGCAAACTACTTCTACGGAAACTGGAGCGCAGGACAGGTGGAGAATTTTACGGAAGACTATAGGGTGAAGCACTTTAAGGAACAGCTTTTCACAGGTTACGACATTGGGGAATTTGAGGCGTTGTTTAAGAATAAGCCTGTTACTTGGATCACCACCGCGGGTGTGGACGGCCTTTTGGAGCCCATCGAAAAAAGACCGGACTTTTCGGTTTCCGATGAAGACTTCAAGGCTCTCTCTGAGTGGTATCTTGCCTTCGCGGAAAAGAGGGAGCTTCTGGGAAACACGAACCACCTGCTGTACATCTGCATAAAATGAACCCCTAACCCCGTCCCCAAGGTGTCAAAAGAGGTTCTTTTTTTATGAAAATCTGTGAAAAAACTTGACTTTCCATAAGGTGGAAGGAGTAGAATTAATGAAAAGGATAAACTATGATCCGATCAATAATACATTCAAGGAGAGTTATATGGAAAAGAAAACAGTTTTGGAGATCAAAGGCTTCAGTAAATCTTACGGCAGTGGCAAAAAGGCGGCGGACAACGTGAATCTGAGTGTTGAAAGCGGTGATATCTATGCCTTTATAGGACACAACGGAGCAGGTAAGTCGACAACGATCCGTGCGGTGGTTGGTGTTCTGGACTTTACCGAGGGTGAGATCTATATCGACGGGCACTCGGTCAAGAAAGAGCCGGTGGAGTGCAAGAAGATCACGTCCTACATCCCAGACAATCCGGACCTTTACGAGAATCTGACAGGCATACAATATCTGAACTTCATCGCGGATGTGTTCCAGATCGGCGCAGGGGAGAGAAAAGATCTCATCAAAAAATATGCAGATATGTTTGAGATCACAAATGCCCTGAGCGACCTGATCGGGTCCTATTCCCACGGAATGAAGCAGAAGCTTGTCATAATCTCAGCACTTATACATAAGCCCAGGCTCATAGTAATGGATGAGCCCTTCGTCGGTCTGGACCCCAAGGCTTCCTATCTTTTGAAGCAGGTTATGCATGAAATGTGCAACAAGGGAACGGCGATCTTCTTCTCAACCCACGTGCTGGATGTTGCGGAGAAGCTGTGCAATAAGGTTGCTATCATTAAGAACGGAAGGATAGTCGAAGCAGGCACTATGGAAGAACTGGTGGGCAGCCATTCTCTCGAAGAAGTTTTCCTGGAGGT
>JAEEYF010000003.1 GCA_016291655.1 Lachnospiraceae bacterium | reverse complement strand
GGAGCGGGCAGCGCTGCGGACATTCTGATCCATGAGATCAAATCCAGCCTTCACCTGAGCCTTGACCCCGTCTGCATCGTAGATGATGACATAAAGCTTAAGGGAAGGAGCCTCAGAGGCATCAACATCATCGGAACCACCGAAGACATACCCGAGGCTGTTAAGAAATACGATGTGGGTGAGATCATCATTGCCATGCCTTCCGTTTCCAAGAGAAGGATCGCTGAGATCACAAACATCTGCAATACCACAGGTTGTATCATCAGAACTCTGCCGGGAGTTTACCAGCTGGTAAACCAGGAGGTTTCTGTTTCAAAGCTAAGACCGGTGGAGATCGAAGACCTTTTGGGCAGAGAACCGGTTAAGGTCGACATCGACAGGATCAACGGCTTTTTGGAAAAGCAGACGGTGCTGGTCACAGGTGGCGGAGGTTCCATCGGATCCGAGCTCTGCAGACAGATCGCCGCAGCAAGACCCGGAAGGCTTGTGATCTTT
This sequence comes from Lachnospiraceae bacterium, assembly GCA_016291655.1. Lineage (GTDB taxonomy): Bacteria > Bacillota > Clostridia > Lachnospirales > Lachnospiraceae > RGIG3528. Next base: position 1,630 of record JAEEYF010000003.1, on the reverse strand, counting down.
GATATATATGAAAACAACGCTTACGACATTCAGCAGGAACTCAAAATGACAAATCCCAACCTGAGTGTGACCGTTTTGATCGGCTCTGTCAGGGATGTATCGAGAGTAGAGTATGTTTTTGAGACTTACCGTCCGAACATTGTTTTTCATGCCGCAGCCCACAAGCACGTTCCCCTCATGGAGGATTCACCCAATGAGGCCATTAAGAACAACGTATTCGGTACTTTGAACGTTGCAAGAGCCGCAGATAAGTACGGAGCCCAGCGATTTGTCCTGATCTCCACCGACAAGGCGGTAAATCCCACAAACGTGATGGGTGCCTCCAAGCGTATGTGCGAGATGATCATTCAGGCCTATTCGAGAATGTCCAAGACGAAGTTTGCAGCAGTCAGGTTCGGAAATGTTCTTGGCAGCAACGGTTCCGTCATTCCGCTCTTTAAGAAGCAGATAAGTGCCGGAGGACCTGTAACGGTCACTCATCCCGATATCATAAGATACTTTATGACGATACCCGAAGCGGTTTCGCTGGTGCTGGAAGCGGGCGCCTATGCAGGAAACGGAGAGATCTATGTCCTTGATATGGGACAGCCTGTGAGGATCGCCGATCTTGCGGAAAATCTTATAAGACTTTCCGGTTATGTCCCCAATGAAGACATAATGATCGAGTACACGGGGCTTCGTCCGGGCGAAAAGCTCTATGAAGAGAGACTCATGGATGAGGAAGGGCTCGAAAAGACAGAGAACAATCTGATATCTGTTGCAAAGCCCATTGAAATGGATGATAAGCTTTTCTTTGAAAAGCTTGATAAGATATACGGGGATGCGTACTCTGAAGGTGAAGACATCAGAACTTGCATATCGGAGATCGTTCCCACCTACAAGGCAGACAAATAATACTTAAGAAGAGGGAGATCTAATATGTGCGGAATCATAGGTTTTACAGGGTATATAGATGCCAAGGAAGTCCTGCTCAACGGACTTGCGGAGCTTGAATACAGGGGATACGACAGTGCGGGAGTTGCGGTCTTCACCGACAAAGGCATCGAGACCTTTAAGAATGTGGGAAAGGTAGCCGCTCTCAGAAATGAGATACCTGCAGGAGTTGAAAGCTCATGCGGTATCGGACACACCAGATGGGCCACCCACGGCGGCGTCACCAAAACAAATGCTCATCCCCATACCTGCGGAAAAGTTACCCTGATACACAACGGTATCATCGAGAATTATCACGAACTTGCGGCAGAATTGAAAAACGGCGGAAGGATCCCTCAGTCCCAGACCGATACAGAAGTGGCCGCTATGCTTTTGGATTCCCTTTATACCGGAGATGCTTACGCTGCCATTTCCGAGGCCGTAAAAAGGCTCACGGGAGCATATGCCTTCTGTATCATGTTCGAGGATCAGAAGGATGTGATCTATTGCATCAGAAAAGGCAGCCCCCTGGTTGCATGTATGGCAGAAGAGGGAGCAGTGATCGCTTCCGATATGGTGGCGTTGCTCAAGTACTCAAAAGAGTATTTTGTACTTCCTGAATTTAATATCGCAAAACTCACAAAGAACTCTGTTATAGTGACGGACCTTTACGGAAACAGTGTCACACCCACCATGCTTTCCGTAAACTGGGACATGT
>JAEEYF010000037.1 GCA_016291655.1 Lachnospiraceae bacterium | reverse complement strand
GATATGGCTCGTACCGAAACATACAATGAAGGAACCATTCCGCTTCAGACCTTACGTGCAGACATCGATTACGGTTTTGCAGAGGCTGATACAACCTACGGAAAAGTAGGTATCAAGGTTTGGGTCTACAAGGGAGAAGTACTTCCTGAAAAGTCTAACAAGGAAGGGAGCGATAAATAATGTTAATGCCTAAGAGAGTTAAGCGTCGTAAGCAGTTCCGCGGAACTATGGCAGGAAAAGCTACGCGCGGCAATACCATTTCATACGGTGAATACGGTATTGTAGCAATGGAACCTTCGTGGATTAAGTCCAACCAGATCGAAGCAGCCCGTGTCGCTATGACAAGACACGTAAAGCGTGGTGGTCAGGTGTGGATCAAGATATTCCCCGACAAGCCTATTACGGCAAAACCGGCTGAAACCCGTATGGGTTCCGGTAAAGGATCTGTAGAGTATTGGGTAGCAGTAGTTAAGCCCGGACGCGTATTGTTCGAAATAGCAGGCGTTCCCGAAGACGTAGCTCGTGAAGCTTTACGTTTGGCTTCCCACAAGCTTCCTTGCAAATGTAAGATCGTTTCTAAAGCGGACTTGGAAGGCGGTGCAGCAAATGAATAAGAAATATATGGATAGTTTAAATGCTAAGACAACTGCAGAGTTAACTAAGGAATTGACCGACGCAAAGAAGGAACTTTTCAATTTAAGATTCCAGAATGCAACAAATCAGCTCGACAACACGGCCAGGATCAAAGAGGTTCGTAAGAACATCGCTCGTATTCAGACCGTTATGACCGCAAAGGCTAAGGCTGAGGCGTAAGGCATACCGGAAGATAAGAAAGGAGACCAATAATCGTGGAAGAAAGAAATCTTAGAAAAACTCGTACGGGTAAGGTTGTTTCCGACAAAATGGACAAGACCATTACCGTAGCGGTTGAAGACCACGTAAAGCATCCGCTTTACGGAAAGATCGTTAAGAAGACCTACAAGTTGAAAGCTCACGATGAGAACAACGAATGTAAGGTTGGCGATACAGTAAAAGTTATGGAGACAAGACCTCTCTCTAAAGATAAGAGATGGAGACTTGTTGAGATTGTAGAAAAAGCTAAGTAAGCATTGGAAGGAGATTAGGCATGATTCAACAGGAAAGCAGATTGAAGGTTGCTGATAACACCGGTGCTAAGGAATTGCTTTGCATCCGTGTTATGGGCGGATCTACAAGAAGATATGCGAACATTGGTGACATCATCGTTGCCAGCGTTAAAGATGCTACACCCGGCGGTATGGTTAAGAAGGGTGACGTTGTTAAGGCTGTTGTTGTTCGCTCGGTTAAGGGCGCTCGTCGTAAAGACGGCTCCTATATCAGATTTGACGAAAATGCTGCTGTTATCATCAAAGATGACAAGGAACCCCGTGGAACCCGTATCTTTGGACCGGTAGCAAGAGAGCTCAGAGAGAAGCAGTTTACAAAGATTGTTTCCTTGGCTCCCGAAGTACTGTAGGAGGTAGCACAATGGCAACAATGAAGATTAAAAAGGGTGATACCGTAAAGGTTATCGCAGGTAAGGATAACGGCAAGGAAGGAAAGGTTATTTCCGTAGACCAGAAGAATTCCAAGGTAGTTGTTGAAGGAATCAATATGGTTACCAAGCACTTAAAGCCCTCCCAGGCTAATCAGAACGGTGGAATCATTCAGAAAGAAGCCCCCATTGATGCATCTAACGTAATGCTCATGTTCAAGGGCCAGCCCACCAGAGTCGGCTTCAAGATCGAGAAAGACAAAAAGGTTCGTGTAGCCAAGAAGACCGGCGATGTTATTGATTAATGAAGAAGGAGGAAACTTTTAAGTGAGCAGATTAAAGACTTTATATACCGATGAGATCGTTAAAGCAATGATCGAGAAGTTCGGTTATAAAAACATAATGGAAGTTCCGAAGCTTGACAAGATCGTTGTAAACATGGGTGTTGGCGAAGCTAAGGAAAATGCCAAGGTTTTGGAATCCGCTGTCAGCGACATGGAGACCATCACCGGACAGAAGGCTGTTATCACAAAGGCTAAGAAGTCGGTAGCTAACTTCAAGATCCGTGAAGGACAGGCTATCGGATGCAAGACTACTCTTCGTGGAGAAAAGATGTATGAGTTTGCTGATCGTTTGATCAACCTCGCACTCCCCCGAGTTCGTGACTTCAGAGGTGTTAACCCTAACGGATTCGACGGAAGAGGAAACTACTCTCTTGGAATCAAGGAGCAGATCATTTTCCCTGAGATCGAGTACGATAAGGTAGATAAAGTTCGCGGTATGGACATTATCTTTGTAACTACGGCTAAGACAGATGAAGAGGCACGCGAATTGTTAAGATTATTCGGCATGCCCTATGCGAAATAGGAGGATTTAATTCATGGCTAAAATGGCAATGAAGCTTAAACAGCAGAAGAAGCCCAAATTTTCTACCAGAGCATATACACGTTGTTCTATCTGCGGACGTCCTCACGCCGTTCTCAGAAAGTACGGCATTTGCAGAGTTTGCTTCCGCGAGCTCGCATACAAGGGACAGATTCCCGGTGTGAAAAAGGCAAGCTGGTAAAGATTTAGGAAGGAGGACAATCAAATGGCAGTTACTGATCCCATCGCAGATATGCTTACAAGAATTCGTAATGCTAACACTGCTAAACACGATACGGTAGACGTTCCCTCATCGAAGATCAAACTTGCGATCGCACAGATTCTTCTTGATGAAGGTTATATCAAGAAATTCGACCTTATAGACGAGGGTACCGTTAAGACTATACACATTACACTTAAGTACGGTGCAGACAAGAACGAGAAGATCATCTCCGGATTACAGAGAATCTCAAAGCCCGGCCTTAGAGTATATGCTAACAAAGAAAATCTTCCCAAGGTTCTCGGCGGACTTGGTATCGCTATCATTTCCACCAACCAGGGCGTTATCACCGACAAGAAGGCTCGTGAGCTTAAAGTCGGCGGCGAAGTTCTTTGTTTCGTATGGTAATCAGAAAACAACTTATTAAATAATACAGGAGGTACGGGCATGTCACGTATAGGTAAAATGCCAATCGCGATACCTGCGGGTGTTACCGTTGATATTGCAGAAAATAACAAAGTGACTGTAAAAGGTCCCAAGGGAACACTTGAAAGAGTATTACCCAAGGAAATGGACATTAAGCTTGAGGGAACCGAAGTAGTAGTAGGAAGACCCAATGACTTAAAGAAAATGAAATCACTTCACGGTTTGACAAGAACACTTATCAACAACATGGTGATCGGTGTGTCAACCGGATATGAGAAGAAACTTGAGGTTAACGGTGTAGGTTACAAGGCTCAGAAGAGCGGCAAGAAGCTTACATTAAGCCTTGGATATTCTCATCCCGTTGAGATGGAAGATCCCGAAGGTATTGAGACCGTTGTAGAAGGTAACATCATTACCGTTAAGGGAATTGATAAAGAAAAAGTCGGCCAGTTTGCGTCAGAGATAAGAGACAAGAGACGTCCTGAACCTTACAAGGGCAAGGGTATCAAGTACTCTACAGAAGTTATCAGACGTAAAGAAGGCAAGACCGGTAAGAAGTAGATAAGGAGAGTGTAAAAATGGTTAGTAAAGAATCCAGACAGGAAATACGTGTTAAAAAGCACTTAAAGATCCGCAACCGTTTTTCGGGTACTGCTGAAAGACCTCGTCTTGCAGTATTCAGAAGCAACAACCATATGTATACTCAAATTATCGATGATACCGTCGGTAAGACTTTGGTTGCAGCATCCACGGTTGAAAAGGATGTTAAGGCTGAACTTAAGAAGACAAATGACGTTGAAGCGGCAGCATATCTTGGAAAAGTTATCGCTGAGCGCGCACTTGCAAAGGGTATTAAGACCGTTGTATTTGACAGAGGCGGTCATATTTACCAGGGTAAAGTAGCAGCATTGGCAGAGGCGGCAAGAGAAGCCGGCTTAGAATTTTAAGGAGGAGAAACATACATGAAACGCACTCTGATAGATACAACTAACATGGAGTTTAGTGAAAAAGTAGTTTCCATCAAGCGTGTTACGAAGGTTGTTAAGGGCGGACGTAATATGCGTTTCACAGCTTTAGTTGTTGTAGGTGACAATAATGGTCACGTAGGCGCCGGCCTTGGAAAAGCTGCTGAAATCCCGGAAGCTATCCGTAAGGGTAAAGAAGATGCAATGAAGAATCTTGTAAGCGTTGCACTTGACAATAACAGCAGTATCTCACACGACTATATCGGCAAGTTCGGTTCAGCAACCGTATTGCTTAAGAAGTCTCCCGAAGGTACCGGTATCATCGCAGGCGGTCCCGCGCGTACGGTTTGCGAACTTGCAGGAATCAAGAACATTCGTACCAAATCTTTGGGTTCAAACAACAAGCAGAACGTTGTTCTTGCTACCATCGCAGGTTTAAGCCAGTTAAAGACTCCCGAACAGGTTGCTTTAAATCGTGGTAAATCCGTCGACGAAGTAATGGCGTAAGGAGGACTTAAACATGGCAACGAAGAAAGTTAAAAAGATTAAAGTTACATTGGTTAAATCTACTATAGGAGCAATTCCGAAGCATAGAGCTACTGTTGAAGCTTTGGGCCTCCATAAGCTTAACAAGACTGTGGAACTTCCTGACAACGATGCTACAAGAGGAATGGTTAATCAGGTAAAGCACTTAGTTAAAGTAGAAGAAGCATAAGAAGGAGGTGTCACACAATGGAATTATCTAACTTACAGCCCGCTGAAGGCTCCAAACACAGTGATAATTTTAGAAGAGGCCGTGGTCACGGTTCAGGAAACGGAAAGACCGCAGGCAAGGGACACAAGGGTCAGAAGGCTCGTTCCGGTGCTCCCAGAATCGGTTTCGAAGGTGGTCAGATGCCACTTTACAGACGTATCCCCAAGAGAGGTTTCAAGAACAGAAACCACAAGGAGATCGTAGCAATCAATTTAAGTGTGCTTGATAGCTTTGATGACGGCGCAACAGTTGACGTTGAAGCACTTATCGCTAAGGGAATCATCAAAGATGCCGCTGACGGTGTTAAGATTCTCGGCAACGGTGAACTTACCAAAAAACTCAATGTTAAGGTAAACGCTTTTAGTGAATCGGCTAAAGAAAAGATTGAGAAACTTGGTGGAACAGCTGAGGTGATCTGATGATTAAGACACTTAGAGATGCATTAAAGATTAAAGAAATCAGAGAAAAGCTTTTATATACGTTACTTATGATCATCATAGTACGTATCGGATGTCAGCTTCCGGTTCCCGGCGTTGACAGAGGCTATTTTGCAAGCTGGTTCTCACAGCAGACCGGCGACGCTTTTAACTTTTTGGATGCATTCACTGGTGGTTCATTTTTAAGTATGTCATTATTGGCACTTAACATTACACCTTACATTACTTCTTCGATCATCATGCAGCTTCTTACAATTGCCATCCCGGCACTTGAAGAGATGCAAAAAGAAGGCGGAGAAGGTCGTAAGAAGATTGCGTCCATAACACGTTATGTGACGGTTGCTCTTGCACTTATCGAATCCACAGCCATGACGATCTCATTCGGCAGTTCGGGACTTTTGCAGAAATTCAATGCATTGAACGTCATCACTGCAATCATGGCACTTACCGCAGGCAGTGCATTCGTAATGTGGATCGGCGAGAGAATAACGGAAAAGGGTATCGGTAACGGTATCTCCATTATCCTTCTTGTCAACATTATTTCACGTATCCCTCAGGATATGTCGGCATTGTTTGCTCAGTTTGTAAACGGAAAGAGAATTGCAACCGCAATACTTTCGGCTGCGATCATCATAGCCATTTTGGTTCTTATGATCATGCTTGTAGTACTTCTTAACTCGGGTCTTAGAAAGATCCCCGTACAGTACGCAAGAAGATCGCAGGCAGGCGGCAAGATGGGCGGAGGAACGGCTTCGAACCTTCCCATCAGAATCAATACCGCCGGAGTTATCCCGATAATCTTTGCATCATCACTTATGCAGACACCGGGAATCATCTCCAGATTTGCAGGCTACTCGGGAACGGGCGCTTGGAACACGATTCTTAAGTTCTTAAGCTCAAGATACTGGGTAGACAAAACACAGCCCGTATATTCCATCGGTTTACTTGTATATTGCTTGCTCGTAATCGTATTTGCATACTTCTACACATCAATTACATTTAACCCTATCGAGTTTGCGGACAACTTAAAGAAGTCCAACGGCTTTATCCCCGGTATCAGACCCGGTAAGCCCACCAGCGACTATCTTACAACGATATTGAATGCCATCATATTCATCGGCGGTGTAGGCCTTGTTATCGTAGGTATTCTTCCCTACATTTTCTACGGTCTGTTCAAAGCAGAGGTTACATTCCTCGGCACCAGCCTTATCATTATCGTAAGTGTTATCATTGAAACACTTAATCAGGTTGAGAGTATGATGCTTGTAAGAAATTACAAGGGATTTTTAAATCAGTAATGCATATAATCTCGGAGCAGGGTTTTCCTGCCCCGAGGCTTTTGCGTTAAACAGGAGACGAAAAAGAGAATGAAAATAATAATGTTAGGGG
>JAEEYF010000036.1 GCA_016291655.1 Lachnospiraceae bacterium | reverse complement strand
TTCCTGTATTTCAGGTTTTAGGAGGCTAAAATGATTAAAAAAATAACGGGTCACCTTCCGGCGCTCGCCTTTCTTTCAGCGGTCATCGTCGGTGGAACAACCCTTTTCGCTTTACCCAAAAACACATGGTCCTACACGGAAAGACGCCCCTTAGCCTCTGCTCCCGAGTTCAGTCCGAAAAACTTCCTTAACGGCCGCTGGTTCAGTGAACTTGACACCTGGATGGCAGACCACTTTCAAGCCCGTGAAACCTTCCGGCATATGAGAGTGGTTTTTCAGACCGGGATATTAAACGAAAGCGAATATAACGGTTTCATAGAATACGAAGGCAGCATCGTGAAACTTCAGAAGGAAGTAAACGAAGCCTCAATAAGCTATGCCGCCGATCGTTTTGAAGCTGTTTGGCAAAAATACCTGCAGAATAAGAATGTAAATATCTACCAAACCATTGTCCCCGACAAGTCAAGTTTGCTTGAAGGTAACTTTCCCACCCTTGATACCGGGCTCATGGACCGCCTTTACGGAGAGGCATTGCCCTTTGCCAATCCTCTGTCCCTGCGCGGTCTTTTGACGCTCGAAGACTACTACCTTACAGATACCCATTGGCGTCAGGAAGCTCTTATCCCCGTTGCCCAACACATCCTTAAGGAAATGGGCAGAGATACTTCTCTTTTAAACGGGAATTTCAAGGAAAACAGCCTTTATCCTTTCCTCGGTGTATATGCGGGCCAATCCGCAATGGCTCCCGCCCCCGAAACCATTTTTTACCTGACCGGAGGGTACTTCGACGGGTTAAGTGTGATCGATCTTGAAACTCACGCTCCAATGCTTCTTTACGACCCTCAAGGTTGCGATGAACGCGACCTTTACACCATGTTTCTCGGCGGCGGTAAAGGGCTGATCAGGATCGACAATCCAAGCGCTCCGGAAGGTGAGTTGATCCTTTTCAGAGATTCTTTCGGCTCGTCTATGGCTCCTTTGCTGACCTCTGCCTACAGTCGTGTCTATGTGGTAGATCTGCGCTACGTTCATCCCGATGTATTGGGCCGCTTTATCCGTTTCGATGGCAGTGATGTCCTGTTCATGTTCAGTGAAACCCTGTTAAACAACAGTCAGGGGCTTAGATAGCCCCTGACTCATTTTCTATAAACTGTAAAACCTGCTCACGATTCTTGAGCGCTGTACATGCCCCGACAGCAGTGGTGCATATAGCCCCGCAGCCGTTGGCAAAGCGCAGAGCCTCCATATGCCCGGCTCCGCGGATTATTTCCGAAGCAAACCCGGCTATCAGATTGTCGCCTGCTCCCGTGGCATCGACAGCCGCGATATTGTGCGCCGGAAGAACTATCTTCTCGGTTGAATTCTTAAAGAAACACCCTTTCGCACCAAGCTTTATAATTACATTTTTAACGCCCATATCCAAAAAGACATCAGCCATCTCCTCCGGATCGGTCTTGCCCGTATAGTATTTGGCCTCGTCCTCGTTGGGTGTAATGTAATTAATGAGCGGCAAGGAATCCCGCAGGTCGGAAAGCTTCAGGAAGCGGAAATTCGGGATCTTGGTATCGGCAAAGATCGTCTGCCCCGCTTCAACCGCCATATTCAGAACGGAATGTATGATCTCGGGGTCATCGAATGGCGCACGGAACAGGGAGCCGAGGATCAATGCTCTGGCATCCGTAAAAAGATCCGAGTAACGGTCGGGACGAAAATTGTACCTATGTGCTCCGTTTGTAATGGACTTTCTCGTTCCGTCCTCATTTACGAACATTGTAGTCACCGGGGTGGGATGCTCCTCCGACCTTATCAGTCGGTCCGTATCGACTCCGTATCTGCTGAGAGCAGATATTATCATGTCGCCGGCCGCATCTCTTCCAATGGATCCGAACACTGCCGCAGACATTCCCAGCTTTGCAGCCGCGATACTTGAATTTACCGCCTCTCCGCCCACATTCAGGGTACCGGATTCTGCCCGAAAACCGGTTGCGGAAACGGGATTGGGATCAAACCCTTTGATTATCGAATCCACCAATGCCGTTCCGATACAGATTATGTCCAACTTTTCTGCCATAAATCTACCTCCTCCTCAATAGAGTGTCGGGAGCTTGTCCTTTGTAACCGCATAAGGACTGTTGTACATCTCCCTTAATACTTCGTTTGTATTGAACTGCTCCGTCAGGCAAAAATCCCGTGACCAAGTCATATAAGTTGACCACCCTATTTCCTCGTCCGCTATAGCTTTTGCATCCGGAAGCGTCCCCGTTTCCCCGATCAAAACAATCTTTTTTTGCTCCGTGATCTTCACCAGATCCCTATACATCTCCGCCCTGCTCGTATGCTCATGCTCCGGCGGATACATGTCGCGTGAGATGATATCCACCACATCGTCCCCGGGATAGCATTCCGGTACGGGCGAATTCCATACCCATATCAGGTTGTTGAGGTGATGCACATTCGTATATCTCTCATACATCAGTCTCCACAGTTTTTTGAGAGGTTCCGGTCCTTTTACACCCCACCAGAACCAATTTCCGTCTCCCTCATGAAACGGCCGCCACAGGATCGGGATATGCTTATCGCAAAAAGGTCTTAACAGTCCCGCCATCATGTCCATGTCTGACAGAAGCGCCCTGTTTTCGGATGTTCCGTCTGTCACCGCCTTACTCGCGTCAAAGTCGGTGTTGTACGAAAAGAAAGCCTTTGAACGACCTCCGAGAGGTGAGAACCAATGCCAGGTGAAAGTAATGAGTCCTTTTTTATCTGCCCATTCCCAGGCTTTTTTCAAAGTACCGAAATTTTGTTCTACCTCGATCATGCATTCCGCATCCGTATCAAGATAGTTGATGTTAGGCGAGTAGGAAAGCAGTTCGAAACCAAGCAAGGCCGGCTGCTTCCCGGTAACTTCTTCTATGTGTGCCAATTCTTCCTGTGCCATAGTCTGGGTATGCTGCCCCGTAACGATCTGTTTATAGGTTATATCCGACAGAAACTTCAGCACATTTTTCACGCAGTCCTGTGCGCAGGGATTTACCGGCTTAAAAATTTTATCACTCATTTTTTACTCCAATTTTCTTTGACATTCATATTTTTTATTATATACTATCCAAGGCTCAAATCAACAAAAAAAGACTAAAGCCTTACAAACAACTTATTATTTGTATACGCTTCAGCTTTAAATAATTTTAAGGAGTCCACTCATGAAAAATCTAAAGATC
>JAEEYF010000035.1 GCA_016291655.1 Lachnospiraceae bacterium | reverse complement strand
CGTATGCTTCGGGTTGGATTCAACGAGTGCCTTTGATACCTGGTGGTTAACATCCTGCATCCAACGGTTTTCTCGCTGACCGATAGCTTTAAGTCTACGCCTTGATGATGGTGTCTGACGCATTTGGAGTTCTTTGCGAAGTTTGGAATAGCTTGCACGTTTCTGCTTGATAGCTTTACCGCTTACAAAACCAGACTTGTACTTACTATCATAAGTGGCAACAACAAAGTTAATTCCTCTGTCAATGCCTACAACATTACAGATATCAGAGATATTGCTTTCCTCGATATCGTAAGTAACAGGGATATGTAAAAAGTATTTACCATGCTTATTTACGAGCTTGGCTGTACCAAACTTATAGATTGTATGGTCAAAGTATTTAGACATACTCTCAGCGAAATAAGGAAGTTTGACACGACCATTCAGAGTATTAACCGAAAAACAGTTTTGAGTAAGGGAATAATCCCTGTTCCAAACAAGGTCATACTGTGGCTTCTTGAACATAGGCTTAATCCACTCTTTCTGACTTTCGAGAATGGTTTTATATCTTGCGATAACAGTCTTAAATACAGACTGAGCCATCTGAGATTTAAGTCCAAACTTCTCTCTGAGTGTAGAGTATAAAGCTTTGTTAAGCGATAACTGCTTTAGGTCGTGAGTACGGAACGCATAGTCAGATACATAATTACAGGCATCAGAATATACAGACATGGTTTCATCAAGTAAAACCTTGCTGTCTGTATTAACAGATATCTGTATTTTAGCTGTAACTGTCATTTGTTCCATAATACACCCCGTTGTTATTTCACCAAATATATCATATGCTAATTATTAGTGAACGTCAATACAAAAATATATCGAGAGCCAAGGCTAATGGCTGCGAATTTACAAGGCTCCTCCCACTGCCTAAAAAGGCAGTGGGAGGAGCCTATGACAACGAAAGGATTTTATTTATGAAAAGAAAGTCCCGACAGTCCCGACAAAGCCCAATATTGGCTCTATCGGCATTGACATTGACTTTTAGGGGGGTTATAATTGCATCATGTGATTGAGGTTTTAAATTGTTAAAATATTAAATTGTTAAAATTTTAAATTATTAAAATATTAAAATAAAAGGAGACTAATTATGGCAAAAGCAGATGAAAAGGTATTGGTTGAGGTGTCGGCAAGACATGTACATTTAACACAGGATGATGTGGATATCCTGTTCGGCAAAGGATATGAATTAACCGTAGATAAATGGCTATCTCAGCCCGGTCAATTCCTTTGCAAAGAAAAGGTAATGGTAGTAGGTCCTAAAAAGACCTTTGAACGGGTGGGGATCATTGGACCTGTTCGCAGTAAAACTCAGTTTGAACTTTCCAAAACAGACTGCATCGGAATAGGGGTTCAGGGCTTTTTACGTTTATCGGGCGATGTTGCGGGTACTCCCGGAATAATCATTAAAACCGAGAAGGGACAGATTGAGCCTAAAGAGGGAGTTATCATAGCAAAAAGACATTTACACATGACGCCCGCGGATGCAGAACATTATGGTCTGAAAGATGGTCAGAATATTGCTATAAGAGTAGATTGTGGAAGCGGAAGATCTACCGTATTTGAGGATACGATCGTTAGGGTATCTTCAAATGCTGCGCTGGCGATGCATATTGATACGGATGAGGGCAATGCTGCTTTAATGGGCTTTACTGCGGAAGGTGAGATTATAAGATAATACTTTCGTTTATGGGGGACAAAAATGGTTTACCGCACCAAAGTATCAGCATATAAGGATTTATGGCTTAACTGTAATTATAATAACAACATGTCCTTAATGATTGGTATCTTGTGCAAAAAAAGAGTATCAAAATGTATCACAAAAAGGACAGAGCCGAAAGGTTGGAAGAGTATAACAAGATGGTCTTTGACCTGTTATCCGAAGAAAAGGATATTTGGATAAGTTTCCTTGATTTGTTTATGAGGATAAGGTATATGGGGAAAAAAGATAATAATATCGACAGACCGGAAATGATCCTGTCTTTGATCGATAATCTGCGTAATGAAGAGGGAATACCTGTAAGGCAGATGACTTACGGATTGTGTGACAACACATTGTTTGTAAAGGCATTAAGTGAGAAGAACAGGAAGATGGACAAATGGCTGATCGATTCCTTTTACCAGCGGCTTGGAAAAAACATGAGGAATTTCGAATGTCTCCTTGATGCGGATGAATATGCTCTGTTTGAAATGCGGGAAGATTTTCGGGATGCCTTTTCGAAAGGGGATATGGTAAAAGCGCGGGAGGCGGCTGAAAGATATGCCTCCATGGAATTATGCGAAACAAGGTGTGGGCATAGACAGATAGCCGAGCTTTTTAAGATCTCGATAATGTTGTGGGAAAAAACAGAAGGTATATCTGTATTAAAAAAAGCTTATGAAGCCATAAGGCTGACCGTACCCGGGTTTGAACTGAAGCGGCTGAAAAATTTTCTTTTTACAGAGATTGAGCTGATATTGATCAATATAATCATGAGGCAGAGTACAAAGGTCTACGGGGAGGAGTATACTTATCCTTTCTACCGTGAGCTTTTTCAGATCTATCAGCAGGAACGTTATTCCGATAATGAACAGGTTATATGGTTTGCACCGATGATATATGCTTATTCGCTGATCCTGCTCAACAGGAAGGCATATAATGATGTCATACAGGTGGCGGATGTTATGATCAGGTGCCTGGTGGCAGATAATAAGATACATTATCTGGCTGAATTTCTGGAGTGTAAGGGCAAGGCAAAACTGAATTATTTTTTTTCGATATCGGGAATACGAAGAAAAGAAAAAGAACTGCTTGAAGAGATGCCTGAGTATGCACAGGCGAAAGCAATAAAAGAAATCTATGCTTCTTATTATTCGGAATGGTCTCCGGACAACGATATACAGATCTATTGGGAATATAATATCTTACCGACTTCCAAGATAGTCAAGCAGAGGCGTGAACTCATGGGACTGACTCAGGAGGATCTTACGGTTTACGATGATGAGGTGATCTGCAGTACCGATACCATAGCCAGACTGGAAAAGGGAAAAAGCAAAGTAAGGGCATCGGTGGAACGGCGGATCTTAAGCAGATTGAGACTGCCTCCTGACAGATTCCACAGGGAATATATGTCGGACTCTTATGAAGATATCAGGCAGCTTAAAACTCTTGTGGAAGCTGAGGCCAGACGGGATGAAAAAAAGGCGGAAGTATGTCTTAAAAAGCTGGAAAACGCTCATTCATTAAGGTACTTTCCGTCTAATGAGCAATATATAAAGCAATTGAGGCTGTATAAGCGCAGGGAAAAAGAACCGGATATATATAAACGGCTGTCTGAGTACAGGAGTCTGCTGGGGTTAACCTTGTGCAACACTCCTGATGACAGGGGAAGAGTGAATTTTTATCCTTTTGATGCCGAGTGTACCCTGCTGATCAATATTGCTGCCATGTACAGGAGTCTTGGAGAGCCGGAAATGATCGTAAGGACCTGCAAAGACATCCTGCATGAGTATCAAAGCATTGGGAAATATGATAACACTTTTTATCCCAGTATAGTCTCCGTAGGAAGGATACTGGCCAGCGAGCTGGGCAATCTTAAAAAGTTCGATGAATCGGACAGGATCGCCGAAGATATGCTGATCAGGTGCCTCAAGTTTAACAGACTGGATCTGAGCCGAGGTTTTTTGTTTTGCCTTGCATGGAATACCGACATGGACGAACGCAAAAAAATCAAGAACAAACAGACTGAGTTACGCGCAGTGTTTGCTCTTGCTGAAATTGGAGAAAACAATCAACTTAAGGAAAAAGTAAGAAATCAGTGCAGATTGTATTACAGTGAAGATATACTTGAAGATATGGGTCAAGTATAGTTCAGTCTGTAATACGGATCGGACAATTCATCATCAGCCATCTGTATGACTTCCGGTGCAGTATCGTACTTTGGTTGTTCGTTGATATGATTTTCTCTAAAGGGTGAGAAAGATAAAAACAGATAAATAATTAAATAATATAACATAGCTTTCCCCTCGCGATGTATTTAGTACATATATTTTGTAACAAATTGATCCTTTTGTCTACCGCAGATCTGTCAAAGTTTTTAAAATATTATTTGACAAATTTGCGTGGTACCGGTTGCTTGTGCAACTCAGACGGCAAAAAATGCGAGTCAGTCGAGTTGCACTTTTTTTATTTGCTTTTTATGGTAATATGAACTTGCCCGAGAGGGAGAGATATGAGATGAAAGGAAACAGACATATGAATGCCATAACAGTAAAAAACCTGACAAAGTTTTACAAGGACGTTAAAGCGGTCGATGATCTTTCTTTTACCGTCGGTGAAGGAGAATTGTTCGCCTTCCTGGGGGAGAACGGAGCGGGAAAGTCAACGACCATAAATATTCTCAGCACCATTCTGGAAAAGAGTGGGGGAGAGGTTAAGATATTCGATCACGTTTTGGGAAAGGACGATGATGCGATCAGAAACAGCATAGGCATAGTTTTCCAGGGCTCCGTTCTGGATGAGGAGCTTACCGTAAAGGAAAACCTTTTTACAAGGGGCGCATACTACGGACTGGATAAAAAGAAGATCATGAAGCGGCTTGTTCCTTTTATGGACAGGTTTGAACTCGCGGAGATCATGAACAGAAAGTACGGCAAACTTTCCGGAGGTCAGCGCAGAAGAGTGGACATTATCAGAGGTCTCCTTAATAAGCCTCGCATATTGTTCCTGGATGAGCCAACTACCGGTCTTGATCCGAAGTCCAGAAAGATAGTATGGGATTATATAGACTATCTGAGACATGAGAAAAACCTGACCATTTTCCTTACGACTCACTATATGGAAGAAACAAAGGATGCGGACAGCGTAGTCATTATAGACAAGGGTAAACTGATCGTACAGGATACACCTTCAAACCTGAAGAGTAAATATGCGAACTCAAAGCTGGTATGGTACATCGAAAATAATCCCAAATCGGATGAAATTTTAAAGGATTTTGAATTTTCATATGAATCGGATCATTACAATATCAAATTCAAAGACAGCATTACCGAGTTCCTGTATGCACACAGGGATGTGATAACCGATTATGAAGTGGTGAAGGGCAGCATGGACGATGTGTTCTTAAATCTCACGGGAAGGACGATGGAGACAAAATGAAAAAATTAACGGCATTGATCAAAAGGAACTTATTGATATATTTTAAGGACAGGCAGGCGGTGTTTTTCTCTATGCTGACTTCCATACTGGTCTTCGGACTGTATCTGCTGTTCCTGAAGAAGAATTATACGGACGTGTTATCAAATGCGGTGGAATTATATCCGGGACTTAAAGGTCTGGTTACGGATGATGATATAAACATATTTGCAAACCTGATCATGCTGGTGGGCGTTTTGGGATCTGCGCTGGTGACAGTACCCTTCCATTGCCTGACCACGGTTGTGAGCGACAGGGAGAAAAAGATCGATTATGACATTTCAGCCACACCCATCAAGAGATGGCAGATAGTTTTTGCTTATTTTGTTTCCGCATCGATCTCATCCGTCATAATGACAAGCGTGGTTCTTACTTTGGGCCTCGCAGCTTTAAAACTTATGGGCGGTCTGTACATTACCGGTAAGGGTGTGGCAATGGCATACGGAATCATCGCCCTCGGCTCGGTTTCGGGAACCGCATTTTTCATGCCGGTAGTTTTAATGTACAAGAGCGGAACATCACTTGGAGCTTTCTTCGGTATAATCTCCGCCGTATCAGGTTTTATCATCGGAGCTTATATCCCCTTATCCGAGTTTACGGAAAGCATCAGAAACTTCTGCGGACTGTTTCCCGGAGCACACATCACTTCGCTTTTAAGAGTATCCATAGTGGGAGATATAGTTGATCGTATTGATACGAATATAGGCGGATTGGACGGCGGAATGTTTGTTGAAGGAATCAAGACTGCTTTCCCTTTTGAGACCTATGCTTTCGGTAGGAATCTTGACACAAAACAGATGATCTTCTATGTTTGCGGCGTTTTTGCACTTTGCATAGTATTAATGATCTTCACCTATTCAAAGAATTATAAAAGAAGATAAAAAACATTTGTCAATAAGTTATCAAATTTTTTGTTGTGTTTTTCCGCGTCTGTGTTATACTTTATCTTCGGGAGTCGCAAGGGTATTTCGGCTCAGGGCGACCTTTAATTAAGCAAAATTCGAAAGGAGCAATACAAAATGATGAAGTTGGTTTTGGTCAGACACGGTGAAAGTGAATGGAACAAGTTGAACCTTTTTACCGGTTGGATGGATGTTGATTTGAGCGAAAAAGGACATGAGGAAGCTAAGGCTGCCGGCAGACTCCTTAAGAGCGAGGGATATGATTTTGATATCTGCTACACATCTTACCTCAAGAGAGCTATTCATACATTAAATCACATTTTGGACGAGATGGATCGCAACTGGCTTCCCGTTGTTAAATCCTGGAAGTTGAATGAGCGTCATTACGGAGCGCTTCAGGGCCTCAATAAGTCCGAGACAGCCGAGAAGTACGGTGAGGATCAGGTAAAGATCTGGAGAAGATCCTTCAACATCAAGCCCCCTGTACTTGATGAGAACGATGAGCGTTCCGCAAAGCGGAACCCCATGTACAGAGACGTTGACAGAGCACTTATTCCCGATAATGAGAGCCTTGAAACAACTATCGAGAGAGCAGTTCCTTTCTTTAACGATGTTATCAAGAAGGATATGGAAGCAGGAAAGAGAGTTATCATTGCAGCTCACGGAAATTCCTTGAGAGCACTTGTTAAGTACTTCGATAACTTAAGCGATGACGAGATCATCGGTGTTAACATTCCTACAGGAACACCTCTTGTTTATGAGTTTGATGATAATTTCAAAGTTATCAAGCACTATTACCTCGGCGACCAGGAAGCTCTTAAAGCTAAGATGGAAGCTGTTGCAAACCAGGGCAAGAAGCAATGATGATATTGCAATCCGCAGCGCAGGCTGCGGATTTTTTTATCGCAGTGAGAGAAGACCGGAAGGAGAGGAGTGACACAGTCTGCCTCTTGACGGTACTCACGATCCGCGTTATAATCCGTCATTATGACGATCAAAGAATTCAACAAAACAGATACATCCGAATATATGCTCATTGATGTGAGGGACAAGACCGCGTTCGATTACGGAAACATTCCCGGAAGCATAAACGTTCCTCTTGCCGAACTGAAGGGCTTCCTTCCCGAACTTAAGGGAAAGAAGGCGCTTGTTTACTGTAAGAGGGGCGAAGCAAGTGCGATCGCTGCTGATGAAATGCGGGCTGCAGGTGTTGAAGCCGATATTTTGGAAGGCGGCTATATGGGCTGGCTCATGTCCGAGACAGAGAAGAACGATGAGTCGAAACCCACTGCACAGGAGATAGAAGAGAGTCTGCGCAAGAAGTTTCATAAGAGCATTTTCTGCAAGTTCACGAAAGCCATCAGGGAATATGAGCTGGTTAAACCGGGAGATAACATATGCGTTTGTATCTCCGGCGGTAAGGACTCAATGCTTATGGCAAAGCTTTTCCAGGAACTTAAAAGACACAATAAGTTTGAGTTCGGCATTAAGTTTCTTATCATGGATCCGGGCTACAGCCCCGAGAACCGTAAGCTTATAGAAAAGAATGCCAATCACCTTGGCATTCCCGCGGAATACTATGAGTCGGACATTTTTGATTCCGTGTTTAATGTGGAGAAATCCCCCTGCTATCTCTGCGCAAGAATGAGGAGAGGACATCTATACAGCAAAGCGCGTGAAATGGGCTGCAACAAGATAGCTCTCGGACATCATTACGACGATGTGATCGAGACCATCCTCATGGGAATGCTTTACGGAGCTCAGGTGCAGACCATGATGCCAAAGCTGCATTCCACCAACTTTGAAGGAATGGAACTCATACGTCCCCTTTATCTGGTCAGGGAAGCGGACATCAAGGCATGGCGCGATTACAATCGCCTGCATTTCATACAGTGCGCATGTAAGTTTACGGATACGTGTTCTTCCTGTGATTCCGACGGTCAGAGCGAGTCCTCGAGACTGGAAGTCAAGAAGCTGATCGCCGAAATGAAGAAGACCAATCAATATGTGGAAAGCAATATATTCAACAGTGTTACCAATGTAAATCTCAGCACTGTCATAGCATACAAACAGCATGGCAGGATCTACAATTTCCTTGAGGATTACGACAAGGAACAAAATGCTTCAGAAAGCATATGATCGCTTAACGGAGGAATACTATGGGTAAAAAGGGTATAGTCTGTGAAGGGGGAGCAATGCGAGGCATATATACAGCCGGCGTGCTTGATGTGTTTATTGAGAATGGCATTAAAACGGATATGCTTATGGGTGTTTCTGCCGGGGCCTGCTTCGGCTGCAATTTTATCTCCAAACAGGTCGGAAGGACTTTGAGATACAATTTGAGATTTGCCAAGGATCCGCGCTACTGCTCTTTCA
The DNA here is from genome assembly GCA_016291655.1 of Lachnospiraceae bacterium. Lineage (GTDB taxonomy): Bacteria > Bacillota > Clostridia > Lachnospirales > Lachnospiraceae > RGIG3528. Next base: position 33,977 of record JAEEYF010000035.1, on the reverse strand, counting down.
GGTCCCTGTTTAAGACGGGAGATATATACGGCTATGAGTTCTGCTATCATCAGATACCGGAAGTGTTGGATCCTTTTGATTTTAACACCTTTAAAGAGAACGAAACAGAGTTCTATGTTGTTGTGACCAACGTTAAGACGGGCAAGGCAGAGTACAGGCTTCTTAAAAACATGGACCGAAGTGATATGGAATGGGTGAGAGCATCTGCTTCCATGCCTATGGTTTCAAGAACCGTTATGATAGACAATGAGCCTTACCTTGACGGAGGGATTGCGGATTCCATACCTGTTGAGGCTGCCATGAAGCTGGGATTTGAAAAGAACGTGGTGATCCTCACAAGACCGGAAGGCTATCAGAAGAAACCCGAACCCCTGTATCCTCTTGAAAAGATCAAGTACAGAAAATATCCCGAATTCCTGCATACACTCGGACACAGACACGAAGATTACAATCGTGAACTGGAGGTCGTCGATAAGCTGGAGAAAGAAGGAAAGGCACTTGTGATCCGGCCGAGTGAGCTGCCTGAAGCGAGCAGGATAGAACATGATCCGGAGAAACTTAATTCCACCTATCTGCTGGGACGTAAGGATGCGGAAGAAGCATTGGAAAGAGTTAAAATTTTTTTGGCGGAAGGTGAATGATGGAAAAGGATCTCAGAGTCAGAAAAGCTGAAGTAAAAGACATTCCAAGAATATTGGATCTGCTCGTACAGGTGAATCATGTTCATGCTGTCGGTAGACCCGATCTTTTTGTGGACGGGAAAAGAAAATATGAAGAAGAGGATCTGAGAAGGATCCTTAAGGATACTGACAGCCCGGTATTTGTATGCCTGAAAGAAGACTATGTCATCGGTTATTGCATGGCAGAGATAGTGAGGACAAAAAAGAGCAAAAGCGTGACACACAGAACGGATCTTTATATCGACGATCTGTGCGTGGATGAAAAGATCAGAAAGAGCGGAGCGGGAACGGCTTTGTATAATTATGCAAAAGCTTTTGCGGCAAAACTGGGCTGCTATTCGATGACATTGCATGTATGGGATTGCAATCCGGGAGCAAGAGCTTTTTATGAGAAGGTCGGGATGAGACCTTATATGACTGCTATGGAAACAATAATCTCGCCCAAAGAGTGACATTATGCGTGAATTTCATTTATTTAAAGTTTTATATGGTATTTTTTAGGAACTTTTGATATAATGATATAGATAGGAAATTTCTGCACCGGGCAGAAGGTTATGATGGGAAGGGATCAGACAGCTTATCCTTTCCGTGAAGTCCGATTACGTATTTCATACAGAGAAAACGGAGATCGCATGGCTAAGAAGATCATTTGTTTAAAAACCGAAAGATTATATATAATGCCAATGACGGAGGAAGAACTCGACATTCAGGTCAGAGAAGAAAAGGACGAGGAAGCAAAAAAGGCCTATTCCGACAGACTTGAAAACTGCGAGGATGAACCTGAAGATTTTTTGTGGTTTGTACCGTGGAAGATCATCCTTCAGGAGGATGGCAAGGCAATAGGAAATGTTGCTTTTGACGGTCCTCAGACCAATGGCATGGTGGAAGTGAGCTTTAGTATCCTTCCGAGCCTTCAGAAGCAGGGCTATATGACGGAAGCATTAGGTGCTGTTGTGGGATGGGCCTTCAGACAGAAGGATGTTTATGAGATCACTGCAGAAACCCCTCCGGGAAACAGACCATCACAAAAGGTACTTGAAAATAACGGGTTTGCTATGTTTGCTAACGGACAGGGCGGCCCCAGATACAAACTTGTAAAACAGAGATTTATTAAGACGCCTGTTTTCATAGGCGTATTTTTGCTTGCGGGTGTTGCTGCAGGTTTATTGATCAAACCTTTCAACACCTATTTAACTATGGGTATTTTTGCAGGAGTTGGCGCGGTACTTGGAGTGTTTGTTGATATTACCGCAGAAAACAGGAGAAAGCGAATAATAGGATAGAATGAGGCATTTAAAGAGATTTATCTTTAAAACAGCTGACCGCATTACGGGCGATGAGCATCTTCGCACCGAAATCTCCCTGTATCCTTCTATTATGATGAATTTCCTGATGGCGCTGATCCAGCTGGCATCGGGGATCACACACAGGTCTTTATGGTTTTATTCTCTTGCAGGTTACTATTTTTTCCTTGTGGTTATGCGCTTTATGGTGCTTAATTGTGAGGTGTCCACGAAAGAAGCAAGGGATGTTATATTAGAATATAAAAGATACAGATTATGCGGAATTTTGCTTATACCAATGAATATTTTTCTCGCAGTGATCGTTGTTCTTATAGTGATAGATGACAGAGGCTTTTCCTACGGTATGATCTATACCCTGGGACTGGCGCTGATGACTTTCATATTTACAGGTGCTGCTGTTACAAATGTTATACGATACAGAAAATACAACAGCCCCGTGTTATCAGCGGCAAAGGCCATCAGTCTGGTGGCAGCTTTTGTTTCGATGCTTTCACTGGAGACAGCACTTTTTGCGGCGTTTGGATCCGAGAACGATGAGACTTTGAGAAGAATTGTCACTTCCATTTCAGGAGTTGCGGTTTTGCTTACAACTCTCACTATGGGGATTTACATGATAAAACATGCAAATCTTGGCATAGCTATGCAGGAGGAAGAAGAATGCGGTATTTAAAAGAACCTTGCCGAAGCAAGGCTCTTTTTTTACTGCTTTATCTTCATTATTGTAAGTTCTTCGATGACAGCATTGGCATCTCCGAAAAAGGATATGCCGTCGGAGTCGGGAGATTCGCAATAGGCTCTGATGCTTAAAGCTTTATCGTTATTGAAGAAGCCCTCGATCAGAGAGCGATCCACGAAGATCTCTGCCTCCCAGCAATTGTTTTTGTTCGAAAGATGACCTGAAACATAGCTTGTGGAAGCTCCTTTTCCGGGATTCGAGGTTTCTCCGCATAGCAGTTCCTTTTTGGAATCGTAGCTGTAAAGGGTATTGTCTCTCTTTTCACCGGATTTAAGATTTATTCCGACTTCTTTATCACTCAGATTTCCGAAGCGTACCTTTAACCGGTACATATCCTCATGAATATCCTTGACAAGGTTATTGGCTTCTTCAACGGTGATACCGCCGGCTGATACAAGTGCATCGCCATTGAGCTTTTCGGTCGAGGAGGCGGGAGCTATGCAAAGCTCACTGCCATCCTCCGAGAGAAAAAGCCTGCGGGGAAGTCCCGCACAGTGAGCCCAACCGGACAGACCCTCTTCGGCTGCACTTCGCTGATCCTGCATGATCGAGAAGATCACGCTTTCACCGCTTACGGGATCATTGAAAACCGAAGGTCCGGTAAATACGTTGGCTCCATAATCCAAAAGCTTTGGAACCTCGTAGCCTTCATCCGGAATGAAGCGACAGGTCTTTTCGTCGAAATCCCCGAGGAAGTAGTAGATCTTGTTGTCTGCTATGCTTGCGGGAGCGGGGGAGATGATGAGGAAGTACTTTGCAATGGTTCCGCTCTCATTGCTTACACGGTAGACACAAGGAAGCTCCCAGGAGGTTCCGTATACGGTTGACTGCTGTTTCATTTCGTAACAAATGCCACGATATTTCCAATTCATATCGACGGTTCCATCGGAAAGAAGTTCAAGTTTATCGGTTGTATAAACAAGAACCGTTCCACCCTTTTGAGTCGTGCTCCCGGAACATATGAACATATACCAGATCCCGTCTTTGTAATAGATCGAGGGATCTCTGAATTCCCCGCGACGTCCCTGACCGGCCTTCTGCTCGATGGCAAGAGTGTCTAAAACCTTCCATTCGGTAAGGTTCCTGTCATTGAGATCTGCGGGGTAAGCAACGCCTATGTTTTGATTGGATATGAGACCTTCGTTGCCGAAGGAGTCGTTACCTGCCGTAAAGAAGAGGAGAGGGACTCCGTTCTTGTCATAGGCAGCTCCGCCGGACCAGACGCCGTCGGGAACTATGCTGTCCTCTATGGGAACGATGGCTTCTTTAACAGGGGTCCAATGCACCATATCTTCACTTACAAAGTGACCCCAGCATATATTCCGCCAATATGAACCCGCCATATTTTGCTGATAGAAGAGGTGGTACATACCGTTGTAATACATTGGAGCATGAGGTTCATTCATCCAGAACTGGTAAGGCTGAGCGTGATACTGTGTTCTGGTCACGTCCTCGGTCAGGATGTTCTGTAAGTATATGTCTTCAAATTCGATCTCGGGGATCTTGACGGAAGAATAGAGGTCGGAGATCTCTTTCTCGCCGAAAGCTCTGCCGTAAACCTTTAATTCATCCATATAACCCGAGAATACTTTTATGAAACCTGCCGTCAGTCTTTCCGCTTCATTGTTTCGCCCGACCACAAGGCTCTTTTTATCGGCGCCTTTAATGGAAGTTCCTGCGGGAACGGAACGGGAAGAGACCAGTGTACCGTTCAGGTAAAGGCACATCTCGCCTTTGGACTCACTGAAGGTTGCGACAACATGGTTCCATTTGTATTTTTCAAGATTGTCACCGTTCGTGTGTATGCTGAGCCACTCTTTGCCGGTTCCGACGCGGAAGACCAAAGCACCATATTTTCCGTAGCCGAGTATGAAACCGGCTTTATTTTTTTTATCGGTCTGACTGATTATGCCGGTGGGGGAGTCGGTATCGTTTCTCTCGGCTCCGGGAACATCCCATTCAAATGTCCTGGGTGCCACAAAAACGCTGATCGTAAGTTCACTGTTGTCTATGGTGATATCGTGCTTGTTGTAGGTGATGTAATTGCTTGAACCGTCAAACAAAAGACATCCCTTGGATATTCCTTCGCTGCGCCACTCAGGGTCGCTGGCAGGGGAGTTTGCATAGTGGGAGAGATTGTAATCAAGTTCTGCTGCGGGAAGATTACCGGATCGATCGGTGATTGTTACTCCCTTCCCCTCATCAAAGGGGAGGTAAAGGAGAAGATCATCCTCGCGGGCGGCCGCTTGTGTACAGCCGCCCAGAAGGAATAAATTGCATATCAGCAATGGAATGTATTTAAGAATTTTTTTTCTTTTACTCATGATTCTCTAATAATTGCCAGGGAATTTCCACGGGATCGCCGGTTCCGCCGTCGTTTACCGTGTCAACAAGGTTGGCATAGTCAGGTACTTCTTCGTAATAGGTTACAACTTCATCAAAGAATGCCTGAGCCCATCCGTCGATAGGTTCGTCACAAAGTTCGATGTAGAGGCGTTCTCCGATGTGGGAGCTGAGATCCATCACATAGGTTCCCATATCTGCCCAGGAGCCGCCGGCTGCAAGACTCGGAAAATTAACATCGCTGAAACGGTTTGAAGGATAGAATCCGATCTCTGTACCGTCTTCCTTGAATACGCGTACTGCAGAAGCATGTCCGCCCATTCTTGCCGAAATGAAACCTGAGCCCGAAAGTGTGAATACGGTAGAACGGATGCGCCAGGTGTCGCCTTCGTCTATGCCTGTATTCCAACCGTCGAGATGGTAATCACCCGCCTGGTTGTAAGGAAGCTGTTCACCCCAGTAAGATGTAGCTGAGATTACTCCTGCGGGTTTGCCTTCCAAGTGCAGCCACTTCTCGTTCAGAATGGTCCAGCCTGTAAGGTTGCCTGCTTCAAATCCGCCGTTTGCAATGTTCTTGTCGTCAGCCATAGCATCAATGGTCAGGCTGCTTTCAAGGCTTCCGAGGTCGCCTTTGTCCATACCGTAGATAACGGTGTAGAAACCGGGAATTGAGAGATCGAAAGCTTTAAGATCGCCCGTGAGAGTTTCGCCATCCTTTGTAACGCCCTTAACAGCAAAGTCTGTGAAAACTTCTTCGCCGTATTTGGCTTCCGCACCTTTGATCAAAGCAGAGAGATCAACCGTTCCGCACTTGACGACCGCATTGGGTGCATATGCACTCTGGATCAGGGTCTTCATCGGGAAAGGATAGGGGTAAGCTGAATAGAAGCTTACAAGGGATGCAATATCATTGTAGGATGCTGAAGTGTAGGTTTCAGCCTTAGCTGACGCAAGCTGTTCGGCTTCCAGATCTTCAACCTGGGAACGGGTGAGAGATACTCTGAAATCATCCACGTTCATGAATGCAAAGCCGCTTGTATCATTGGCGTCCACAACCTTCAGGTAGAGAACCTTGCCGATGTATTCGGATGCGTCTACGTAGGTTCTTAAAAGTGTGAGTGCGAGAGTAGGGTCGCTGAAGTATTCGTTGCGAACCTTGATGAGTTCTTCATCTGTCTCACCGTCGCATACAGCCACATAGCAGTCTCCGTTTCCGGCACCGATCATGAAGCTGATGAAACCGTCTCCGCCCAGTGTGAACTTTGTTGAACGCATTGATCCCGTAGCACTTTCGGGAATCTCACCGTTGTTGTTTCCGTCAATGTAGAAGTCGCCGTTTGCATAAACGGCTCTGTCGGTCCAGTACATCTGTGTTGCGGGAGCAACACAGTTACGCTTGAAAGCGGTGCCTTCAAGGATCATCCAGCCTGTAAGATCGCCTGTTTCAAAATTGCCGTTTGCAATTTCTTTTGATGTGGGATCCTCTTCAAAAGGCTTCATGCCGTACTTTTCGATCTGAAGCGCATATTCTCCCTTGGCAGCCTCAACTTCTTCGGCGGTTGAGCACATCTTGAAAGCATCAAGATTAACATAGGAGAGATCGAGTCCGTCATCATTGTCTGTTACTTTGATGTAGATGTTTTTGCCGACATAAGCGGAGAGGTCAACGATCTTGGTGATAAGGTGGTCGCTGATAAATGTGCCGTCGCAATCGAAATTGACAACATGTGCGATCGGTTCTGTACCGTTTTCTTCGAAGAATTCGACAAAGACCTTATCCGTATTCTTTCCTGCGCCCATCTTAAAAGTAATAAAACCGTTACCTGTAAGAGTAAATACGTCTGATGTGAGAGTGCCGCGCATGGTTTCGTTACCGGCTGCCCTACCGCTGAAAAAGAACTTTCCGTCTTTCTCCATGGTTACACCGCCACATTTCTCATCTTCAATAACACCACGTACATTAAATGCGGCATCGCTTCTTGTCCAGCCAACCCATTTTCCTGCTTCATGAGCTGCTTCAAAACTTCCGTTGGTAAGTTCGAGAACCTCCTTGGGAGTGTCGGTTTTGTCGGACGAGCAGCCTGTCATAGCTGAGATGAAAAGCACTAAGCCTAACGAAACCAAAACATGCCTGAAAGTAAATAGCTTTCTACCCATATATACCTCCAAATTATTGTTTGATTGGATTTTTTGGTTGGCATGTAACGTTTCACGAGTGACGAAAAAAATATAACATGTGATTTAAAATTTGTCAATGCGAAAACCAAAATCCTCGTCGATACCTTGAAACTCCGATAAATAGGGCATTGCGGGGATGGCCCCGTGACGGGAGGTTGTAATGGAGGCTGCTTTGTTTGCAAATGCAACAGCCTTTTTTAAGTAGTCCTCCGAAAGTGCTTCGTTCTTTTCAACTGCAGTAAAACGGGAAAGAAAAGCACCGAAAAATGTGTCACCCGCACCGTTGGTGTCCGCAACTTTACATACATACCCGGGAATCGTTGCAGTGAATTCGGAAGCATTTTTTTTGTAGATAAAAGCGCCTTTTGGACCGAGGGTCACAAGAACAAGAGCAGGTCCCTGCTCGGAGAGAAGCTTTGCTCCCTTGAAAACGTCATGGGTCCCTGTAAGGATGGGAAGCTCTTCGTCGGAGACCTTTAAAAGGTCAACATAGGAAAGGGGAGAGAGCATGGCATTCACGGCTTTTGACTTATCGCTCCACAAAGCGGGCCTGTAATTGGGATCGTAACTTATTGTAACTCCCTTTTCTTTTGCCAGCTCGAGTGCTTTAAATACAGCGGCGGAGGAAGAAGGATGAGTGAGGCTTACGCTTCCGAAATGCAGTACCTTTGTTTCGGAAAAAAGGCGGCACTTTGATACTTCCTCTGCAGTGAGAAGTGTGTCCGCAGAACCGTTTCTGTAAAATGAAAAACTGCGTTCTCCTTTGTCATCAACGGACACGACCGCCAAGGTAGTCGGCGAGGTCTCGGAAAAGAAAAGAGAATCCGTATCGACGGAATCAGCCTTCAGGGTATCGCACAGAAAACGTCCGAAGTAATCGTTTCCGACTTTTCCGATAAAAGCGGTTTTGGAACCGAGCCTTGAAGCGGCTACCGCCAGATTTGCCGGTGCTCCGCCGGGAAACGCGGTGTAAGAGGGAAGCGGTGAGATCAGATCAACGTTTTTTTGAGGTTGTGTGGCAGGGGTTTTGATCAGATCTATCAAAACCTCGCCGATACTGAGTATATCGATCATAGTCTTGTCCTTTCGATCATGTTTTGTCGATCGTTGTTCTTCCGTAAGCATATTGAACAGGGAGGCAGACCAGAGTCGGAAGATTGTCTCTGTCCTCCTTAAGTACCATTTCAACGCAGGTTGAAGCAAGCTTGTCCACCTGTTGAACGATTGTTGAACAACATAGTTCCATATCGCCGAAACGTCTTGTTCCGTCGAAGCCTATGAGCTGTACATCCCGGGGAACTTTCAAACCCATTTCCGTAAGCATTCCTTCTATAGAATGCTCCAAAGAGTCGGTTACACAGAATATGCCGTCAAAGTCGAGCTTTCCGTTTTTAAAGTGTTCCTTAAGAAAATCACGGAACAGTTCGTAGGAGTCACCGTCATTCAATATCTTCAGAGAGTACTCCACATCTGCGGCTTGACAGGCACTCACAAAACCGTCGCTTCGTTTGTTGGTTTCGTTTGAAAGAGGGGAACCTATCCTCATGAAAGCAAGATGGCGACAGCCGTTTGCTATGAGCCTGTTGGCTGCCATGGTGCCGCCTCCGAAGTTGTCACTTGTCACGCAGGGGATGTTTTCTCCGAAGTATCTGTCAATGGAAACAAAAGGGATATCATCACTGACCTGAAGCCGTGGATTGTAGGAAAGACAGATGATACCGTCCACCTTTTTCTGCTCAGCCATGATAACAACATTCTGTTCCGTTACAGGGTTATAGTCGGTAGAGCATACGAGCATCTGATAGCCGGCTTCGGAAAGGGAAACATTTATATAATGTACAAGCTTTCCGAAAAAGGGATTGATAAGATTGGGAACGATGACAGCGATCGTGTTGGTGTGATTGCTTTTAAGTCCCTTTGCATAATTGTTGACTCTGTAATTAAGTTTTTTTATGGCCTCTTCGACCTTAAGGCGGTAGCTTTCCCCTACCGGAATACCGTTGATGACTTTCGATACGGTACCAAGAGCAACACCGGATTCCCTGGCAACGTCCTTCATTGTAGGCGCTGATTTGCTTTTTGCCATTATTAAGACCTCCTGTTGGTTTTTGAGCACATTTGATTATAAGCGAAGAAACGTGAAATGTAAACAGAACGTTTCATGAAAATTTCATGAGTCATAAGTGTTAATTTTTGTGAAAAATACACAAAAACGAAGGTCAGTAACATAAATAATTACAGCATGATACTAAAAAGGTATTGACAACCTTGGGCGGGTGGTGGTATTATATGCTTCGGTTAGTTATGAAACGTTTCACGAGTGACGGCGATGACATCGTTTCAGATCAAGAGGAGGGCTATATGCTTACCACGCACAGAGCAAATTCAATACAAAGGACGATGAAGAAGGTCGTAGCCTGCAGGGAACTGTACCTGATGCTGCTGATCCCGGTGGCGATCACGATCGTATATAAGTACATTCCCATGTACGGCATCCAGATCGCTTTCAGAGATTTTAAGGCAAGCAGGGGATTTACGGGAAGTAAGTGGGTAGGCATGGAATGGTTTAAAAGGTTCTTTTCCCTTCCAACCTTCGGCAGAATGATCAAGAATACGATCCTTCTTAATGTGTACAGCATATTATGGAGTTTCCCGGTTCCGATCATAATCGCGCTGATAGTCAATCAGCTCAGATTTAAAAGGTACAAGAGAACAGTACAGACGATAATGTATGCGCCTCACTTCATTTCAAGCATGGTCGTATGCGGTATGATAAGGATCTTTTTAAGCCCTTACGGTGGTTTGATCAATCTGATCTCGGGAACTTCCATCGATTTTCTGACTGAAGCTTCAGCCTTCAGAACTATCTACATTGCTTCGGGAATCTGGCAGGAAGCGGGATGGGGAACGATAATCTACATCGCGACACTTTCCACGGTGGATCCGGCACTTTACGAATCCGCTAAGGTGGATGGAGCATCGGTGTTTAAGAGGATACTTCACATCGATCTCCCTCAGCTTGTTCCGATCATCATCATTATGCTGATCATGACGGTGGGAAGTATTATGAACATAGGTTTTGAAAAGGTATGGCTGCTCCAGACGGATCTGAACAAATCCACAAGTGATGTGATCGCGGTCTATGTCTATGAGCAGGGTATTGAAAGAGCCAAGTACAGTTACTCAACGGCAATAGGACTCTTCAATACGGTGATAAACATTATTCTTTTGTTTGCAGTTAACAAGATATCCAAAAAAGCGTCGGATATCAGCTTTATTTGATCGTTGGAGGTGACGTTGGTGAAGAAAAAAGCTTCTTCGGGATTGACCGACAAGGCAAGCGATGTGGTTCTCGTGGCACTGACCGCAATTGTAACCCTTATTGTGGCATATCCCATCTACTATATACTGACGGCGTCCTTTTCGGACCCCTACGACGTTTATGCGGGAAAGACCTTCCTGCTGCCCAGCAGATTTTCACTTGCGGGTTACAAAGCTGTTTTTGCCGACTCAAAGATCTTTACGGGTTATTTCAACAGCATAAAATATACTGTCGCGGGAACCGTTTACTCGGTGTTAATGCTCTTGCTCGTTGCATTTCCTTTGAGCAGACATGAGATGCCGGGAAGAAAGTTCATCAGTCTGTTTTTTGTAGTGACCATGTATTTTGGGGGCGGACTTGTTCCCACCTATCTGGTTGTTAAGAATACCGGGTTGATGAATACCATATGGGCGTTGCTTTTGCCCGGTGGTGTTTCGGTTGCCAATGTGATCATCATGAGGAATTTCTTTGAAACAAGTATTCCAAAGGACATGATGGAAGCTGCACAGATAGACGGAGCATCCTATCTTAGGATCTTTTGGAGCATCGTACTGCCTTTAAGCAAGTCCATTCTGGCGGTTATGACCGTGTTTGGCATGGTGGCTTACTGGAACGACTGGTTTACTTCCCTGATCTATTTGAATTCTGATATGGCACCGCTTCCTTTGGTGCTTAGGAACATTCTGATCAGAAGTTCGGCTTCGGCCTCGCAAGCCAGCACTGTTTCGGGTGGTTATGCGGAGCTTAACAAACTTACGGAGAGTATTAAATTCTCATCCATCATAGTTGCTGCGCTCCCTATGCTGATCATTTACCCGTTTGTACAAAAACATTTTGAAAAAGGCTTCCTGTCGGGAGCCATTAAAGGTTAATTATTATTGTTTAAGTGATCTCTGAGAGAGGAGAATTGAAAATGAAGAAGTCATTTGTACGTAACATACTGCTTTTTGCGGTTGCTGCATCTCTTGTTTTGTCAGGCTGCGGTAAAAAGGAGGAAGAGCAGAATAAAAATAACAATCAATCGGAAAAACAGACAGATTTCTATATTATGGGTGGTATGTCATCGTTAAGTTCCGGTTATGACGGAAATGTTGTACTTAACGAACTTGCCAGGGAAGCAGGTATATCCATTGAATGGGATACGATGAGCGATTCACTTGCAGAGCAGGTAAACATCAGGATCGCAGGCGGACAGCTTCCCGATGCTTTTATGGGGATCGGTTTTAATAACTATGATATTTCAACCTATGGTGAAGACGGTGTTTTCATCGATCTTACACCTTATATCAATGAGAGTGTAATGCCTAACCTTACTCGCATTCTTGCGGAAAATCCCGATATAAAAAGCGCAATTACCATGTCAGACGGTAAAATTTACGGACTTCCCGCAGCAGAACAGATGGGAACGGCAGGTATCGGTACCGATGTTGATTACAGCATCTATACAATTCCTCAGTTTTCCATGATCAACAAGGCGTGGCTCGATGATCTCGGTCTCCCCGTGCCCACAACTCTTGATGAGCTTCACACAGCGCTCAAGGCTTTCAAGGATAACGATATGTCCGCAAAATTCTACGGCAACGCTCCCGGAAGCACGATCCCTATGAGCACGGGCTTCGACCAGTGGTGCTGGGGACAGAACATCTTTTATGCGGGCTTTGGCTTTACTAACTGGCCCAATGATGTATGTAACGATCTGATCCTTAAGGATGACGGAAAATGCGAGTTTGTATGTGCGACCGACAATTATCGTGATGCGGTTACCTATTTCCATGACTGGTACAAAGAGGGGCTTATGGATATTGAGATGTTCTCTCAGGGAACCTCCCAGCTCATTTCCAAGTGCTCTTCCGGCCGTGTCGGTGTTGCTACCTGGTGGTACATCGAGGAGGTAATGGGAGATTACTCCAAGGATTATGTTTTCCTTCCCGTTCTTGCGGGTCCCGACGGAACATACAATGTTACAGTGCGTGACGGCGGAGCCGTAAACTCGGGGAATCTGAACATTACAAGTGTATGTGAGAATCCCAAAGCTTTACTTTCCTTCTTTGACAAGTGGTATGACGGTGAAGTTGTAATGCAGCTTCAGTACGGTCCTATCGGTACCTACTTTACAGAGAAAGATGATAAGGGCATGTGGCTTTCGATCACAGACGAAGAAAGCAGGGCAAAATTCGGAAAGAGCGCCGGTGAACTTAAGAGCGTTAATGAAGTATACGGACCCAAGCTCATCCTCAGCAAGTACTATAATGAAGTGTTCTATATGGAAGACAGAGCTATCGTCCGTCTTGAGGATCTTTACTATAAGTGGATGAAGCCCTATGTAAAGAGCACGGTTACTTATCCCATCGACTGCGTTTTCACCAAGGAAGAGCTTGATGAGATCGACAGATACAAGCAGATATTTGAGGGAACCGTTTCCGAGCAGGAAGGTCTTTGGCTTAAGGACGGAGGCCCCGGCGATGAAGAGTGGAACAATTATCTCAATATGCTTGATAAAAACTGTGGTATGAACGAACTGCTCAAGATCTACCAGCAGGCATATGACAGATACAAGCAGGCACAATAGTCGGAGGAAACCGAATTATGGAATACACGCTTGAGAGAGCGAGAAGGTATGAAGCGGAAGCTTTAAGGGACATTTCAAAGCTGAACAGACCGCAGTACCATCTCACACCGGGAGTGGGTTGGATGAACGATCCTAACGGATTTTCGTTTTACAAGGGCAAGTTTCATTTGTTCTATCAATACTATCCTTATGACACGAATTGGGGAAAAATGCATTGGGGGCATGCTGTCAGCAGTGATCTCGTAAAGTGGGACTATCTGCCGGCAGCGCTGGCTCCCGACAGCACCTATGACCATGAGGGATGTTTTTCCGGAGGGGCCATAACCCTGAAGGATGGCAGGCAGATGCTCATGTATACGGGCGTTTCCGTGACAAAAGACGAAAACGGTAATGATATGACCGTTCAGCAGCAATGTGTTGCTTTCGGTGACGGAATTGATTACAAGAAATATGAACATAATCCGGTCATCGAGACCAAGGATCTTCCGGAGGGAGCTTCCAAGCTTGATTTCAGAGATCCGACGGTTTTTGAAAGACCGGACGGGGACTATGGGTGTATTGTGGGAAGCTGTGATGCGGACAAGGACGGTCAGTTGCTTGAATTCAAAAGCAAAGACGGCATTAACTGGAATTATGTCGGCTGCCTGCTGAAGTGCAACGGCAAACTGGGAAGAATGTGGGAATGCCCCAATTACTTCTCTATGCAGGGGAAAAGAGTCCTGGTCTTCAGCCCTCAGGAGATAAGAAATATGGAACCTGAGTTTTGTGACGGCAATCAGACCGTCTGCATCACATGCGATGAACCTGAAGGGGAATTCAAGCCCAAAACGAAACAGTGTCTGGACTACGGCACGGATTTCTATGCGCCTCAGGTTTTGAACATGCCTGACGGAAGCAAAGTGATGATAGGATGGCTTCAGAACTGGGATGCTTTGAGACATAATGAGAAAAACCGTATGTTCTACGGTACAATGAGCATTCCGAGGAGCATTTCCTTTAAAGGCGACCGTCTTGTTCAGGAACCTGTAAAGGCAATAGAGGCCTATCGTAAAGGCGAAACAAGATTGAAATTTGCCCTGGACGATGATCTAAGCAGAAACGAAAGGATCAAAGGACGCAATTTTGATATGACGGTTGAGGTTTCTCCCGAAGAAGGAGAGACACGATACTCGGAGTTCAGTATCGGACTTGCGGAGGGCGGCGGCTGCGTAACACTCTTGGTTTACGATCCGGAAAAAAAGACGCTTACAATTGACAGATCCAAGGACGGCACCGAAAGAGAACGCTTTAACGAAAGAAGCTGTGTGCTGTACGGGGACAGAGGGGACGGAAACCTGAAACTCCGCATTCTGTCCGACGGGTACACACTGGAGGTGTTTGTCAATGACGGTGTAAATGTCCTGTCTGCGGTGGTCGGAACTGATGTTTCGGCTGAAGGGATTTATTTCGGAGCAGCGGGCAAGGCTAAAGTTGAAACTGTATTTTATAATATGTAAAAAACAATCCCGACCTGTGCATTTTACCACACAAGTCGGGATTGTTAATTTCTGATTTAATTTTTCGCAAGAATCCCGTTTTCTTCAACAAACCCCATTTTTTTAAGGTAATCGATGTGAATAGGGTTTTTTCCGTCATAGCAAAGCCTGTCATAGCCCATTTCGTGAAGCTTTTCATATACAAAGGAACCGAGTTTACAGTCTCTGTATTGAGGTGTGGAGTAGTCCGTAAGCAACAGAAATTCGCTGCCGCTGCTTTTTCCGAAAGTAATACCTGCAAGATTATCGCACTGAAATGCTATGAAAGCCTTGTTTGCTTCCGATCGCCTTTCTCTGCTGTCGGGAAAATATTTTGCGATGTCCTCGCCGTATTTGGCAAGCATATGCCCGACTGTGGGATCATCTGCAGTGACCTCCAGCAGAGTGAAGGATTTGTCCTTATTGATGAGTTTGAACAAAAACCAAAGATTTATGAGCACAAGAGCCGCATTCATGACCGCCGTGGGATAGGAGCGGATCACCATGGCATATACACAGAAGATCAGAGAGCCTATGGTGTTTATTATCCTTAATTTGATTACGGAACTCATGAGAAGAGACACGACCACGAGGAGTGAGCCGAGATAACCTATGAGTTCCCAGATCATTTCTTTTGTCATTTTGTAAACCTTCCTTATTTTTATAAAAATATAATCTTTTTTGGGGAAAACTGATTATATCATTCAAAAACGGAATTCACAAGAGTTTCGGGAGAAGGACAATGAAAAAAACGGTATTTTTGTACATTTACAAAAATCGTGTAATAAATTATAATGAACAGGTCTTAGCCTTTTTGGAAGGTGGAGAATTACAATTTACATATTGTAAAGGAGAGAGTTAGTAATGGAAATGGATTACAGATGGTTATCTGACCCAACCGTATTCAATGTCAACAGAGTAGAAGCACATTCGAGTCATGAATTTAACGGATGTTTTAAGAGCCTTAACGGCATCTGGAAGATGCATTATGCGAAGAACATATCGCTTGCGCCTGCGGATTTTTGGAAGGAAGATTTCGATCTTACGGGCTTTGATGACGTTACAGTGCCCTTGTCTATCCAGATGCAGGGTTACGGAAATCCCGCCTATAACAATGTAATGTATCCCTGGGACGGACATGAGAGTGTTAAGAGCGGTGATGTGCCCAAAAAGTTTAATCCTACCGCAAGCTATGTGAAGGAATTTGTGCCTGACGATGCAATGAAGGGACAGCGTGTTTACGTTAGCTTCCGCGGGGCAGAGAGTGGCATGGCGCTTTGGGTTAACGGTAAATTTATCGGTTATTCCGAGGATTCCTTTACTCCTCATGATTTTAATATAACGAAGGAGATCGAGTTTGGAAAAGTAAACAGACTGGCGGTTCAGGTCTATCGTTTTACATCTTCAAGCTGGCTTGAGGATCAGGACTTTTTCAGGTTTTCGGGATTGTTCAGAGATGTTGTTCTTTATTCGGTTCCGAATATTCATGTCTTTGATATTTTTGCCAAGGGCAGACTTGAAAAGGACAATACTTCCGGCGTTCTTGATCTGGAATTCACGCTTGACACCCTCCGCTTCGAAAAAGGAAATGCAGAGATCGTTCTTTCAAGCCTTGAAGGAGAGGTGCTCAGAAAGTCTATCCCGGTTGCCAAGGGGAAAAACCTTGTGGAATATAAGGTGGGAGAAGTTCAGCCGTGGAGCGCGGAAGCTCCCAATCTCTATGCACTCACCATCATCATTACCGATGAAAAGGGCAGGGAAACCGAGATAGCAAAGCAGAATATAGGCTTCAGACGTTTTGAACTTGAAAAGGGTATCCTTAAGCTTAACGGAAAAAGGATCATCCTTAACGGTGTGAATCGTCATGAGATGAGCTGCGATACCGGTCGTACCGTTTCCTATGAGGATACGGAACGCGACATTATTAATATGAAGAGACACAACATAAATGCCATCCGAACCTGTCATTATCCCGATCAGACTTTTCTTTACGATCTTTGCGACAAGTACGGACTTTATGTAATAGATGAGTGCAATCTGGAAACCCACGGAACATGGGCTACAACAGGCAGACCCAACGAGAACACTCTTCCCGGCAGCACGGAGACCTGGAAGGATGTATGCCTTGACAGAGCGGCGTCTATGCAGGAAAGAGACAAAAACCATCCCTGCATCCTTTTCTGGTCCTGCGGCAACGAATCCTGCGGCGGCAAGAATATCTGGCTTATGTCTCAGCGGTTTAAGAAGAGAGACGACACGAGACTTGTTCATTATGAAGGGATCTGCCATGAAAGAACCTACAATGATACCTCCGACGTAGAAAGCCAGATGTACACGAAGCCTTGGGACATAAAGAAATTCCTTGAAGAGAATCCGGAAAAACCCTTTGTATGCTGTGAGTATATGCACGCCATGGGCAATTCTCTCGGAGCAATGGATGAGTACACCGACATGACCCATGAGATCGAACGCTATCAGGGCGGCTTCATCTGGGATTACATTGATCAGGCTTTCAGAAAGAAGAACCGTTACGGCGAGGAGTTCATGGGCTACGGCGGAGATTTTGACGACAGACCCAATGACTACAATTTCTGCGGCGACGGCATAGTTTTCGCGGACCGCACCAACAGCCCCAAGATGCAGGAAGTCAAGTACTGCTACCAAAACATCGGTATCAGCTTCGAAAAGAACGATGCTGTGGTAAAAAACTACTATCTGTTCACCGATCTCAGGGAATTTGACTGCACGCTGATACTTAACAGAAACGGTGTTGAAGTATTAAGAGAAGGAAGAAACGTTAAGGCAAAACCCGGAGAAACGGTTAAGGTGCCTTTGTTTGACAGAAGGAGCGAAATCTTTGAGACGAGCGGAGAATATACGGTTACGGTGTCATTTACTTTGCGTGAGGACACGGATTGGGCTGAAAGCGGCTACGAGATAGCCTTTGGACAGACTGTGTTCGCTGTAAAGACCGAGAATGCGGGACTTGATCTGATGCTGGAAAAAAGAGAGAAGCCTGCACGAGGACTTGAGATCGTGGACTGCGATTACAACTACACCTTCCGCGGCGAGAATTTTGAGTATATCTTCTCCAAGGGAATGGGCGGTTTCATTTCCATGAGAGTAAACGGCAGAGAATTGTTCGATCTTGCTCCGAAGCCGAATTTCTGGAGAGCACCTACTGACAACGATAACGGAAATCGCATGGTGCTTCGTATGGGACAGTGGGAACTGTCCAGCAGATACAATGCGGTGACAGGATTTGAGGCTGATGGCAATAAGGTGACCTGTAAGCATCTGCTCGGAGGCTTTAAGGATGTTTTCCTTCAGACCACCTACACCGTCAGTGATGACGGCAGAGTGAAGATCGAAATGGATCTTCCGGCCATAGAGAACGGACAGGATATGCCTGTCTTCGGAATGATGTTCAGTCTTCCCGCAGATTACGGTAATGTAAGATACTACGGAGAAGGACCCGATGAGTGTATGATCGACAGAAGAAGAGGAGCCAAGCTCGGCATCTATGAGTTTAAGGCAGATGAGAACTTTACACCTTATCTGATGCCTCAGGAGTGCGGAAACCGTACGGGAGTGCGCTTCGCGAGCGTTACGGATGACAAGGGACACGGTATCATGCTGGCTTCATCCGATATGGAGCTTTCGGTGCTCCCCTATACTCCTTTTGAGATAGAAAATGCACTGCACATCCATGAACTGCCTGACATACATCGCACCATTGTACGCGCAAACCTTATACAGATGGGAGTGGGCGGCGATGATTCCTGGGGTGCGACGACACACGAGCAGTATACTGTGAAGAGCGACAAGCCTCTGCACTTTGAATTTACAATAGCGGGTATATGATTAACCACACACCTGACGATCAGGCACGCATATCGAAAGAGAAGCGGCTTACAAGAGAAGGGGAATGGGCTTCCAGAAAACGCGTAAGTAAGGGGGCCTGTTCCTCTTTATTTTCTGCCACATTCACATCGCAATTAAGAGAATAACCTTTTTTTTGCAGAGCATCTGTGAGCCCAGGGATCTCGGAGCAGAACACCTCCTTGGAACTCTCGGAAGCGGCGGAAATTGTGATGACTGCATTTTTACCTGTGAGTTTGATCAAAATGTCGGTGTCACCCAGATTGTCCAGAGACAGATGGAGGAGGGCGCTTACCGTATCCCCGTCCTTAAAAGCTCTTTTTTTCTCATATACGTAGAGATCCCCTCTTGCATTTTCTTCCTTTAGCTTTATGGGAAGCTGAACGAAAGGGAAAATGTTATTTACGGAATCCATGAAACGAAGAGTGGAGGAAAGCTTTGCGGTATGGGTCTGCGCCTGATCTCTGACGGCACCTTCCTTGAGGTTTTCCGCGTTACGGGCAGCAACCTTTGCTTCCAGTTCCTTCAGCCTTTCCGATGCGGTTTCGAGCCGTTCATACAGCTTCCTGACTTTTGACGGATCCGCGAAGTCTTTGGGAGGCATATGCAAAGCGCTGTGTATATTGTTTGTGGAGGGCTTGTCCGAGGGCTTGTCCGAAGTCTTATCCGAGGTCTTATCCGGAGTTTTTTGCAAAACATTGCCTTGGACCTGAGCTGCCTCGGCTGCGTTTTTTTCGGCGGTCGCATCCTGTGAGATCACAGCTTCTCCAAAAGATCCGGCTGTAACGCTTAAAGAGGCATCGTTCTCGGAAACAGGCGTTTCTTCACGTATAAAGGCATCGCTGCTTGGAACGGCGGTATTTGTCGAAACGGAAGGAGCTTCGTCTAAAACCTGTTCATTGGAGAGCATGTCATTCAATATACTTTTAAGCTCCTGCTCGAAGGCAGTCTTAACGGGGCCTTCGGGGAGAGTGTCTATGCTTTCGGACAGCTCGGTAACGGCTGCGGCAAACTCTGCCGCGGGCTCGGAATTTCCGAAATCTCTGTATATCTGTATGTTTTCCTTGGTTACGGGGATCTTGGCAATGTCCATAAGAACCAGTTCGCGTATCGGAACATCGGGGTTTTTGGCGGATAAAGCCATAAATTTCTTGATGTTTGCCTCATTTATGGGCTGAGAGTGGAGCATGAGCTCACGTGTCACGGTTTCGGAGCGCTCCGAGGGGGTGATGCCCGCGGCTTCCAGTGCTTTTGTCACTGTTTTTTGAGTCTGAACGTCTTCACCTGCCTCGGGAGTGGCAAGCTTTAAGGTAATGACCTTGCCGTCCTTTCCTGCCACGATAAACTCCGCGGTATCACCGATGGACAAAGGAAGGGTGGTCTCGGTTCGAGCATTGAGCTTTTCTCCGTTCATCAGCTGAAGGAGGATCTGACCTTGACGAAGGTCCAGAACCTTTCCGCCGATAAGGGTGCTTTCACCCGTGAGCAGGGTTTCAAGCAGCTTTGAGGCGGCTTCGGCCTTGGCGATCCCGGGATCGGGACGGGCGTCGATCGGGACCTTGGAATACTTGGATCCCTTATTTCCGTATATAGTTTGCATTAAGTTTTCGAGAATGGTCATTTTTTCGCTCCGGATAAAAATTTGCTTGCCTTTTGTTGTATATATCGGATTATAATAATTCTAATTTTATTGTTGTTAATCGTTTTTAAATGTGGTAAACTGTTTTTCGTACATTTGCAGGCGTGGTTTATCGGTAGAATATTGGCTTCCCAAGCCGACGGGACGGGTTCGACTCCCGCCGCCTGCTTTTCTATTGCGGATTAAGCGATCCGAGCAAAACACAGGATCGCGGATGTCCGCTTTATTATTGTTTGAACGGCATAGGAGGTGGGAACATGGATAATTCACTGATAGTTATAACACTGAGTTACGCATGTGCCATTTTTACATTTGTTCTTTTGATATACAATCTGTTTAAGTATGATAAATACGATAAATCCGATCTGTATTTTTCTTTGATCTGTGCGGATATTCTTGCCCTTTTGATCTGCAATATACCATATTATTCATGCAGCGGTCTGGACAAACCCTGGTATCCATATATCTTTAATATTGCGGTATTTATGCAATTCGCTCTCGGCGGACTTGTTTCTGTTATATATACCAATTATATGTCCTGCTATCTGAAGATCGATACCGAGAAAAGACGTCTTATCAGGATAGGCATGTTTGAATATGCGGTATTCTATGAGGCACTGGTGTTCTTTAATCTCAAGTACGGTTATTATTATACCATAAGTGATGCAAATCAGTACACCAGAGGACGATTTTGGTTTATGGGGCAGGTTCTGGCTTTCCTGCCGGTGCTTTATGCTTTTATCCTTTTTGCAAAATACAAGCATAACATATACAAGACAGCCTGGCTGGGAACGATCATATATATCGCATTCCCCGTTATCGGAGCGTTGATCCATTTAAAGACACAGATACCCGTTACTTTCTGTTTTGCTTCGATAGGCGTTTATATCCTTTTCTTCAACATTAAATCCGAACAGGCGTTTCTGCTGGAAAGGCAGCAAAAGGAACTGGCGGAGAGCAAGATATCGATCATGCTGAGTCAGATACAGCCGCATTTTATGTACAATTCGCTTACGACCATAGCGGTGCTCTGCGACAAGAATCCCGCGGAAGCAAAGAGAGCGACTTTAAATTTCTCAAGATATCTTCGTAAAAACATTGATTCGGTCAATAAGCGTATGCCTGTTCCTTTCAGCAGCGAACTGGAGCATGTCAGCACCTATCTGGAACTGGAAAAACTGAGGTTCGGCGATCGCCTCAGGGTCAATATGGACATACAGAGCACGGACTTTTTGATCCCGCCGCTTACGATCCAGCCGCTGGCGGAGAATGCGGTCAAACACGGGATATGCAACAAGGTCTCGGGAATGGGGACGCTGTCCATTACAACAAGGGAAAAGGAAGACAGCTATGAGATCGTTATCTCTGATGACGGAGTGGGATTTGCTCCCGATCAGGTCATGGAGGACGGAAAAGAGCATATCGGTATGGAAAATGTGCGGGACAGGCTCAAATCCATGTCCGATGCAAGCATGAAGGTTGAAAGTATTGTGGGTGTCGGTACGACCGTTACCGTCAATGTTCCGAAGAAAACCGAAAAGCATGGTTTTCGCTGATCGTTATGAAAAATATCACTGAAACATTAAAAAGAATATTTTTAAGAAAACGTACATTGCTCTTATTGTTGGCGATAGTCGGAGAGATCTGCCTGAAGATCGCCGGGAACAATTCTTATTTTGCGGAGGTTGTGTTTGCAAGGCACATCTTTCGTTGGCTTTCACTCGGGATATCGGGTATAACCCGCATTTTCCCTTTTTCCGTGGCAGAGGTGATGATAATCCTTGCTCCGATCACGGTGATAGCTCTTATCGCCGGCTTTATTGTGAAGGTCTTAAAAAACAGAAAAGATATTCTGTATTATATAATGACTTTCTTACTGAATGCAGCGTGCATGGCTTCGGTTGTCTGGTTTTTCTACTGCTTCGGCTGCGGCATAAACTACTACCGTTATCCGGTGGGAGACCACTTCGGATATGAAACAAGAGATGCGTCGAAGGAAGAACTGGCGGCGCTTCTTGAAGAGCTGTCGGTGCAGACCGCAGAGGCGAGAGAGCAGGTTACAAGTTTTAACGAAAAGGGAGTGTATGTCATCCCCGATTCGCCCCGGGCACTTGCCAAAAAGGCTAAAGAAGCCTATAAGAAATTTTCGGAGGCGGATCCGTTTTTCAGCGGAGCCTATCCCGCGCCCAAATGTGTGATGTTGTCACATCTGATGTCTTATACGGAATTCACGGGCATATATACCTGCTGGACAATGGAGGCTAACGTAAACGTGGACAACCCCGGCTATTCCGTGGGATCCACCATGTGTCATGAACTTGCGCATCTGCAGGGTTTTATCAGAGAAGATGAGGCCAATTTCATATCCTATATGGTATGCACCGCATCGGATGACCCGGATCTCCGGTATTCGGGACTTATGATGGCATTCGTTTACACGCACAATGCTCTGATGGGAGAGGACCCGGAATTGTGTACCAAGGCGGAGCTTGCGTGTGCGGATTCCGATATGTGGCTTGATTTTGCCGCAAACAGCGAGTATTGGGATCAGTTCAAAAAAGCGAAGGTTATCGCGGAGGTGGCTGACAAGATGAACGATACCTATCTGAAAGCCAACGATCAGGAAGACGGTGTGAAAAGCTACGGCAGGGTTGTGGATCTGCTTATAGCTAAGTACAGGAAGGAACACCATTTGGAGTGATTTGGTTCAAAGGGAGCATTTGGACTTGAATTTTAAGTACCGTTGTTTTAAAATATTAAAGTTAAAACAAACAGTTGATTGAACAATTGCGGAGGAAGAGAAATGGGATTATTCTCAGGGCTTGAAGAAATTGGAATGGGCGGTCTTACGAATGTTAAAGTGTTCGAAGATGAGAAGGCAAAACTTGCTGCAGCTCAAAAGAAGAGAAAAGAGCCTGTTGAACTTAAGGAAGTTGATTTTATTTTTGATAAGACCTACAAATGTCCTGTCTGTGACAAGGAATTCAAGGCCAGAACAGTAAGAACGGGTAAGGTTAAACTGGTTGGCTCGGACAGCGATCTTCGCCCGAAATATCAGTTCGACACCCTTAAATATGATGCTGTTACCTGTCCCAATTGCGGTTATTCCGTATTGACCAGATACTTTAACATTAATCCCACCTCAGGCCAGATGAAACTTATCCGTGACAATGTATGCAAGGCATTCAGAGGCATCAAAGAGCCCGGTGAGATCATGACCTATGATGATGCGCTCACAAGGCATAAGCTTGCATTGCTCTGCTCGATAGTAAAAAGAGGAAAAGCGAGCGAAAAGGCATATACCTGCCTGAAGATGGGCTGGCTGCTCAGAGGAAAAAGCGAGACTCTTCCGAAGGACACCCCCAATAGGGAAGCTGTGATCAAAGGACTGCAGGAAGCTGAAAACGAAGCGCTCGTAAATGCATATGAAGGCTTTACGGAAGCATTTTCCAAGGAAAATTTCCCTATGTGCGGTATGGATGAAACTACGGTTACCTATCTTACCGCCGAGCTTGCAAGAAAGATCGGAAAGTACGATGATGCTTTGAGACTTTGTGCAAGAGTCATTACGGCCAAGAACGTAAATGACAGGATCAAAGAAAAAGCAAGAGATATGAAGGATCTCATATACGAAGCAACCGGAAAGAAGGAGAGCTGATGAAAGAACAGCTGTACACCATTCCTGTCAATGAAGCCTTTGAAGAAAAGACCGAATGTCCTGTTTGCTCCATGTATCATTCCATAGAAGAAGGTGCTCTTGAGTTCACGCTGGGACCCAGCTACATGGAGGATGACGTCAGGATGGTGACGGATCGCATGGGCTTTTGCGAGAGACACGTTGAAAAACTGTATGAACGGGGAAATCGTCTCGGGCTTGCGCTGATGTTGAAAACTCATGCGGACAGGATGATAAATGAGGCCGAGAAAAGGCAAAAAAGCCTTAAGCCGTTTAAAAAGTCTTCCTTCCTCAAGAGGGGAGGCAATGAAAAAAACGAGGTATCCGATTATCTTGATAAGCTGGAAACCAGTTGTTTTGTATGTTTGAGAGTTTATGAGATCTTTGAAAGATATATAGCTACCATGTTTTGGCTCTATGAAAACGATCCCGATTTTCGGACTCGTTTTAAAGAATGCAAAGGGTTTTGCAACTCCCATTACAGCCTTCTTTTGAAAAAGAGTCCCGAAGCCCTCGGAACAGCACAGGCTGCGGAGTTTAACGCAGTTTGTTCGGAGATCTGGTTGAACAATGTCAAAAGGGTCCGTGACGACCTGTCCTGGTTTATCGATAAGTTTGATTACAGATATGCCGATGAACCATGGAAGGATTCAAAGGACGCGCTGCAGCGGTCCATGATGAAAAATAATTCCATCTATTATAAGCCGGAGGGAACTTGACCTCCGGTTATATTTTTTTAATAATATAGCGGTTGACATTTTGAGGTTTTGTGTTAATATATGTTACAGCGTTTAGCACTCAGATTAAATGAGTGCTAATAACAATCATAAATAATTACTCTAAGGAGGAAAATAATATGAAATTGGTACCGTTGGGTGATAAGGTGGTTTTAAAGCAGCTTAAGGCCGAAGAAACAACAAAGTCGGGGATCGTACTTCCCGGACAGGCTCAGGAGAAGCCTCAGCAGGCGGAGGTTGTTGCTGTAGGTCCCGGAGGAATGGTTGATGGCAAGGAAGTTGCCATGCAGGTCAAGGTCGGTGACAAGGTCATTTACTCCAAATACTCGGGAACCGAAGTAAAGCTCGGAAATGAGGAATTTGTTGTTGTAAGACAGAATGATATAGTTGCGATCGTAGAAGACTGATCGAAAAAATTAGATTGATTTCAGGAGGCATTAAAAATGGCTAAGGATTTAAAATTCGGTTCTGATGCGAGAGTCGCACTTGAAGCAGGCGTAAACAAACTCGCAAACACTGTTAAAGTTACATTGGGTCCCAAGGGAAGAAACGTTGTTCTCGACAAGTCCTTCGGAGCTCCCCTCATCACAAACGATGGTGTTACCATCGCAAAAGAGATCGAACTTGAGGATGCGTTTGAAAACATGGGCGCACAGCTCGTTAAGGAAGTTGCCACTAAGACAAACGATGTTGCCGGTGACGGAACAACAACAGCTACCGTTCTTGCTCAGGCAATGATCAACGAAGGCATGAAGAACCTGGCAGCAGGCGCTAACCCCATCATTCTCCGTAAGGGCATGAAGAAGGCTTGCGAAAAGGCTGTTGAGACCATCGGACAGATGAGCTCAAAGGTTAACGGCAAGGAACAGATCGCTAAGGTTGCTGCTATTTCCGCAGGCGATGACAGTGTTGGCGAAATGGTTGCTGACGCTATGGAAAAGGTTTCCAACGACGGTGTTATCACCATCGAGGAATCCAAGACAATGAAGACGGAACTCGATGTGGTTGAAGGTATGCAGTTTGATCGCGGATACATTTCATCCTACATGGTTACAGATACAGACAAGATGGAAGCGGTTCTTGATGAGCCCTACATCCTTATTACGGATAAGAAGATATCCAACATTCAGGAGATTCTTCCTCTTCTTGAGCAGATCGTTCAGAGCGGTCAGAGACTTTTAATCATCGCTGAAGATGTTGAGGGTGAAGCTCTCACAACACTTGTTATCAACAAACTCCGCGGCACTTTCAATGTAGTTGCGGTTAAGGCACCCGGCTACGGCGACAGAAGAAAAGAGATGCTCAAGGATATCGCTACTCTTACCGGCGGTCAGGTTATTTCCGATGAAGTCGGTCTTGAACTTAAGGAAGCTACCCTTGAAATGCTCGGACGCGCTAAATCCGTTAAAGTTCAGAAAGAGAACACTGTTATTGTTGACGGCGAAGGCAACAAGGACGAGATCAAGGCAAGGATCGCTCAGATCCGTGCTCAGATCGAGACCACAACCTCCGATTTCGACAGAGAGAAGCTTCAGGAGCGTCTTGCAAAACTTGCAGGCGGCGTAGCTGTTATCAGAGTCGGTGCTGCCACAGAGACAGAGATGAAAGAGAACAAGCTTCGTATGGAAGATGCTCTCGCAGCTACAAGAGCAGCTGTTGAAGAGGGTATCATTGCAGGCGGCGGCTCCGCTTACATCCACGCTTCCAAGGAAGTTGCAAAGCTTGCTGCAGAGCTTAAGGGCGATGAAAAGACAGGTGCGGAGATCATCCTCAAGGCACTTGAAGCTCCTCTTTTCTGCATCGCACAGAATGCAGGCCTTGAAGGCGCAGTTATCGTAAACAAGGTACGTGAGTCCAATGTCGGAACAGGCTTCAATGCACTTTCCGAACAGTATGTGGACATGGTAAAGGAAGGTATCATCGATCCTGCCAAGGTTACACGTTCGGCGCTTCAGAATGCTACAAGTGTTGCATCAACCTTCTTGACAACTGAAGCCGCAGTCGCTAATATAAAGGAGCAGACACCCGCTGCTCCCGCACCCGGAGGAATGGGCGGAATGTACTAAAAACTGAAAGAACGGACGGTTATTATGGAAGGAAATTACTGCGAAGCAAGAGCAAAAAAACGTAAAACGGCCAAGGATACGGCTATTAAAGTATTGATGATCACAGGAATAGTTTTGGCCGTTGCGGCGGCGTTTCTCTTCGGACAAACGTTGATCCTGCTCCTCGGTTTGGCATTGGGTATCGTTGCATACTTTGTTTTTCCGAGACTCAATGTTGAATATGAATATGTATTCTGCGACGGACAGCTTGATTTTGACAAGATAATGAACGGTGAAAGACGTAAGCATATGGTACGTGTGGACTTGGAACAGGTTGTTTCGGTTGCACCTGTGAATTCTCATGCGCTTGACGGCTACAACAGAGACGGTGTTGCAAAGATCGATTTTTCCAGTCGTGAGCCCATGGCAAAGATCTGGGGACTTGTTACCGCAGCCGGCGAGCAATACAAGATGTATCTTTTTGAACCTTCTGAGGAGATGATCCGCAGAATGAAACAGAAAGCACCAAGAAAAGTCGTTGAATACTAAGCCTTCCGTGACTGTTATGAACTGCGGTCATTAAAAACACTAATCGCTGTCATTCATTTAAACAATGAATGACAGCGTTTTTGTTTCTTGCTTTAATTTTTTTTCGAGATTATAATAGGTAAAATAAAAATCGAAAGCGAGGGCAATTTATGGGAACAATTATCAGCGAAGGAATCACTTTTGATGATGTACTTCTTGTACCTTCTTTTTCGGAGGTTCTTCCATTTGAGGTTGATCTTTCGACCAATCTTACAAAGAAGATTAGACTTAATATCCCTTTAATGAGTGCCGGAATGGACACCGTTACGGAAAACCGTATGGCTATTGCTATTGCAAGACAGGGCGGAATAGGGATCATACATAAGAACATGTCTATCGAAGCTCAGGCAGCTGAGGTAGACAAGGTTAAGAGATCAGAGAACGGAGTTATCACCGATCCTTTTTCACTTTCACCCGACAATACATTGGCGGATGCAAATGAAGTGATGGGAAAATACAGGATATCGGGTGTTCCGATCACAAGAGGAAAGAAACTGGTCGGAATAATCACAAACAGAGACCTTAAATTCGAAACGGATTACACAAAGAAGATTTCGGAAAGCATGACATCGGAGAATCTTGTAACCGCCAGAGAAGGGGTTACTCTCGATGAGGCAAAAACGATCCTTTGGAAAGCAAGAAAAGAAAAACTGCCTATCGTAGATGATGGGGGAAATCTAAAAGGTCTCATTACAATTAAGGATATTGAAAAACAGATAAAATACCCCAATTCCGCAAAGGACGATCACGGCAGACTTCTCTGCGGAGCGGGTGTCGGAGTTACAAAGGACATTCTGGACAGAGTGGAAGCTCTTGTTCATGCAAAGGTTGACTGTGTGGTTATCGATACCGCTCACGGTCATTCGGCTAACGTGCTCAGAGTCGTAAGAGAAGTAAAGGATGCATTCCCGGAGCTTCAGATCATTGCGGGCAATGTGGCAACCGCAGAAGCAACCGAAGCACTCATCAAGGCGGGGGCGGATTGCGTAAAGGTTGGTATCGGACCCGGCTCGATATGCACAACGAGAATTGTTGCGGGTATCGGTGTACCGCAGATCACAGCGGTAATGAATGCCTATTCCGTAGCTTCCAAATACGGAATACCGATCATTGCGGACGGAGGCATCAAGTACTCCGGAGATATTACCAAGGCGATCGCCGCGGGAGCCAACGTATGCATGATGGGAAGCATATTTGCGGGCTGTGATGAAGCACCCGGAGATTTTGAACTTTTCCAGGGCAGAAAATACAAGGTTTACAGAGGCATGGGCTCCATTGCTGCAATGGAAAACGGAAGTAAGGACAGATACTTCCAGACAAACGCAAAAAAACTCGTTCCCGAAGGAGTAGAGGGAAGAGTTGCATATAAAGGACTTGTTGAAGATACCGTCTTCCAGCTTCTCGGAGGTCTCCGTTCCGGAATGGGATATTGCGGAGCAAAAGATATAGAGACCTTGAAAAGTACAGGCAAATTTGTTAAAATTAGTTCTGCAGGACTTAGAGAAAGCCACCCTCATGATATCCACATCACGAAGGAAGCGCCAAACTACAGTACTGAGGAGACTAAATAATATACAAAGGAGTTTGAGAAGGTATGGCTGACATGGTTGAAAAGCGTAGAAGCAAGAGAATACCTGTTAAACTTGAACTCACGATTTCTAAGCTTTTCAAGCAGAGCGATATTGAAAAGATTGAAACGGCTGTTCCCATTACGGTAACGGATGTTTCGAGAAATGGAATCGGGTTTAGGTCAAAGGGCAACTTCCCGGTTGATTATTACTTTAACGCAAGACTGGAACTTGGTGACAGTGATAATGCACTCTTCTGTGTTGTTCAGATTATTCGCAAACAGGAAAAGGAAGACGGTGAATATGCATACGGATGCACATTCATTGGGCTTGCCTCTGTTCTGAACTATATTTTCGATGACTTCGAAAGAAAGGCAGAAGAGAATGGAACAATTTAACAATCTTCCCGGTTACGAGTTGCTTAAAACCGAGGAACTCGCGGACGTTAAGGGCACAGGCTTTTTGTTCAGACACAAGAAGACGGGTGCCCGTATTGGCGTTGTAAAAAACAGTGATGAAAACAAGGTGTTTTGCATAGGTTTTAAAACTCCGCCCAAGGATTCCACAGGTGTTGCACATATTACCGAACATACAGTACTTTGCGGTTCCGAAAAATTTCCTTCAAAGGACCCTTTTGTGGAACTTGTAAAAGGTTCACTCAATACTTTTTTGAATGCCATGACGTTTTCGGATAAGACCATTTATCCCGTTGCAAGCTGCAATGATAAGGATTTCAGGAATCTTGAAAACGTTTATTTGGATGCGGTTTTTTATCCGAATCTGCATAAGGTCGATGAGATCTTTAAGCAGGAGGGTTGGCATTACGAACTTGAAAATGAAAATGACGACATCAAGATAAACGGTGTTGTTTATTCCGAAATGAAGGGGGTATTCTCAAACCCCGATTCCGTAGCACAGCGCTCGGTTACGGATGTTTTATTCCCCGATACGGAGTATGGTGTGGAATCCGGCGGCGATCCGGATGATATTCCCAACCTTACAATTGAAAACTACAGAGCATTCCATAAGACCTTCTATCATCCCACAAACAGCTACATCTGGCTGTACGGTGATGTGGATGTTGAGGAACAGCTCAATTGGATGGACAGAGAGTATCTGTCTCATTTCGATAAGATCACGGTTGATTCGTCGATCAAGACACAGAAGCCTTACGGTTCGATCAAGAGATTTGAGAGATTCTATTCCGCGGAGGAAGAGAGAGAGGACGGTAAGGGAGTTTACTATTCCTACAACGTACTTGCGGGAGAGAACACAGACCTGCTTAAGGGGCTGAGCTTTGAAGTTCTGGATTATTGTCTTTTCGGAGCCCAGGGTGCACCTGTAAAGAAGGCACTCGTTGAAGCAGGCATAGGCGATGAAGTATGGGATTATTATGACGGCGGAGTCCTTCAGCCCTACTTTTCGGTAGATGTTAAAAACGCTAAACCCGGACAGGTTGACAGGTTTGTCGATATCATCCGTACCACACTTCAGAAGGTAGTGGACGAGGGCATCAATGTTAATACCGTAAATGCGGCTATCAATGCTCAGGAGTTCAAGTACAGAGAAGCTGACTTCGGCGGCTATCCGAAGGGACTTATGTACGGTATCACCGCTCTCAGCACATGGTTGTATGATGACAACATGGTCTTTGATAATATGCGCATGGGCGAGGCATATGCAGAGCTCAGAAAGAAAGTCGGCACAAGATGGTTTGAGGACCTGATCAAAGAGTACTTCCTTGATTCAAAGCATGGCGCTGTTCTCACCGTCAGCCCCAAGATCGGTCTCAATAAGGAAAAATCCGACGCACTTGCCGCGAAGCTTGCCGACTACAAGGCATCTCTTTCCAAGGCTGAACTTAAAAAACTTATTGAAGATACCGCCAAGCTCAAGAAATATCAGGAGGAGCCTTCAAGCGAAGAGGATATGAAGAAGATCCCTCTTCTTGAGATCTCTGACATCAAAAAAGAAGGCAAGGGCTTCAATAACGAAAAGATCCTTCCCTATCTCGGAGATGTTGTATGGCATGATTACGACACCAACGGTATCGCGTACATCCGTTTGGGCTTCAAGGTGGATTGCCTGACGAGCGAAGAGCTTGAATATGCAAATCTGCTCAACAACTGCCTTGCGATCGTTGACACCGACAAGCACAGCTACGGGGATCTGAATGATGAGATCAACATGTACACCGGCGGTATCCATTCATCTATGGATTACTATATAGATTACAATGATTACAAGACCTACGTGCCCTTCCTTTTCTTAAAGGGCTCCTGCCTCTATACTCAGATCGATAAGACCTTTGAACTTTTGTGCGAGGTACTGTCCGGTTCAAAGTACAGTGACACCAAGAGAAACAAGGAGATCTTCCTGGAAAGCAGATCCGGAATGGAATCGCGCCTTATGGGGAACGGCACTGCAATAGCGTCCATAAGACTCAAGGCATATGACCTGGAATCCGGTGTTTTCGATGATTCGGTAAACGGTGTCGGATATTATCGCAGTATCAAGCGGATACTTGACAACTATGACAAGAATGCGGAAGAGGTTGCTGAAAGGATCAAGGAGGTTGCGGGAAAGATATTTACCCGTGAAAACCTTGTTGTCAGCATAATCAGTGACAAGGAAGGCATAGACAAATGTAAGAAGGGCATAGAGTCCGTATATGACATCCTTCCTTCCAAAAAACAGGCAAAGGCGTTGAAGCTTCGTGTTTCCGCAAAGAATGAGGGCTTCAAGACGCCCGGAACGGTACAATATGTATGCAGAGGCGGAAACTTTAAGAAAGCCGGCTTTGAGAGATCGGGCGTGCTTCAGGTTCTGACTTCGATGCTGAGCTACGGTTACCTTTGGAACGAGATCCGCGTAAAGGGCGGTGCCTATGGTGCATGGATCAATTTTGGATCGGATTCCGGCTTCACCTATCTTGGCTCTTACAGAGATCCCAATCTCAAGGCTACCAATGAAGTATATGAGAAGCTTGCCGACTATCTTGCGAATTTTGAGGCGGATGAGAGAGAGATGACAAAGGCCGTGATAGGTACCTTCGGTAAGATCGACGCACCGCTCACTCCCAGACAGGCAGGAGAGAGATCATTTGCTTCGTATATCGACCACAGAACATATGAGGACATTATGAAGACCCGTCTTGAGGCATTGAATTGCACACCTCAGGACATTAGAGAAGCATCGAAGCTTGTTCGTGCGGTCCTTGATCAGAATCTCATCTGCACCGTGGGTTCCGCAAACGCCGTTGAAGAGTGCAAGGATCTGTTCAAGACGGTGGAAGCTTTATTGTAAAGGTGATAAATGAACGAAAATTTTAAATCAGGATATGTGACGATAATCGGAAGGCCGAATGTGGGCAAGTCAACTTTGATGAATGCTCTCATCGGCCAGAAGATCGCCATTACCTCGGATAAACCGCAAACTACGAGAAACAGGATACAGACCGTGTATACCGATGAGAGAGGACAGATCGTTTTCCTCGATACACCGGGCATTCACAAGGCAAAGAACAAGCTTGGAGACTATATGGTTCAGGCTGCAAACTCCACGCTGCAGGATGCTGATGTTGTCCTTTGGCTGGTTGAACCCTCCACCTTTATCGGAGCGGGCGAAAGAACCGTGATAGATACGCTTATGAAGTTCGCGCTTCCCGTCATCCTGGTCATCAACAAGACGGATATGCTTAAGGATGACAAGGAAAAGACCAGAGGAGAAAAGCTTGCGGATTGCATCAAAACCTATAATGAAGCGTATAGATTTGCGGAAATAGTACCGATATCGGCGTTCAGGCAAAAGGGTACCGACGATCTGCTTGCCACTGTTTTCAAGTATCTTCCCGAAGGTCCCATGTACTTTGATGAGGAAACGGTTACGGATCAGCCGGAAAGGGCCATCACAGCCGAGATCATCAGAGAGAAATGCCTGAGACTGCTGGGAGACGAGATACCTCACGGCATTGCGGTTACCATAGAAAAAATGCATGAACGTACCAAGAAGGACACGGGCGAGACCTGTATGGATGTTGAGGCTACTATCTATTGTGAGAGAGAATCCCACAAGGGCATCATCATCGGCAAACAGGGAGCCATGCTGAAAAAGATCGGTACGCAGGCACGTATAGAGACCGAAAAACTTTGCGAATGCAAGGTTAATATGAAGCTTTGGGTAAAAGTCAGAAATGACTGGCGTGATTCGGAAAGCCTCATGAAGAATTTCGGATACAACAAGCAGGATGTAGATGTATAACAAGATCAATGTAACGGGTATGGTGATAGCAGCCATGCCTGTCGGGGAATATGACCGACGCATCACAATCTTAACAATGGAGCGGGGAAAGATCTCCGCATTTGCAAGGGGCGCAAGGAAACCAACCGGCGCCCTTTTGGCGTGTTCCCAGCAATTTGCTTTCGGAGAGTTTGTCCTTTACGAAGGCAGAGACAGCTACAACCTGGAAGGTGCGGACATCAAGACCTATTTCGGGGACATCCGCAATGACATGAACGGCATATACTACGGCATGTATATGTGCGAGTTTGCCCTCTACATGTCCCGCGAAAATGTGCAGCCCGGGCAGATATTAAATCTCATGTATGTTTCCATGAGAGCGCTGGAGAAGGCCCGGATGCCGAAGAAGCTTGTGCGCCGCGTCTTTGAAATGCGCTACCTCACGGAAGACGGCGAAATGCCGGAGGTCTACTCCTGCCTACTCTGCCATCGTGAAGACCTTTTGGAAGAGGAGAGAATCCTGTTTGATGCCGAAAAGGGCGGTGTGGTCTGCGACGCCTGCAACCTGAAGCACACGGGGCTCCCCATTTCGCGTTCTGCCCTGTACGCCCTTCAATACATTGTTTCCGCCCCCCTCGAAAGGCTCTTTTCCTTCAATGTTAAGGAAACCGTGCTGGAAGAGCTCGACCGTGTGGTTGCTACCTGGGTCAGCACCCGCGTCGGTCACAAAATGAAAACCGAAGAAATGCTTGACATTTTTTGATACCCGGGGACGGGGTTATGGGTTCATTTTCCACCGTCCCTAAGCCTGATCCAATAAATCTTTCCCAACGGCGTCAAGTATCTCTTTGATCCGTTTCTTTGAAACACCGTAAAACTTTGAGTTCTTCACGGATTCTTCGGTGGTGAGCCCGCTTTGCCTCAGCTCCGTCATATGATGAGAGATGGTGGAGGGGG
>JAEEYF010000002.1 GCA_016291655.1 Lachnospiraceae bacterium | reverse complement strand
TGCTCGATCTTGTCTGCCATAGCGATAAGGTCTTCGGCACGGTCACGTAGCAGCATCCCTTCATCGGTCAGCTTTATTGAAAAGCTGTGACGGGTAAACAGCTTTTTTCCCAATTCATCTTCAAGAGCTCTGAGGACCTTTGATAACGTGGGCTGGGTAACATGCAGCATTTGGGCGGCATGAGACATGTTTTCCTCCCTTGCTACAGCTAAAAAGTATCGCAGGTTCTTGATCTCCATAGGTTCTCCTCGTATAATTTTTTATGATTTCAATCTACCATTTCTTACGGAAAAATACAAGCCCGAATACAATGGCCATACAACGGCAACATACAACGGGGTACAGTTCGGACGCTATGGGGCATATTAAAACACACATCTGTATTTTAGAAAAATGGTGCATTGTTATGAATGTTTTCGTATGGGCTTTTGTTGCGGCATCTTTTATTATCTGGTATACTGAAGACTATCACCAAAAAAAAGAGCGTAAATGACCAAAGGGGATTAAAAGGTATCTTACTTATGAAAATAAAAAAATCTTAACTTTCGGTATGATCAGTAAGTATTTGCATAATATGAATTTTCTTGTTTTGGGGACAAAGAAAATCGGTTATGCGGGGGGAATAGAAGCACAAGCGCTTTGCTTCAAAAAGGAGAAAGAATGAGATTACATCTTTTTTTTAAAGAACTGTTCGGCGGGCCAACAAAAATGATGCAATATTTTGGGGTGGTTATGGTTGTATATTTACTTTTGTGCTGTAACCTTTTGTTGTTTTTTCAAAATACGGATTCTTCAGTTCAACCGGATGTTCTTTGGTGCGGCTCTAAAACTGCTTCTTCTTATTCTGCTCTGTCAGATGAACTTTACTCATTGTTAAACAATACATCAGATAACGACCTTGAAGTCTATAAATTGAATTTTGTATTTTCTTATACTTACGGAGCCGATGGATTGATTTCTGCTCTGAAGTATTCCTGCTATTCTTTTGACCATTCTTTTTTTACAAATAAAATATCTGATTCTCTGGCAACCGGTTCAATTCCCCAAAAAGGGAAAAAAGAGGCAGTTCTGGGACCGAATCTTGCAAAGGAATTGAATTTGAAGGTGGGAGACGTTATTTCCAATCGCCCTCAGAAAATCGGCACGACGGATGCTGCTTTTGTTCCACTTGATTTTGGCAGACCGGATGTTACAGAAGAATACAAGGTATCAGGAATCCTGAATCCGACCTCCGACATATTTGACTTTTCTGTTCTTGTGGATTCCTCTACGGTTGCCAATACAGATGCTAACCAGATTTGGATTTATTTACCGAATTCGAAGTCAAAAAAGGTATATGAGAATCTTTCCATTTCCCCGTTACGCTACGGAGTGTCACAAATAGAAGATATATATATTGCAAATCACAAGACGTTCAGGAAGCGTGCGTTTAATACGGCATATATTCTGATACTGATATCACTCATGGATTTCTTTTTAATATCTTATGTATTTAAAGGAGTCGGAAGAAAACTGGGTGTTTTGAAGGCTATAGGAATAAGTGAGAAATACATTATTCAAAGTTACTATTTTGGACTTGTGATATTTAATCTTTGCGGAACAGTATTAGGAGCACTGTTTATGCATACTTGCACAGCAGTACTTAATAAGATGAAAGCATCACTTTACGAAATAGAGTATTCGGCATATAAGGTTGATACAAATATGTACATACTTTTGGCATTAAGCTTTGTTGTGTCGGTGACAGTGACTTACATGGGCTTATATTACAGACTGTACAAAATAAGTCCCAAGGTGGCAATGACGATGAAAGGGTAAAGATTGAAGTATGAAGAGATGCGGGCGTGAATTTTCAGCAGAATACGTGAAGAGTACAAAGACAAAATCATTATTGTGATTACGCATGATTGTGATTTTATGCAGGGGCATGAATTGGAAATTATAAAATGGGAGGAAAAAATGAGCGTTGAAGTAAAAAACTTGTACAAGTCTTTTGAGAAGAAAAATGGGAAAATTGAGGTATTAAAAGGTATTAACCTTTTCTTCGAGGATAAAAAAATGTACCTGATCAAGGGGGCTTCCGGAAAAGGAAAAACCACGTTGCTCACAATGATCGGACTTCTGGATTCGCCCTCGGAAGGAGAGATAATTGTGGACGGAAAGCACGTTGAAAAACTTCCGGAAAAAGAACTGTGCAAAATTCGAAGGGACAAATACGCTTTTGTTTTTCAGGATTACGGTTTGCTGGAAAACCTTACGGTGTATGAGAATATGAATGTTCAGCAGGTGGAGATGAGCGATAAGCTTGGCGAGAAGGAATGCGAAGAAATCCTTGAAAAGCTTAATATGCTACATCGCAAAAATCATAAGGTAATGGAACTTTCGGGAGGAGAGAAGCAGAGAGCTGCATTCGCAAGGGCTCTTGTTAAAAAATCGGATGTTTTTATCTGCGATGAGCCGATATCGAACATAGATGAAGAAAACGCTGATGTTATTCGCGAGCTATTGATGAAAATTAAAGAAGACAGAACAGTTATTCTTACATGCCATACTAATTTCTTTGATGACATTTGCGATGAAATAATCAGACTGTAGGGGGGCTAAATGAGAAGAAAACTATTCATAAAGGAGCTTTTGGACGGGAAAATAAAGTGCGTTGCTTTTTGGGCGGCTACCTGCTTGTCTTATGTTTTGATTGCCGTTTTACTTGCTCTGCAGTGTCAAGATCAAAACAAAGAGATTTATCCCGATGTGATATTTTACGGAAAAATAGAAGGATTTGCCAATCATGCGCCAATAAACAGCAATTTTAAGAGTGAGACGGACACAATGCTTGAAGGGGAAAATGAGTCCTTCCTGTTGAATGAAAGAACAATTATTGCATTTGAAAACGCTTCTCAGCTTTCGCGTGTTTCATATAATAGGTACTTTTATCAGGATGAATTCGGAAAACTCTTTGAGGACCGACTTGCTGAAGGACGTATGCCTGAAAAAAGAAAAGATGAGGTGGTTTTAGGGTGCGATTTGGCCAAAGCTACTAACGTAAAGCTGGGAGATATTGTCGGAACCGGATGGATAACTGAAGGAAAATTGGCAGGCTGTGGATGGGCTCTTTCGGAAGAAGATCCTCTGAAAGACAGAGCCTGTAAGGTTGTGGGAATCTTGAATCCGGTAAATGATTATTTTGACAATTCCATTTTTGCGAATACGCACAATGATTCTACGTTTGAACCCAACAGCCTTATGGTTTTCTTTAATAGCAACAAGTGCGTAAATATTTACAGGGAGAAGGCGAAGAATCTTCCCTTTGCTGAAAATGGAGTAGATCATGCCGTTGAGAACTATTATAACAAAGACTATGGTCCGATTACCGCGCTCCTTACCAAATGCTATTACGTTCTGTTTGCGGTTGTCTTTGCGCTGCTTATGTTGAACTATATTTTTAAAGGCCTTTCCTATAAGCTGGGAGTAATGAAAGCTATCGGAATTACTGATAAGTATTTGTTCTCTGCTTATTTTGGCGGAATAGCTGTACAAAATATTACCGGATATGCGATTGGGGTACTTGCATTAAAGATTACCTGCAGCATAGTAAACGGTTATAAATCAAGTCTTTTTGGGTATACTGTAAATTCCTACAGGATTAACTTCAACATGATTTTTATCTTATTTATCATGTTAATCTGCATTCTTGGTATGTTTGCAATGGTACTCAGAAAGAAGATATGCAAAATATCTCCTAAGAAAGCTATGACTTTAGAGTGATTTTTTGACACCCGGGGACGGGGTTAGGGTGTCATTAAACTTTTATTTGGCTTACGAAAGTGAGGTGTCAGACATATGGAAAATAAGGGGCTGTATGATGTTTACCTTTTTGGGCAGGTGTTGGGCACACATTCTTTTTTGTTAAAAGATGGTTTCCTGCAGCCGGATAATTATTCAGAGATTGCAGAGCAGTATTTTCTGCCGGGAGGTGAAACAGGAACAGCAGCAACTGTTCTTGCTTCGCTTGGTGCGCGTGTTCGGATGGACGGCACATGGATAGGCACTGAGGTGGCACCAATGCTGAAGAATTTTTATGCGGAAAAGAGAGTGGATCTGTCTTCTTTGCGCTTTACGGAAGATTCCGGCGTTATGGATTATGTTGTGATAGCAGGACTTGTGCGCTCTCCGATGGGAAGATTTCAGACCCTGTTTTCAACCGGAGAAAGATGGTGGAATATTCCAAAAGAAGAGGACATTTCCTGTGCAAGGGTCGCGGCTATTGATCCTTATTTCCGAGAGGAATCTGTTCTGGCTGCCGTACTTTGCGGGAAACATGGCATTCCTTTTGTTACGATCGACAGTCGTCATGACTCATTTTTGCATAAGAATGCAGCGGTGAATGTAGTATCGCATGAATGTACGGATCAGGAATATGCAGGGATGGCTCCGGAAGAGGTTGTGGAGCTGATGCAGAAGGAAACAGACGGTTTAACGATCCTGACACAGGGCGACGGGGATATACTGTATGCCCGGAGAGGAGAGCCTGTCCAAAGATGTAAACCTTTCTCTGTTACTGTCAGAAGCACGCTTGGGGCCGGTGATACTTTTAAGGCAGGATGCGTATATGGTCTGCTGCATGGCATGGATGACGAGAGCTTAGTGCGCTTTGCCTGTGCCTGCTCTGCTGTAGCGATATCGCGCTTTCCGCTTCCGTTATATCCGCCGAAGTTGGAAGAAGTGCAGGCATTGTTGAAATTATAGACTGTGAAGCTTGAGAAATCCGATAAGAATGTCTGTGTTATGAATACAG
Source organism: Lachnospiraceae bacterium (assembly GCA_016291655.1). GTDB lineage: Bacteria > Bacillota > Clostridia > Lachnospirales > Lachnospiraceae > RGIG3528. The sequence goes on along the minus strand of JAEEYF010000002.1, from coordinate 21,561 downwards.
ATGACATTTTGCCTTGTGATATGTACTCAGGCAGGGCTACTCCCAGCTACTCAGAAACTTTTTATATTCCCTGGGCGTTTTGCCGGTGGCTTTTGTAAAAGCGCGTAAAAAACAGGAGTAGTCATTAAAACCGCATTCAAGAGCGACATCCATAAAAGGCTTGTTTGAATAGATCATTTCCTTGGCAAGCATAATACGACGATATTGAATATAGTTGTATATGCTTCTTCCCGTATATGAAGAAAATTCGCGGGACAGGTAGGACGGACTGAGGCCGAACTGTTTGGAAAGACCGGAGATGGAAAGGTTTTCGGCATAGTTATTGTTAATATAGTTAAGAACAGACTGGATGGTTTCGTTGATAATAATAGGCTTGTTTTCCGTCTCGCTGCTCTTGGCTATTTCATATACCAAACTTAAGAATTCGGCAATACACTGAGCATTCTTCCACCGGTCGAGCGGATTTTTTTTATGCATATTTTCTTTTATCATCTTTATACGCTTTTTTAGCTCTTCTGCAGCTTTCTCATCTATGTAAAAATAAAACCTTCCTTTTTCCACACTTTCCTTAAAAAACGTAGAAAAATCATATAACCCCATTCCTATGGTCTGCATAATGCCGGGACTGACATATATCCACGAACGCATATAATAATCCGACGGCTGGCTTGATACAAGCCCATGGAGGATAAAAGGCGGAAGAATGATCAAAGTATAAGTCTTTAAAGGAAAAACATTCTCGTCCACACAATAATATGGTACTCCTGTTTCGAAAAGATAGAACTCATAAAAATCATGATAATGTAATCTAAAAAAGTTCCAGCCGACAGATGAGTCGGAATAGGCATGGTAGTCGGGATTGCCATTGCTCATCGGACTGTAGGCGGATTGCTTTTTATATAAAGTGTTCAAAATAGTCTGCTCCCTTGTGCATATTTTCAGTGACTTGAGTTAAAGCTGTTAAATCTGTTAAATCTTTTAAATCTATCTCATATCATAGTGTAGGAATTACATATTTTCAAGTACAAATTACAAAGAAAACGCAAATAATAACATATATAATCAGTATTATCGGATGGAGGTATTAACGATAGGTTAATGAAATAATAATGGGAAAAAATGCTGATTTTAAGGGGGTTAAGATGAAAAAGATCACTTCTGACAAAAAGAGCGGAGGAAGCAAGATACTCAGATGGCTAAAGCGTGACTGGCGATTATATGCAATGCTATCGATCCCGATCATCTGGTATGTGCTGTTTTGCTACAAGCCGATGGCAGGTCTGATCATTGCGTTCCAGAAATATAACATCTTTAAAGGAATTAAGGGAAGTCAGTTCGTTGGCTTAGAAAACTTTAAGTTTGTATTTGCAATGAGAGATTTCAAGATTGCACTTCGAAACACATTGTGGCTAAACTTTCCCCCAATATCCTGAACTTGAAGATTTCGGAGACTGCATGATCACCGGGAAGAATGGTACGGCTTTCTACTTTAGAGTTGACTGGTTTACTCCCGACGGTCTTAGGACCTGGGGCGACGGACGTACACTTATAATAGGGACGGAAGGAACCATTGAACTCCGTAAGTACATAAACGTTGCAGAAGAACCGGCGGTTACCGATCTGGTGTTTCTTGTAAACGGTAAGGGCGAAAAACGTTACGATGTCAGTGGCAAAGTCGGATTTCCATTCTTTGGCCAATTGGTATTGGATTGTATAAACAGAACAGAAAATGCTATGACACAGGAACATTGTTTCAAGGCTGCCGAACTTGGAGTTTTGGCACAGATGAAGGCAAATTCCTGATCGGGCAGCAAAGTGTAAACCAAGGCTGGGGTGATACCCGGGGACGGGGTTATGGTGTCATTTTTTGACACCATAACCCCGTCCCCGGGTATCATTTTTTATATACAATCCCCCTCAAAAGTGCTATTTTAAAGATATGCAACTTATAGTTGCCAAAATGCAAAAGTGAGTTGGTAGCATTTTTACGCGGCTTTTGATAAAAATGATGCATAACAGGGAGGACAACATGAATTTCGCAGAGAATCTAAAAGCAATCCGAAAAGAGCAGGGTATTTCACAGGAGGAACTTGCAGAGATGCTGGATGTCAGCAGACAGGCAGTTTCAAAATGGGAATCGGGAAACGGCTATCCGGAAGTCGAGAAACTGCTTATTATATCGGAAAAACTGAAGGTGTCATTGGATACGCTGATGGGAAATGAGATCGGGAAAAACGAAGCGGTTGCGGAAAAGAAGCTTACGAACCCTTCGGGTGAGATATCCATCACTTCTCCCAATGAGGGTGTCATCGTCAGATGCAGCAGCGTAGTCAGATCTCAAAAGTACAAGGGTGGAAAGAACTCTCCGAAATTCGCGCTTTTTGCGCAGGAAAATCCAAGCGCAGCGCGCCGTGATGCGGCAAATACCTTCCTGGGCTGGTACATGACGGAAGAAAGCGTTACAAAGGAGATCGGAGAGATCATGAAAGCTCTGAATGAGGGACAGGAAACCTATGCACTCAAGTACTCCGTCAAGGTTAAAAGATCATTCTTATCTGTTAAGCTGGAGGAGTAAAATGAATCTCTTAATAAAGGAGCTTTCAAAGAAATCAGACAATGTTACCATTTTGAACGGGATAGATCTGGAGGTGAAAAGCGGGGAAGCGGTCGCGTTGGTGGGAGCCAACGGCGCAGGTAAGACAACCCTTTTAAATTGCATATTAGGCATATATTCCCGGTACTCGGGTGAGATCCTTGTCAACGGGATCGATGTGAAGAGTAAGGAATGCGACACTCTCCGCGAGAAAGTCGCTTTCGTGCTGGACACCACCGGCCTTTTCGCACCTCTTACAGCATGGGAAAACATTGAGTTTTACGATCGACTGTACAACCCCAAAAGTACATGTGATGAGAGAAGGGCAAGGATCGAAAGGATATTTGAGGAGATTTCTCTTAAAGGGAAAGAAAATATGATCGTAACCAAGTTTTCCAAGGGAATGAAGCAGAGACTCGCCATCGGACGCACTCTCGTCATAAAGCCGGAACTCTTCCTTCTGGATGAGCCCTATCTGGGGCTTGATGTGGAGGGAAAGAACTTCCTTACCGAGCAGCTTCTTAAACTTAAAAAGGAGGGATGCACCATACTTCTGAGTTCCCATGATCTGACCGAGATCGAAAAAGTCTGCGATAAAGCAGTGTTCGTGAAAAAGGGAGAGATCCGTGACGAAAAGCCGCTGAGTAACTTCGAAGCGGAAAAGTCCGAACTGGAAATGATGTACGCAAAGGTGCTGATGTGATGAACGGGAAAAATGATGCCCTCATGTGGCTTGAAAAGAAAAGATTTGCTTTTGCAAGGGTCAAAAACCGGATAGCATTGATGATCATGCTCGGACTTGGCACTGCCTGTACGTTGAGCCGCCTTTTGGATCCGGGGATCGCTCTCACAAGCATATGGCTGCTTGCCGTCCTCATGTGTTCCAATAAGGCTGTAAATTCATTTTATGATGCTGCTTTGAAGCCGGTGCTTTGCATGAAAAGAGACATGAGGCAGGTGATAAGCTGTAAGCTGTTTTATCCGACAGTCTTTCTCATGACTTATCCTATCCTGCAGGCAATTGTCGTGATACCGGTCATGCTCTTTCAAAACCGGTTTGATCCGAAGCTTGTTTTAAGAGCCATGCTTTGTCTGGCGGAAACGCCTGTGATCATTGGCGGAGTTACCGTGATCTCGCTAAGTGTAAAGGAAGGTTTCAGAGCTCTGCTGATCGTTGCTGTTGTCCTTTCGGTCAATGTTTTGCTGATGACTGAGAGGTTAAGCATATCGGTCTGTGGAGTTGAAGTGCTGTTCTTTACGGCCTTTTTCTCGGTGACAAGGTTCTTGAGCTCAAAGCTTACGGTGGAAGATATCTTTACAAACGGAGGCAGAAGATGAATGCATTTTTATGGTATAAGATCAAAATGATGCTTAAGGTTAAGAAAGTTGCGGGAATGATCCTTTGCCCGGTGATCTATGTGTTTTTAAATACATTTTTTGGAGCAGGACCCGAAATCATATTGAAGCTTTCGGGACTTGCGCTCCCATTGATCTACACGCAGGTCCTTTTCTCGGTGGGAGATCTTTGCAGGATCAATTGCTATGTGGCAGCGGGTAAGAGATCGAAGGATCTCTGGCTTACGAACATGATGGTTACCACCGTCGCGGGCCTTGCTGCAAGCTTCCTTACAACGATCATTGGATCGATTGTTTTCGGTATCGGTTTAAAAGAAATGTCGGAGATCCTGGTTGCGGACATCTGCTTTGCACCGACAGCCGCTTTTCTGATCGGCCTTTCAACAATACATTACAGAAACTATTCAAGGTTTGAACTGATCTTTGCCTCTGTGATCGCGGTGCTCAACACTCTTGTTTTCTTTTTGCCTCTTTTGGAACTTCTTGTACCTGTAAAACTTCCCGTTATCGGAATCGGTATTGCAGGAGCGGTATCTCTTGCAGGCCTTTTTGTTCTGAAGCCCCTGATGGAACACAACGACAACGAAACCTTGATCCTGAATGTTATGCGGGAAGTATCCGCATATGACCGCAGGATCCTGGGGCTGGATGAATGATACCCGGGGACGGGGTTATGGTGTCAAAAAATGACACCATAACCCCGTCCCCGGGTATCATTTTTTCAAATACCTCTTGACACATTATACTATGTGATGTATAGTATGATGCAACAAAGGGTATTTAGAAACTTGTTGCCCAAAAACATGGAAAGGAGATGCTGATGGAATCCCAGTTTAGACGAGGCATCTTGGAAGCCTGCGTTCTGGCGGTGCTTGAAAAAGGGGAATCTTACGGTTACCAACTGGTCAGAGACGTTAATGCCTTTATTGAGATCAGTGAATCCACAATGTATCCCATTTTGCGAAGGCTGGAACAAACAGAACTTTTGGAAGTTTTCAGCATGGAACACAACGGAAGGCTCAGAAAGTATTATCGGATCACGGACAAAGGCCGGGAAAAGGTAACGGAAATGCTGGAAGAGTGGGCGGAAATAGTGAAGATCTATCAGTTTATAGTTAAAGAGAGGGAAGAAAAAAATGAGTAAGGAAGAGTTTTTGAGCGCCTTAAAAACTGAGCTCGAAAAGCAAAACCTTGGCAACGTCGAAAACATGCTGCAATTCTACGATGAAATGATCTGTGACAGGATGGAGGATGGGATGACGGAAGAAGAAGCTACTGCTTCGCTCGGATCCATTCAGGACATTGTTAAGGAGATTGCATGGGAAAAACCGGTAACCACATTGGTAAAAGAAAAGGTTCAACAGAGCAGGGCAAAAGCGGAGAACAGCGGAAAAGGCGCAATTTGGGCTGTTCTTGCAATCCTTGGTTCTCCTATCTGGTTACCGCTGGTTATCGTGATACTGATCTGTTTTGCGGTCATATGTCTGCTGTATTGGATCCTGGTACTGGTGGCAGCGTTGATCGTGTTGTTGATACCGATTTTGGCGTTGGCTTTTCTGATACGAGGAGTGATGGGCTTGAGCGGGATTTCACCGGCTTCGAGAATAATTGACGACTTTGGCGGAGCATTGGTGCTGGGGAGCGTTTCATACCTGATGTTCAGACCGTGTCTGGCGTTTTTCGGGGGAACAGGAAAGGTTTTCGTAAATATGCTTACGGGAATTAAAAAGACATTATTTAAATAGATTTTTATCGGAGGGTAAAGAATATGAAAAAATCAACAATTATCGCGTTGATAGCATGCGGAGCGGGACTTTTGCTCCTTATAGCGGGCAGACTGATTTTTAAAGGAGATAACGATATGTTTTTTGGAAACAGAGATAGGACAGAAAAGAGTTATGTGTGCACGGGTGACATTGACAGGCTTGTGGTAAATGAGACCTGCTATAAAACTACGATTACCGTTAAGGATGTGGAAAAAGCAGAGATTAGGTACTTTTTGGATGAAAAAACCGAAACGGTGACGGTGGGGGAAAAGAACGGCGAGCTTACTTTCAAAAGAGATGACAATAAAAAGGGTGTCTATTTTGACATTGACTTCATTAATTCCGCTGAATATCCTACGGAAATAGTTTTACCCGGGGATTTTAACGGCGAACTCATTGTTAAGGGGATAAGCGGTCGTTTGGAAGTTAGGGAGATCACGGGCACAAAGGTTGTCATTGAGAGCAGCTCCGGTGCTGTAAAAGCAGATGGCATTAAGGCGGAAGAATTGGTTGTTACCGCTGTCAGCGGAGCAATAAGACTTAATGATGCGGAGGTCTCCGGAAACTTAAGTGTTGAAGCAAGCTCGGGCAGAGTAGAGATGAAGAACGTCAGCTGCTGTGATCTCAGTTCCACAACCGTATCAGGAGCTCAGGAGATAGGAAAGGTTGAAGCAAAGAACGTTAGTGCAACTGCATCCTCGGGAGCTGTCAAATGCTACGATATGACGGTTGACAAGGATATTTATCTTAAAACTGTAAGCGGACGCATCTCTCTGGAGGATTCAAGTGCGGAAGCACTGAAAAGCGAAAGCGGCTCAGGAGCGCATATGTATGCGGATGTAAAGGTGGAGAGAATAAAAGCCAAAGCCGTTTCGGGAGGGATCGGTCTTGACAGACTGGATATCGGCTCAGAAGGTGTTTTTAACACAAGCAGCGGCAGTGTCAAGGGAACTGTTAAGGGAAATGAATCAGACTTCTCGGTTATTACGAAAACAAGTAGCGGCAGCTCAAATCTCAACAATACCAGAACAGGGGAAAAAACGTTGGATATCACAACAACCAGCGGAAGTATCAAGGTAACGTTTGTAAAATAGCAAAATGCCGGATTTCCGGACTGAATACAGAAAATGTGCTTGATGAAAACATTATTTTATCACAGAGATGTATTGACACGCTAAAGCGATGCTGATATAATTCCTGTGTATTGTCCAAAGGCGGACCATAGGACTGTCTTTGGACTATTTTTATAATATCTTGGAGAGACCCAACGTGGGAGCCGAAGGTGTAAGGTTATCTTACCGATCTCTCAGGCAAAAGGACAGGAGAACAAAAATGGAAAAATTCTTAACAAATTTGGCAGACCTTAATGATAAGGTCAACAGCTTTGCATGGGGCTGGTTTGCCATCATCATGCTTCTCGGTACAGGTCTTATATGCACCGTGATCACTAAATGTTTTCAGATCTCGCATTTTTCTCATTGGTGGAAGAATACCATCGGATCGATGCTTCGCAAGGATACCCACAAAAAGAAGGACAAGGGCTCGGTATCGCAGTTTCAGGCTCTTTGTACGGCACTTGCTGCAACGATCGGAACGGGAAATATAGCAGGTGTTGCGGCAGCTATCTGCGTAGGCGGACCTGGCGCTGTGTTCTGGATGTGGATTGCGGCATTTCTTGGAATGATGACCAATTATTCGGAAAACATCCTTGGAATTTATTACAGAAGAAAGAATAAAGACGGAGAATGGTCCGGAGGTCCTATGTATTACCTGACCGACGGACTTGGAAAATATAAAGGGTTTAAGCATATAGGAAAAGTACTGGCGATAGTGTTTGCCTGCTTTGCGATCCTTGCTTCCTTTGGTATAGGAAATATGGGGCAGATCAATAAGATCACCCTGAACATAGAATCAGCTTTCTTTAACGGAGTGACCGCTCCTTCCTTTTTGGGAACAAGTGTTGTCAATTGGGTGATCGGAGCAGTTCTCATGCTTATCGGCGGGTTCATTATAATCGGCGGACTTCAGAGAATTGCCTCTTTTGCCGAAAGGATCGTTCCTTTTATGGCGATTTTCTATGTTATCGGCGCACTGATAATCATGTTTGTGCATATTTCTTCTATCGGAGCAATGTTTGGTTCCATATTTAAATTTGCTTTCGGAGCAAAAGCACTTGCGGGCGGTATCGCCGGAGAAGCATTGAAGATAGCCATCAAAAACGGCTGTAAGCGAGGCATATTCTCAAACGAGGCAGGTCTTGGCTCTTCCGTTATGGTGCATTCCAATTCAAACGTGACAGAGCCTGTAAAGCAGGGAATGTGGGGTATCTTTGAAGTGTTTGCGGATACTATGATCGTTTGTACTATGACTGCGGTTGTCGTTTTGTCGTCAGGCCTTATCGATCTGACAACGGGCGTGCCTGTAGAAGGCGTTAATGATGCAACTTTGGTCGCTACGGCTTTTGGCAATGTGTTCGGAAAACCCGGCGAATGGTTCATAGCTGTGGCTGTATTGCTTTTTGCGTTTACAACCGTTATGGGATGGTCGCACTATGGTTCCAAGGCAGTGGAATATCTTTTTGGCACTCGCGGCGCAAAGGTTTACAGAGTGATCTTTGTTGTAATGATCATTTCAGGAGCTGTTATGACTTCATCCCTTGCATGGGATATGTCCGATACATTTAACGGACTGATGATGATCCCCAACCTTGTAGGTGTACTTGCATTAACACCTTTGGTAATAAAGATCACAAAGAATTACGTTGAAAGAAACATTAAGGGTAAGGATGTAAAACCTATGCTTTCCGCCATTCCGGAGGTTCAGGAGGAAATGGAGAAGAACATGTGAAAGGATTCGCTGTTTATGGTAAAGACATTTTCGCGTGTTTGATTTATATTTGAGCCATCACAGATCGGGAGGTATTCTAATGGACATGCTGAAAATGGGAAGCTTTCTTGCTGACCTCAGAAAAGAACATAAGCTTACTCAGGCTGAATTGTTCAAAAATATTTAAAAATCCTCTTGATATCCCTTTTAAAAAAGTGTAAGATGCTTGTTGAAAGGGAAAAAAGAGGATTGGAAAAATGTCTGTAAAGTATGGAATGAATATTAATTCTGAAAGCTGCTTTTCTCAGGCTACAGTTTCAAGACTTGTAGAGAAAGCAATGAACAGAAACAGTAAACCTAAGTACAAATGGTTTATAAAACAGGATGCTTTTTCTCAAAGGCAGGTTGACGAACTTGTAAGGCTGTATCAAATTGCCTGAGCTTTTGCACCTGTATAAAAGCTGTAACTCTCGAATCAATTAAAAGATAAAGCATCTGAAGGTGTTTTATCTTTTTTTGAACCTTGCGACGGGATTGATTTTGAAATTGAAAAACAGGAGATAATTAAGTATGAAGGAGTTTATAAAAGAAAGATGCGATCTGATGATCAGAGATAAACAGATCATTAATAAGAACTTTTTGTGTGAGTTTGACATTATGGAGATCGTTGGCAGCCTCATTCTTTCCGGAGAGGGAATGGAGGTTGACAAGGAAAAACTGAAGGAATGCAAAAAGATATTGAGTAAAAATGTAAGCTGCTTTTCGTGTATCAGAGGAATAGGGCGTACGCTTACCATATGCAAGATGGCAATTTCGGATGATCCCCAAAAGTACATTGATGATCTTGAAATGGTTTACAAAAAGATCATGAAGGGCAGATTCTTTAACGGCGAGTATATGGTACTTGCGGCTTCAAACGTTTGCGACAACGGCAAGGTTTCTGAAGCAGACCGGCTTACGGAAAAATTCAATGAAATAGATGACAGGATGAAAAAAGAGCATCCGATCCTTACGGGCGCGGAAGACTGGTCACTGGCTATGCTTCTGGCCATGAGCGATAAGAGCGTGGACTCCATCATAAACGAGATGGAAGAGGGCTATAGATATATGCGTGACATGAAGTTCAGGGCAACTTCGAACGGATTACAGGCGTTGACGCAGGTATTGTCTCTTATGGGCGGAGGCATGGAGTCCAAGTGCGACAAGGTTATCCGCCTCAGCGATAAGTTCAGGGAAAAGGGCGTGAGGTACGGAAAAGAGTACGAGGTTGCCGCACTCGGTACTTTGACAGACATTGACGCGGATGAGGAGACTCTTGTTTCGGAGATCATTGAAACAGCCGAGTATCTGAGAAAGGCAAAGGGCTTTGGAGTATGGCATCTGGATAAAAAGACACGCATCATGTTTGCTACGCTGATAGTTGCGGAAAGCTATGAGAAGAATCATATCACTTCGAGCATCAGACCTCAGATCGAAACCGGAGCAATCACCTCAGCAGCGGCTGTTTCCGTTGCTGCTGCGATCACAATGATACTGATCGTTTGTGTCTGCTGCAGCAGTTCATCGTCTCATTGATCGAAAAAGATCGGTATGAGAATAGAAAAGAAAGAGGGGGCTAAATGATAGAGATCAAGAACGTGACAAAATATTTCGGAACGGGAGAAAGCCGTTTTAAAGCGTTGGACAGCGTTTCACTGAACATAGAGGACGGAGAATTTGCAGTGATACTTGGGGCTTCAGGTTCGGGGAAATCCACATTCCTGAATGTGCTTTCCGGGCTTGAACCAATGGACAGCGGTTCTGTGGCATATGGGGACAAGCACCTTGAAACCATGAGTGAAAAGGAGCTTACAGCTTTCAGACGCGAGAATACGGCATACATCTTTCAGCAATACTACCTTTTGCCGCATCTCAATGTGGAGAAGAACGTAAAAATGGGAGCGGATCTCTCGGGAAACAAGGACTTCTTACCGTTTATCGAGGCAGTCGGACTTGGGAATAAAAGAAAAAAATTCCCCTCCGAGCTCAGCGGCGGAGAACAGCAGCGTGTGGCGATCGCCAGAGCACTGGCAAAGGAGCCCCGTGTCCTTATACTGGATGAACCCACAGGTGCTTTGGACGAAGCTACAGGTCGTCTGGTTTTGGACTATATAATAAAGCTTCAGGACACCAAGCATTTTACCATGATCATGGTCACACATAATGCCAATATCGCTGAAACTGCGGACAGAATAATAAAAATGAACAGTGGCAGGATTGTTTATGTTTCGAGCAACAGCCACAAAAAAACAGCCTACGAGATTGGATGGTGATCTCATGATAATCAGCATCAAAGACAGCATCAAGATGTTTGGGATATCCATTATGACCTGCTGTGCGGTCACTGTATGCAATCTGTTCCTTAACTACTATATCGACCTTAAGGCTGTGGATGCACAGGTGGTGGAAGCATATGCACGCGCCTTGTATGATGCACAGGTGATGACATGTAAGGTGATCTGCCTCGTGTGCGGAGGATGTCTCGCCATTACCACTGCGGTAATGCTGTTCTTTTACATAAAACACTACATCGACACTCATTCAAAGGAATTGGGACTCTTGAAGGCACTTGGTTATTCGAACTTTAAGATCGGAAAAGGTTTTTCTGCTTTCGGACTAAGCGTACTGATCGGGTGCGCTCTCGGTTACCTGCTTTCTTTTGCTTTAATGCCGAGGTTCTATTATCTTCAGAACATAGATGAACTCATTCCCGACCTTGGGATCGGTTTCCATCCGCTGCTTTTTCTGCTTTTGGTGCCGGTTCCCGCTGCTCTGTTTTCTCTTATGGCGGTGGGGTACAGCGTGATAAAGCTGGATCGCCCCTGTGTGGACCTCATGTCGGGAATTGTTGACACTAAGACCAAAAACAGGGATTTCAGGGAACAAAAGGATTTCGTCGGCGATATGAGAAAATCCGTTCTGAAAAGCAGGAAGAGTCTTGTATTCTTCATAGGTTTTGCATCCTTTTGTTTTTCGGATATGCTTGAGATGTCGGCCGGAATGAAGGAACTGGCAAGTGATATGGCTGCGGTCATGATCTTTGTGATCGGTCTGGTCCTTGCTTTTACAACACTGTTTATCTCAGTAACCACCGTAATGCGTTCCAATCAAAAGAACATTGCCATGATGCGCGTGTTCGGTTACGATGCCTATGCCTGCAAGCATGCTGTTCTTGACGGCTATCGTTTGCCGGCCTACATAGGCTTTGCTATCGGCTCCGCGTACCAGTATGGCCTTTTGAAGATCATGGTTGATATCGTTTTTGCGGATGTGGAGGGAATTCCCGAGATAGGCTTTGACATCCCGGTGTTTTTTATTGTTCTGGCGGCTTTTATTGTTATCTATGAGGGCATAATGTATCTCTACGGAAAGACGCTAAGGAATATACCTCTAAAACTGATAATGACTGAGTAGGACGCATCCCGGGAGGGAGGAAACCATATGAATATTTCCCAGATAAGATATGTTTTGGAGGTGGCCAATTCCGCTTCCATAAGAGAAGCCGCAACAAAGCTGTTTGTTTCGCAGCCGGCGTTATCGTCCAGTATTAAAGAACTGGAAGAAGAAATAGGGATCCTGATCTTTGACAGGACAAATAAGGGCATATCTCTTACGGACGAGGGCAGGGAGTTTGTTACCTATGCCAAAAAGGTATCGAGCCAGTATGAGATCATGGAGAACAGATACTTGTCAAAGGACAGCGATAAAGAGAAGTTTTCCGTTTCATCCCAGCATTACAATTTTGCAATAAAGGCTTTCACGGAAGTGGTAAAGAAACACGGACTTGACAGATACGTGTTTTCCTTCCATGAAACCAAGACCAAGGACGTTTTGGAGGATGTGAGAGCGCTGAAGAGTGAAGTGGGGATCATTTCCTTTTCCGGAGCCAATGAGGAGATCCTTAAAAAACTGTTCAAAGAGTATGGACTGGAATTTACTCCTCTCATGCGAAGAGAAACGTATATATATGTCTGGGAGGATAATGAACTTGCGGGACGAAAGGAGATCTCCATAGAGGAGCTTTCCGATCATCCCTGTATCGTTTTCGATCAAAGCGATAACAGCAATTACTATCTCACCGAAGAAGCCATGGCAGACTACGATTTTAAGAAGCTTATCAAGTCGGATGACAGGGCAACCACCATGGAATTGATAAAGGAATTACACGGGTATTCCATCGGTTCGGGAATGCTTTCGGGAGAGGAAGCCATATTAAAAGGAATGGTATCCATAAAACTGAAAGAAGAAGATCCGCTGACCATAGGGTACATCCTGAGAAAAGGTGCAACGCTGTCCGTGTATGGAAACGATTATGTGAAAGAACTGCTGAAATTTAAGGAGTAACAGTTAATTATTAAGGCCTGCATGGGCCTTTTTTTGAATCAATGCGTTTATAATGATCCCACAAATTACCTATTGACACGGTAGGTAATTAGGAGTATACTCCGCCTATGTTGCAGAAAGGAGTCAAACTATGATCTATGCAGATAATGCGGCAACCACCAAAATGAGTGATGCTGCCGTGAAAACCATGACGGAGTTACTGAAAAACACCTGGGGGAATCCTTCCGGCCTGTATAAGCGCGGGCAGGATGCCAAGGAGGTACTTGAAAAGGCGAGAGAGGACATCGCGGGCTTCATAGGAGCCGAACCCAGAGAGATCTTTTTTACATCGGGAGGAAGCGAGTCTGACAATCAGGCCATATGGTCTGCTGCCCGGGCAGGCGAAAAGAAGGGCAAAAAGCATATCATTTCCGATGCATTTGAACATCACGCGGTTTTACATACATTAAACAGGCTAAAGGAAGAGGGATTTGAGATCACTCTGCTGGATGTGCACGAAAACGGGGTGATCGATCCTAAGGAGGTTGAGGAGGCGATACGTGAGGATACCTGTCTCGTGACGATCATGTATGCAAACAATGAGATCGGAACCGTACAACCCATAAGGGAGATAGGGGAGATATGCAGAAGGAAAAATGTTCTTTTTCACACGGATGCCGTTCAGGCGGTAGGGCATCTTCCCATCAATGTTAAGGTCGACAGTATCGATATGCTCTCTGCTTCCGCGCACAAGTTTAACGGACCCAAAGGTGTCGGCTTCCTATATGCAAGAAAGGAAGTCCGCCTCTCAAACCTGATCGAGGGCGGTGCACAGGAAAGAGGGAAAAGGGCCGGAACGGAGAATGTACCGGGAATAGCGGCAATGGCAGTGGCACTAAGGGAGAAGCAGGAGAAGATGAATGAAACGTCCGCATATGTCAGAGGGCTGCGTGACAGATTGATCGCAGGGCTCAGCCGGATCCCGCACTCTGTTTTAAACGGTGATGCAGACCGCAGACTGCCCGGAAATGTGAACTTCTGCTTTGAAGGGATCGAAGGGGAATCCCTGCTCCTGCTGCTGGATGACAGAGGGATACAGGCTTCTTCGGGAAGTGCCTGTACCTCGGGATCGCTGGATCCGAGCCATGTTCTGCTGGCGATAGGCAGAGTGCATGATGTGGCCCATGGGTCATTGAGGCTGACGCTTGACAGAGAGAATACCGAAGAGGATGTTGATATCATCATTAAAAATGTTACCGAGGTCGTTGAATATTTGCGCGGATTTTCTCCTGTCTGGAGAGATCTGATCAACGGAAAAAGAAAGTTTGTTTTATAGAAAGGACAGATTATGGCTTTATACAGTGAAAAGGTTATGGATCATTTCCGCAATCCCCGCAATGTAGGCGTTTTAGAGGATGCCAACGGAATCGGCGAGGTGGGGAATCTTAAGTGCGGGGACATCATGAAGATGTATCTTAAGATAGAGAATGATGTTGTGGAAGATGTGAAATTTGAAACATTCGGCTGTGGCAGTGCCATAGCATCAAGCTCCATGGCAACCGAGCTCATAAAAGGACAGCCGGTGGAGAAAGTGAGAGAGCTTACGAATAAGGCAGTTGCGGAGGCACTGGACGGTTTGCCGGACTACAAGATGCATTGTTCCGTGCTGGCGGAGGAAGCGATAGGAGCGGCTCTCGATGATTATGAGAAGAAGCGGAGGGAACAGTGACTGTGATAACCCATGGTTATCACCTATGATAAAATCTTGCTATTTTTCAAAAACCTATTGATGTGATAGGATATATCTATCAAAAACAAAGGAAGGAAAAATATCATGAGCGAATACAGATTTGAAACCTTACAGTTACACGTCGGACAGGAGCAGGCTGATCCTGCCACAGATTCCAGAGCGGTACCCATTTATCAGACAACCTCTTATGTTTTTCATAACAGCAAGCATGCTGCAGATCGTTTCGGACTTGCGGATGCAGGAAATATATACGGTAGACTCACCAATTCCACCCAGGATGTTCTTGAAAAAAGGGTTGCGGCCTTAGAGGGAGGAAGCGCGGCACTTGCATTGGCATCCGGCTCCGCGGCGATCACCTACACCATCGAAGCACTTGCCGCAAACGGCGGTCATATCGTGGCACAGAAGACCATATACGGAGGAAGCTACAACCTTTTGGCACATACACTTCCTCAGTACGGCATAAAGACAACCTTTGTGGATGCCCACGATCTTAAAGAGGTTGAAAGTGCCATCAAGCCCGACACAAGAGCAATTTACCTGGAGACCCTGGGAAATCCCAACAGCGACATCCCGAACATCGATGCCATCACTGAGATCGCCCACAAGCACGGACTTCCGGTAGTGGTTGACAATACCTTCGGAACACCTTACTGGATCAGACCTATCGAGCATGGAGCGGACATCGTGGTGCATTCCGCCACAAAGTTCCTTGGCGGACACGGAACGACCCTTGGAGGCGTGATCGTAGAGTCAGGCAGATTTAACTGGAAAGCAAGCGGAAAATATCCCAACATTGCGGAGCCCAATCCGAGCTACCATGGCATATCTTTCTACGACGCAGTCGGACCCGCAGCTTTTGTGACCTACATCAGGGCAATACTTTTGAGAGATACGGGAGCCACCATTTCTCCCTTCAACGCATTTCTCCTGTTACAGGGCGTGGAAACACTTTCACTGAGATTGGACAGACATGCGGAAAACACGAAGAAGGTGGTTGAATTCCTGAACAACCATCCTCTGGTTGAAAAGGTGAACCATCCTTCGATCAAATCCCATCCGGACCATGCGCTGTATGAGAGATACTTCCCCAACGGCGGAGCATCGATCTTTACCTTTGAGATAAAGGGCGGCAAAGAAGAGGCGTGGAAGTTTATTGACAACCTTAAGATCTTCTCGCTCCTTGCAAATGTTGCGGATGTAAAGAGCCTTGTGATCCATCCCGCATCAACCACACATTCGCAGCTTTCTGCGGAAGAACTCGAAGATCAGGGCATTTATCAGAACACTATCCGCCTTTCCATCGGAACGGAACACATTGATGACATAATCGCGGATCTCGAAAACGGATTTGCGGCTATTAAATAATAAACATGCCTAAAATTGTTGTTGGAATGTCAGGCGGCGTAGACAGCGCCGTCTCGGCATATCTGTTGAAAGAGGCAGGCTATGATGTTGTCGGCATTACGATCAGGAGCTGGATATCATCGGAGGGAAAGGACAGCAGATGCTGCGAGATCGACGATGCCAGACGGGTGGCGTGGAAGATAGGCATGCCATATCATGTTGTGAATAGTGTGGCCAATTTTAAAAGGATGATCACTGACCCCTTTATTGAGGCATATATCAACGGTCTTACACCGAATCCCTGTGTGTTTTGCAATCGTTGCATCAAGTGGGAAAAAATGTTAGAATATGCAGGGATACTTGGCGCGGACCTGGTGGCAACAGGGCACTATGCATCGATCGTGAGGAAGGAAAATGGGAGGCTTACCGTAAAGAAGGCGGTACACGATGCAAAGGACCAGACCTATATGCTGTACAGGCTCACCCAGGAACAGCTGGCGAAAACCGTCATGCCCTTGGGAAAACTGAGCAAAGAAGAGGTCAGAGAAATAGCAAGAAAGGCGGAGCTGCCCGTCGCTGCCAAGGCGGACTCTCAGGAGATCTGCTTCGTGACAGAGGGAAATTACGCCGATTACATTGAAGAAAACGCCTGCTGCGAGATCCCGGGTGAGGGCTATTTCGTGGATGAAGACGGGTGTATTTTGGGAAAGCATAACGGGATCATCCGATATACGGTAGGTCAGCGTAAAGGATTGGGACTGGCGCTGGGTTATCCTGCATATATAAAGGAGATAGATGCAAAGGAGAATGT
Source organism: Lachnospiraceae bacterium (assembly GCA_016291655.1). GTDB lineage: Bacteria > Bacillota > Clostridia > Lachnospirales > Lachnospiraceae > RGIG3528. The sequence goes on along the minus strand of JAEEYF010000002.1, from coordinate 4,750 downwards.
AATAGTTGTGGCCGGTCAGGAAGGCATATGCAGCAGAGAGCTGATATGCAACGATCTGAATTTTATGGGAATTCAGATCCCTGCCCCCGGGGAGGAGATCGACTGCAAGGTAAAGGTCAGATATCATCATCCCGGTCAGGAAGCAAGGATAAAGCTGCTTGATGAAGGGAGACTGAGGATCACCTTTAAGGTTCCTGTAAGGGCCGCGGCTCCGGGACAATCGGCGGTGTTTTACGATACGGAGGACTGCCTGATCGGAGGTGGGATCATCAGCAGGGTGATCTACTGAAAGTCAAGGGCGTTAAGCCTTTTGGAAGTTTAATTAAATCATATGAAAAGGAGATACAACAATGTCGAAGATTTTTAAAGGTACATTGGCCCTGATAGGCAATACCCCTCTTGTTGAGGTGGTCAACATCGAAAAGGAACTGGGACTTGAAGCAACGATCCTGGTGAAGCTTGAGTATTTCAATCCCGCAGGTTCCGTAAAAGACAGGATCGCAAAAGCGATGATAGAGGATGCAGAGAAGAAGGGGCTGATCAAGAAAGGCTCCGTGCTCATCGAGCCCACATCGGGAAATACGGGAATAGGTCTGGCTTCCATAGCCGCATCCAAGGGCTACAGACTGATCCTTACAATGCCTGAGACCATGAGCGTTGAAAGAAGAAATATCATTAAGGCATATGGCGCGGAGATAGTTCTTACGGAAGGAAGTAAGGGAATGAAGGGCGCCATCGCAAAGGCAGAGGAGCTGGCAAAGGAAATCCCGAACAGCTTCATCCCCGCACAGTTTGAGAATCCCGCAAATCCCGCGATCCACAGATCGACCACAGGTCCCGAGATCTGGAATGACACGGACGGAAAGGTTGACATATTCATTGCCGGCGTAGGAACGGGCGGAACCATCAGCGGAGTAGGTGAGTACCTGAAGGAACGCAACAGTAATGTGAAGGTCGTTGCTCTGGAGCCTGCGGATTCTCCGGTCCTTTCGGAGGGAAGAGCGGGCGCGCACAAGATCCAGGGTATCGGAGCAGGATTCGTTCCCCACACCTTGAATACATCTGTTTATGATGAAGTATTCAAGGCTCCCAATCAGAACGCGTTTGAAACTGCAAGACTGCTGGCAAGAAAGGAAGGAATTTCCGTCGGGATATCTTCGGGAGCTGCTCTTTACGGAGCGATCGAGCTTGCAAAGCGTCCTGAAAACAAGGGTAAAGTGATAGTTGCACTTCTTCCCGACAGCGGAGACAGATACTACTCAACGCCGTTGTTTACAGAATAGAACAGTTTTATTGTCCGATCCGCATCATACAAGTACTTTACCGAAAACGGCAAGAGAACCGCTTTCGGTAATGGGAATCGCATCATATTTCTTGGTGAGAGAAATAAGAGCGGTTCCTTTTTTTATATAAACTATTGACAAAAGTGTACTATTGTATTATTGTACTATTATCTTAATACAGTAATGAAAGGAGGCAAAGCATGGCATGGATCATTGAGTCGGACAGGCCGGTTTATCTGCAGATAGTGGAGCACATTATGAATGACATTTTTTCGGGACGGATAAAGACCGGAGAACAGATCAAAAGTGTCAGGGATCTTGCGGCGGAGGCTGAAGTCAATCCAAATACGATGCAGAAAGCCTTGCAGGAACTGGAGCGGATCGGGCTGGTTTACAGCAAAAGAACAAGCGGAAGATATGTTACCGAAGATGCGGAACTGGTAAGGAAACTAAAGGAGGAAAAGATGGTAGAGCAACTGAAGATTTTTCTGGAGCGTATGGAAAACATAGGGATCGGCAAACAGGACCTGATCAGGATCCTGGAAAGTAAATAAAAGTTAAGGAGATCAAATGATATGGATGAACTGTTGAGAATAGAAAATCTGTCAAAAAAATACGGCATAAACAAGGCACTTGACAGTATAGATCTTACTGTAGAACGCGGGCATATTGTCGGCTTGCTGGGACCCAACGGAAGCGGTAAGACAACTCTTATTAAGCTTATTGCGGGCCTTCTTACCCCCAGTGAGGGAAAGATCCTTGTAAACGGGAAAGGCATAGGGGTCGAAAGCAAAAAGGTTATATCTTATCTGCCGGATACCACTTATCTGAACATGAATCAAAGAGTTGATGAAGTGATGAAGCTGTTTAAGACCTTTTATTCGGATTTTGACGAAGGCAGAGCAAAAGATATGCTCAAAGCCATCGGGATAGATACAAAAACAAGGCTTAAAACAATGTCCAAGGGCACAAAGGAAAAGGTTCAGCTCATCCTTGTAATGAGCAGAAGGGCCGATCTCTATATACTTGACGAGCCTATTGCCGGAGTTGACCCTGCCACAAGGGATTATGTTCTGAGTATTATCCTGTCAAACTATGACCCCAATGCCTCTATCATCATTTCCACCCATTTGATAAGCGACATAGAGAAGATCCTGGATCAGGTGATCTTTATTAAAAACGGTAAGATCGAAAGATTCGGAAATGTGGATGATATCAGGGAGAAGGAAGGAAAGAGCATTGATGCTTTGTTCAGGGAGGTGTTCAAATGTTAGGAAAACTTTTTGTTTCGGAAATTAAACAAACATATAAACCTATGGCTACTACGGCGGCAATACTCGTGCTCAGCACGCTTCTGGCAAATCTGGAAACAAATGTGATGAGATGGTTGAATGTGACATCGGATAATGTTGTCGGTATCATTATCAGTGCGCTGATGGGAATGATCTTTGTCGGTTCTGTTTTTGCGGTTGTGATCGTTGGTTTCGTATTTCTTATCGGCGGCTTTTATAAGAGTATGTACTCCGAAAGAGGCTATCTCACGCATACTTTGCCTGTAAGCAGTAATATGACTTTCAGCGTAAAATTCATCGTGGCCACGTTGTGGATGGTGGTTGCCGCTGTAGTTATCATTGCCTGCTGTGTGTTTAGAGGTGTTAGCTCTACAGGAGAAAGCGTTGGAGAATTCTTCAGCCGTCTTGAAGTATATTTTCGGATTGAGGGGCTTTCGGATCTGGTGTTTTTTGGAAAAACTGTGGGCGGAACTATTGCAAAATTTGCGGGACTGGCACTGCTGGGAATCTTGAGCTCCTTTCTTTTCTTCTTTACCGCGATCACTTTGGGGCAGCTTTCCAACGAGCATAAAGTGGGTTGTGCCATCGGAGCCGGAGTTGGATTATATATGATCCAGCAGTTGATCGGATTTATTTTTACAATATTGCTTATAGTTGGCCAAGTGAGTAAAGCCGCCGATCTTTCAGGCAGTATAAAGGTCCTTAACGGTGCTGTAGTGACAGGGCTGATCCTCTACATTGTATTTATGGTGGCCGAGTATGCCGTAGATATGTATATAGTAAAGAAACACCTGAATCTTCAGTGACGGACAGGAGACATATAACAAGGATCGATCTCATCCCACTTCGCGGATCCTTTCCACGATGTCGGTCTTTGCGGAGCCGGAGAAAGCAAGCAAGGGCACGACGATACCAAAGAGAGCCATTGTGGGCAGCATGAATGCCACAGGCAGGATGGTGAAATGAGGCTTGTAGAACCAGAAAAGGCTCTCACCCGTAACGTTCAGAAGCAGGGCGGTAAGCGGTGCGAGGACAGAGGCAAAGAGACCTGCGCCCAGGGTGTTGATCATTCCTTCTGCCATTAGCATTTTTCTGAGCTGGCTCCTTGTCATGCCGATGGCTTCCAGAATGGCAAATTCGGTCTTTCTGCCGATGATGCCCGCCAGCACGGAATTGATGAAGTTGAGTATGCCTACCGCTGCAATGATACCGATCAGCACGCCACCGATCACGGCGAACATCATCTTAAGATCCGCCATTTCTTTTCGCATGAGTTCCTTGCTCTCATAGGAGAGGATGGAACCGTCGCGCCCGGTGATGCGGCTTAACAGTTCTTCCGCGCTTCGGGATGCGTCCTCGTCAGGAGTATCAAAGGCATAGAATACAGGAACCACACAATCACCAAGGTCTGATTTCAGGCTGTCTGCACCTGCTACCACGTTCAGTCCGACAGTCCGGAATCTCAGAGTCAGCTGATTCGGAACGTCTATGTAGGCACAGACGGTGTACTCGATCTCTTTTGTGTCTGCATAGATTTGAGCGACATCGGGGTTGGGATCCGTGTCTTCTGCAATTGGTTTTCCGGTTTTCAGGTTGATGCTTTCGAAGCTGTCGGCGTATCCGATGATCACTTTTTCTCCGACCTTCGGAGCGCAATCATCCGTGATCACGTTGCCGTGCTCGTCCACACGTGCCAGACAGGCAACATATCGCTCCTGTGGATCGTTCAGCTTTGAGATGTCACCTTCAAGGACCTTAACACGTGAAAGAAGCGTATCGTCAAGGGCCTCCACCGTGGCAAAAAGAGTGGGACTTCCGTTGGGAGCGGATATGCCTACGGAAACGTGTCTCGCGTCGTAAAGCTTCTTTGTCTCATTGTCAACGTGGGTGTACATAACCTTTGTGACTCCGTAGCCGAAGCCGTCTGCCGAACGGCGGGTTACTGAAATGATCTCATTCAGATCACCCGTTTCCATGGGAGCTGCTGCACCTCTCGAACGGAAGTAGTCATTGTTCCCCACAACAAAATCAATGCTTACGGTCTTTGAAATGTATGTTTCCGGATCGAAGCCCGAAACCAGCATATAAACACTGTTCAGAAGCACCACCGAAAGAGCGAGGGAGATGAACACCAGAACACTTTTTTTGCGGTTCCTTGCCATGTTTGCAAAGGCC
>JAEEYF010000034.1 GCA_016291655.1 Lachnospiraceae bacterium | reverse complement strand
TCTTTCAGATAAGCTCCTATTTTCATCTGATCCATTTTCTGTACCTCCTTTCGATGGAATTTTAGCAATGATTTTCAATCACGAACATGTCATACCCTGAGTAGCCTCAAAAAACCGGCCAGACACACCTGTCCCCTCAGAAATCCCGCTTTGTCATACTCATTTATATTAAAAGAAAATTTAAACACACCACCAATTATAGTCGTTTCCACTAAGGTTTTAAACACCATTTTGGAGCTGTCTCGATTCCGCTCCGCTCCAGCCTATTGCCACTCATCCCACCCTAATGGTACATTTAACTTAGGGGAATAATTATTGGGAAAAGGAGAAAAAAGATGTTCAAAAAAACACTCACATCAATCCTGCTCATCCTGACACTCGGAATATGGATGACCGGCTGCGGCGACAAGGCGACTGGCGGCAACAGCGACAGCTCCGCGCAAACTGAAACGCAGACCGAATCCAGCACGGAAAAAGAAAAAAGCGAAGTAGCCGCCGGCCCCTGGGTTACCTATGTGAACCCGGAAGAGGGACAGAGCTCCGAAGAACCCGGCGAGTTTAACAAAAAGAAAAGCGGCATAACCTGGTACGTGAATGCCGATGCCACGGTCTTAAAGTATGAGGGCGAGATAGCAGAGCAGTTCGCCAAGGATTACTACGACGGCAAGAACGTGGATCTTTATTTTGAACTTGCTCCGGAGGATTCGATAGAAATCAGAAAGCATGCGGAGGCAGGACATCTGCAGTTTTCGTACTATGTAAACGGCAAAGCCGGTATGTACTGCGACGACTTTGAGGAGTCCTTTGTGCGCAATTACGGCTGCAGCAACAATTTCGAAATCTGTGGCTATACCGAGGACAATGCGGTTTACGTCTGCATATATCACAACGGACCCTATGTGGGCCCGGATGATTTCCCTTATGTGTCGATAACTTACAGTGATTTGGACAATCAGAGCGAAACAATGCTTCACGACCAGTGCGGCAACAGCAGCCAGGAGTACAGCACCGATGTGCCCGAACGCTTCACCGGAAAGATCGGGGAGTGTCAGAATCTGTACAGTATAGAGGACTTTTCTTTTGCCGATACCGGAAAGGCCAAGACGGACGATTACCAGCTCAATATGGGCCATGAAGACTACATTGAGCTCATATCATACGATGAAACCGGAAAAGTGGTGGATGTGACCTCCTTTACCAGAAACCACGAGACCGGCGAAATCCTGGAAGGCGAAGGCTACGCGCGAGGCAAATACCTCGATTTCCAAAACTTCACCGCCAGCAAATCCATATTCGCCTATCCCGTCTACTTCTCGAAACCTTATTTGATGCCGAGCCAGTTTGAGGGGATGGAGGATTACTGATAAAAAAACAGATTTGAAAGTATAAAGAACTATGATATGAGTAAAGCGGTGAAAGAAGTCATCTTCTTCACCGCCTTTCTTATCGGGAACCTTTCGGGGTTCCTTTTTGTATAGAAATATTAATATCTTGCTATTCCTCAAAGTTGAAGCTTACCTGCCTCGTACGGTAGAAAGCTCAGGACTACTGTATACAACTGGCGGCAACTTGTATTAATAAAACACATCCTATGATATCTAACAAAACTCGAATATGTTGATCGGTTTTATTGCTTTATCCGATCGATCACATATCATATGTTTCCCTTCCAAATACTTAACCAAACCGACAGATTACAACTTCAATACCGCTGGCATTTCTCCGAGATTTTCATATAGTTCAGGCTTTTCAACAAAACCCAGAGACGCATACAGTTTCTTTGCCGCTGTGTTTTCAGGTTCATAGCTCAGCCAGCAGTATTCTGCTTCACCCGCTGGGAAAGTGCGGATCAGATTCAGCGCCTGCAACATGGCTTCTTTTCCGTAACCATTGCCTTGGTATCTTTCGTCGATCATGAATTTCCAGATGTAATAATACTTTGCGTGCGAACCGCAGTATTCCTCGATCCAGGGAACGTCACGTGCGATCATCATGAATCCAACAGGCTTCTTCCCAAAATAAATACCAAAGGGAAAAACCTGAGCCTTGCTTTCTGTCATGGCAAAGAAAGCCTGAATCAAACATTCTGAGTTGGGAACCATATATTCTTTCTGTTCTTTTGCCACCTTTAATTTCAAGACATCATCGTAATTATCCCATGTAAGTTTTTCCAGGCGAATCATTCTTGCTTCCTCCGTCAAACTGCGATTTGTATCTGTAAACTGAGCAGTTATAATCTCTTCTCCATATGCCTTCCCTGAGGTTCATAATCCACTGCGATATGTCGGTCAGCTTGTTCGGCTTTCCGACAAAGAAGAACGACCGTCTCAACAGAATGTTCAAGAAGGAATATATCGACAAATTCCGATTCTTAATATATGAGTAGAGGCTTTCATTGTCTCTGCTCTTTCTTTATGATGAAGGTGATTGGCCTGACGTAATTTCCGATTGGGACACCACGCCCGGCGATAAATGTGTCAGCCCGCCT
>JAEEYF010000033.1 GCA_016291655.1 Lachnospiraceae bacterium | reverse complement strand
GTATGAGCCACATTTCTGTTTCCGCTTGCAGTTGAAAATGCCAAGGCTCCCAGAGGAGCTATGACCATTATTCTCAGGAACCTGAAATACACGGTGTAGAGCATGAAAAATCCGCATATAACCGCTATCAGCATCAAAAGCAAGGCAGCTGCGCCAAATAGTATGCTTTCTCCGAAGTCCAGGTTCCTTATTACTTTTTTGTGGGTTTCCGCAATGATAAGCGGCTGCATCTCTTTTATTCCGATGAGCTCCACCAGCGCTCCCACCGATTTAAATATGGATTTCATAATGGTAAGGTTGTTTGCCACCAGCCATTCCGAGAGGCCCACACGAATAAGCATCCTAAGTATCACTTCAAGCCTCATCTCCTCTCGTACATCCACGCTTTCGGCACAGAATCCGATCACGAAGAACAGCACCACAAGGCTTGAACCCACGGCAACAAAGATTGGATTTACTTTTTCAACCAGCTGCCACGGGCCTCCGCCTTTGAATTCCGTTGGGGACTGTTTTAAGATGGAGATCGCCGCGTTTACCTCGCTGTTCCACAGCCCGAAGGCCATTTCCAGCATCTCAACAATCTTCTCTCCAAGATCCAGCATCTAACGCACCTCCTAAAAGCCAAGGAAGGCCAGCACTGTAGAGATCCCGGCCATAAGAACCCCGGCTACGATACCCTTGACCGCTGTGTTCATGGTCGGGCTGTCATTCATCTGGAACGCACTGGCAAATTCCATTACGTTCTTTGCGATCACTATGAGCCCTATGGCACCGATCACAGCTATAACGAGGATCTTAAGGTTCTGGAGCGGCTGTAACACCGAATCGATGTTAGCCGTCGCCATGATCACTCTGTACATATTCATTTTCATCACCCTTTCTTTGATACATCTGCGCTCCTTTCATGATCCCTGATGTACTGTTCCATCTTTTCAGCGGAATTCTTCGCATGATAGAACTCAAGGATCTCTTCTTCCGTAAGTTTTGCTTCAATCGCTTTCTTAAGCATTGCTTCCTGCTCCTCGTCAAACTTTTCCTTAAGCTTTCGCTTTGCAATGGCTACGGAGACCGCAGGACGTTTGTTAAGCTTCGGTCCTCCTGTAGGTTCTGCAGTTTCACCTGCATCCCCTTTCTTCTTCGTAACCTTCTTTTTTGCCTTTGGCTTAGGCACAATCGGCTCTTCATCCTCTGTGCCCATTCCATCCTCCGAATGCTGCAGCGTTACCACACTTCCGTCACGGATTCTTGTGAAGATGTCTCGCTTCTGCATCTCTTCCGAAGCTATGATCATGAGATCATCATAGGAAAGTGTAGTGATATGCACGTTCTGATCCCCTTTTTCAATACGCCTTCTGTAATAGGCAAGTGCCATGGGGTTTAAAAGCTCATATCCCGGAGCAGTCTTTCCGCTTCTTGCCAGCGGAACGTGATCATATTTTCCCCCACCTCCGTCTGCGGTCTGTGAAAACCTCGGATGCTGCATTGGAATGAACTTCCTGTCATAGATGGGATCCACGCCTCTCATAAAGAGAAGCATATGCTTGTTGTCCATCTTTCTCGCTTCATCCGCCGTCATGAGCTCTCGCCCGATCACATCGAAGTTGTGGCTTGAGGATCCGTTACGGCTCTTTGTCTCGCTGCTGGAATCCTTATCTATGGTGCCTTTACCCAGGAGCTCGGAAATGTATTTATGCGTTGTCTGCTCGTTTCCTCCCAGATAGGCAAGGGTGTCACAGTTACCCGGTATCGTTTCCCACGTTTCTTTAAAAAGCGCCTTAATCTGCGCGAGATTTTGGATTATGATCACCGAGCTGATCTCACGGCTTCTCATGGTTGAAAGCAGCGAGCAGAAATCGTCGGGCAAAGCCACGTTTGCAAACTCATCCATCATGAATGTCACATGAAGGGGAAGCCTGCCTCCGTAGTTAAAATCCGCCTGATAATACAGTTCCTGGAACACCTGGGTATAAAGCATTCCGACAATAAAGTTGTAGGATTTGTCGCTGTCGGGGATTATGCAGAAAAGCGCCGTTTTGGTTTTTTCGTCGCCGTTCACACCAATCCCCAGTTCCGAAAGATTCAGATCATCCTTCGAAAGAAGCCCCAGCATATCCTTGTTTTCAAAGTAAGCAAGTCTTGAGTTGGCACTGATAATGATGCTTCTTACCGTATCTCCGGCTCCCCGCATACATTTCCTGTACTGCTTAAGAGCAGGATGATTGCTTCCCAACCTTCCTTCCTCCAGTCTGTTCATTCTGGCTGTTAAGGGACTTACCTTGTTCTTTTCATCCGTAACTTCCGCTTCTGAAAGCAGCTTCATCACAGATTCAAAGTTCTTGTGCCCGTCATCCATCTCGATCCAGACATAAAGAAAGAGGGACTGCAAAAACAATCCCTCCGCTTTTTCCCAGAACGGATCCTGTGGAGCGCCGCCCTTTGGCGTCGTGTTATTGATTATGTTTGTCACAAGTCTCACCACGTCCGTTTCACTCCTTATGTAGGCGAAAGGATTATAGCGATCAGACTTTGAAGGTTCGATCAGGTTCAACACCTTCACGTTGTAACCATTCCTTTTCATCATTCCGGCACAGCTTCTGGTGATCTCTCCCTTAGGATCCGTGCATACAAATGATGTTTTTGGGAGCGCCATCAGATTGGGCTTCACAAAGAAAAACGTCTTTCCTGCACCACTTCCTCCGATCACCAGTACGTTGTCGTTAAGCCCCGTTTTGCGGGTGTTCAATGACATCTTCACGTTCTGGCTTAAGATCCTGTTGTTGTCCTCACGGACATCCGCAAATCTCTTGTTTGCTTCCTCAGGATCCATATATGTGGCAGATCCGTATTCCCTTCCGCGCATATACTTCTTGGGTTTTGTTATGTAGAGCAAAACCGCCAGGATGTATACGGTTTCAAAGAACACGATCCACAAAAGGATCCTTCTGTCATCACCTCCTCTAAAAGGATGCATAAGGGCTTCAAAGAAGTGATTCGGCACATACAATATGTTTCCCGTCGCACTGTAAGCTCTGAAGCACACCAGTCCCAGATAGGCGGTAAGGAGGAGCCCGAGCAAGAAAAATATGACGTTTATCACTCTCTTTCTT
>JAEEYF010000032.1 GCA_016291655.1 Lachnospiraceae bacterium | reverse complement strand
TGCGGAACAACACGGGGAACCGCTCTCGGACACAACTGGGGTTCATGGGTGATCGAGGAAGAAGCCACCTGTGCATATGAAGGTGCAAAGCACAGAGTTTGTGCGAGATGCAACAAGATGGAGCAGGCAAAGATCAGTAAGCCCGCCCATGACTATGCCCCCGCAACATGTACAAAGCCTCAAACCTGTAGGAATTGCGGACTAACGCAGGGAGAAAAACTTCCTCATGCATGGGAAAATAAAGGTATAGTACAGCAACTTGACTGCAAGCATGACAGGATCGAAAGATTCTATTGCCCGATGTGTAAAACTACAGAAGACAGAGTCACAGAACATACAACCGGGCATATATACATGGACGGTTATCATTTCCCGCATGTATATATAGATTGTGGCGAAACTGAAAAAGAAGTGAACTTTTATTGCATGAGGTGTGGAGAAACTTCTGAAATATATACAAGAGAAGAAATGGATGAGCTTGGTATAGGGCACACGGACACCCATAATCTTTATTATTACGAAGATGCACATGCATGGATGGAACCGTACAGACATTTTCTTCGCTGTTCCTGTGGAGAGCATTGGCTTATGGAAGATCATTGTACGGACAAGAACCATGTTTTGAACGCATACAGCGTAAGAGTAACAAAGGGCTCCGAAGGAACAAACTATGTTGTATGTACGGTCGAATGTAAGGAATGTCATCGCAGCAGCACGTTTACCCTTGTTGAAACACTTGAAAAGACAAAATCTGTCACGGATATAGTAATCGATATCATCGGAACAGCGTGGGATTTTGTTCCCTTAGTCGGTGATTTTGTAGAGTATGCAGAAGATTTTAAAACGATTCTTGACAGTATAACTACCATTCAGGATATATGTGCACAAGTAGAGGCTGTAGGAAGCTGTATCAGAGAGATAAAACAACATATGACGGATGCAGAGTTAGCGGAATACTCAGATCAACTTGCTCAAATGGAGGCTATTTACCAAAAAATGAAGAACGTTCATATAGAGGGCGTTAAGTCAAATACAATAGCTGAAATAGTTGAACTGGTTAATAATGGAACACTTGTCATAGGCAAGTGATCAAAACCTGCCTCGGGGGTTTTCCCCGAGGTTTTTTTTATTTCCTAAAGTACGTTGGCGGGACGCCCATGCTTTTTTTGAATATGGTGCTGAAGTAGCAAGGGTCGCGGAAACCGCAGGCGGTGGCGATCTCAGAGACAGGAATGTTCTGTTCTGTCAACATCTGTTTGGCTTTTGATATGCGAAGTCCGGTCAGATATTCATTCGGACTCATGTCCATAGCACTCCGGAACAGACGACAGAAATGCTGATGTGTGATACCCAAAGTTTCTGCAAGATCGGACATGGGGATGTCCTCGAAGTAGTGTTCGTTCATATATTTGATGGCGGGAATGATCATTGAAAGATGTCTGCTCTTTTGCATATCAGCGTCGGAAACCATCAGCCGGTGAAAGGATATGATGAATTCGTAAAGCAGAGCGGAGCAGGTACACCCGCTGTACAATATATCGGTTTTTAGGGAAACGATCATTTTTTCAAACAGATCAAGCAGGTGAGGCGCATTGTTCATCGACGCCGTCATTACGCCTTCTATACCGAGTGTAGCGAAGGCCGCATCGCAGGAAGGCCCGTCAAAAGCAATAAAATTCACCTCCCATACGGGCGCCACGGGATAGTAGGAGTGGGGCTTGTTCTTGGGAAGAAAGATGATCGTGTTTTCGTGGATACGTATGGCTCTGTTTTCATATTCCAGCATGCCTTCACCGTTCAGACAGAGCAGAAACTGATGCCAGTTGTAGCCCGAAGAACGCTTGATCCTGTGCTGATAGCGCGTTCCGCCTATGCCCTTGAGCAAAAAAGGCAGATTGGCAAGTTCGGGGTTATAGGGATAAATTGTTGTATCTGTTTTCATAAAATTCACCTCGCCAATATAATAAATTAAACTGATGATAATGTCAAATCAAGTTTGAAAAGCACCGTAAACTAAGGCATATACACAGTGAATAGCTTTATGAACTTTTAAAAAATGAACATTTTTAATAAGCGTTTTTTTCAAAATATGATGCTGATTATTCGGCTGAAAGATGCTAAGATATACCCCGATAACAATATTGAAAAGGGGATATTGCAATGAAAAGACTTATTTTTATCACTACACTGGTTCTATCTGCGGGATTGTTTTTGACTGCTTGTGGCGGTAATAACCGGCAGACCGAAAAAGAGGAAGAGTCATCCGTAACGCTGACTCCCACTGCGGAAGCAACACCCACAACAACACCTGCAGCGGTGGCTGCGACAGCGACTCCGACTTTAGCGCCGGTTGAGGAGAAAGACACCGAGGCTGAAGAGAAAGAAAAGTTCAATATGAAGGAATTTGAGGAAAACATGATCGTTATGCCTCTCAAAGGCTATGACAGCACTAAGGAGGGGGTTGATTACCCCAAATTTAAAAAGTATACCTACTATTCGCGGACGGCTGAGCGTGATACCAATGTAAACGTACTGCTGCCGAAGGATTATTCCGAGGATAAAAAGTATCCTGTTATGTACTTCCTGCATGGTTATTACAACAATGAAGATTGGCTCACGACCAAAAATGTGATGTGCAGCCAGATTTATACCAATCTTCTCAGACAGGGCAGAGCAGAAGAGATGATCATAGTAAGTCCGTACATTTTCTGCAGTAAAGAGCTTCCCTACTGCACAGCCATGGACAATGAAAACACACTTGCCTATGACAACTTTGTAAATGATCTTATTACCGATCTCATGCCTTTCATCGAAGAGAATTTCAGTGTTGCAACGGGCAGAGAGAATACCGCGATCACAGGCTTTTCCATGGGAGGTCGTGAATCGTTGTTTATCGGCTGCACCCATCCGGAGCTTTTCGGATATATAGGGGCTGTATGTCCTGCACCGGGGCTTGTAAGAAGTGAAGGTATGCCCACAGCCATGGGGCAGCTTCTCGAATCGGAATTGTCTTTTGGAGACTACCCTCCGACAGTACTCATGATCAGTTCTTCCAAGATAGACGGAACCGTCGGAAGTTCACCCGATCAGTACAGGAAGGTATTTGAAAAAAATGGGCAGGAGTTTATTTCACATGTAATGTCATCTACCTATCATGATCATACCAGTTTTAAACCGCATCTTTACAATTTTTTCCTAACGCTATTCAAATAGCACAAAGGGTGAGCACTCAAACGGCTCACCCTTTCTTATGATTATTTCACGGAAAAGAAAGTGAATTTTTACTATTTTATGGTACTATAAATCGATAGCTTTTTACGAAGGAGGATAAATGATGAGAAAACTCGGTTTATTATTGACCTTTGCACTTACTGCGGCGCTCGCATTATCGGGATGCGCGGGACTTACAGGAGCAAATTCCGCAGCGGAACCGAGAGTTTTGCCGAACGGAGATCCGACGCCCACGCAGATTACTGCTGCGGAAACACCGATCCCCGCAACACCTTCGTTCACCCCTTTGCCTTCGGCAACCTCCAAGCCCAAGGCAACAGCAACGCCGACACGTAAACCGGTATCTACCCCTACGTCTACCCCGACACGTAAACCGGTATCTACCCCTACACCGACACCTAAGGTTGAAACCGGGAAGTTCACGGAGAAGACAGAGAGGGTTTTTGATTACCTTGAAGAGAACTTCGGAAAATATATGCTTAGCTGTCAGATGGAGTCCACCTGGAAGGGAACTCCCGACTATGAGATCAATTATATTGAGAAGACCACCGGTAAGATACCCGCAATGCGCGGTCTGGACTTTATGAACAATGATTTTAACGGAGTCGTGAACCGTGCCATAGCATGGGACAAGAAGGGCGGCCTGGTAACCATATGCTGGCATACCGGTGTCTACGGCAGCGGCTATCAGGAAAGCTTAAATGATAATCCCGATTTCAGCAAGCTTCTTACCGAAGGAACAACGGAATACAATGCCATGATGAAGAGCTGGGAGCAGGCGGCAAAGGCACTTAAAAAACTGAAGGATGCCGATGTCCCCGTGCTTTGGAGACCTTTTCACGAGTTTGACGGACAATGGTTCTGGTGGGGAAAGGGCGGAAAGGACAACTTCATCAAGCTGTGGCGTTTGATGCATGACAAATTCACAAACGAGTATGGGCTCAACAATCTGATATGGGTGCTGGGCTACTCGGGCGAGATAAAGAGCGGCTGGTATCCGGGCGATGAATATGTGGACATAGCGGGCTCCGATACCTATGACAACAGTACAAACCTGAAGGCGTGGAACAAACTGCAGAAGGTGACGGACAAGCCTCTGGCCTTCCATGAATGCGGCAATGTTCCGTCGGTTGAGCAGTTCGAAAAGGACGGTATTCTCTGGTCATGGTTCATGATCTGGCATACGGATCATATAATGGCCAACGATCCGGAAAACCTTAAAGCGGTGTATAACCATAACAAGATCATCACGCTGGATGAACTGCCGGATTTCAATGTGACTGAATAAAAATAAGGCAGGAGACATTCATTTACGAATGCTCCTGTCGTTTTTTTAATAGGTAAAGCTGTAACTGCCTTTGTGCTTTTTGGTTGTAAGGGTTATATTGACCTTTCCTTCCGCGGGAACCTCGAAAGTCTCGTCTCCGGAAAATGTTTTTTCAAAGATTACTTCCTTTGTTTTCTGATCCGTGACCGTTACCGTAAGATCGCCCGATTCGGTCTTGATCTCGCATAGCACCGCTGACGCGCCTTTTGAAGGAAAGAGCGTATGACTGAAGGTGCCCGATATCGAGACGTAGCTTCCGGCATATTTGTGGAAGGTGCTGTTCCCCGCGAAGCCTATCCTTGTTCCGGAATTAAATCCCGCTCCGAATACAAACTTTACTATCAATACGATCGCAAGTATTATGGCTGCGATCAGGCATTTCATTGCAAAGGCTTTTCTGTCTTTCATTTTTTATTCCTCCGTTTTATTCTTTAATTTTTTTATTCTTAAATAAGCAATAAGCATCACTGCCAGGCATATAAACAGTATACAGCCTGAAATTATGGCGGGGATAGGTGCTCCCCAGAAGAGGATCAGCGCAAGCAGTGCGATAAAAGCCGCAAAATTCCAGGGACGGAGCAGACGACGGTAGTAATCGATCCTGTCCGAGGTTTCCGTATGCAGTTCAAACGGCTTGCCGTCATTCTCTTTTTCCACGATCATGAGTTCCTTATTAAAGGTTGAATTTTTGGCGGTGGAAGAGACGCGTCCACCCTTGTCGGCCCAGGGGCGGTAGGTTACTTTGTATACCGAGTAGTCTAAGTTTATATTCTTATAGAAGACCCTGTATCCGCAGCTTTCGAGAAAGGCCTTGTATTCCTCGCATTCCTCAAAAGATCTGTCTCCGACATATTCAACGGTGTAAACATATTTATCGGGGTCACATTCGTCAAAGTCATAGGTCAGTTTCCCGGTCTTGGTAAGCCTGTATCCCTTAGCGGACATTGAGTTCAGCCATTTTGCCTGTCGACCCGTAAAACCTGCAAAGAATCTTATTTTTCTGATGCTCATTTTTCTCCCTCCATAATCTGCCCTGCGATCGCGGTGAGACCGCGCAAGCGTTCCAATTCTCCTGCGGCGATCTCCTTGCCGAGAGCTGTGATGTGGTACTCCTTCGTCCTTCCGTTGCTGTCACCGTACGGTTCTATCCAGTTTTTCTCGGTAAGAGTGTTCAAAGCACCGTACAGGGAACCTGCGCCGAGGAGCAGACGCCCTTTTGTCATCTCATCGATAAACTGCATTATGGCATATCCGTGTCGTGGCGTATATAATGCCAGAAGTATAAAGAATGTAACTTCGGTAAGGGCGCCGCTTTTAACGTTATCTTTCATATTCGATGTCCTTTCCTTTTAAATTGTTTTATTACGTTTAATGTAATAACGCTAAACGTAATATATCACTAAACGTAATAAGTGTCAATACTTCTTTTAACAATATTCTCCCCCGAATCGTAATTATTTACGGTTTTTATTTTTCCACTCCTAAAATAAAATAAAGTTGCTAAAAAGCAAACAGCCCTTAAGGGGCGTAAACAGTATTACAGAGGAGGATATATTTATGATGAAACGTGTATTGGCTTTGGCTATGGCAGCTGTATTGGCACTCTCTTTCGCAGGGTGCGGCAGCAAAAAGAATGAGGGACCCCTCACACTCGTATATGCGGAGGTTAACCCCGAGGATACGATCGTAGGTCAGGTTGCCGCTGACTTCAAGAAGAAGGTTGAAGAGCTTTCCGACAAGCAGATCATTATCGATGTTCAGTACAGCGGTGTTCTCGGAAACGAGAGTGATGTGCTCGATGGTATGCTTACAGGCTCAGGTGTTGCGGACATATCCAGGATCTCCGCATTCTCACTCACCTCATACGGTGCAAAGAAGTCCGTATTGCTTTCACTTCCTTACACCTTTGAATCCAGAGATCACTTCTGGAATTTCGCTACAAGCGATCTTGCAAATGAATTCCTTGATGAATCATATGAAAGCAATATAGGCGTAAAGGGACTTTTCTACGGAGAAGAAGGTTTCCGCCATTTCTTCACAAGAGAGAAGATCGACGGCATCGAGGATCTCGCAGGCATGAAGCTCAGAGTTTCCAATGACCCCGTAATGAACGGTCTTGTAAAGGGCCTTGGCGGATCCCCTACGGTTGTTGCTTTCGGTGAACTCTATTCAGCTCTTTCTTCGGGTATTGTTGACGGAGCTGAACAGCCTATTGCAAACTACAAGTCCAATTCTTTCCCCGAAGTCGCAAACAATATCATTCTTGACGGTCATACTCTCGGCGCTATCGAGATCGTAGTTGCTTCTCCCGTTTGGGACGGTCTCACAAAGAAGCAGCAGGAGATCCTTATCGAAGCGGGAAAATATGCTCAGGAGAACAACAGAAAGAATTCCCAGGCCAAGGAAGATGAGGTCCTTAAAGAACTCAAGGCTAAAGGATGCAACGTTGTTGAAGTTAAGGACATTACGCCTTGGCAGAATGCGGTTAAGGATGTTATCGCAGAAAACTCAAAAGGTCTTGAGAAGCTTTACAAGAAAATCTTAGAGAAAAAGTAATAAACCCCGGGAGGTCTAAATGAAAGCTTTTTTCGCTTCCTTAGGTAAGTTCAGACCGGTCTATGACGTGACTTACAAATTGGTTATGGTCATATGTAAGCTGCTCCTGATCGGAGATATCCTCATCACCTGCCTGGCAGTGCTGGGACGCTTTGTTCCCTTCATTCCCGATCCGGCCTGGACCGAGGAGATCGTTCTGACGCTTATGTCATACATGGCAGTGCTTTCGGCAGCACTCGCCATCAGAAAAGGCAGTCACATTCGCATGACTTCCTTTGACCAATATCTGCCGAAGAAATTACTTGATGTATTGGATCTGGCAGCAAACATAGCAATTCTTGCGCTGGGTGTGATCATGCTGGCAGTCGGCTGGAAATATGCCCGCAGCATAGGAGCAAAGGGTGTTTACATCAGCATGCCTTTCCTGTCCAGGTTCTGGATGTATTTTCCCGTTCCTGTCGCAGGGTTTGCAATGATAATCTTCGAAATTGAAGCTATCTACGTTCAGATCAACAAGATGCTTACAAAGGAGGAGAAGAAAGTATGCCTGTAAATTCTGCCGCAATAGTTATTCTTCTTGTCTCTTTTCTGGTAATGGTAATTTTGAGATTCCCGATCGCCTATGCGGTCGCGATCTCTACTATAATTACCTTCCTTTATATGGGTATTCCGATCACGACCGTATGCCAGCAGATGGTAAAGGGCATCAGCTCCTTCTCACTGATGGCAGTCCCGTTCTTCATCACCATGGGTGTGCTGATGGGGACCGGCGGCATATCGGAAAAACTGATCGCTCTGGCCAATGCCTGCGTCGGATGGATGACGGGCGGAATGGCCATGGTCAACATCGTCGCTTCCTACTTCTTCGGAGGAATTTCGGGATCTGCGGCAGCGGACACGGCTTCTCTCGGAAGCATATTGATACCGATGATGGTGGATCAGGGTTATGATGATGATTTTTCCACCGCTGTTACGATAACTTCTTCATGCGAGGGACTCCTCGTTCCGCCCAGCCATAACATGGTCATCTATGCTATGGCTGCAGGTGGAGTATCGGTCGGCAGTCTCTTCCTGGCGGGGTACGTTCCGGGAGCGATCCTGGCGGTAACCCTTATGGTGGGTTCATACATCATTTCCAAAGCCAGAAAGTACCCGAAGGGTGACAAGTTTTCGCTCAGGATATTGCTTAAACAGCTGGTTAAATCCTTCTGGGCTCTGGCTGCTGTAATAATCGTGGTCTTCGGAGTTGTAGGCGGAATCTTTACGGCTACGGAATCCGCGGCCATAGCAGTTATATATTCACTTTTGGTCAGCGTATACATTTACAGGGGCCTTACATGGAAGGGCGTCTGGAAAGCGCTCGACAAGTGCGTTGACACTCTTGCCATAGTGCTGATCCTGATCTCCACCTCCTGTGCTTTCGGCTATTGCCTTACCAGCCTTCATGTACCTGCGCTGGCAGCCAATGCGATCATTGGTATCACAGACAACAAGATCGTGATAGCTCTTCTCATTAATCTTATTTTACTTTTCCTCGGGTGCATAATGGACATGTCGCCGATCATCCTGATCGCGACACCCATTCTGCTCCCCATAGCTACCGCGATTGGAATAACACCTGTACAGTTCGGTATTATCATGGTGCTGAACTGCGGTATCGGACTTCTTACGCCTCCCGTAGGTGCGGTGCTTTTCATAGGCTCCGCCGTGGGAAAGGTGAAGATGGAGCGGGTTGTAAAGGCAACGGTACCGTTTTATCTTTGCATGATCATAACTCTTTTACTTATCACTTTCATCCCCGAGATCTGCATGGCATTGCCTAACTGGTTGATGTAAGCTTAGGGCTTGAGAAAAATGTCAGTAAGAGCAAGTCTATAATGACTTGCTCTTTATGGGCACTTTGGGGTAAAATAATCAGGAGATCATTATGGAATACAGATTCAACGTAGATGTAACACCTTGGGATTTCTTCAAAATGTCGATGAAGAAAACGTATACTTCTGTCATAGGCGTTTGCAACCTTGTGTTTTTGGCTGCAATGATCCTTATGACCGTAAGGTTTTACGGCGAAGCAAGTGACGGGCTCAGATGTATTATGCTTTTCATGTGCATTATCATCCCCATCCTTCAGCCGATGGGTATTTATTTACGTGCAAGAAATCTCGCGCATATGATTCCTGAAGATATGACCATTGAAACCTGCTGCAGCGGACTGATGGTAAGAGTCGGAGAAGCCTTTGAACTTGTCGGATACGAAAAGATCAAAAAGGTGATCTGCAATGACGACTGCCTTATTCTTGCGGTCGGAGGGGGAAACGGATATTTCCTGTTTAACAGAGTTTTGGGAGATCGGAAGGAAGCATTCACAAAATACATTAAAAGCCGAATGGATTAGCAGATGAAAGCAGCCAAAACCGAACAGGCAAAAAAGAGAATGATCACAACCGGGTGGAAAGACAAGCCTTTAAAGGACAAGATTTCCGCTTTGGTTTTGATTATTTTTTGTATTATATTGAGTACCGTCATACTGGACTTCTGGACGATCAAGCTCTCTCTGTGGGATTTCAAATACTCTCTTGAGAGCAACGAACTGGTGGGAACGCTGGTTGAGGCAATGGAGAATGAATCGCTGGTATTCGGCGATTATACAAAGGGAAACGTATCCCGAACTGAACTGAGCAAGGCTATGGCTTCGACGGAAAAAGCCGTAAAGGGACTTCAGCGGGATTATAAAAGGATAGGAGACGAACGGCTCGCCTGGACTCAAAAGATCGATCGAAGCTATGCGGTATACAGACGTGAGTGTTCGGTTTATTTTGAAATACCTGCGGGAGCTCCCGAGCTTCTGAGCAAGCAGTATGAGATATTTCAGATGCAGGATTATCTGAAGAATTACGGAAGTATTCTGGTTTCGCTTACGAGTAAAGCGGTGAATGAGTTCTATTCACAGCGTTTTCCGCTGCTGTTTTTCTTTCCGGCTATCATTCTGGCTGTGGCTGCGGTCTTGATCAGTGTTTTGATAAAGACCGCAAAAACCATGAGCAAAACACTTGTGGAACCTATAGACAAGCTCGTGGCCGCATCAAAAAAGATTGCCGCAAACGATATCTACATAGACGACATCGTAGTAGAAAACAAGGATGAGATGGGAGGGCTTGTGGATGCCTTCAATACCATGAAGCTGGCAACATGGAATTACATCACGGCCTTGAAGGAAAACAGGGAGGTACTGGACAAGCTTCATTCCGAGGAAATGAAAAAAGCCGACATGGAAAACATGCTGGTGCGTATGAAATACGAGGTTTTGAGAAATCAGATAAATCCTCACTTCCTTTTCAATACCCTTACGGTGATCAGCGGAATGGCGGTTCTCGAAAACGCCCAGACCACCGACAGGATGATAAAGGCTCTCAGCACCCTTTTGAGATACATTCTCCGTACTGATGATAATGAGATCAGTCTGGAGCAGGAACTTACGGTAATAAAGGATTATATGTATCTTCAACAGATGCGTTTCGGAGACAGGATCAAATGCGAGATAGATTGTGACGAGCATCTGTTCAAGGCCGTTGTTCCGACCTTTGTGATCCAGCCCATCATAGAGAACAGCATCATCCACGGGCTTTCCCAAAAAGAAGAAGGCGGCTTCATAAGGATCCACGTTTTCATCGTGGATGAGGATGATGACAACCGGATGCTTTGTATCAGTGTATCTGACACGGGAGTGGGGATTTCCGGGGATAAACTCGAAAGCATCAGGGAGGAAATGACCAAGGGCGGACTTGGAAGAAATGCGATAGGTATAAGTAACATATACAACAGGCTCAAGCTTTTATATGATGATGTGAACCTTGAGATCGACAGTATCCTCGGCGAAGGAACAGTCACAAGATTCAAGATACCTTACAGAGTCTGAGGTTTTACCGGAGAAAAATATGGTTAAAATTCTTATTGCTGATGATGAACCGATCGAAAGAGCGGTTGTAAAGAAAATACTGGACGATGCGTTTTCGGAGGATGCTTTGATCCTGACAGCCTGCAACGGAAGGGAAGCCGTCGAGATATATGAAAAAGAGAACTGCGACATTGCACTGCTGGACATTTGTATGCCCGGTGTGACAGGCATAGAGGCGGCGGAGGCGATCCGGCAGACGCACGAAAACAGCGTGATCGTTTTCCTGACGGCTTACGACGAGTTTGCGTATGCACAAAAGGCCATCAAGGTGCGTGCGCTGGACTATCTGCTGAAGCCCGTGAACGAAGAGGAACTCATAGCCGTGATGGAGGATGCGGAGCGCCTTGCGAAAGAGGGCAGGGCTCACAAGTACAGTCCGTATGTTGCCATACCCGACAAAGAGGAGCAGGCCGGCCTCAGGCAGGCAGCCATTAAAAAGCAGATCACGGAATACATAGAGACCAATTATGTGAATGACATTTCACTGAGTGATGCGGCCGAGGCCATGCATTATTCGGAGCCGCATTTTTGCAAGATATTCAAGGAACTTTTCGGGAAAAGCTTTATCCTCTATCTGACAAGGCTCAGGGTAGATAAATCAAAGGAACTGCTGAGAGACATTACCGTAAATGTCAAGGATGTCAGCGCGCAGGTAGGCTTCCGGGATTCCAATTACTATGCAAAGGTGTTCAAGCGCGAGGAAGGCATGACACCATCGGAATACAGGATCATCAGGGGACTTATATGAAGAGAAGGTGGATCTTTGCAACTGCACTGTTTGTCATCCTGTTATGCAGCGGGATCGCGGTTGCTTTAAAAATCAAAAACAACGAACCGGTACCTGAGTACATCTTTACCTATGCGGAGAATCAGTCCGACGGTTATCCCACTTCCATGGGCGCATACTATTTTGCGGATATGGTAAAGGAAAGGACGGACGGCAGGATCAGGATAGTGGTCTACACCTCGGGAAAACTCGGACGTGAGGCGGATGTCATCACCCAGATGCGGTACGGCGGTGTGGATTTCGCAAGGGTGTCCCTGTCTCAGGTGGCGGAAGTCGCGAAAAACCTGAACGTGCTCCAGATGCCCTATCTGTACGAGGATTCCGAGCATATGTGGGCTGTACTGGATGGCGAAATAGGAGATTACTTTCTGGACTCGGTCAAAGATGTTCAGCTCTGCGGACTTTCATGGTATGATGCGGGTGCAAGAAACTTCTACAGTACCCAAAAGCCCATTCGAACGCTTGAGGATCTGAACGGAATGAAGATAAGAGTTCAGCAGTCGGACCTTATGATCGATATGATCGAGTGTCTCGGTGCGATACCCGTACCTTTGAGCTATGAAGAGGTTTACTCCGCTCTTGAACTGGAAAACATAGATGCTGCGGAAAACAACTGGCCTTCCTATGAGGATACGGATCACTACAAGGTGGCACCTTACTATTGCGAAGATGAGCATACAAGAGTTCCGGAGATGCAGCTTTGCTCCATTCACACCTGGAACCTCCTTTCGGACAGCGATAAGGAGATCATCAAGCAATGTGCCATGGAGTCTGCCGAATATGAACGAAAAGTGTGGAACGAACGTGTTGAGAGATCAAGACAGATCGCCATCGACAACGGAGTACGGGTCACTTCCTTAAGCCATTCCGAGATCGTCAGATTCAGGGAAAAGGTCCAGCCCGTTTATGAAAAGTACTGCAGTGAATACATGGATATACTTAACAGGATCCTAAAACAATAAGCCGGGAATTAAGGACATTAATTTTTATACAATCTATATTATTTTTTATACAGTTATTGACAGAAAAATAAAATAGCATTATATTGTTATGCATTAAAGCGTGCAATGGAGCACAACTTCAAAGCACGTTTTTTTCTTTATCATATACTTCACTATGGTAGAAGGATAGAGTATTAACGATATGGAGGACTGAAGAAATGAAAAAAATGAAGAAGATCGTCGCTTTTCTGGGAGTTGCAGCAATGAGCATTTCGCTGCTTGCAGGATGCGGCAAAAAGGACAGTGGAACGGCAGTTGAGCTTGAGGGAGTAACCTTGAAGAATCCCGGCAAACTCAGTGTAGGATGCGAAGTAGGTTATCCGCCTTTTGAGGATTTCGCCGAGGACGGCAAAACACCTATCGGATATGATATCGACATTATCACCGAAGTTGCCAGAAGACTCGGTCTGGAAGTTAATATCATCAACACCGCCTGGGACGGTATCTTTGCGGGCATAGACGTAAACTACGATGTGGTTTGCTCCGCTGTTACGATCAATCCCGAGCGTAAGAAGGAAATGCTGTTCTCGAGCAGTTACATTTCAAACTATCAGGCTGTTGTTCTTAAAGCAGGAAACGACAAGAAGATCGATTCCTTCAAGGATCTTGACGGTATGACGATCGCTGTTCAGAAGGAAACAACCTCCGATGAACTTTTGAGCGATTACAAATCCACCGGTACGATCGACATTGAGATAGTCGCAAACGAGAAGATCCTCAGCTGCTTCACACAGCTTGACAACGGAGAAGTTGATGCGGTTTGCGTAGACTCGACTGTTGCCGACGGCTATCTTGCAAAGAATCCCGGAAAGTATAACTATGCATTTAAGGATCAGAGCGAACCCGAGTATTTCGGAATTGCCATGGGACTTAACAACACAGCACTTCAGGCGGCTATTACCAAGGCTATCGACGAAATGAAGGCAGACGGCTTCATCGACGAGACCTATGACTACTGGTTTGGCTCAGGTAAATAAAACCCGATCGGATAGGATTGAATCTATATGAACAGTTTTGTGAAAAAAATTACCGAAATAACTAAGTCAGTCACAAACGTAAAGAATTGGAAAAAGAAGACCAAGATCACCGTATGCGTGGTTTTGGCGGTTATTGCGGTCTGCATCGTTCTTTGCGCTCTGAAGCCTTCGGAAGCGGATATGAAAGCACAGGCATCCGATGAAATGCAGCAGCTTTTAAAGAATGACGAGACAAGTTCGAGAAAGAGAGTGACTGTTACCTATAACAGCCTGTTTATTATCAATTATTGCTCTTTTTCTTCATCGGGCGCGGTTGAGCTTTCGGAAAAATATGTTGGCTTTGCAGGCAAGATCTTCCATGCGGATGAAGGCGCCGGAAAGATCACGGGACAGATGGTGAATTACACCTACCGTATGCTGGGCTGCGGAGAAAACATTCTTCACGGAGCAAAACTTACCCTGCTGCTCACCACCCTTTCGATGGTTATCGGTGTTGCCTTCGGTACTGTGCTGGCTCTCGGTAAGATATCCAAAAACAAGGTGATCAGCAAGATATGTTCCGCTTACATTTTCTTTTTCAGAGGAACACCTCTTTTGATCCAGCTTTTTGTCATCTACTTTACACTGCCTGCGGTGTTCGGCTTTGCATGGAGAGATTTCTTCGGGGACGTATACACGGGCGCTTTTATGGCGGCTCTGATAGCATATGGCTTGAATTCCGGCGCTTATTGCGCCGAGATCGTGCGTGCCGCGATCCAGTCGATAGAAAAGGGGCAGCATGAGGCTGCGAAGGCTTTGGGACTGAGTAACGGTCAGACGATGCGACTCATCATCATACCTCAGTCCGTGAGAAGAATGGTGCCTCCGGTATGTAACGAATTCGTTATGATGCTTAAGGATGCCTCGCTGGTATTTGCCATTTCACTTATGGACATCACCACGATCTCGAAGAACATAATGACGAGCGAGATCTCCTATATCGTATTCCTGCCGGCCCTGATCATTTATCTGATCATCACAGCCTTCTTCACATGGATATTCAATGCCGTTGAGAAGAAGTTTTCATTGTATGAGTAAGGAGGCCGCCATGGAAAACTATGATTATATTTTGGAAACCGAACATGTGAGCAAGAACTTCGGAAACCTGGTGGTTCTTAAGGACATCAACCTTCAGGTAAAGAAGGGAGAAGTCATATGCATTATCGGCCCTTCCGGAGCGGGTAAATCCACTTACCTTCGTTCGTTGAATCAACTGGAAAAGATTACTTCCGGAAAGATCTTTATCAAAGGCGATCTTTTTCTTCACAGGGAAAAGGATCACACCGTGGAAAGAATAGAAAAAGAAAAGCAGAAGGCACTTTTGCTTGAAATGGGCATGTGCTTTCAGCGATTCAATCTGTTCCCTCACAAGACGGTGCTTGAAAACATAATGCTCGCGCCCATAGAAGTAAAGGGTGAGAAGAAGGAGACGGTCAAGGAAGAAGCTCTTGAGCTCCTTAAAAAGGTCGGCCTTGCCGATAAAGCCGATGCATTTCCCAATCACCTTTCCGGCGGACAGCAGCAACGTGTTGCGATTGCAAGAGCATTGGCAATGAAGCCTGAGATCATGCTCTTTGACGAACCCACCTCCGCTCTTGATCCCGAGCTTGTAGGAGATGTTCTGCAGGTAATGAAGGATCTGGCAAATGAGGGTATGACCATGTTGGTGGTCACTCATGAAATGGGATTTGCAAAAGAGGTGGCAAATCGTGTATTATTTATGGCTGATGGGATCATTGCAGAGGAAGGAACGCCGGATCGGATTTTTAATCATCCCGAGAACCCCAGAACAAAAAGCTTCTTAAAATCTGTTCTGAACGTATAGGGGAAACCGGCTGAAGAAAATGAAAGCTAAACAATTAAGAAGTTCATTATTATTGGTGCTCACTGCGGGTATCTGGGGTGTTGCGTTTGTGGCGCAGACCTCGGGCGGAGACGCGGTGGGCCCCTTCTCATTTAATTTTGTCCGTTTCATCATAGGATCTGCGGTTTTGCTTCCGGTCATAGGCGTACTGGACAAAACGGGGCTATCGACACGCAGACCCGAAACCAAAGAGGATCGTAAGAAACTCTGGATCTCCGGGATCATGGTGGGAATAGCACTTTTTCTTGCGGCCAATGCCCAGCAGCTTGGCATATATCTCGGAGCTCCCGTGAGCAAAGCGGGATTTTTGACCGCCTTGTACATCATCCTGGTTCCGATACTCGGGATCTTCATTAAGAAGAAATGCGGCTGGAACATCTGGCTGGGCGTAGGAATCAGTGTTGTGGGGCTGTATTTCCTGTGTATGAGCGGAGGCTTCGGATTTCAACTCATGGATCTGGCCCTTATGGCATCTGCATTTTTGTTCTCGATACAGATACTTCTGATCGATCATTATTCGCCTCAGGTGGATCCGGTCAGACTGTCATCGATACAATTTCTCGTATGCGGTTTATTTTCCGCAATACCCGCCTTCGCGGTAGATGTTCCGAGAAGCGGTGGCTTTGGAGAATGGATCGATGCTTTTGCAAGTTGGGAGGCTTGGATACCCATCCTCTATGCGGGAGTGTTGAGCAGCGGAGTGGCCTATACTCTTCAGGTGGTCGCCCAACCGGGGCTGAATCCCACGATAGCATCGCTCATCATGAGCTTTGAAGCGGTGTTCGGCTCTTTGGCCGGATGGCTGCTGCTGAAACAGACCATGAGCACAAGGGAGATCTTTGGCTGTATATTGATGTTTACGGCTATTGTGATAGCACAATTGCCTTTACCGACGATTGCGGACAGGGGCGAAAAACTGACCGGACAAACGGGACAAACATAAAAAAAAGATGGTTGCGAGCTGCAGCCATCTATTTTTTATACATTTTTCTGTAATCCCGCGGGGAATAGCCGGTTATCTCATGAAAGATCTTGTTAAAAGCCGTGGTCGACTGGAAGCCGGCTCTGAAAGCACATTCCGTCACCGAAAGGTTTTCGTCCAACAGAAGGGATGCGGCGGTTTTAACGCGAATGTTTGACAGATAGGCGGGAAATGACATGTGCATATGCTGTTTGAACAGCTTTGAGAAGTAAAACGTGCTAAGGCCTATATGCCCCGCAACCTCAGTCTGAGTGAGGTTTTCGGCGGAATTATCGGTAATATAACGGCAAGCGGCATGTATATAATGCCAACTCGGACTTCCTATGCTGTTAAAAAGTGCCTCGTTTTTGCTCTTACTCAGGGCATATTCGCCCAGTTTCAAAAGAATTTCATATATGCATAATTTGCATCTGGTCTCCGCAAGCGGAGAAGCGGATCTGTGATGTTCTCTGATCTCCGAAAGCTTGGAGGCAATGAAGGCAGACAGTTCCGGTTCTTCCGAGGCTTTTATGTGGTTGATCTCATATAAAAACCGGGAAATGGATATCAGGTCCAGGTTGTTTTCTATGATGACCGAGGGAAACTGAATAAAAAGCGCACTACCGCGTTGGATCCTTACGGTTTCATGGATCTGCTGCGGCCATACAAGCATAATGTCTCCCTTTTTCAATTCGTAAAGGACATCGTTGACACGGTATTTACACCCGTCCTTGATGGCTACCGTAAATTCCGCGGCGTTGTGCCAGTGGGGCGGATAAATCTCCGGAGCACCTTCATCGGTAACCAGAATAGCGGACGGAGTATCGAATATTATTTTTTCTTTTGCCTTTTTATCCATACCACTATGGTAACAAAAATTGGGCAAAAATCAACAATATTATTATCTCATTTTCATGAAAAATGTATTAGAATGGCGGTAAGATGAAGATAGGAGTATAAATGGATAATAAAGAGATTAAGATCATTAGATCCCGTGAGATCGATTTCACAAAAGGCAGTCCGGTAAAACTGATTCTTTCGTTTTATTGGCCTCTTTTATTGACCAGTATGCTGCAACAGTTCTATAACTTTGCGGACACCTGGATAGTGGGAAAGGGATTGGGCGACAATGCATTTGCGGCTGTAGGCAACATGGGCTCACTTTTCTTTTTGATAGTGGGCTTTTCTTTTGGCATTGCCAACGGATTCGGAGTTTCCGTTGCGCAGAGCTATGGTGCAAAGGATTACGATGCGTTGAAGCACAGAGTCGCCGGCATTATACAGCTGGGAGTCGTTCTGGCTCTGATCCTTTCTTTAACGGCGGTTTCCTTTCTACCCACTGCTCTTCGCATATTGAAGACTGACGAATTGATATTTGCGGACAGTTTAAAATATGGATATATAGTATTCGGCGGGCTGTCCGCCGGTATATGTTACAATATCTCCGGAGCCATCCTGAGAGCCATTGGAGACAGCAGAACTCCCTTAAAAGCAATTATTATTTCCTCAATTTTTAATCTATCGCTGGACAGCCTGCTGATCTTTGTATTCAAGATGGGAGTTGAAGGAGCGGCCATAGCAACCGTATGCTCTCAGATCATTTCCGCCTTCATATGCATACGCCGTCTCGGCCGGATCGAAGTTGTAAAGATCGGTAAAGAACATTATGCCAACGGAAAAAAAATCTTTCTCGAACTGCTGAAAAACGGAGTCCCGATGGCTTTCATGAATTCGATCACAGCCGTGGGCTGTATGGTGGTCCAGTCCTTCGTAAACAGCTTCGGAGTCGTTTATACCGCGGCATATGCGGCTTGCAGCAAATACCTGAATCTGTTCATGAATCCCGCGTCTACTGCAGGAAATGCGATGTCTGCCTATACCGGTCAGAATTACGGTGCTGGAGAATACAAGAGGATCAAGGACGGACTGTTCGTATGTCTTGGGATCAGCACCGCAGCATATCTGATCCTGGGCACGCTCATGACCTTTGCGCCCCGCGCGTTGGCTGATATCTTGCTCTCGGGTGATGAGCAGATCGCGCTGGCTGCGGATTTTCTTCCGCGTTGCGGAGTTGTGCTTATCATAGTGGACTGTCTGTTCGTGATAAGAAGCGGAGTTCAGGGGATGGGGAAACCTATGCTTCCGATGATCTCGGGCATAATTGAAATGGTCCTCAGAGTGTTTGTGATCTCCAAGTATATCGGAATTTTGGGCTTTGCGGCAACTGCCTATGCAGAGATAAGCGCCTGGATCGGAGCCTTTATGATCAACGTTTTTGCATTCGCTATCGTACTGCTTCCGCTTTTGGCCAATAAAGGAGATAATATAAAACAAAACAGCATGAGAAGCCCCGAATTCAGGCCGAGACACGGTCTGTCCTCTCATTGAGCGGGCTTGAGAATATAATACAGCGGAGGAGGAGCAAGCATGAAAGCGTTATTTATCGGAGGAACGGGAACAATCAGTATGGCAATAGTGAGAAAGCTGGCCGAGGATCCTTCCCGGGAAGTTTGGCTTTTGAACAGAGGAAACCGTAAGGCGGAAGTTCCCGCAAACGTTCATCAGATCGTAGCAAACATATATGATGAAGAGGCAACGGCAAAATTGCTTGAAGGCATGGAATTTGATGTGGTCAGCGAATTCATAGCGTTTGATGTAAAGGCTGTGGAAAGGGATTACCGCCTGTTTAAAGGAAAAACGAAGCAGTACATTTTCATCAGCTCGGCATCGGCATACAACAAGCCTGCGGCAAGCTATGTAATCACCGAGGGTACGACTCTGGCAAATCCATACTGGGAGTATTCCCGCAACAAGATAGCCTGTGAAGAGTTTCTTATGAAGAAATACAGGGAAGAAGGCTTTCCTGTTACAATAGTCAGACCCAGCCACACTTACGATGAAAGGAATCTCCCTTTGGGAATACATGGTAACAAGGGCTTCTATCAGGTGATAAAGCGTATGCTTTTTGGCAAGCGCATCATCATTCAGGGCGACGGCTCCTCGCTTTGGGCATTGACCTTTAACACGGACTTTGCTGTAGGTTTTGTGGGCCTTATGGGAAACAGGCATGCAATAGGAGAAGCTTTCCAGATCACGGGAGATGAGATACTCACCTGGGATCAGATATACAAGACCATCGCCGAAGCTTTGGGCGTTGAACTAAAAGCCTGCCATGTGTCCTCGGAATTCCTGAGTGATGTGGGAGCAAAGTGCGGTTATGATTTCAGAGGAAGCCTGCTTGGAGACAAGGCGGTTTCGGTAGTGTTTGACAACAGCAAGCTCAAGAAACTTGTTCCCGACATGAAGACCACGATACCTTTCCATAAGGGCGTACGGATCGCGCTGGACTATGTTCTCTCGCATCCGGAAAACTACGAGGAAGACCCGGATTTCGACAGGTTCTGCGACAGGGTACTGGAGATCGTAGACAAAGCAAAGCAGGAATTCTGACTTCATAATAAATCATTCCCAAAAGCGGACAAGCGTGCGGAAAAATAAGCATCTTGTCTGCTTTTTCGATACTGTGGTATAATAAAACCGTTGATTCAACAAAACTGATCGGACATAAGGTTAAAACAGAAGGGAAGAGATCGATGAAGAGATTTATCTCATGGAATGTTAACGGACTCAGAGCCTGCAGAGATAAAGGTTTTACGGAATTCTTTAACAAAATTGATGCGGATGCTTTCTGCCTGCAGGAGACAAAACTTCAGGAAGGGCAGATCGAGCTTGAGCTTCCGGGATACAAGCAGTACTGGAACTATGCGGAGAAAAAAGGCTATTCCGGGACGGCTGTATTTACCAAGGAAGAACCGCTCAGGGTTACCTACGGCCTTGGGATCGAAAAGCACGACCACGAAGGAAGAGTGATCACACTGGAGTATCCGGAGTATTACCTGATCACCGTTTATGTACCCAATTCAAAAGAGGATCTTTCGAGACTTGAGTACAGGATGGAGTGGGAGGATGATTTTCTTGCATATGTAAAGGGGCTTGAAAAGACTAAGCCCGTGATCTACTGCGGGGATCTGAATGTGGCCCACAAAGAGATAGACCTTAAGAATCCAAAGACAAATCATCACAATGCGGGCTTTACGGATGAAGAGAGAGCAAAGTTTGACAATGTTGTAAACAACGGTTTGACAGACACCTTCCGCTTCTTCTATCCCGACAAGGAGCAGATCTATTCCTGGTGGAGCTACCGTTTTCAGTCAAGAGCAAAGAATGCGGGATGGAGGATCGACTACTTCATCACATCCGCATCGTTGAACGATCGGCTGAAGGATGCAAAGATACATACGGACATATTGGGATCGGATCATTGTCCCGTGGAATTGGACATCGACCTGTAAAAAAAGACCTTCGGCAAAAACCGAAGGTCTTTTAAAGCAGTGCAGGCAAGTCGCCCGCCTTGGTACTTTATCAATTGTCCGATCTTGAATATCCGCATTTCATATGCACGGAGGATTCACCGAGGACTGCAGTGAGTGCTTTGGTGGCTTCTCTTTCTGCCATCTTGCAGAGTCTCGAGTTTGCGGCATCGATCTGAGAGAAATCCCTGGACGAGATCATCTTCTCATCAGACTCGTTTACGATGCGTCTGCTTTGGTCTGCCATGGCGTGCTGATAGCGCTCGATCAGCTGGATGCAGCTTCCGAAGCAGGGGTCTGCAAGGGCTCCGATGAGTCTGCTCGTCCAATAGAAGTTGGTCGAGGCAGCGTCAAGCGTAACCTTGCTCAGGTAATCGGGGATCCTGCCGGTGTTGGTATAAACAGGAACGACCGCGTTGAAGGGATTGGCACCGAAGCATATCCATTCGAGAGCGGAGATCTCCTTCGGAACATTGTTCCTGAGCTGAAGGATCGCCATCACACCTGTGCGGTTTACACCGATGGGACGATAGATGCCCTTGGTGGGAAGATCTGCCTTTGCATACGGATTGTAGGGCGTTCCCTGATAGTAAGAGGAAAGGATGTATTTGACATCTTCAACGGTAACTTTGAGCTCGGGGATCAGAGACCAGGGGATGTTGTCCGATTCGGGGGTGAAATCCGCATCGGGCCCTTCCCACTTGTACCCGGTGGGGCAGAAGTACCTGCCCATGTACCAGCCTCTGGGGGTGTTGTAAACGTGATCGGAATCATCGCGGCTTCCGAAAATATGCCTGGGATTGAAGCTGTCCGATGAACCGGTGTTAAGCGAGTACTTTTCGATGAACTCCTTGAGGTCCTTCGAACACATATAGTTTTCTGACTTACCGAGGGCGTCTTTAAGATCGAAGTGATCCAGACCGAACTGGTTGGGCATTATCACGATCTCTTCATCCTTAACCTTTGCGGCGATCCAGTGGTGTCCGCCGATGGTTTCAAGCCACCAGATCTCGTTGTTGTCGGAGAAAGCGATACCGTTGTTTTCATAGGTACCGTACTTCTCCAAAAGACTTCCGAGGCGCTCAACACCTTCCCTTGCGGAACGGATGTAAGGGAGAACTATTGTGACAAAGTCTTCTTCGCCGAGACCGCCTATGACTTCTTTGTTGGTCTCGGGATCCTTTTTCTTATAAACCACGAGAGGGTCGGCACCCTGTACGCGTGCGTTGCTTGTGATGGTTTCCGTTGCGGTCATGGCAACGTTTGCAGAGTTGATCCCGCAGGCAGCCCATATGCCGTCCTTCGGGTCAACGCTGGGACAAGCGGTGTAGCTCATGGGATTGTCGGGCAAATCCACACTCAGGTGCGCGATCTTGCTTTTGTATTTTTTCGGCTGATCCTTGGGCCTGACCACGATCAGTTTTTTGACGTCGAAATGTCCGTCGTCATTTCTTGCAATCATGGTAGAACCGTCATTTGATGCTTTTTTTCCTACCAGTATTGTTGTGCATGCCATATATATTAAGTCTCCTTGAATATTGTTATCCGTGAGTTGAACTCACTGCGCATGAAAGTATAGCACAGGAAGTTTGGGGAAGCAAGAATGACACCTTGGGGACGGGGTTATGGTATCAAAAAAATGATACCATAACCCCGTCCCCAAGGTGTCAAAGACAAAAATGTTAAAAATTTATAAACTGTTTGTTGCAATAGTTATGCGGTAAATGTTATAATATAATTTAATGTATTATGCGCTAACTATGTTGACTTTATATAGTTGGTTTATCGATGTGGCAATTGACAAAAAAAGGTTGTTTGATGATTAAAAAACGAAATCCATACAATGTAATCTTGCTCTCGGTCGATGCGGTTGCGCGACCTGATGCGAAGGATTTTCTTTCGCTGCCGGCATTTGCATATTTTACGGAAAGAGGAGCCTTTACTGACAATGTAAAGACCATCTATCCCACGATCACCTATCCGATACATTCTTCCGTGATAACAGGAAACTATCCGGACCGTCATAGCATTGAACACAATGAGCCGTGGCAGCCGGATGTGAATGACAGGATGCGTAAATGGTATTGGAGTGTAAAGGATATCGGCACGCGTACACTGTGGCAGGCGGCTTCCGAGAAAAAGCTTTCCGTGGCATCTTTGTTGTGGCCTGTTTCGGGCAAGGCCGGGAAGCTGATCAGGTGGGATTTTCCCGAGGTACTTCCGCTTCCCGGAGAGATACCGGTTATAAAAATGCTTAAATACGCCTCCAGGCTATGGCTTGCAAAAACGGAAATGCTGTATAAAAAGTACAGAGTCGGTCTCAAACGTGAGTATATGGATGATTACATGGCATTGCTGTGTGAGAAACTAATAGAAAGCAGGAATTATCCTGACCTTATTACCGTGCATTTTGCGGATACGGATGATACGAGACACAACGAAGGAGTAGGGACTGAAGCGGATAAAGCAGCGATCCTTCGAATGGACAGAAGAGTTCAGCGGTTGATAGATGCGGTTAAGAAGCGCGGCATTGAAGACAGGACCATATTTGTTGTAATGAGCGATCACGGACAGCAGAATGTTACCAACGGATATATACCGTTAGATGCAATGCTTTGCGACGCGAACATCGGAAGAGCACAGTCTGTCGGCCTCGGGGCATATATATATGCGGATGATACCGCTAAGGCGGCTGCTTATCTCAAAGAACACAAGAGCGAGCTTCATATTAAATATATCCTCACGGAAGAGCAACTCAGAGAGATCCGTGCACCGAAGGAGATCAGGCTCGCGGTTCAAGCGGAAGCAGGCTTCGGTTATGTTGACAGAAATTGTGAATGTGACCACCTGGGAGACCACGGTTTCGGACTTGAAGCTCCGGAAGCGAGGACCTTGTTGTGGCTTGCCGGCGGTCCGTTTAAAAAAGGATTTGTTTTTGAAGGAGCCGACATTGTGGATATAGCACCGACAATAGCCAAAGTAATGGGCATTGATATGCCCGGATGCGATGGAAAAATAATAGATGCAGCTTTCGACCATGGCGTGAACAGTTATTTCTAAGATACAAATTGTGACATATAATTACCATTATTTTGCAATAAAAATCATGTATGATCTATATATCAGACATGTTTTGACTGTATAAGGGATTGAACAGGAATCGTAGGAGCTACCGGATGAGTAAGATAAGTAAAAACAAATTAATATTGTTTTCTTTGATCATTGCACTGCTGATGTCGTTTGGAGTGGCTCCCAACAGTGAGAGTCTTGCTGCGGTTTCGGTACAAAAGCAGGTTGCCCGCAACACCAATAAGAATAGTGCATATTCCGTTGCAAACGGTACAAAGTATTGTTCGGACTGGATGTACTGGAATCAGGGAGCATCGGCATATTGGTGCATGGCCGAGTGGGGGTGCCACGTTGTGGCATATGCAAAGCTTCTTATGGAATGCGGTTGTCCCGTTCCCGATAATTTTAATCCCGATACCCTTTACAACTGGGGACGTACAACTAAGTATAACGATAAATATTACATCCTGAACAATATGGATGAGTCAAACTGTGCGGGTAAAGGAAAATGGCCCGTAAGATATGCCAAGGATGTATGCGGTTTTAATCTGACTTTCTGCAAAAGAGTTGATTTCGGTAACAGAACCGAAAAGAGAAAAGCAGATCTGATGATGGATTATCTCAAGGCGGGTTACTATGTGATCCTTTGCTGCGATCAGCATTTTACTTATGTTTTGAGAGAGGAAAGTCTTAGAAGGGGCCAACCTGTTATCAGTGAGTCCTGGGGGTCTGTGAGTGTAAACGCAGACGGCGTCTTTAATTTCCTGGATTATCCCAGCCATTGGCATTCGAACAGACCGACCTATACTTCATTTTTCGTATACGGAGCTTCTGCCGGAGGAGCGGCGAACACCTCCCAAAGGGAGGCTGAAGCACCTTTTTCATATGGCAAAGCGCAGCTCGGAACGTCTTCGGCTTCCATCGGGGAAAAAGTACATTTGAAAATCGGACAGTCGGCTAAGATTAATTTCTACAATGTGTACGATTACAATGCTTCCACAGATATAGGGAGTATTACATGGGGAAGTTCGAATGAAAAGATAGCAACGGTGAATTCGGAGGGCGTAGTGAAAGCCTGTAAGGCGGGAAATTGTGCTATCAGGTTTACCGTCACCG
Source organism: Lachnospiraceae bacterium (assembly GCA_016291655.1). Taxonomy (GTDB): domain Bacteria; phylum Bacillota; class Clostridia; order Lachnospirales; family Lachnospiraceae; genus RGIG3528. The sequence goes on along the minus strand of JAEEYF010000032.1, from coordinate 9,189 downwards.
CAATGGGAAGCAGAACGATCTATTCGGGAGAGATCATGGTTTCGGTAGGTCAGAATTATACACCGACACCGACTCCGATCCTTCCGGTTGAACTCTTCATCGGTCTGTCGGACGGATCCAACCAGATCAATATTGTTGAGGGCGATCAATACAACCTCAATGATTTCCATGTGGAGTATGTCACCGGTAATAACAGCACCATTACCTGGAGATCGGTATGCAATGATATTGCTTCGGTAAATCCCGACAATATACTGACAGCCAACAGTTCGGGTATCTGCTATGTGGTATGCGATGCCGTAGATAACAATTCCGGACAGAAATACAAAGGAAGCTTTATAATCAGCGTATCAAAGCTTACACTGGATATTATTCTTTCGAGAATGGATACGATCGATGAAATGCTTCAGTTGTTGTTGGACAATGCAGATTATGACAACAACATCAAGCCCGACTTTACATATAATACCAAGACGGAGCTTATGCTCAAGGGTATTATGGATGTAGCTTCTATTGCAACAAATATTGCAAATGGCACGGACGACAGAAAATCACTCTCGATCGCTATTCCCAACACCTGGAGCATCGATGATCTGGTTCAGCTTATGAATCTGGATGTTCTTAAAGGCTTTATCGGAAATGAGGCAGCTGAATACAGTTCTGAGTTAGAGAATAACGAAGATCTTAAGCGCGGTGCGGCAGAGGGCATTGTTTACGGCATCAGAGAAGGAAGACTCAAGATCAAGACTAATGATGATTATTACTTCATAATAGTGGATTTATCGTAATTTCTGTTTGACTTTTTAATGTAATTATGTGTATAATTAACTTGATAAGTTGTTAAGTCTTTAACTTTGATATTCCCTCATCGAAGTCCGGTTTGGAAAAGAAACCGTCGGAGCAGTGGACAGCCGTGAGCCGGGGCGATGGGAATAAAATACATTTTTTGCGTCGAGTTCTTTGCTTATGCAAGGGATTCGACGTTTTTTTATGTATGAGTCCTTTTCTGCTTGACAATTTTAACTTGATGGTGTAAAAATAGGTTAATTTTTTTAACGGAGAACGAACCTATGAACAGACGATTTGATATTAACAACAAGGGTCATTTAATGCTTGGTGGCATGGATTCGACAGAACTCGCAAAAGAGTACGGAACTCCGCTGTATGTTATGGAGGAGGATACGATACTTTCGGCAATGAGAGAGTATAAGGCTTCCGTTGACAGGTTTTATGACGGAAACGGTCTCATATGCTATGCATCTAAGGCTTTTTCGTGCAAAGAGATATACAGGATCGCTATGCGCGAGGGCCTCGGTACCGATGTGGTTTCGGGCGGAGAATTATATACGGCGCTTTCGGTGGGATTTCCCGCAGAGAAGATATGCTTTCACGGAAACAATAAATCGGATAAAGAGATCGAATATGCCTTGGAATCAGGCGTAGGCAGGATCGTAGTGGATAATGCCGAAGAACTGGAAAGACTTTCTGCGGCTGCGGAAAGATTAAAGATCAAAGCACCCGTCTTGTTCAGGATCAAACCCGGAGTGGATGCGCACACGCACAGTTTTGTAATGACGGGACAGATCGATTCGAAGTTCGGCTTTGCGATCGAAACCGGTGAAGCGGAAGCTGTGATCGCAAAGGCTGTAAAGATGCCCAATATTATATACAAGGGTATACATTGTCATATCGGCTCCCAGATCCATGAACTGCTTCCGTTTACGGAAACAGCCAAGATCATGATGGATTTTATGGGAAGGATAAAAAAAGAAACCGGAGCGGATACAAATGAACTGAATCTCGGAGGCGGTTTTGGAATCATCTATACCGATGAGGATGACAGGATCGAGTATCCTTCCTATATGAAGGCGGTATCCGAGATCATCCATGAAAAATCCGAAGAATTGGGCTTAAAGCTTCCCTTCATCCTGATGGAGCCCGGAAGGAGCATAGTGGGAGAGGCAGGCACAACTCTTTACACCGTGGGAGCGGTCAAGACCATACCCAATATCAGGACCTATGTGTCGGTTGACGGAGGAATGTTTGACAATCCCCGTTACATCTTATACGGATCAAAATACGATTTTCTGCTTGCCAACAAAGCCGATCAGCCGGCTGTTAACCGTGTAACGGTTGCGGGAAAGTGCTGTGAGAGCGGAGATCTTCTCGGAGAGAACGTTCCGCTTGGAAATGCCGAGAGCGGCGACATCTGTGCAGTATTCTCCACAGGAGCATATAATTACTCGATGTCCTCCAATTACAACAGAAATGTGATCCCTCCCGTTGTTTTCGTGAAGGACGGGAAGGCAAGAGTGGTTGTTAAACCTCAGACCTATGAGGACCTTGTCAGAAATGACATCTGATCCGAAGGGAAAATAAAAAACAAAGCATATCAAATGAGAACAGTCTCAGATGATATGCTTATTTTTTATTCCTTGAAGGTGTATCTTTTATGGATCTTATCTTCTCCGCAAACCTGTTTGGTGCCGTCAGCGTCGATGATGACATAATCTCCGACGCCTATGAAGGTACGGCCGCGACGGTGAAGAATGTATGGACATACGATGTCGCCGTTGGGACGCTGAAGCTTTATCAGGGAATCGGTTACGATCCATCCGTCGGTAACTACATCAGAGAATAATTCAAATCCGTCTTCTATGCCCTTATCGGGTTCATATTTGATTATATCTGCTTCCATAGCGGTTCTGATTGCTTTCATAAGGCACCTCCTTTGAAATCCGATGTGATTGATGTTCTTTTATCTTCTGCACTGTATATATCGGTATGGCTGAGTATATAATTAAGACAGGGCGTTTCTTAAAGCCTCCTTTGAAGCTTTTACACTGCCGCTGACCATTTCGGATCTGCCGCCGCCACGGGCGTTGAATTGAGCCAGTTTCTTCTGGACTTCTCTGCAATCGACCGTTTTGCTTGTTATAAAGTAGGCCCAGCCTTCTTCCTCGCTACCCGAGAAAAAGGAGCATATGCCCTTGTGCTTTTCCGCCAGTTTGTTAATGACGGTCCTCATTATGAAGGAGTCGGTCTTTTCCTTAAAGACGGTCACGTTCTCCAGGGATTCGGGAATGCTCGAGAGCTCCGCAAGCAACAACTCCTGCTTTGCGCTTGCAAGGCTGGTGTTCAGACTCTGGATCTCGGTTTTCATGGCTGAAATGTTTGCTTTGAGATTATCGCGGCCGGTGGTCATCACATCGGTCAGAGAGTCGATAAGATACAAGCTTTCTCTGAAGTGATCCATAGCGCGCTTTCCGCAAAGTATGTGCAATCTGACGCCACCCTTGTAGTTTTGCAGCTGAATGACCTTGAGAAGTCCGATCTCCCCGGTCCTTTTTACATGAGGAGCACAGCAGGCACAGCAGTCATAGCCGGGGATGGTTACGATCCTGATGGCGCCGGACAGCTCCTTCTTGCATCTGTAATCGATCGAGGCGAGCTCCTCTTTGGAAGGGTAGCCGGTGATGATCCCGATATTTTTGTATATCGCTTCGTTCACCTTTTTCTCAAGGAGGTCGATGTCTTTGGCGGTAAGAACGCCGTCATAGTCCATGGTTACCGAATTGTCACTCAGGTGAAAGCCCACATTGTTGAAACCGTACAGGGAAGAAACCAGCCCTGAAAAGATATGCTCTCCGGAATGCTGCTGCATGTTGCTGAAACGGTGAGAGAAATCTATGCAGCCTTTGACTTCGGAATCCGTTTGAACGGGAGCTTCTGTGAAGTGGGTAATGATGTTTTTTGAGATCTGCACATCTATGACGTTTATATCGTTTATTTTGCCCTTATCGGGGCTCTGACCGCCTTCCTCGGGGAAGAACAGGGTGCGGTCCAAAACGACCGCATAACAGTCGATATTGTTCCTTACAACGGGGGTGCAGCTTAAAACCTTTGCACTGAACTCAGTGGCATAGGCATCGTTATCATAAAGTTTTATCGTTTCCATTTTTATAACCTCAGATCAGTTTGAGCAGGTCGGCAGGCTTTTGAATGACCCCGTCGGGGGAAGCTACCTTGCCGAAACCGTAAGAGGCATACAGGATGGGAACTCCCGCTTCCGCGCAGGCATCGGCATCCATTTGCGTATCGCCCACATAGACAGGGTGTTTCAAACCGTGCTTTTCGACTATTAAGGATATGTTGGCCGCTTTCAGGAGACCTTTATCACCGTAGCAGGCAAAATCTTTCACGAAGCTGCCCATTCCCGTCTTTTCGAGGAGCAGCTCAATGTAACCGCTTTGGCAGTTGCTGACTATGAAAAGAGGAAGCTTTTCGGAAAGGGCTTTAAAAACTTCTCTGATCTCAGGGTAAAGAATACCGGGTTCTCTGTGAAGGTATTCATGTTCATTTATGTAGCACAGTTTTTTAAACTCCTCTCTTTTTTGGGGAGGCTCATTGGGTAAAATGTCCGCTATGATGTCGTCCATGGGAAGCCCGAACAGACCTTTGAGGCGGGCGGCATCAACGTGGGCATGGGAAAGGCCGCATTCATCGAGAGCGGCATTCCAGGCTTTTGCAACGATCGGTGTCGTGTCCCAAATGGTACCGTCGACATCGAAAATAATGGAATCTGTCATATTAAAAATCTCCGTAATTGGTCATACACCTTTATTTTAACCTATAATCAGCGGTTTGACCACTTTTTTAGATATTGTTCATTATCTTTTTAGATAAAAATGGTTGAACAGTAACATTAAAAAGTCCCGGCACAGCCAAGGCCGGGACGGGATAGTCTTTATAAAGCTTTTTTGATTGCCGCGAGCAGCTCGTCGTATTCCTCAAAAGCCGGAAGATCGGGATTATCGGCCTTGATCTTGTCGGTGCTCTTGAAAAGGAAGCCTGCTTTACTTGCACGGATCATTCCGAGGTCGTTGTAGCTGTCGCCGGATGCGACGGTTTCGAAGCCGATGGACTGAAGGGCTTTGACCGTAGCCAGCTTGGACTGGGCGATCCTCATTCTGAATCCTGTGATCTCACCGTTGTCGGCAACTTCCAGAGTGTTGCAGAATATAGTGGGCATACCCAGCTTCTTCATAAGAGGAGCTGCAAACTGGGTGAAAGTATCGCTAAGGATAATGACCTGAGTTATGCTTCTGAGCTCGTCAAGAAATTCTTTCGCACCCTTCATGGGCTCAATTGTGGAAATAACCTTTTGAATCTCCTTGAGACCGAGACCGTGGTCCTTTAATATGCCGAGTCTCCAATTCATCAGCTTGTTGTAATCGGGCTCATCTCTTGTGGTCCTTTTGAGTTCGGGAATACCCGATGCTTCCGCAAATGCGATCCAGATCTCCGGAACGAGAACACCTTCCATGTCAAGGCAGACAATATTCATGTCGCTCATATCATAACCTCCTGAAGTAATATCCAACACATTGTATACTATCGTTAAATTTTTTGCAATCAAAGTTTTAAATTTATGTTGTGTCGAACCTCAAAAAGGGGTATGATTACACAGTAAAAATTTCAAAAAGGGAGCAAATGTAATGATAGGCATAGGATTTGACAACGATAAGTATCTTAAGATGCAATCTGAACACATTCAGATGAGGATTGACAGTTTTGGCGGAAAACTTTATCTTGAATTCGGCGGAAAGCTTTTCGATGACTTCCATGCGTCCCGTGTTCTTCCGGGATTTAAGCCTGACAGTAAGATCAACATGCTGGTCAAGCTGAAAGAGGATGCGGAGATCATTATTGCGATCAATGCGGGGGACATTGAGAAAAACAAGGTCAGAGGCGATCTGGGCATTACATATGATATGGATGTTTTGAGACTCATTGACGCCTTCAGAGGTTACGGCCTCTATGTGGGCGGAGTGGTAATGACTCAATATGCGGAACAGCCCGCAGCCATCGCTTATGCCAAAAAACTGGAGAGCCTTGGCATTAAGGTTTATCATCACTACAAAATCCCGGGTTATCCCGCAAATCTTTCTCTCATAGTCAGCGATGACGGTTTTGGAAGAAACGAGTATATCGAGACCACTCATCGTCTTGTGGTGGTTACCGCACCCGGTCCCGGAAGCGGAAAGATGGCCACCTGTCTTTCTCAGCTCTATCATGACAACAAAAGAGGCATAAAATCCGGATATGCAAAGTTTGAGACCTTCCCTATCTGGAACCTGCCCTTAAAGCATCCTGTCAATATGGCATATGAAGCTGCTACAGCCGATCTGAACGATGTCAACATGATAGATCCTTATCATCTTGAGGCATATGGCCGGACTACGGTAAACTATAACAGAGACGTGGAAGTTTTTCCGGTTCTGAATGCCATGTTTAAATCGATCCTCGGAGAATCCCCTTACAAGTCTCCTACTGACATGGGCGTCAACATGGCCGGAAACTGTATTATCGATGACGGCATATGCACAAGTGCCTCACGAGAGGAGATAATCAGACGTTATTATGCTGCTCTTTGCAACAGAAGATCCGGCAATGGGTCCGATGCGGAGGTCCTTAAGATAGAACTTATAATGGAACAGTCGGGTATCAGCGTTTCTGCAAGAAAGGTTGTGGGTGCTGCCAACCTTAAGGCGGAACTTACCGGAGCTCCCGCTGCTGCGGCTGAACTTCATGACGGAACGGTGATCACGGGCAAGACAAGCTCTTTGCTTGGAGCATCCTCTGCATTGATCCTTAACTGTGTTAAGGTCCTTGCGGGAATTCCGGATGATGTGGAACTCATACCGCCATCGATCATAGAGCCTGTGCAAAAGCTGAAGACCGGAGTCCTTGGAAATCACAACCCGAGACTGCATACAGATGAACTTCTTGTTGCACTTTCGATCTGTGCGGCTACGGATCCCATGGCTGCCAAAGCTCTCGGAAAGCTTTCCGAGCTTCGCGGCTGTGAAGTTCATTCCAGTGTAATGCTTTCTGAGGTTGATAAGAATGTATTCCGTAAACTGGGCATTAATCTCACGTGCGAACCCAAGTATCAGACACAGAAGCTTTTCCACAAATAGTATAGTACAGCGGAGGAACAGGGGAATGTTTGAAATTTTAAAAGCCGTGTTGTACGGCATAGTCGAGGGGATCACCGAGTGGCTGCCCATCAGCAGTACGGGGCATCTGCTCCTGCTTGAGAAACTGATACCCTTTGAAGAGACTTCGGAAAACTTTTTCAATGTATTTGACGTACTTATACAGCTCGGCGCCATCCTTGCGGTGGTTTTGCTCTATTGGAACAGACTATGGCCCTTTGCTCTCGGAAAAGAACAGAGGAAAAACAATAATGATTCGGTTGTAAGAAAGGATGTGTTCATCCTTTGGGGAAAGATCCTTATAGCTTGTTTGCCTGCTGCATTGATCGGAGTTTTTCTCGACGATTTCTTTACGGAACATTTTTATAATGAGATCTCGATCGCAGTGGCGCTGATCGTTTTCGGCGTTATCTTCATACTGGTCGAAAAGTATGTTGTGGGAAAACGAACGGACAGGATCGGAGATATCGCGGACATCACGTTGACCATGGCATTGGAGATCGGTATTTTCCAGATCATTGCCGCCGTATTTCCGGGAACTTCCAGGTCGGGGGTAACCATTATCGGAGCCCTGCTGATCGGCGTATCAAGACAGGCGGCAGCGGAGTTTACATTCTTCCTTGCGGTTCCTGTCATGTTCGGAGCGAGTCTCTTGAAACTTGTGAAAAACGGTTTGGATTTTTCAGGCAACGAATTGGCAGTACTCATCGTCGGATTCCTTGTTTCGTTTGTGATCTCTCTTTTTACGTTGAGATTCTTCATAGGTTTTATTAAGAAGCACAACTTTAAGCCTTTCGGTTGGTACAGGATCGCACTCGGAGTTATCGTGCTCGCTGTAGCGGCTCTGAACTTCTAAACTTTTAAACTTCATAAACAGCGCATTAAGGCATCCTATTTCGGCATAGGATGTCTTTACTTTTACCGCCTTTTCGGTATAATGGTCTTAACAATTTGTGCATAGGCACGTTTAAAATGAAGGGAGAAATATTATGATATCAATTATTCTTGCAAGTCAGAGTACAACAGTTACCTGGATCGTTATTCTGTCGCTGCTGATACTGATCCTGATATCGGGTATCAAGATCGTACCTCAGTCATATATGTATGTATTGGAATTCCTCGGTAAATACTATAAGACATGGGATTCCGGATTGCATTTTATGATCCCGCTCCTCACAAGGATATCAAAAAGAGTCTCGATCAAGGAACAGGTTGCGGATTTCCCTCCTCAGCCCGTTATTACAAAAGATAATGTAACGATGCAGATCGATACGGTTGTTTATTACAGAGTTGTAGATCCCAAGCTTTTTGCATACGGCGCAGAGAATCCCATTCTTGCGCTGGGTAACCTTACCGCAACAACACTTCGTAACCTTGTAGGTGAACTGGAACTCGATGAAACACTTACATCACGTGATATCATCAATGCAAAGATGCAGAATATCCTGGATGAGGCTACAGATCCCTGGGGTATCAAGGTTGGCCGTGTAGAGCTTAAGAACATCATTCCTCCCAAGGATATTCAGGAATCCATGGAGAAGCAGATGAAAGCAGAACGTGAAAAGAGACAGACTCTCCTTGAAGCGGAAGCTCACAAGCAGGCAAGCGTTACAAGAGCAGAAGGTGACAAACAGGCACTCATCCTTAAAGCGGAAGCGGATCGTGACGCAGCTATCGCAAGGGCAACCGGTCAGGCAGAGAGCATACGTCTCGTATACGAAGCTGAGGCAAAGGGTATTGAGGCACTCAAGAATGCCAAGATGGACAATGCCGTAATGACACTTAAGAAGCTTGATGCTCTGAAGGCTCTCGGCGACGGACGCGCTACAAAGATCATCGTTCCTACGGAGCTTGCCACATCGGCAGCGGATATCAATTTTAAGTCGGAAATGTTTGGGTTCGGTGAACCTATCGATAAGACGGAAAAGAAGATCATCCCCGTAAAGAAGGAAGACGCTTGCTGCGATGAACCCGAAAGAACAGCGGTTACAAAAGACTTAAGAAGCTGATGTAAGATTAAAAATGATCGCAGGGTCGTGTAAGCGGCCCTGTTTTTGTATGACGGGCATGCCGTCAATCTGTGGTGAAAGTCCACAAGGGGCGTAGTTGCCGACGAACCCCAGAGCGACTCCCAAGGTTTACTCTGCGAAGAGTAGGCGAGAAGAAGGGATAGCAAAATCGTAGCCTG
>JAEEYF010000031.1 GCA_016291655.1 Lachnospiraceae bacterium | reverse complement strand
GCTGCGAGGGTAGATGAGTTGGGAATATCACGCGTAAGCATAAAAGGAATCTGCTGCTCGCGAACAGATTGCTTGAGAAAGATTGTCATGGCTGAATTAAAGGTCAAACCAAGGTCGGAAAAAAGAGAATCTGCCTGTTGTTTTAAATTTTTATCGAGACGTAGAGTAACATTAACGGTTCCCATTTTGAACCTCCTTTTCTTTTTTATCAATCATATCACTGACTATAAAAATGTCAATAAAATATGTGCAAAATATGTGCAAATGTTTAGAGCCAATCGGCCCTACTAATAGGACAACAATAATGAAACGACCCTTTTGGCTGTTCGGAAAGGAGATCGCATATGGCAAAAAAGTACAAAGAAGCGGATAAACAAAGAGCGATGACATACTCGGAATTCAGAAGCCTGTTCGGGCATGAAGAGGTCGACGAGTTCAGGAAAGCATTAGCAGAACTAACGCCGGATGAAGCACATGCAATGATAGATGAAGATGTTCAGCCTGCACACGTCAAAGCTTGTATGTGGAGAACATATAGACTGGCGGTAAAAGAATTCAAGCTGGACTTGAAAATATCGGATTAAGTTTATGACGTGCTTTATGGTGAAATCAGGTATTGTAGCTTAAAATACAACCGTAAGGTAAAGTAAAGGAGGAATTCAAAATGTATGATGATGATAAATTGTATCCTAACAGTGATTTCCTTAAAAGCTTCGGAGTGAGCAAGAATGAGGCACGGGAAATTGTACGGAAGAGACTGGAGGCTGTACACTTTAACGAGAAGGAACTTAACGACTCACTGAAATGGGGCGGCTTCATATTTGACATGATGATCCGAAAAGGCGAAGAGGTTGAATGGGCTGAGAAATGTGACCTGTCAAGGGAGTCCATTGCAAGAGAGTTTGTGATGTACGTCACTACGGATTGAAGGACATAATACGGAGGTAAAAAGATGCGTGAAGAACTTATGGCAGGAGAACATGTAGTTTGCGTTTACGACGGAGAAGCTAAAGAAGAGGGAGAATCATCCGAATTTTTAACTCGCCTTCGAGCGCTTGGGTTTAAGCACCTTCAGGATCCAAAAGGGTCGGGTGTACCATATATTTTCATAAACCTTGATTCAAGAGTTTATGTTCATGGAGTATATGGCGTAAAGTATGCTCCGACCATAGCGGATTCAAAGCCCATTTCCGTTGAGGATTTCGATGAACTTGTCAGGATCTTGGACATAAAGAGCCCTGAAGAAATGCAGAAGGAGAAAGAGGAACGGGAAGAGGAAGAACGTAAAAGGCTGGAAAAGATCCGCAATACCACCTTGGAAGAATACAAGAAAATGGTTTGGGATGCATTGCTGGGAATATACAACGATGAGAATTGCTGTGAGTCCGTCGAAAAGTACCTGAAGGCAAACGAAGCTTACATCGAAAGCTACTATGAATGGTATTTGGAAGATGGCAGCGGAGCACGGCCCAATGCACTTGCATATTGCATGTTTTTGGAAGACAATCCGGGATATTGTGATGAATGGATGCGACAGGGAGAGTGAGCATATGCATACTTGTTGCGAAGGAGGATTTTTAAACATATTAAATTCTAAACGTGAGGCGATGGTAAGATGGTAAGAAAAACCTTTGATTAAGTTTCAAAATGAGGGTATAATATAGACTATAGAGTTTTATGCGATAGGTGTTTTACCGTTGAACGGAGGAAAGTGTGTATGTCTAAAACCGAAGCACTTCATGAATTATATGAAATCTGTAAAACCATTAATTTTGATGAGGCAGATAGAATTGTAACTGAAACTCAGAATGCTGAAGAACGACAATTCTTACGTACGGTAACAGATTGCGTACTACAACAAAAACAGATGAAGGTTATCGCGGAAAAGAGGTTTTGATGAAAAAGTATGTTATATTTGCCGGAGTAAATGGTGCAGGAAAAACAACTTTGTATCAAACAAATGAAGAATATTTAGATCTTCCGAGAGTAAATGTTGACGAGATCGTTCGAGAAATTGGAACGTGGACAAATAAAAAAGATGTTCTTAAAGCAGGGAAAATTGCGGTTGAAAAAGTAAAAGAATACCTTGAAGATGGCATATCTTTTAACCAAGAAACAACATTATGTGGGAAAAGCATTATTAATAATATTCTTAAGGCAAAAGAGCTTGGGTATATTATTGATCTCAACTATGTATGCGTTGACTCTTCAGCAATAGCTATCGAAAGAGTACGCCAACGTGTGAAAGATGGTGGACATGGTATTCCGGATGAGGATATTATCAGAAGATATGATGAATCAATATTAAATTTAAAAAGTATCATTGACGTGTGTGATGTCGTAAGAGTTTATGATAACACACGTTCATTCAGAAAAGTCGCTTCATTCTGCTTTGGAAAATGCATCGATGCATCGGAGGACATTCCAAAGTGGCTTAAGGAATTCTTGAAATGATTGGACCACATTACGGCGGTCCTTTTTTTTGGTATTGCAGTCATAGTTGGAAACAGTTAAAATATCAGATAGATTTTTGAAAGAAGAGGGCACGAAATGATAGTTTACAACGGTGTTAAAACGGATTTTCTTACAAGCTGCGAGAACGATTCCATAGCTATCGAGATAGAGGAAAACATCCTTAAGAAACTTGGTAAGCACACGCCCAAGGCAGAATTTAATTCTTGGGAAAATTCCTTAAATTATATGTATAAGGTACTTAATGACAAGGAGATCCCTGCGGATGCGGGTATTGCCATTGAGTTTAATATACCCCAGACATCCAAGAGAGTAGATTTCATGATCTCAGGATATGACGAGAAGAACGATCCGGGCGTTGTAATAGTGGAACTCAAGCAGTGGGAGACACTTACGGAAGTGCAGGGGACTGACGCTTTGGTTGAGACATTTGTGGGAGGAGGGATCCACAGGGTGGTACACCCCTCTTATCAGGCGTGGTCATATGCGCAGTTGATAAAAGATTATAATCAGGAGGTTCAGGATGGCGGCATCGCGCTGGCTCCCTGCGCATGCTTGCACAATTATATAAGACATTCTGAGGATCCGTTGGATGCGGAACAATATAAAGACTATCTTGATGAGGCTCCTGCATTTACAAAAGGAGAGGCAGCGGAATTAAGGGCTTTTATAAAGAAGATGGTCCGTAAAGGCGACAGGGAGGAACTGCTGTACAGGATCGATAATGGCAGGATCAGACCGTCAAAAAGCCTTCAGAATACCATAGCCTCTATGCTCAAGGGCAATCGTGAATTCATCATGATAGATGAACAAAAGGTCGCATATGAGGAAATACTTCGGCTTTCGATGAAATGTCAGAAGGATATGAAAAAGCGTACCATCGTGGTTAAGGGCGGCCCGGGAACGGGTAAAACGGTTATTGCGATCAATCTTTTGGCAGAACTCACACAGAGAGATCAACTGGTCCAATACGTTTCTAAAAACAGCGCTCCCAGAGAGGTTTACCTGAAGAAATTAAAAGGGCAGTTTAAGAAGAGCAGCGTTGACAATATGTTCAAGGGCTCCGGACAATACACCGAGATCAAAAACAATATGATCCACACCCTGCTCTGTGATGAGGCTCACCGCCTAAATGAAAAGTCCGGAATGTTTCATAACCTCGGGGAAAACCAGATCAAGGAGATAATTCATTCTGCTTTCTGCAGCGTCTTTTTCATTGATGAAAGCCAAAGAGTGACAATGGACGACATAGGCAGTGTGGAGGAGATCGAAAAATGGGCGAAGTCGGAAGGCTCCGAACTGACCTATCTGGAATTGGCATCTCAGTTCAGATGCAACGGTTCTGACGGCTATCTTGCATGGTTGGATCACGTGCTTGAGATACGTGAGACTGCTAACTATGACCTTGAAGGCATAGATTACGACATACGAATTTGCAACACTCCGGGCGAAGTACGACATTTAGTGATGGAACGGAATGTTCTTGCCAATCGTGCTAGGATCCTGGCAGGATACTGTTGGGAGTGGAACAAGGAAGGTAAAAACGATCCGAACTATCATGACATTAAGATAGGAGATTTTGAAATGAGCTGGAACCTTGGAAATGGGGAACCCTTTGCTATTAGCGAGACTTCTGTTAATGAAGCGGGCTGCATCCACACTTCTCAGGGACTTGAGTTTGATTATGTCGGTGTGATAATGGGAGATGACATCAGATACGAGGATGGGCATGTAATCACTGATTTTACTAAGAGGGCGAACACAGATCAGTCAATCAAAGGTTTAAAGAAAATGTACAAGGAATCTCCGGAAGAGGCCAAAAGACGTGCGGACGAGATAATCAAAAACACCTATAGGACTTTGCTTACCAGAGGAATGAAAGGCTGTTACATCTATTGTACTGACCTGGCATTAGCAACATATTTAAAAACTAGATTGGAAGGACAAAAACATGAGACAGGAAACAATTGACAGGATAAGAAAATTTACTGAGGATCGCGACTGGGATCAGTTTCATTCTCCGGAGAATCTGGCAAAATCTATTGTGATAGAGGCAGCGGAACTTCTTGAATGCTTCCAGTGGAGCAGAACGGAATACGACCTTCAGCACGTGAAGGAAGAACTTGCGGATGTAATGGTGTACACTAGAAATCTGCTGGATAAGCTTGGCTTGGACGAGGATGAGATCGTCAACATGAAGATGGAGAAGAACGAGAAGAAGTATCCCGTGGAGAAAGCCAGGGGAAGCTCGGCGAAATATGATCAGTTGTAGAATGTGATTTTGGGAGGATGAGCGTATGCCCACAGAGAAAGATTGGAAAACCTTTAGAAAAATGATGCCCGAGTGGCAGGAAAGATATATGGATCGGCTCTGCAAGGAATATGTTAAGATCCTTGAAAGCGATCAGCTTGCTTCGGACAGGTTTTGGAAGATCAATAAGCTTGTTAAACAAGATGAGCACAAGGT
>JAEEYF010000030.1 GCA_016291655.1 Lachnospiraceae bacterium | reverse complement strand
TTTTCCGCCTTTGCAATTGCTTTTCTGAGAAGCGCAGCCCTCGTCCTCAGTTTCATTAATATCTTCTCCATTTTACATCCTCCATTTTTTCATTGTTTTGGTTTTCGATTTTCTTGCCCTTTTTTACTTTGATTGTGCTGTCTCATTTTCAGTCAAATTGCCGTTGCAGTGACCAAATACGCCCCATTTTCCGATCTTCGCCACTCCTATCTCGCCTTATCACCCCGCTACGCCCAATAAAGCCGTGGCTAAGAACGCAAAAATTTCAGATTTAGTCACTCTTACCTTGCTTTTTCACCCCCTACGTCCTGCAAAGCCGTGGCTAAGAACGCAAGAATTTCGGATTTAGCCACTCTTATCTCACTTTTTCACCCCCTACGTCCTGCAAAGCCGTGGCTAAAAACGCAAAAATTTCGGATTTAGTCACTCTTATCTTGCATTTTCCCCCCCTACGTCCTGCAAAGCCGTGGCTAAGAACGCAAGAATTTCGGATTTAGCCACTCTTACCTTGCTTTTTCACCCCCTACGTCCTGCAAAGCCGTGGCTAAAAAAACAAAAGCTAAAATTTTAGCCACTATCAACTTGTTATTTCAACAAAACAGGAATTAAAAAATGAAACAAAGATTGAACAACAGATTCCGGGCGCCAAAGAAAGGCGCCCGTTGATGAATATACATTGAAAACAAAGAAAAGAATAATAGGCTTTCACACCCGCTTAACTCAACGACTTTAGTGTCGGGAAGCAAAGTACATCCCTTATCGCCTGGCTGTCGGTGAGCAGCATTACCAGTCTGTCGATACCGTAACCGATACCACCCGTCGGAGGCATGCCGATCTCGAGGGCATTCAGGAAATCTTCATCTGTATGCTCGGCTTCTTCGTCACCTGCGTCCGCATTTCTATCCTGTGCAGCAAAACGCTCACGCTGATCGATGGGATCGTTGAGCTCGGAGTAGGCGTTGCACATTTCCCATGTGTTGATGAAAAGCTCAAAACGTTCAACCTTGTTGGGATCGTCCGGCTTCTTCTTGGTAAGAGGAGAGATAGCAAGAGGATGATCCATTACAAAAGTGGGCTGTACAAGCTTTTCTTCGCAATACTCTTCAAAGAAAAGGTTAAGGATATCACCCTTGGTGTGGAACTTCTGGTACTCGATGTGATGTTCGTCGGCGAGCTTCTTTGCCTCTTCGTCCGTAGCAACCTTGTCAAAGTCTATGCCTGCATATTCCTTCACGGCGTCTGTCATGGTGAGACGGCGGAAAGGCTTTCCGAAGTCAAGTTCTACATCGCCGTACTTGAACTTGGTGGTTCTGAGCACCTTCTCTGCCAGGTAACGGAACATGCTCTCGGTAAGTTCCATCATACCTTCATAGTCCGTATATGCCTGATAAAGCTCCATGAGGGTGAACTCAGGGTTGTGTCTGGTGTCCAGGCCTTCATTTCTGAACACACGACCAATCTCAAACACGCGCTCGAGACCGCCGACGATGAGTCTCTTTAAGTAAAGCTCAAGGGAAATTCTGAGTTTGAAATCCTCGTTTAATGCGTTGTAGTGGGTGATGAAAGGTCTTGCAGCCGCTCCGCCTGCGTTGGCAACGAGCATGGGTGTTTCAACCTCCATGAAATTGCGGTCCGCAAGGAAATTACGGATCTCGCGGATGATCTGAGAACGCTTTACAAACACGTCTCTGGATTCGGGATTCATGATGAGGTCAACGTATCTCTGACGATACTTCATATCCTGATCGGTAAGTCCGTGGAACTTCTCGGGGAGCACCTGAAGGCTCTTGCTGAGAAGAGTCATTTCCTCGGCGTGGATGGAGACTTCACCGGTCATAGTCCTGAAGATGTAGCCCTTAACGCCGTAGATATCGCCTAAGTCTGACTTTTTGAATTCTGCATATGCTTCCTCACCGAGTGCATCTCTGGAAACATAAACCTGAATGTCTCCCTTGAGATCACGGATGTTTGCGAAGGAAGCCTTACCCATTACGCGCTTGAACATCATACGTCCCGCAACGGAAACGTGGATAGGCTCAGCATCCATGATGGCGCGTATTTCATTATAATCTGCCTTAAGGACTTCTCTGGCCGCTGCTTCGTCCATGCCGTCCGTTACAGGAGCTGTTCTGCCTGCGAGTTTCTTCGCCTCATGCTCCTCATAAAGCTTTTTGACTTCGTCCGTATGCTGTTCAACGTCAAATTTTGTGTGCCTGAAAGGATCACGTCCCGCTTCCTGAAGCGCTGCGAGCTTTTCGCGACGCACCTTGCGAAGCTGGTTCACATCCTGCTGTGGTGCCTGCTCGTTCCTGTTCTGATTATTTTCGGCCATTTCGGTCCCTCCTATATTTTTTAAACTAATTTGGAAATTTTACATCAGCGGCAGGGGTTTGTCAAGTGAGTCAATAGCTTGAGGCGGTTTGAAAAGAGTGAAGGGTAGGATGCGGAGCAGGGGGGAGTGTGAATTCAGTTTTGTCCGGGATGTCATGGGCCATGTAAGCTCCGCTTACATGGTTAAAAGGCAAAAGGCCCGTCTCCGCAAATTCATTTGCGAGAGCGGGCTATTTGCCTTTTTAAACACGTGAAATGAAATTTCACGTGCCCATGACATTCCCGACAAAACTTTATTTCCTACAGTTCTCCCCTTCACCTTTTCCTCCCCTCATCATTGTCTCAAAAGTGCTCAAACCCTATCTCGTGTTTCGCTTCGTTTATCGAAATCACTCCGTAGTTCAAGTTCACGACCGCGCCGGGATTAAAGAGCCACGTGCCGTCGTATTCCTCCAAAAACTGTGAATGCGTATGCCCGAACAACACAACGTTGCGATCCATCTTTCTGGCATCGCCCAGCAGTTTAAACTTCCCGTATTTCACCTGTTGCATATGCCCGTGGGTAATATAAAACCTGAACCCGCCGATGTTTTCAAACCGGCACTGAGGCAATCCTTCCGGATCGCAATTCCCACGCACCTGATAAACCGGTTTATTCCTGAAAGCCGGCAGCTCGGCAAGAGCAAGTCCCATATCGTCTTCCCCGTCTCCCAGATGTATTACGGCATTAACGTCCGTATTGGCACGCATAATATCATACACATATCCTTCTTTTCCGTGAGAATCGGATAATACAAGTATTTTCATAGTATGCCCTTTCAAACAATAAAGCCCCCAAAAATCGGGGGCTCATTATCAACCTTTTTCCACTTTTAACACTTTATACTTAATAAAGCCTTCAGGTGATTCAATTTCAATAACATCATTCTTTTTGTGTCCGAGCAATGCAACACCGAGAGGAGATTCGTTGGAAATGAGTCCCTTTAAGATGTTTGCTTCGGTAGAACCAACGATCTTATACTCCAAAGTATCATTAAATTCCACATCGAGAATTGTTACTCTGCAACCAAAGTTAATCTTACCGCCCTTGAAATCCTCATCATCTGCGATTTCAGCATTTTTGAGAATACCCTCGATCTGCTCGATCCTGGCTTCGATATCCCTCTGCTCATCCTTAGCCGCATCATATTCGGCATTCTCGGAAAGGTCACCTTGTTCTCTTGCCTCTTTGATCTTGTCGGCAATCTCTCTTCTTCTGTTTACCTTGAGATCTTCAAGCTCAGTCTCAAGCTCTTTAAGATGCTCATAGGTCATCAAATTTTTCTTAACTTCAGCCATCGTTTATCTCCATTTCTATTTAGAGTCAAAATATTGTAGAACACTGACAACGATTTGTCAATATGATTTTTGTAAATTAGTTAGCTTATAAAGCGAAGAATTGTGTCGGGGCGGGAGCGCATTTTTCACTCGCAATCCGCTTCGCTTCTTGCTCGTGTGTCGGGGCGGGGGTAATAGCCTTCGCTGCTGTAAACGGTATCTAGCGACTTTGTCGCTAGATTAGCACAAAAAAGGGCCGTCTCTGCAAACTGCGTTTGCGAGAGCGGACCTTATTTGTGCCGATACATATGAAACGAAGTTTCATATGCCGTTTACGGCAGCTTCAGTAATTATATGCATTTTTCAAAGTCGTCCATCATATCCGAGAAGATCTGCAGAGCATCCTCGATCGGCTTGGGACTTGTCATGTCGACGCCGGCAACCTTGAGCAGGTCGGTAGGAGACATGGTGCAGCCGCCGCGAAGGAACTTGAAGTAATCCTCCACAGCAGGCTTGCCTTCGGTCAGGATCCTGTTGCTGAGCGCAAGGGCTGCCGAATAACCTGTGGAATACTGATAAACGTAGAAGTTGTAGAAGAAGTGAGGGATTCTCGACCACTCATATGCAATCTGGGGATCGCTCACAACCGCATCGCCGTAGTACTTCACGTTGAGTTCGTAGTAAAGCTTGGAAAGTGCGTCTGCTGTCAGGCTCATTCCGTTTTCAACCATCTCATGTGTCTTGTATTCAAACTCTGCAAACATGGCCTGACGATAAAGAGTGGTTCTGAAGTCATCCAGCATATGGTTGATGATATATGCA
The DNA here is from genome assembly GCA_016291655.1 of Lachnospiraceae bacterium. GTDB lineage: Bacteria > Bacillota > Clostridia > Lachnospirales > Lachnospiraceae > RGIG3528. Next base: position 88,474 of record JAEEYF010000030.1, on the reverse strand, counting down.
CGTTCCTTCTTGTCCGTTGTCTTGCTCAGGAGGTACCTTGTGAGAAGCGCCTCATTGCAGGTGGATGCCACCTCGGCCACGAAGATCTTGTAATCCGCATGGAGGCAGGTCTGTGCCTGCGCCGAGAAATAGGAGTGCATAGCATGTCCCAGCTCGTGGATGAGAGTGAATACCGAATCAAGACCGCCGTCATAGTTCAGGAGGACATAGGGATGAACTCCGTATACTCCGGCTGAATATGCGCCGCTTCTCTTTCCTTCATTCTCATATATGTCGATCCAGCGCTCGTTCAGCGCTCTCTTGATCACGGAGAGATACTCCTCGCCCATGGGTGCAAGCGCCTCAAGCACCATCTGCTTAGCCTCTTCAAAGGGGATCTTCTTGTCAACCCCCTCCACAAGCGGTATGAACAGGTCATACATATGCTGTTCCTTAAGGCCGAGCACCTTCTTACGGATAGCCATATAGCGGTGCATCTTGTCCATGTTCTTGTTTACGACATCAAGGAGATTCTTGTAAACCTGAGGAGAAACGTTGTTGATCTGAACGCCGCGCTCAAGGGCAGAAGCATATTTTCTCGCTTTAGCCATGAACACATGCCCCTTTACATGCGCCTGATAGTTGGACGCAAGCGTGTTCTTGTAATCTATGAACATCTTATAGTAATTCTCGAACATATCCTTACGAACCCTTACATCGGGATTCTCAAGGAGCATTCTGTACCTTCCGTGTGTAATACGGATCTTCTCGCCCTTATCGTCCGTGATCTCCGGGAATACAACGTCTGCATTGTTGAACATGCCAAAAGTCGTTCCCGCACAGCCAAGCACTTCACTTGCGGATGCAAGGAGATTTTCCATTTCGGGAGAAAGTGTGTGATCCTTTGTACGGAGACTTTCCTTGATCTCCACATCGAACTCGTGAAGCTTCGGCTCGTCCTTGTACAGCTCGTCCAGCTTGGTCGTGAGACCTGCCAGGATTTCAGGCTCCGTGAAGGATATCTTCTCAATCATGCTGTGATAGAAGCTTTCCATCTTCATATCAAGCGCCTGGTTCTCCGCATTCTTTGTGTCCTGGTCCGAAAGGCGGGACGTATAGTTAAATGCTTTCTCGATCTTCTGTGCGAAGATTTCCAGATTTTCATAGTAGGCATATAAGGACTTTCCGCTTTCGCAAAGCTTGCCCTTCATCGCCGCGATCTTATCGATGATCTTTTCGATCTCCTTAAGTTCAGCTTCCCATGCGGCCTTATCTTTGTATATGTCTTCAAGTTTCCAAGTGTTTTCCACAGCAACTTCGCTGCGTTTTTTTAATTCCTGTGCCATATTAACCTCTTTCTATTTTTACACTTTGCCGTCAATGCTGACAGCCTTTTTATTATACATTAGGGGTATTCTTTTCGCAACCTATAACTCCACGGCATATATGCCTCAGTTAATGTTAAATTCCATGGCACCGCACACATCTTTTCCGATCGCAAGCACCCTGTATTTGCCCTTCGGCAGGTCATCGTACTCTTCCATATAAAATGTTATTTCCCGGCTGCCTCCCATCGGGACTGTTCTTTCAGCGGAATCATAAATCACCGGGCTGCGCCTGATCGGAACATGATACCAAGCACCGTCGATCTCGACTTCAACATCCTGCTCGGCTCCGTACACAAAATCCATGCCCATATTATTGTAGATCACGCAATCCCACATATAAATGTCATCAAACTCGTCCTCACCCTTTTCAAGGTCAAACAGGATCTCAATCTTATCATTTACTTCCCTGTTGCTTTCAGTAAGAAACCTCTCGTCAAATCCTTCCTCCGTACGAGCCAGATAATATGCGCAAGGCACATAGCATCCGGCGCGATAGTCCGTTTTACTCCAAGCATATTTCCCCTGAAACTTTGAAAGATCGTAATCAAACTCATATTGTCTGCCGTCCTCAAGCATTACTTTTCCGTTTGCAAAGAACATCTGCAGGCTCGTTCCGCCCAACGCCTTTACAGCAATCCCGTAATACGGCTCCTGCTCCTCCGCAGGATTCCAATCCGACACAGGAACCGCCTTAACTCTCGAAAGCTCCTTAAGGATCTTTTTAACCTGCTTATCCTCCTCCAGTGTATATATGGTTGTTGTCTTTCCCTCATATACACTGAAGTACAATTCACTTCCCTCTTCCGCTTCCTTTAAATAGCGGAACACGTCCCTTGTATTTATACCATTCCCGCATCCTGTGCATGTAATAGCGATAACCAGCGCCAATATCAACGATACTATCTTCCTCATCATTTCTCTCCTTGTATCCTGTAGTTCAAGCGGCCTTCCGCCACGCGCAAATTATACTACGCCGCCCCCCTTTAGTCAATGAACCCCGGGGACGGGGTTATGGGTTCATTTTTAAGTGAACCCCGGGGACGGGGTTATGGGTTCATTTTTTACTTCTATACCTGTCTGTTTTGACATTGTGTAAACTCATTTCATTTGATATTATGGTTTCATTGATCGGAGGTGGCTTATGTATACAGCTATTCTTTTGTCTGCGGCAGCCTTGCCCGCAATCCTCATACTTGTCTATGTTTATTTGAAAGACCGTACTGAGCGCGAACCCGGCGATTTGCTCCTGAAACTTGTGCTTGGCGGCTTTCTCGCCACTGTATTTGCGGTGCTTTTTGAACTTCTGGGAGAGAAACTCTTCTCCTACATTCCTTTTTCTTCCGAAAACCAAACGAACTTCTGGAAATTTATGATCGTGGTCGCTCTGACCGAGGAATTTTTCAAATACCTTCTCATGCGCCTGCTCACCTGGGAAAACCCGAATTTCAACTGTTCGTACGATGGTGTGGTGTATGCGGTCTTCACCTCCCTCGGCTTCGCAATATTGGAAAATGTATTTTATATAATAGAAGGCGGCTTCTCCACCGCTCTGGTCCGCGCAGTCACTGCGATCCCCGGCCATGCAAGCTTCGGCGTTTTCATGGGTGTTTTCTATGCCTTTGCCAAAAAGCAGCAGAACAAAGGAAATGAGGGCATATCCTCCCTCTTCCGATTCCTGGCGGTCGCAATGCCGACTTTGGTCCACGGAATATATGACTACTCGACAACCTTACAGTCGATCTGGGGCTTCATAGGCTTCATTATTGTTCTCTTTATAGTATCTTCAATTATGATCCGAACAATGTCCAGGCACGACAAAATGATTGACGACGCAGCCATTCCGGAGATTGAGGTTCAAGTAAACGAGGACGGCATTCCGGTTGTCAAGGTACCGGATGACGGCCCTACTTCATCTGTCGGCCGCGTGATCATCGAGTCCGCGCGCCGCGACCCGACGAATAAGCATACAAACTATCGCACAAAATAGATGAATGATCATTTTCATTTCCTTGGGCAGAAAGGAAATCATATGAAAAAAATCTTTACAACACTGTTGGTCTTTATCATGACTCTGACTACAATTGCCTCCCTCGCAGGCTGCGGATCCTCAGTTTCCAAAAAAGAGGTCTCCGAGTATCTGAAAGACGCATCCCCTGAGAGCAGTGCGCTGGCTTTCTATGTCTATGACGGAAGCACCACTACCATTCGCTATCTCTTTGATGAACGGTCGATCAAGGATATCCTCTCCGAACTGTCCAAAGTGAAGGCATTTCCCGTTGCGGATTACGGTGTTTCCAAGGCATCCGCCCCTTTCTACGGGATCAATATCGGAAGCAGATCGGGCGAGGATTTAAATATCCTTTTCGCAGGAGGATTTGCAATTTTAGCGGACGGTAGGGGATATGAATTTGACTATGACTTTACCGGGTTTGAGAGTCGCTATGCCTGGCGGGAAACGCAGTACTGCGGTGGGATGGCGATGCCTTGCAGCTACTATGTTGCGAACGGTCAGTCGGGCTGGAAGAAAGAATTTTTGAATCCCTGTAATTCAGATGTCAACAACAGGCTCGTTGTGAAAAAGACCGGAGAAAACGGCACAAAGCTGGAACTCGAGGTCACAAATAACCTTGGTATGGATTGGATCTACGGCGAATACTGGGGCTTGGAAATTCTGCTGGATGACACCTGGTACGCGGTTCCTCTTAAAAAAGATCTGACCGTGAACGATATCGCTTACGGCCTGCCCATGGGCGAATCCCGCAAGCACACCTATGACCTGAGTTACTACGGAGAACTTCCCGAGGGTTCTTACAGACTGGTCATCTCCGGTTTGGATATTGACGCAGCATACGACTTTTCTCGTTGAACCCCGGGGACGGGGTTATGGTGTCATTTTAGCCCTGATTCTCCAGCTGGATCTCATAAAGCTTCTTGTAGTAGCCGTTTTCTTTGGCGATGAGTTCCTTGTGATTACCTTCTTCAACAAGGCGGCCGTCATGCATTACCATGATCTTGTCCGCATGCTGGATGGTGGAAAGACGATGGGCAACCATAATAGTGGTCCTGCCCTTCATGAGGCGGGCAAGCGCATCCTGGATCAAACTCTCGGTCTCGGTATCTATGTTTGCGGTTGCTTCGTCGAGCACGAGAATCGCAGGATCATATGCCAGCGTTCTCGCAAAGCTGATGAGCTGGCGCTCGCCGGCAGAGAAGGTGGAACCGCGCTCTGTGACATACTCGTCATATGCATGCTCGAGGCGGGAGATGAATCCATCCGCATTAACGGTTTTGGCGGCCTTCACGATCTCCTCGTCTGTGATATTTTCATTCTTCAACCGAATATTATTCTTGATGTCGCCGGTAAAAAGGAACACATCCTGCTGAACCTGGCCGATGGCATGTCGCAGATCGGCAATCTTCAGGTCTTTGATATCCACTCCGTCGATGGTGATGGAGCCCTTCTGTATGTCATAGTAGCGTCCGATCAGGTTGAGGATGGAAGACTTTCCTGCGCCCGTCGCGCCCACAAATGCCGCGCTGGAGCCGGGCTCGATGACGAAGGACACATCCTTGAGGATCCAATCCTCATTATTATAAGCAAACCATACATGCTTGAACTCTATACGCCCCTTCACTTTATCTATGCCGACAGGATTCAGGCTTTCCCTGATCTTGGTGTCATCGTCCAGCAGTGTAAAGATCTTTTCCGCCGAAGCCATAGACTGCTGCAATGTTCCAAACTGCTCCGCCAGCGACTGTATGGGCTCGAAAAACTGATTTATGTAATTGTAAAAGATATAAAGCGTACCCACCGTGATAGTTCCGTTAAGCACATCCACACCGCCGGCACTTAGGATAGTGACCAGCGCTATAATAGAAAGTATGTACATTGCAGGTCTGAAAATGGCAAACACCATCATTTCACGGAAGGAAGCGTGGTAAAGATCCTCTGCTCTCTCCTTGAATTCAGCATTCTTCGCCTTCTCCTTAGCGAAGATCTGGATCACCTTCATCCCGGAAAGGTGCTCTGAAAGATAGGTGTTCAGCGCAGTCAGCTTGGTGCGGACTATCTTATACGTGGTTCTGGAAACTGAGCGAAAAAAGTAGGTGAGGACTGCAATTACGGGAACCAGCGCAAATCCGAGAAGCGCCAGTTTCCAATCAAGTATCAGCATTACCACCGCAAGTCCGATGATCTTCACGGAATTCTTGATCAGGTTGATCAAAACCTGCGTGAACATTTCATTCAGCGCTTCAACATCGTTGGTCACTCTTGTCACGATCCTGCCCACGGGCGTAATATCAAAAAATCTGAGTGAAAGGGACTGCACGTGCTCAAACACCTGCTGACGCACATTGTAGATGATCTTCTGTCCTGTAAGTGCCAGGATCCAGGTCTGCGCAAAGTTGAAGCCGAAAATCAGCACTATGGTGACCAGGTACCTTAAGGCATATCCTTTGACTGCGTTGAAATCTCCCGACTCCGAAAATATATCCACAACATTACCGAGTATCACAGGTCTGTACAGATCCAGCGCAGTTATGGTCAGTACCAAAAAGAGCGCCAGAGCCAAATTTCCCGCATAGGGTGCCGCATACTTTAAAAGCCTCGAAAACACGGACTTTTTCTTCTGTTTTTTCTCTAAGTTTTCCATCTTGTTAAAATCCCTATTTATAATGCTATTTACATCGATTTTCCCTTTTTTTCTATTTCCGATGTATCTATTATTGGGAACTCCCGATTTTTTTTCAAAAATGATACCATAACCCCGTCCCCGAGGTTTCAAAAAATGACACCATAACCCCGTCCCCGAGGTTCATTTCAGGCGAGGGCCTCCTCCAGCTTTTGTTTTTCGTAGAGCTGGGCATATTGGCCGCCGAGCTTTATAAGCTCGGCATGGGAGCCGTACTCCACGATCTTGCCATCGTCAAGGACTGCGATCTTGTCGCAGTGCTCGATGGTGGAGATCCTGTGGGCGATGATGATGGTGGTCTTGCCGGCCCTGTTTTTCTTAAGGTTGGTGAGGATCTGCTCCTCGGTGTCTGTGTCTACCGCGGAGAGGGAATCATCCAGGATCAGTATCGCGGAATCCTTCATGAGGGCACGGGCAATGGAGGAACGCTGCTTTTGGCCGCCGGACACCGTGACGCCTCGTTCTCCCACCATGGTGGCGTAGCCCTTCGGGAATTCCATGATGTTGTCATGGATGCAGGCTGCCTTTGCTGCCTCCTGAACCTCTGCCAGATCGTCATACGCCTTGTCGGCGGCGCTTTCACGGCGCGCAAACTCTGCTTCGAGATAGGCTTCCATACTGTCGTTTTTATTTAAAACTATCCTGTTATCTATTCTCTTGTTTCTGGGAGCAGCCTTAAATTCGCGTTTTCCGAACGCGATGTTGGTCTGCAGGGTATCGGAGAACAGGAAGTTGTCCTGCTGTACATAGGCTATCTTGGAACGGAGCACATGTAGCGGAATTGTGTTGATGTCATGGCCGTCGAAGAAGATCTGCCCGTCTTCCACATTGTGCATATGAAGAAGAAGGTTGGCAATCGTGCTCTTTCCGCAGCCCGTCTTACCGATGATGGCAAGGGAGGAACCTGCGGGGATCTTCAGATCGATGCCCGACAGAACCTCCGGAAGGCTTTCCTTATATTTAAAAGTCAGATTCCTAAATTCAATATTTCCGCCAAGATCCGTAATACTGTTGTCTGTTTTGGCCGTATCCCTGATCTCGGGTTCAACCTTAAAAATAGCGCCGATACGCTTCATGGAAGCGATTCCCTGTGAGAAACTTGTAATGGAATCACCCATGGCGATCATGGGCCATACCAACATGCCTATATAGTTGGTGAAAGCCACAAAACGTCCGGGACTTAATTTTCCGTTCACTACCAGCCAGCCGCCGTAAAGGAGGGTAATAACACTGGAGATTCCGATAAGAAGATCAAGCATAGGCATAACGACCGCCATCAGGCTCACAATACGAAGATTCTTCTTTTTATTATAGGCATTTGTTTTTGCAAAGCTCTTTAATTCCTCATCTTCCTGAACAAAAGCCTTGATCACGCGTATGCCCGATATGCTTTCCTGCACCTTGTCGGACATCTTTGAAAAAGCCGCCTGCTTCTCGTCAAATCTCTTCTCGATCTCAGCGCCGTACCTGACTCCGCCGAAAAGGATCACGATCATGGGAATGATCGCAAGCCCCGTCAAAGGCAGATTTACATATATCGCCATCTTGATCAGCACCATGATGGTCATTACGCTGGCATCGAATGTTGAGATGACAGCCATTCCAACCGCCTGACGGATCGCCCCCAGGTCGTTGGTGAAATAGCTCATGAGATCACCGGTCTTGTTGTTGTTATAAAAGTTTGTCGACTGCCCGGACAGATGGTTGTACAGGTCCACGCGGATCTCGTACTCGATCTTACGGCAGGAGCCGAAGAGGGTATATCTCCACAAAAAACGCATGGTCATAATGATCAGACCTATTCCGAGTATACGGAAAACGAGCAAAAAAAGTCCGTCTTTATTCAGGGTCCCGTCGGTAAGTCCGTCAACGATCTCGCCCGTATACTGGGGCACGTAAAGGTTCACGTAATCCACAACAAAAAGCGCCACAAGACCGAAGAAATATGCGATCCTGTGCCGCCAGATGTATTTCCATATGAAATTTGCACTCTTATCTTTCTTTTCCTTTGATTCCGCCATCTTCAATAACCAAAACCCTATCGCAGATTTTCGCGATAACCTCCGGGTCATGAGAAATGAAAATGTATGAACAACCGAAAGTACTTTTCAGCTTTCTTAAAAGAGCAAGGATCTGCTCCTGTACATTTGCATCAATTGCAGACACAGGTTCGTCAAGGATGACTATGCCCGGCCTTGTTATGAGAGCGGTAGCGATCGCAACCCGTTGTCTTTCACCGCCCGAAAGTTCGCTTATTTTACGATACGCTATCTCCGATTTTAAGTCAACACTTTTCAGCATATCGAAAACAACTTGCCGTGCTAAAGTCTTTGCCACTTTTTTTGCCTTCCGCTCGCCCGAATGCCCCTTCGCAGCCCGCCTTTCGCCCATGAGGATCGCTTCATACAGTATGCGTCCCACGGACCTTGCAGGATTAAGGCTTGAGTAAGGATCCTGGAACACCATCTGAGGATACTCGTATCCTTCCTCAAAGCATATGGCTCCCGAGCCGGGTTTTTGCAGCCCGCATATGGTCTTCACGAGAGTGGATTTCCCCGAGCCGCTCTTTCCGACGATTCCCAGGGTTTCGCCCTCGTAAAGCTTAAGGCTCACATCTTTCAGGACCGGCTTCAGGGTGACTTTCCCGAGAATGCTCCTGTCTGCATAGGCAAAGCAGAGATCCTTCACTTCCAAAATGACTTTCGCGTCCTTTTCCCCTGTTTCATCCGCTTCCTGCTTCTTAACCGTGTTCTTTCTTACCTCAGCCTCTTCCGAAAGCTTCTCAATATCCTCCACCATTTCTCCGTTTTTCATATGCAGGATCCTGTCGGAAACTCTCTTCACCAGCTTTGTGTCGTGAGAGATAAAGATTATGGAAGTCCCGAACTTCTTTCTTCTTTCCATCAAAAGCTCGGCGATAATGTTGGTGGTGTCCACATCCAGCGCCGTGGTGATCTCGTCCGCCACCAAAAGCTTCGGATTGCATATGAATGCCATCGCGATCATAACTCTCTGACGCTGACCGCCGGAAAGCTGATGAGGATAGGCTCTCAATAGTCCGCGGGTGGGTTCGAGTCCCGCATCCCTCAAGGCTTCCTTGACCGCCTCAAGCTTCTTTTCCTTGGACTCAAACTCGATATTATGGATGTTCAACGGTTCTTCCACCTGACGCCCGATCCTTAAGAGCGGGTTCAGGGAAGTCATAGGCTCCTGGAAGACATATGCTATCTCGCGGCCTCTGATGTCGCACAATTCCTTTTCGCTCATGAGGTCCAGCCTTTTGCCGTCAAAAGTAATCTCTTCCGAAGAGATCTTGTATTCCTTCCGAAGGATGTGCGTAATAGCCATTGAAGTCAGGCTTTTTCCGGACCCGGATGCGCCTACAAGGCCCAGGATCTCGCCGCTGCCGACAGTGAAACTCACGTCCTTGACCAGCTTCTTCTCACCGCCCGGAACGTCCACTTTTATATTCAGTTTACTAACGTTCAGCAAGTCCATGCGATACAAATCCCAATCCCAGTGTCAAAAACAATATGGTTAAGCCGGGCGCTATTGCATACCACGGCGCGTAGATCAAACAACTCTGCGCTTCGGAAAGCATACGCCCCAGGCTCGGGTCCGGCGGTGTTACGCCGAGTCCCAGATAGCTCATGCCCGCTTCCGCCAGCACCGCGTTCTGGAAACCGATAAGGATGGACGCGGTTAGCGCAGTCCTAATGTTCGGTAATATATCTGCAAAGATTATGTGAAGATCGGATGCTCCCATGAGCTTCATGTTTTTCACATAATCCAGTTCTTTCTGTTTCAGAACCTCGCCCCTCACCACTCTGACATAGCTGGGAATAAAAACTATGCCCAAGGCAAGGATCAGGTTGTACTTGCCGTTTCCGATCACCGCAATAATGACCAGCGCGAGCAGCACACTCGGAAAAGCCGAAAGCGCATCGTTCACACGCATCAGCACGGTGTCGACGATCCCGCCGAAGTAGCCGGTCAGCGCTCCTATGACGGTTCCGATCACGGCTCCCGTTCCAACCACCGCAACCGCGATCAGGAAGGAGAGCGATGCCCCCTGCATAACACGACTGAGCACATCCCGCCCGAAATTATCCGTTCCGAAGGGATGCGAAAGAGAGGGCGCGCTGTTCTTTGCGATGTAACTCATCTCATTCACATCATAAGGCGTCCAGCAAAGACCGATGATCGCAAACACCAGTATCACTGCCACCATTATGATGCCCGCCCTGAAGGATTTGGCATATTTGATTGTCGAAATCCGCTTTTTGATCTTCATTCTTAAGCCCTTGCAGCCACTAATCCGCCCTTGAAACTCTCGGATCTACGATACGATAGGAAATATCCGCCAAGGTGTTCATGACAACCACCAGCGCGGCCATATATAAAACGATCGCGTTAACGACCGGAAAATCTCTGCTTGAAATGGAATTGACCAGAAGCCTTCCGAGGCCCGGAATTCCGAATACCTGTTCCACTACGATACTGCCCGCAAATGCTTCCGCAGCTATCATCGCAAAAAACGTGATCGCCGAGATCACGGCATTTTTCAGAACATGTTTGAAAAGTATGGCAGCTTCACCGTTTCCCTTTGCCTTGGCGGTGCGAACATAGTCATTCTTCTTCTCGGAAACTATGCAGTCTCGCAAGTACTTCACCATCATGGAAAGCTTCGGGATAGCTACCGAAACGGCAGGAAGGATCATAAAACTCAGAAATCCGCCGAAATCCTCTCCCGGCGAAACGTAACCGCCCGTCTTGAACCACGCCAGAATAATCCCGAAAACCAGCGTCAGAACGATCCCTAAGAAAAATTGCGGAACCGCCATCCCCACCTGAGTCAAAACCGTGAGCACGTTATCCACGGTTCCGTTGGGTTTTGCCGCACTTAAAAGGCTCAGCGGGACCGAAACCACCAGGATCAGCACCAGCGACATTACCGCAAGTCCCAGGGTTGCTCCCAGTCTGTCGGAAATGAGCGTTGTTACAGGCATATGATATCTGTACGAATCCCCAAAATCCCCGGTCAGGGCCTTTCCCAACCACCTGCCGTACTGCACGATAAAATGGTCGTTAAGCCCCATCTCTTCCCTCAAAGCCTCTACCTGCTCCTCGGTCGCATCCATGCCCAGCCTTGAAGCAGCCGCATCTCCGGGTATCACGGAAAAAGCAAGGAAGGTCACAAATGAAATGATCAACAGCGTAATCACAAGTGATGCGATTTTCTTAATGATATATTTCATCTGCGACCTCCCTAAGTCGTCAAGCAGGCTCAGGCCTGCACTTATTACGATTGTTACGGTCAAGCAGGCATATGCCTTCTCGACCTTATTTTGTAGTGCAATAATAGATCTTGGATGCGTCAAAGACGTAAACCGGGTAAGGTGTATAGCCGTCCAGACCCTTCTTTACTGCTGTGAGCTGTGCGGGATCCTGGATAAATACGGATGCCGCATCCTTGGTGAGAAGTTCCTGGCACTCATGATAGTACTTGATCTTATCATCGGTGCTGATGGAATTCACCCCACTCTTGTAAGCTTCATCAAAGGAAGCGTTCTTATAGTTGATAAAGTTGTTCTTTGCTGTGGTATTGTATCTCTTAAGGATGTCCGAAGGAGCCAGGTTTGCGTCAAGACCGATGATGGTAGCCTCAAATTCTCTGTTCCTGTATACATCCGAAAGCCAAGAGGACCACTCGATCGTGTCGATCTTCATGGTAACTCCGACCTTCTTGAGCTGCTCCACTATGATCTGTCCGGTAGCCACGTGTGAATCATAGGCGGAAGGGATCCTTACGGTAAAGCTCAGGTTTTCGTACCCTGCTTCCTTGAGGAGAGTCTTGGCCTTCTCGGGATTGTAATCATAGTAGTTTACAAGGTCATCCGCAAAGTAGGTGGATATTCCCGGGAACATACCGCTGCCGATAAGGCTGCCCTGTCCCTCGGAGATCATTTGGTTGATCTCGTTTCTGTCAATGGCATGGCACAGCGCCTGACGAACCTTGACATTCTTAAAAGGCTCAAAATCATTGTTAAGGAAAAGAGCCTGTACAAGGTTATAGCTTGCTCCCACGATGTTGTACTTGTCTTCCAGCTGCTTGCACTGATCCGCCTGAAGCTGAGTCATTACATCCACGGAGCCGGCGAGAAGTTCCATAAAAGCCGCATCCACGTTTGCAAAGATCTTAAAGGTAACCTTGTCCAAATGGGGCTTTGTGCCGTAGTAGTCATTATTCTTTTCGATCACGAAGCTCTGTAAAGGCTCGTAGGACACGAACTTGAAGGGGCCGGTTCCGACGGGAGCCTTTGCCTGATCCTTATAGTCCGCAGGAATAATGGCACTGTTTAAATAGTAAATGAGTTCCGTATTAGGCTCTGAAAGAGTCAAAACTACGGTTTTTTCGTCCGGAGCATATATGTCCGTAACAATAGAAAGCGCCGACTCCACAAGCACATTAGGATCATATGCTTCTGTGAACCCGGCACACCTTTTCAGTGAGTAAACCACGTCTTCAGTTGTTACAACATCTCCGTTATGAAACTTGACATTGTCGCGAAGAGTAAATGTGTAAGTCTTCGCATCCTCCGAGATCTTGTAGCTTTCAGCTACTGCCGGATTCATATTGCCCTTTTCATCGACCTTTACAAGGCCTTCGAAGATATTGTACAGAACTTCGTCGGTTCCTGCCGCAACTGCAACGTGTGGGTCAAGACTGTCTAGATCCTGTGTGATTCCGACCAAAAGGCTTCCACCTTCGGTCACTGTTTTGCTGTCGGCGCCTCCTTTCTGCACTCTCGCATCTCCGCAACCGCAGAGTAAACTGAGTACCGCTAAGTAAATGAGAAATCTTTTCTTCATTTTGAAGCACCTCGTTTTATATTATTTTTTTTATTGCTTTTACTTTAATTCGTCCTTATCCTTCTTTGCGAAAAGGCTCTTCTTGGGCTCTTCGGGAGTTGTGGACGTATTTGCGGCTTTATTGGGATCGTAAGGCTTCTCAACCTCAACGATAGCCGTCTTTTTCATAGGAATACGGCAATTCTTGTTGTTACCGAACTCAACTATAACTACGTTTTCATCAACCTTGTCGATAACTACTCCGTAGAAACCGCCTGTTGTGCAGACGCTGTCACCGATCTCAAGTGAGTTCATGAGTTCATCCTGCTGTCTCTGCTGCTTCTTCTGAGGACGGATGATCATGAAATACATGAGACCGCCGATCAAAACAAGGTAAAAAACAAGCATAACAGGACCGCCCAAAAGGCCGCCGCCCTCTGCTGTTGTTGCGATTGCAAAAAACATATCCATTCTAAAAACCTCTCTTACTGTATTCGGGTAACCCCAAGATAATGTGCTAACGCGCTTTACTTTACTATGATTTTACCATAAAGTCAAATAAAAAATATATAACAAACGGAAAAAGACTAAATATTTCCAACTTAGTCTTCTCCCTGTCGCATAGCATCTATTTTAGCCTTTTTATATTCCGAGTATCTGCCCTGCTCTATTGCCTCTCTGATCTCCTCCATAAGATGATTGTAGAAGTACAGGTTGTGAAGCACGAGAAGCCTCATGCCCAGCATCTCTCCCGCCTTCATGAGGTGGCGAATGTAAGCTCTGCTATAGTTCCTGCATGCGGGACAGCCGCACTTTTCGTCCAGGGGTCTCTCATCCAGCTCATATTTTGCGTTGTTAAGATTCATCTTTCCATGATTCGTGTAGGCATTTCCGTGTCTTCCGTTTCGAGACGGGTAGACGCAGTCAAAGAAATCGACTCCCCGCTCAACCGCTTCAAGGATGTTTTCGGGAGTTCCGACTCCCATGAGGTACGTAGGCTTTTCAAGAGGAAGGTAAGGAGTAACGCTTTCAATGATCCTGTACATTTCTTCATGAGTCTCGCCCACGGCAAGTCCCCCTATTGCATATCCGTCAAGGTCCAGCTCCGAGATCCTCTTGGCATGCTCGATACGGATGTCATCAAAGACTCCGCCCTGATTGATACCAAAGAGCATCTGGTTTTTGTTGATCGTGTCTTCCAGTGAGTTAAGTCGTGCCATTTCCGTCTTGCAGCGTACAAGCCATCTGGTTGTACGATCCACCGACTTCTGAATGTAATCTCTCTCTGCACGGCTCGAAGGGCATTCATCAAATGCCATGGCTATCGTGGAGGCGAGATTTGACTGGATCTGCATGCTCTGCTCGGGTCCCATGAAGATCTTATGCCCGTCGATGTGGGAATTAAAGGTAACTCCCTCTTCCTTGATCTTTCTTAAGCCCGCGAGAGAAAAAACCTGAAACCCGCCGGAATCCGTGAGGATCGGGCGATCCCAGTTCATAAACCTGTGAAGTCCCCCCATTTTCTTCACAACCTCGTCTCCGGGGCGAACATGAAGATGGTAGGTGTTGGAAAGCTCCACCTGAGTTCCGATCTCTTTAAGGTCCATGGTGGAAACGGCGCCCTTAATGGCACCCACGGTTCCCACATTCATGAAAACGGGAGTCTGGATCGTCCCGTGAACGGTCTTAAACTCCCCTCTTTTTGCATTTTTATCTTTGCATATCAATTTGTACATAGCTTGTTCCTTTTAATAAACGCTCTTGGATACTGCCACTGCCAAAGCTCCGTGTCCGATGTGGCAGGAAACGGAAAGAGAAAGAGCATCCATATGCACGTCCTTCACATCAAATTCGGGAAATGCTTCAAGAACCTGGTCTCTCCAGCCCAAAGCCTCTTCGTAATTGCCCGAATAAGCAAGGTCAAGGTGCATCTGTCCCTTATACTTTGCAAATCTGGTGTCCAGATCCTTACGGACAGCATCGATCATCTTTTTTCTGCCGGCATCTTTTCCGCGCACCTTTGTATAGGCATCAAGCTTCTGCCCCTGAATCTGCAAAACGGGCTTAATGTTCAGCACCGTTCCGATGGCTGCGGCCGCAGGCGTGATCCTGCCGCCCTTTTTAAGATACTTGAGGGTTTCAAGGGTAATATAGATGCTTGATTCCAGCTTTTCTTCCTCAAGCTTTGCCTTGATCTCCGCCGCTGTTTTACCGTTCTTTATCATCTCCTGCGCATCGTAGACCGCACGGCGCATGGTGATGGAAATTCTCTGATCGTCAATGACATAAACCTTATTCTCATAGTCGTTTGCAAGCATATAAGCCGTCTCGCAGGACTTGCTGAGGCCTGAAGACATGGGAATGTAAACCAGCTCGTCATATTCTTCGAGGACCTTGTCCCACATGTCCATAACCTCTCCGGGAGAAGGCTGGCTGGTCTTAATGTTTGCGTCCTGCAGCAGTTTTTCGTAGAACTGCTCCTGTGTAAGGGTGATGTCCTCGTAAAATAGCTCGTCATTTATAAAAAAAGGCATAGGAAGAACGAAGATCCCCATTTCTTTTGCTTCTGCCTGCGTAATTCCACTGTTACTGTCAGTTACCACAGCTGTTTTCATATTGTTTCAGAACCCCCTGAATGTCAGATTTTGTGCAATCTAGCACATATGTTAGATTTTATCACCTACAAAAACAATAGTCAAATTAAAGAAATGTTACAAAATCTCATAGATCTGCTCAAGCTTCCTGATCTCGTAATAAGGTACTGCCTTTGTCTCGTTGCGTTTGCATTTTGGATTGAACCAGACGGTCTTAATGCCCGCGTTGTTGCCTCCCAATATATCGGAGGTGAGAGAATCTCCTATAATAAGTGCCTCCTCCTCTCTGAATCCGGGGATGGCTTCCTTAACCTTTTCGAAATATTTGCGATCGGGTTTTTCGCAGCCCACCTCTTCGGATATGAAAACTCCCGAAAGATAGGGCAGCAGCCCCGAACGGGAAAGTCTGGTGCTCTGTGTTGTCTTCAGACCGTTTGTTATGAGGTACAGCTTGTGATCCTCCGACAGCTTTTTTACCAGTTCCAAGGCTCCGGGAAGCAGGAAACATTGTTCCCCGAGCCGTCTCTGATAAGCCTCCCGCATTAACTCCGGATCGCTGTCCGCAAACCCCAGAGCTTCATACAGATCCGCAAACCTTCTTGCCAAAAGTTCGGGCTTTGTGATCTCTTTCCGCTCCAGTCTTCTCCAAAGCTTTGAATTCAACTCGGAATAGATCGGTACAAACTCATCCTTAAAGGGAATATTACAATCCCCAAAAGCTAATTTAAGGGCTGTTTTTTCAGCCCTTAAAAAGTCAAATAATGTTTCGTCTGCGTCAAACAAAAGATATTTGTACATTATTAATTCCTCTGGTATTTCTCCGACTGAGCCTTGATCAGCTCAACATCGTCAAAATAGTTTATCTTCATGGCAGCCTTTACTTCGCTTAAAGTCTTGGCAGCAACTTCATGCGCCGCTTCCGTGCCTTTCTTAAGAATGTCGTAAACCGCGGGGATGTCCTTCTCGTACTCGGCGCGTCTTGCACGGATGGGAGCCAGCTCGTCCTCAAGTACATTGATCAGGAACCTCTTAAGCTTAACATCTCCGAGACCGCCTCTCTTGTAATGCTCCTTAACCTCGTCGAGGTTTGCATATCCGGGAAGATATGCTTCAAGCTGCTGCTGATTGCTGAAAGCATCCAGATAAGTAAATACCATGTTCCCTTCAATATGACCGGGATCTGCAACGTTTATATGAAGAGGATCTGTGTACATCTTCTTCATGATGGCTTCCTGAACCGCTTCTTTGCTGTCGGAAAGATAAATGCAGTTTCCGATCGACTTGCTCATTTTAGCCTTACCGTCAACTCCGGGAAGTCTTCCCTGCGCCCCGTTCTTGGGTATCAATGCTTCCGGCATAACAAGTGTTTCGCCGTAGATCCTGTTAAAGGAATGAACGATCTCCTTTGTCTGCTCGATCATGGGAAGCTGATCCTCACCAACGGGAACGGTGGTTGCCTTAAAAGCTGTAATGTCCGCCGCCTGACTGATGGGATAGTTGAAAAATCCAACGGGAATGCTTGCTTCAAAATCCCTCATCTGAATTTCCGATTTAACCGTAGGATTTCTCTGCAATCTGGAAACCGTAACAAGATTCATATAGAAGAACGTGAGCTCTGTAAGCTCTGAGATCTGTGACTGAATGAAGAGATTGCTCTTCGCAGGATCAAGGCCTACCGAAAGATAATCAAGTGCCACTTCTATAATATTCTGACGCACCTTTTCGGGATTGTCGAAGTTGTCCGTAAGTGCCTGGGCATCCGCGATCATAATGAAGATCTTGTCAAATTCACCTGAATTCTGAAGTTCGACTCTACTCTTCAAGGATCCGATGTAATGTCCGATGTGCAGTTTACCTGTCGGTCTGTCTCCCGTTAAAATTATCTTTTCTTTTGCCATGTTTTTACCCTCTTCTATCTCAATTCATTATCCGATAATATCACAAATTGCCGAATTATTGAGATTATAGCACCTTTTCACGCATATCGCAATGAAAAAAGTGAGTCCTCAAATGTCTCAAGCATTTCGGACTCACTGTTTACATCCTGTTCACTACTCTTCAGGCGATCACCTCGATCTGCTTTGCATATGCTCAGTCGATCCTTACCGCCACAAGGCAAACTCTGCCCATGTCATTGTAGTTGCCGTATTCATCCTCACTTCCGCAGGTCGAAAGCACCAGGAATTCGTCCCCGTATCTTACATTGTGTCTCGGAAGGTCGGCCATATCATGACTGCATACGTTAGCATACCAGTATTCAAAACTTTCCTTGTCAATATCCCCCGTGAATTTGTAATACTTAAAAAACGGGTCATTTGTTTTTGAATAGTTCATCTCCTGAGAGGCATAAAAAACATGGCTTCTGAAAACGGATATGACCATATAAGTCCTCTGTTCATACAGGGTTTTATATTGGATATATCTGTGCTCCATAGCATAATCATGCTTCAGGAACAAGTACAGATAGCCGAACATCATGCCCTTTTTCATGTTATGACCGTATATCATCATAACGGTCGAGGGCTTGACCCCGCCTGCATAGGAATCCTCTTTGTATCCGACTCCGCTTTCACTGTTCTGATCCATAAAGAGTGTTCCTCTTTCAAGCTTTTGCTTATCAAGACCTCTTTTAAGATAGTACTGACTCTCGTCCACGTCGGGTGTCGTCGGGTCATCAAAGGTCTGTACCACCGGATAATCTATTTCCGGCTGCTTTGTCCCCTTCATCGAGATGTACCCTATAACATCATTGTTCAACTCATACAAGCCCCTCATTTCCTCGGAAACTTCTATGGGGCGGAGAGTCGGCACAGGTGTCTGTGTCGGAATGGGAGTGTATGTGGGTGTGGGTGTAAAAGTCGGTGTCAAAGTAGGTGTGGGTGTAAAAGTAGGCGTCAAAGCAGGTATCGGAGCGGGAGAAGACATTTCTTTTCCGCACCCGGATAAAGCCACTGCAGCAATTCCCGCGAACGCAAGGAAGAGCGTCTTTGATGTTTTTATAATTTTTTTAACCAAAAAGGTATCAGCTTTCATAATTATTTCAGTCACTCAGATCGGCGTCAAAGCCAACCCTGAGATCATAATCGGGATAGAGTTCATGGATTTCGTTCACAACGTGGTTATAAAGGGCAGTCCTGTCTTCCGCTTCAAACCCAACGACGATATCAAACCTCATTTCCTTCTTTACCGGATCTGCATAGAAACCATGCATCTGAATGATATTATCATGATCCATGACGATCCTTCTTATCCTGTTAAGCATTGCAGACAGCTCGTCATCTTTTGTATTCTTACTGTAAACACTAATGCCCGTAAGAGCCACATTGCACTTTACATAGACCTCATCGGCGATCTTTCTTTCAAGCTTGTCCAGTTCGCTGACATTCATATGATCCGGAACTTCTATATGCACCGATCCCGTCAAAATGTCGGGGCCGTAGTTGTGAAGCACCAGGTCATAGGCTCCGCTGACCTCCGGAAAACTGTTTACAACCGATTTTACTTCCAATGCCTTACTCTTGTCGGGCCTTTCTCCGAGAATACGGGATAAGGTTTCCATGATCATTTCAATTCCCGAACGGATCATCAAACCGGCAATAACAACACCGAGGAATGCCTCAACGCTGAAAGAGAAAAACGTGAATACAAGCGCTGCTATCAAAGTTGCCAGCGATACCAGCGAATCCAGCCGTGCATCCTTTCCGGACATTATGAGCGAATCGGAATCGATCTTTTTTCCTTTGCCTATAAAGAATCCGCCCAAAAGGAATTTAACCGCAACCGCTACTCCGACAATAATAAGTGTAACCGTTGAGTAATCCGGTTCTTCCGGAGTAATGATCTTTTTTATCGATTCGATAAGGGATGTAAGACCTGCGTACAGTACGATCATTGCTATTACCGCAGCGCTCAGGTACTCAACCCTTCCGTGTCCGAAAGGATGTTTCTTGTCCGGTTTTTTTGCAGCGATCTTGGCACCAATGATCGTGATGACCGACGACAGTGCATCGCTTAAGTTGTTTACAGCATCCAATGTGATCGCTATGGAATTAGAGATCAGTCCCACCACAAATTTAAAACCCGCAAGCAGGACATTCACTGCGATCCCGATAAAACTTGTTTTAATTATTTCGGAATTTCTGTTCATTACAGCCTCTGCAGTTCATCATACCTTGAATTTATTGATCGTCCTGAGAAGCGATTCTGCTCTGTTATCAATCTCAGTGATCATATTTTCGATTCCGATGGTAGATTCAGCCATTTCCTGAGTCCTCGTGGCAATTTCGCCCACTCCGATGTTGGTGTCTCCAAGAGTGGTATTGATCTCGGCGATCGCGCGGGTGATGACGTCAACGTTTTCTTTAAGCGTGCTGACAGCTCCAATGAAGCTTTCCATTGTGGTTCCGAAGTTTCCTGCATCCTCGGCATACTGCTTACCAACCTTCGTAAACTCTCCGAATTCCTTTGTAACAAGTTCATTAATGAAATCAGAAGTTGTATTCATTGTAGAAAGCATATCATCAACAGCGCTGCGGATCTCTCCGACGATCTGTACGATATCCTGAACTGCGGCAGTACTGTCCTGTGCAAGTTTTCCGATCTCGTCCGCAACAACCGCAAAGCCTCGTCCCTGTTCGCCGGCTCTTGCAGCCTCTATGGAAGCGTTAAGCGACAACAGTCTGGTCTGTCCTGCGATCTCGGAGATGGTATCGGTAAGAGAGGTGATCTTTGTAACCGCTTCCGCTCTTTCCGTTGCCTGTTTAACCTGTTCATTAACATCCGCGAGCATCTTTTCAGCCTTCTGAGCAGCTTCGTTGCTCTGCTTTCCGAGGCCCTCAGCTCTCTTAATGACTTCAAGCGACTCGTTGCGGCTTTCTCTGGCAACACGATCCAGTTCGGTTGCTTCCGTATTTACATTTTCAACACGATCCTTAATACGCTCTGTGGTCTCGGCTATATTGTTCATGCCTGCGCTGAGCTCTTCGGTTACTGCGGAGTTGTCTGCTGATGCGCCTGAAATAGTCTGTGCGCTGCTCTTGATCTTTCCGCTGTCACTTTTAAGTATCTCACTTTCGTTCTTAAGTTCAACAATGATCTCGTTAAGTTTTTCTCCTACCCTCACAAGAGATTTTGCTATGTTGCCGCTTTCATCGGTCCTTTTGGACATGGACACCATTTTTTCGTCAATTCTTACATCCAAGTCCGCAATACGATTTGCTCCCTGTACGGTAAAGCCGTAGGGACGGGAGATCGCGATGCTTACAAGAATACCCAGCACTATACATACTGCTATACATACAACAGCAACAACGATCAAAGAAGAAGTAAGCTTTCCTGTAATGGCTCTTACATCATCTGCATCACATGTTACCACAACGATATTCCAGTCCTTGGTGATGTAATAGCCCGCAAGTTTATCTTTTCCGTCAAATTCATAGGTAATTACATCCGGCTCTGGAACATTCCCTTTCTTGAGTTCCTCAACTATGCCCTTTACCGCTTCATTTACAACCGGTTCTCCGACTTTTTCTACCTTTTTGTGGTAAACCATGGTTCCGTCTTTGTCCACAACATATACATAGCTGTGCTCAAAGCCTGAGATCTTTACATCGACAAGCATCTTCTTGTACTGCTCATATGCCATTCTTCCGCGGCTTTCAATGTTTTCGCCATAGGATACCGCAACATTGTACATGTTGTTTTCAACCGCAGCCATCAAAGCTTCTTCCGATTTCCTTCCTGATACGATCATTGCAGCACTGAGAATGATCAGACCCGAAACGACTATGGCCAGCAAGAATTTTTCTCTAAGGCCGAATCTAAGTACCAGTTTACGCTTCATAATAAGTTCCTCCAAGTTGTAATATTAATTATAACTTTATCATAAATTTGCTTTATTTTATACTATTTTTTTAGTTTTTTTCATTTTTTTTAACATAATTGTTACTGTTCACAGATATGCAGTGTGCTAAAACTCTGAAAGCTTGCTTTCAAAGAGTTTCAGCACACTGCATATTCTGCGTAGCAGTAACCGCCCCCGCTTAATGAGCAAGTAGCGTAGCGGATTGCGAATTCACGACAATGGGGAGGACCGCTGCGAAGCAGGGGAGGGACCCCATCGTATGAGCGTTAGGGCGGTGTGAACAGACATAATATTTTGTTTTTTCTTTTCTTTCATATTCAGTTATGTTTTTCAATAAAAAAAGCTCACCCCTTAATGAGTGAGCTTTATAACCGATTCTGTATTTTTGTTTAGATCTCGGAGATAACCTTCTTGAGAGCTGCAAGAGCCTCATCGGGAAGCTTGTCATAGCCTTCCTTCTTGGTTCCGAAATCTTCAACTGCCTTAACACGAGTGTTCATGGCGTCTGTAAATGCCTTCTTGTAGGAAGCGTCGTTGAAATCGGGTGTGAAATCGCCTGTCTTTCCGGACCAGTCGTTCATGATCTCGATATCACTGAAGTTGGCCCACTTCTCGAACTTAGCCTTTCCTTCAACGATGGTCTCAAGAATTCCGAGTGTGTCTTCCTTCTTAACCTTCTTGCCCATGAAGTCGCCGGTGTTAACGATGTAGCAGTCAACATTCTTCTCAGCAACGAGCTTGTGGAACTTCACATAGTCGTTAACGAGAGGATAGGTTCTGAAAGGATTTGCATAAGGAACGATCCTGATAGCGTTCATATCTGTTCCGGCAGCAACACGCTCTGCGGAAGATGTCTTTGTAGCAAGGGTAGCACCCATAACTGCCGCAAGAGCTGCGCCCTTAAGCTTAACAACGGGCGGGATCGTAGGATCCTTCATGATCCAGAAGATAGCATTAACGGGAGCATCGATCTTATCAACACGGTTAGGGCTCCAAAGCTTTGACTTGATGGCACGTCCGTTACCGTTTCTGATGTCCTCTGTTACGAGCTGGATCTTGCCATCGCAGTCGATGGTAGCGGAGCAGTTCTGAACAGTGATAAGATACTCATTGTCAGGGCAGCCTGTAGGATAGTCTGCCGTCTTATCGAAATAGGTGGGCTCAAGAGCGATGGATGCGCAGGTATCGGAATTGATGATGAACGCATCATCATGAAGAACCTTGATGCCGCCGTCCTTATCGTACTTTCCGCCGTGCTTTGCATGTGTAAGAGTTGACTTGCCGGATCCTGAAAGACCGTAAACGGAAGCAACGAACTTCTTTCCGCCGGGAAGTGAGTACTCCTTCTGTCCGCCGTGGCATGATGCATAACCGTTTCTGTTTGCGATAGCCCATGCGATGGTAAGTGTTCCCTTCTTGTGCTCACCGAAGTACTTCATACCGAGGATTGCAGCGCAGTTCTGGTTTGTATCAAAGTAGCAAAGTGTTCTGGGATCGCTTAAGCAGCTATAATCAACATCGGGTGCTTCGTGGGGCTCCCACTGAGGATCCGAGAAGATATAGATATCAGGCTCCTTGCCGTCACCAACGGGCTTGGAGTTCTTGTACATCTTAACATATGCATCGGACATATACTGGAAGTTGAGCATCCAGTTGTAAAGGAGGTTCTCTTCGCCTTCGGGAATAAGAAGGTGAGCCTTAACCATGAACTCGGGATCGAGGCCGATGAAGCACTCTGCATGATACATTGTCTTCCATCTTGTCTCGTAAACGGCGTCCATAACAACCTTGTCAAGCTTAACGTCATCAACTCCGGGTTCACCCTTGATCCTACGTGCTACGGCATAACGACCTGTAACAGCGCCATCGTTGAAAAGAAGAACCTTTGCGTCCTTCTCAAGTCCGAAGGTGTCTCCGTCTTTAACAGGCATATCCGTAACGATCGTTCCGGGTGAATTCTTTGCGAGATTGTAAGCCTCCTTCAGAGTGTTTACCTTAACCACATTGTTTCCGTAGAAGGCAGCTTCGATGATCGATCTTGTCTTTGAAAAACCGACCTTGCCTGCACCGATTTCTTCGGGCTTGTAATAAGCTTTTGTTGACATATGCATGTCCTCCTTGATTTGATTTGAGAGAAACTTTTAAAATTTCAGCTATATATTGTTCGAATTGTTTGCACAAATCGAATTTTTTGCCAATATAATTATAACCATTCACATCCACATTGTCAATAAAAATACAAACTTTA
The DNA here is from genome assembly GCA_016291655.1 of Lachnospiraceae bacterium. Lineage (GTDB taxonomy): Bacteria > Bacillota > Clostridia > Lachnospirales > Lachnospiraceae > RGIG3528. The sequence goes on along the minus strand of JAEEYF010000030.1, from coordinate 64,856 downwards.
ATAATGATTTAATCTTTTGGTTTACAGGGTTTCAACAGTCTTTTGGTTTTTCTTGCCGCCCGTTAAAAAGTATGTTAAAATAGAAAGTTAGCAAAGCACAACCTTCACAGGCTTTTGCTTTCACAAACGGATATATTACGGAGGTCTTTTATGGAATTCTTTGAATATTTAAAACGCGGTGTTACGCCTCACCACGCAACCGCTGCGGCGGCGGACATGCTTTCTGCCGCAGACTTCACGGAGCTCACCCTCAACGCTCCTTTCGACGTAAAGCCCGGCGGAAAGTATTTTGTCAAGGTCTTTTCAACAGCCATCGCCGCGTTTTCCATCGGAAAAAACGTTACCGAAAACAGCTGTTTTCATGTGGCTGCGGCGCATACGGATCATCCCTGTCTGCACATTAAACCGTCAGCGGAGCCGGATCCGGCATCTTCCGGTCATTATATGAAGCTCAGCTGCGAAATATACGGCGGGCCCATTTACAGCACATGGCTCGACCGTCCTCTTTCGGTAGCGGGTCTCGTTGCTCTTAAGAGCAACAATGCCTATGCGCCCGACTTGAGACTCTTCGATTTTAAACGCCCCGTCGCCGTAATACCCAATCTCCCTATACATTTTAACCGGGAAGTCAACAAGGGTGTTGCATTGAACCAGCAAACGGATATGGTTCCTCTGCTCGGTGTTTTCAACGAAAAGATCAACGACAGACACTTCCTTCTTGCCGCGGTTGCAAAGGAACTCGGCGTTAAGGCTGATGACATCCTCGATTGCGATCTCTATGTTTACTGCTGCGATGAGCCCACAAAGGTCGGGCTGAACGGGGATATGGTTTCCGCTCCCGCACTTGACAACCTCACAAGCTGCTATGCTCTTACAAAGGCTGTTTCGGAGGCAACTCCCGCAGATCACATCGATGTGGCGCTCCTGTTCGACCACGAGGAGATCGGAAGCCGCACCAAGACAGGTGCAGATTCCTCAATCTTCAAAACCATGCTTGAAAAGCTGTGGGCAGGTCTCGGTTTCAACGTCGGCAGCATGAACGATGCGATCCTCTCAAGCTTCCTTTTCTCTGTGGATGTAGGTCATGCCACTCATCCCAACCATCCCGAGAAATACGATCCGCTTTCAAGCATAGGCTTGGGAGAGGGCATTGCGATAAAACTCAGTTCCAACCAGCGTTACACCTTGGATCCCTCGGCTGTTGCAACGGCTGAAATGCTTTGTTCCGAAACAGGTGCAAAGTACAAGAAGTTTATGATACGTGCTGACATTCCCGGAGGCTCAACCATAGGCCCCATGCTTTCCTCACTTCTTCCCATGCATACGGTTGACATCGGAGTTCCGATCCTTGCCATGCATTCCGCCTGCGAACTTATGCAGGCTTCGGACGAAGAAGACCTCATTAAGCTTATGAAGGGATTCTATTAAAAATAAGCCGTAACTTAAGCTTTTTGCTCGGGTTACGGCTTTTTTCATTCTGTGATCTCATGCTCATCTATTCTGACAGCACTGACCACAAATCTCACATTGTCACTGTACGAACAGGTGGAGAGCGTGATCACGTGATCGGGAGAGATGAGATCTCCCTCCGTATCGTATATGCCCCTGTATTCAAGTTCATCCCCGATAAAATCCAGGTACTCCTCCCCGGCTCTCCGAAAGACCTTATACACTTCACTTTTGGCGGCTTTTACATTTTTATAGTGAAAGATCTTATATCTGTAAATCTTTTCTTCGGTAACTATTTGAAAAAGATCGTGTCCTTCCATGTAATCCTCCACGGTACGATACTTCTTCAATACTCCGAACATTGAGCCGTCTTTCATGTTATGTCCGTATATCAACGTATGAGCGTCACTGAAATCAGGCTTGTTGTAAGGTTCTATGTATATGGCTCCCGCCTTGGATCCTTCTCCTTTATAATCGGTATTCAGGTAAGTGTCATCTCCTGAATAAAGCACCGGATAGTTGACAGTGTTTCCGTCCTCAAACCATATCCACCCCACAATGTCGGGATTCAGTTCTCTAAGCGCCTTCAGGTCGACAGCGATCCTGTTGTACCATTCATCGGAAACCGGTTCATCTTCGGAATTCACATCCTCTTCTGTATTTTCTATAGTGTCCGATATCAAAACAGCATCATCGTCAGTCTTTTCCTCTAACGATTCCGGATCTGTCCGGGGAGAGACGCTGACATATGTTGCCGCAGCTTCCTCATAGGTTTTTTTGTCCTCCGCCCGATCAACCGTAAGCCTTACAAGCTTCACTCCGCAGACTGCCGCTACTGCTGCGGCTGCAAGTGCTCCGATACACCAAAACAATCTCTTTCTGCTCTTTATTATATTGTTTATCCGCTCGGAAACTCTGCCGATAAAGCTCATTTTAAAAAATTATCTCCTGATTTAACTTTTTTCGTTCATGGCCGGATCCTTGATCTTTCGAGTATTATACCATTACTTTCTTTCTTTAGAAACAAAAAACAAAACGAAACAAAAAGCCTCGTTTTGTTTTTTGGGAAAATATATAAGGAAAAAGCTTTAAGATATAAACTAACCCATAATAACTTTTACGTTGTACTCCGACTTACCCTCTTCGAAAGGAATAACGGTGCCTTCTATCTTCCTGCCGTCTACAACGAGTTCCTTCACACCCTTTTGAACACCCTTGTTTTCCACACTGATGTTATAGGTTGCGCCGCGGAACTTACGAACAACGGTAAAATCGCCGAAGTCCGCGGGAACACAAGGATCAACGGAAAGTCCCTTGTGTGTGGGACAGATTCCGAGGATATACTGTGAAATGTTTACAAAAGTCCATGCCGCAGTTCCCGTGAGCCAGCTGTTCTTTGCTTCTCCGTGGAATTTTGCATCACGCCCCGCAACCATCTGTGAATAAACATAAGGCTCGGTACGGTGGATCTCGCTGATGTCCTCAACATAGGCGGGGCAGGTCTTTTTGTAGATCTCAAACGCTCTGTCGCCTCTTCCCACAACCGTTTCCGCAATGGAAACCCAGGGATTGTTGTGACAGAATATGCCTGCGTTCTCCTTGTACCCGGGCGGATAAGAGGATACCTCACCCAGCTCGAGATGATACTTTGTATATGCAGGCTGAAGGATCATTACGCCGTACTCAGTGTCAAGACGTTCCTTAACGGAATCAAGCGCCTTCACTGCTTTGCCCTCCGCGAGGCCTATGCCTGCCATTACGCAGAAGCCCTGAGGCTCGATGTAGATCTGTCCTTCCTCGCACTCCTTGGAACCAACCTTGTGGCTGTAGGCATCATATGCTCTGACAAACCACTCGCCGTCCCAGCCTTCGCTGAGAACCGTCTTGTTCATCTTTTCGACCTCTTCGAGAGCGCGCGCGGCTTCTGCCTTGTCGCCGATGAGTTCGCAGAGATCTGCATATTCTTTGCCGTATTTTACGAACATTCCGCCGATGAACACGGATTCAGCCACGGGTCCTTCACCGGGTCCGAAGGTCTGGAAGGATTCACCCGGATGCTCCGAGAAGCAGTTCAAGTTCAGGCAGTCATTCCAGTCCGCGCGGCCGATGAGCGGCAAACCGTGAGGTCCTTTGTGCGTTGCGGTAAAATCAAAGGAGCGCTTCAGATGATCCATGAGAGGAGTTGCCTTGCTCTCATCGTTGTCAAAAGGAACCTTCTCCATGAGGATCGAAGTGTCGCCCGTTTCACGAACATATGCACTCGTTCCCGCAATGAGCCAGAGCGGGTCATCGTTGAAACCGCTTCCGATGTCGGAATTTCCCTTCTTGGTAAGAGGCTGGTACTGATGATATGCACGTCCGTCCTCAAATTGAGTGGATGCGATGTCGATTATTCTTTCTCTTGCACGATCGGGGATCAGATGCACGAAGCCCAAAAGGTCCTGGCAGGAATCTCTGAAGCCCATTCCTCTGCCTATGCCCGATTCGTAATAGGACGCGGAGCGGGACATATTGAAGGTTACCATGCACTGGTACTGATTCCATATGTTTACCATACGGTTTACCTTTTCGTCCTTTGACTCCACGTGGTACTTTGCCAAAAGCTCGTCCCAGTAGTTTTTCAAAGCCGCAAAGGCTTTTTCCGTGTCCGCTTCCGTTGTGTATCTCGCCTGCATAGCTTCCGCAGGCTTTTTATTAATAACTCCGTAACTCTCCCATTTTTCGTTCTCGGGATTCTCGATATAACCGAGAACGAAGATGAGCGTCTTGCTTTCACCCGGTTTTAAAGAGATGTTTATCTGATGAGAAGCTATGGGCGACCATCCGCTTGCTACTGTATTTCCTGCTTTACCGTTCACTACCGCGTCGGGACGGTCATTGTTGTTGTATGCTCCGAGGAAATCGTCTCTGATGGTATCAAAGCCGTCTATCTTTTCATTTACGGAAAAGAATGCATAATGAGCTCTTCTTTCGCGATACTCTGTCTTGTGATAGATCGCAGAACCCTTGATCTCCACCTCTCCGCAGGAAAGGAGACGCTGGAAGTTCTTCATGTCGTCGTCTGCGTTCCAAAGGCACCACTCTACATAGGAGAAAAGCTTGAAAGCCTTGATCTCCTCCGACTCGTTGGTGAGAGTCACTTTATTGATCTCGCAATTGTCTCCTACGGGAACAAATGCAAGCACCTCCGCTTTCAGTCCGTTCTTTTTACCCGTAAACCGGCTGTAGCCGATTCCGTGACGGCATTCGTAAAGGTCCAGGGGAGTCTTGGAAGGCTGCCAACCGGGATTCCATATGTCCTTGCCGTCATTTATGTAATAGTACTTACCGTTATTGTCGGCAGGCACATTGTTGTATCTGTATCTGGTAAGCCTTAAGAGTTTTGCATCCTTGTAAAAGCTGTAACCGCCGCAGGTGTTCGAAACCAGCGAGAAAAAGCCGTCCGTTCCGAGATAATTTATCCAGGGAAGCGGGGTTTTGGGCGAAGTGATAACATATTCCTTGGCGTTATCATCAAAATATCCGTACTTCATTTTTGTCTCCTTATACGCAGGCATTGTAAATACTGTGTTTCGAGGGTATGTTCTTCTCGAAATCGTTTTCGTGAGATCAGTATACTTTAAAAATCCAAAATTAACAACACTTTTTTTGATTTCGCGGGAAATTTCTCTCAAAGTCCTGAATTTAAGAGGCTTCGGCGGCTTTGTCAATTAATTATCAAGAATTCTCCTCAAAAATACTCATGTAAAAATGCACAAATTTGTGTTGACAGGAGTAAAAAAATTGTATATTATGACAACGTAAGTTGGGACCCGGAATATATGCCTATATTTTTTTCCCTTCTTACGAAATCGGTTTCGTAAAGAGACCGAGCATTTCTTCCCGAGGAGATTGAAGATGTATAAGAAGAAAAAGGAATCCCTTCTGGCCAACACTAAAAAGAACATGGCATTTGTACTTTTTGCATTGCCTGCCTTTTTGATATTGTTTGCCATAATGTATGTTCCTATGGGCGGTCTTGTAATGGCATTTCAGGACTTCAAGCCCATGAAAGGATTTTTCGGAAGCAAATTTGTCGGGCTTGATAATTTCAAGTTCCTGTTCGCCAGCAAGGATACATTCTTCCGTATGACACGCAATACGATAATGTACTACCTGATCTTCACCGGCATAGGAACATTTTTAAACATCGTTCTTGCCATAGCGCTCGATCAGTTCATCTTTAAAAAGGTGGGCCGATTGATGCAGACAATGATGATCGTTCCCATATTCATTTCGTTTGCAGCCGTACAATTTATCGTATATGCGTTCATTGCAAGCGATAACGGTCTCATAAATCAGATTCTCGGCACAAACACTTCCTTCTATTCGGAACCGAAATACTGGATCGCAATACTTACAATCGTAAAAATCTGGAATTCGGTCGGATACGGATCGGTGCTCTATATGTCGGTGCTGGCGGGTATAGATACGTCACTTTACGAAGCCGCCAAGATAGACGGTGCCAACAAATGGCAGCAGATCATGCATATTACACTGCCTTCGCTTGTTCCCATGATCACAGTAATGCTCCTTCTCTCAGTAGGTAACGTGATGAGATCCGATACAGGTCTCTTCTTCCAGGTTACCCGAGACAGCGGAGCGTTGTTTCAAACAACACAGGTTATCGATTCCTACGTGCTCCATGCCATACTCAGTATTCCCGAGTACGGATATACAGCGGCAGCCAGCTTGTTCCAGTCTGTTGTCGGTCTCGCAATGATGCTCATCGCCAACGGAACGGTCAAGAAGATCTCGCCTGAGAATTCATTGTTTTAAGGAGGGACGGAATGGATACCGAAAAGACATTAAGCAAAAGCAAAAAAGAAAAAGAGTTCAAGGACAAGGTAAAGAAGACTCCCGGACAATATATCCTCGGTTTTTTCCTCCTGCTGTACACGCTCTTTTGCGCACTTCCCGTTCTGCTCGTGTTCATAGTAGCCTTCTCTTCGGAGAAATCCATCAGCGCGAAGGGTTTCAGCTTTTTCCCCGACAGCCTGTCGATGGACGGTATGCACTCGGTGCTCAAATACGGTACACAGCTTGTTAACTCATATTGCGTAACGATCTTCATCGTTATAGCCGGAACTGCCTTCGGACTTTTGGTCATGAGCATGTATGCATATGCGATCAGCCGTCCGGGCTTCAGACTTGCAAAGTTTTTATCGATCTACCTGATCATTCCGATGCTCTTTAACGGCGGACAGTTGGCGGGTTACATCGTATTTACCAATTACTATCACCTTAAAAACAATCTTTTGATCCTTATACTTCCGCTCTGCGTTACGACAATGAACGTGTTGATCTTAAGGACCTACATTGTAAACAGCATACCCGCAGAGCTCATGGAAGCGGCGAAGATCGACGGAGCGGGCGAGGGCAGAACATTCTTCACCATCTGTCTTCCCTTGATGAAGCCCTCTCTTGCGGCAGTCGGTTTCATGATGGCAACGGCTTATTGGAACGATTGGCAGAACGCGGTTCTCTACATCGACAAAAACTCATTGAAGCCTTTGCAGCTCCTGCTTTACAACATTCAGAAGAACATTGACTTCCTTCTGAACAGCAACAACGTCCCTCAGGCAGTAAGAGACGCCATGGGCGGAAACATCCCGAAGAACTCGGCAACAATGGCAACGGTTATAGTTGTCATAGCTCCTATAATGGTTGCCTATCCGTTCTTCCAGAAATACTTTGTCAAAGGCCTTACCGTCGGTTCGGTAAAGGGCTGATCAATCCGGTATTTGAAGGGGCTCGTCCCTTTGAATATAAAACAATTTATCCAGGAGGAATTTTATGAAGAGAAAAGTTTTGGCATTATTGCTTGTTACAGCAATGGTAGCCGGCATACTCGGTGGCTGCGGCGGTAAAAGCGGCAGAACAAAGATCAACATCTTAAGAGCATGCTTTAACCTCGAAGCAATCGATGAGGCTCAGGTAAAAAAGGTTGAGACAGCTATCAACGATTACATCAAGGACAAGATCAACGTAGAGGTTTCCATTAAGGAGATCGGTTCCGGTGAATATGCAGAAAAGGCCGGAAACGCAGTTGCAAACAAAGAAGTAAACCTTCTTTGGACAGCATCATGGGAAGAGGGCAAGATCAAGACATCCAACCTCGTTTCCAACGACATGGTTTACGACATCACAGCTCTCCTTCCCGACACAGCACTTTACAAGTCCATGGACGCAGGTCAGTGGGAAGCTACAAAGTTTGACGGAAAGAACTACTTCGTACCCGTTTACAAGGATAACGTAGAAGGTTACGATATCATGTATCGTAAGGAAGCACTTGATGCAGCCAACTTCGATTACAAGAAGGTTTCCAAGCTCCCTGATCTCGAGCCCTACCTTGAAGCATGCAAGAAGGCAGGCCTCAAGTATCCTTTCCTTCTTCAGAAGACCGCTATGTTCTACAGATTCTACATTGACAAGTTTGATTTCTTCACAAGCGAGTCAGAATCCAACTTCGTAGCAGTTGACCGTGCAACAGATAAGGTTGTTCTTACAATCGACACACCTCAGTACAAGGAGTACTGCGATCTCATCGCTGACTGGAGAGCTAAGGGCTACATCCACGAGGATGAGTATACAAAGGTTGTTACCGATACAACAACTCAGTCCAAGGATTGGGGCGTATCATGGTGGACAGACACACCCAACAATGCAGAAGCAAACAACAGATATAACCAGGATGTTGTAGTTTATCCTTTCTCCAACAGATGGGCTCATTCCAACTCAGCTCTCGGTTCCTGCTACTGTGTAACAGCTAACAGCAATAAGGCTCAGGCTCAGGCTTGCATAGACTTCCTCGGCCTCCTTTACACAGATACAAAGCTTGCAGATCTCTTCACCTACGGTATCGAAGGCGAGGATTGGAAGCTCAATTCCGACAAACAGGTTGAGAAGCTTGGCAAGAAGTACAACCACAGTATGTGGGAGTCTGTTTCCGCTCTTGTTATCACTCCCGAGACAGGATCACCCAAGAACTTTGCTGATGCTTACAGAGAGTTCAACGGTTCCGCAAAGACATCTTCCGCAGCAGGTTTCAGATTTGACTTCTCCAAGGTTAACGCTGAATACACCGCTTGTAAGAACCTCTTCGCAGAGTACGGTTTCATTCTTGAGACCGGTGGTGTTGCTAAGGCTGACGTAGCTTCCAAGATCGCAGAATACAAGGCTGCACTTCAGGAAGCAGGCTTACAGAAGCTTATTGATGAGTTCTCTTCTCAGTATGAAGCTTGGAAAAAGAACAAATAATAAGAAGATTTAAGCAATGATAATAAAAATGAGACGGTTTTAAACCGTCTCGTTTTTTATTTGAGATTAAGATCTTTAACAGTCTTTCCGATGTATACCGAGCCCTCGATCATCACCTGATCCTCTATGGTAGTTTTGGGATGTTCTATGCGATCTATGAGCTTTTGCGCGGCCGTCACCCCGATACGTGCGGTGTCCTGGCGAAGTGTGGTGAGCTGAGGCTCTATATGCCTGCCTATCCTGATACCGTCGTATCCGACGACAGAAATGTCATCCGGAATGCTGAGGCCTCTCTCGTTTATCACGTTAATGCCTCCGAAACAGGAGAAATCATCGGGATAAAGAATACAGGTCGGCGGATCGGAAAGATTGAGAAGCTTTTCCGTTTCACTTGCCGTAATCTTTGTATTTCTGTACGGAGCCTCGCGAACATATTCATCCGGAACGCTGATGCCGAATTCATCCAACGTTTTGAAAAAGGAGGAAAGACGGTTGCTTGTAACCGCTGAGGGCATACCGTGAATATAGGCGATCTTCTTATGTCCCTTTTGGACTATGAATGTGATCAGGTCCTTCATCCCCCTGACGTTGTCGGAAAGAACCGCCGAATGACCGAAGAAATAGTGGTCGATGGTGATAACCGGCAGTCCGCTGTTAACCAGTTCGTAAACCTCCGGATCGTAGAAATCCACACAGGCCACAAGCGCCCCGTCAAAGCCTCTGTATTTGCAATGTTCGAGGTACGTCATCCGCCGTGGATTTGATTTGTTGCTGTTTATGAAAGTTATGTCATATCCCTTCGCCTCCGCAGCCTTCTTAAAACTGTCGAGAACGTAGGAAAAATAGTCATGTGTCAATCCACTCTGTGCTTCGTCGACAAAAAGTACTCCTATGTTGTACGTCCTGTTGGTCTTTAATGCTCTTGCGAAGGAATTGGGGAAATATCCCATACTTTTTGCGACATTGTTGACGAGCGCTTTTGTCTCTTCGCTAACGTCGCTCTGATTGTTCAAAGCTTTACTTACAGTAGCGGGGCTGACATTACATGCTTTTGCAATATCTTTTAAGGATACCATTTTAATCACCCCATGTTTTCGAAATCGTTTTCGTAAAAAAATTATACCGCAAAATCAGCAATAATTCCAGTAGTTTTTGGGTTTTAACAACCTGTTTCTGCGATATTCTCACTAAAACAGCCTCATGCAGAGGCACTTTACAGTTATGCAGTATAACAGCATCATTCTCATTTTTCAACCATTAAAACAAATAAATTTTGTCATATATTTTTTTTAAAACTTTATTAAAAATGCTCGAAACAAGCGGTTTTGTCGGATTTCTTGGCTTTACTATTTTCTTTTTTTTGCTATAATAATTATATGATGAAGACCAATTACTCAGATCCTTGGGATGAGATCGAAGCAAGAGCCAACAGATATTCTTCAAAGGCTCTGTTGGCAATGATCGTAGTGATCGTTGCAGTGTGGATCCTAACGTTGACAGACTTTTTTGTCATTGACAAGCTCATGATGACGAACATCGCTGTTGTCAGTGTTTTAGGTTTCCTTTCGCTTTGTATCCTTCTCAGGGTTATCGACAATTCAAAAAAATGGCTAAAATACCTTGTCCTTGCTGTCATATGCGTTCTGTGCGGAACCATAGTCTCAGCATTATCTTTTCATGCCGTCCTGATCTATGCCCTGCCTCTGGTTTTTGCTGCGCAGTATTCCAAGCAGTATGTGATCTGGTGCACATATGCCTTTAACATCATAGTGGTTGCAGTCAGCTCGCTCATTGCTTTTTACTACGGAATGTGCGATCTCAACATATTCTTTGTCAGCATGGACAATTACAAGCATTTTACCGAACTGGCGGAGACAGGCTACGCAGGACTTGCCACCAATCCCAATCCCACCTTTGTCATCCTTGTATATGCCACCATCCCCAGAGCGATGATCCTGGCATTGTTTGCATATATGCTTTCAAAGATCACTGAAAAAGGACGATCTGAAGCTGCTCAAATGGCAAGGACAATGATGATAAGCGAAACTGATTTCGTTACCGGTGTGTTTAACAAGAACAAATACGCTCAGATGATCAATGATTATTATCCAAATCTGAACGAGGTCGGTGTTATCTTCTGGGATATAAACAATCTTAAAGAAGTAAACGACGAATATGGTCATGAAATGGGTGATCGGATCATTTTTGAACTTGCCGAGGCACTTTTGGCGATAACTTCCGATACCCGACGTGTTTACCGTGTCGGTGGCGATGAATTCTTGACCATAATAGACAACCCTTCTCCCGAAGAAGAAAAAATTGTGGAAAAGGAAATCTTAAAGATTCTTTCCGAAACAGAAAGCAAGGCTGAAGCATGCGTATCCGTTGCTCACGGAACCGCCAGGGGCAAAGCTGCAGACATCACAAATGTCGTAAAAGAGGCAGATGCCGCAATGTACGCTTGCAAACATAAAATGAAATCCGATGCGGCCGAGTCCGTACACCAAAAAACAGCCACTCCTAAGTGACTGTATCGTTCTGTAAATATATATGGCAGTCGTTTGACTGCCTTTTTATTTGCTCTTTCGTCCCGAAGAGATCAGCTCCCGCTCAAACTCTTCCGGATGCTTCAGGTAGTAATCCTGGTGCTCCTCCTCCGCAGGCCAGAAACTCTTGAAGGGCTCCAGCGCTACCTGCACCTTCCTGCCTTCCCGGGCTTCTATCTCCGCTATCTTCTTTTCCGCCGCTTCCCGCTGTGCCCCGTCTACATAATATATGGCAAGCGTGTAGGAAAAGCCCTTGTCAATAAACTGCCCCTCGGCATCGAAAGGGTCCACGTTCGCAAAATATATGTCCAGCAGCTTTTCAAAGCTCACTTTATCTTCCCTGTATTCCAGGCATATGGTCTCTCTGTGCCCTGTTTTCTGGGCTTTAACATCTTTATATGCAGGATTCGGCTCGTCGCCGCCGCTGTAGCCGCTTGTAACACTGTCCACCCCGTATATCTTGTAAATGGGCGTAACGCACCAAAAGCATCCGCCGGCAAAATAAGCTTTCATAGTATTCCTTCCTTTTGAACCCTTGGGGACGGGGTTAGGGGTTCATTTTTCATCTTTCGAAATCGTCCCTATGTTGTCAAGATGGTTCATATTCTCCGGATGATCGAAATAGTTGGTCTTCGCATCCTCCAAATGGCGACAGCAGATGAATGTGCCTACGATCGGTCCCCAAGACAAATATACAACAAATGACAACACTTTCAGGACAACCGGGATCTCTGCATTCTCGTTGATAAATTTTAAAACAACAACGGAAAAGATCAAAACAACTGCCAAATAGATGAACCTCCAAAACAGCCCTTCCACCATTCCGAAACGTGACGCATAACTGATTATAACGATCAGCGTCAAAACATTGTAAGTAATGATCCATCCCGCTATAGCCTTTTCAACTCCCAATAATGATTTCATATTTTCCTCTCCACATACATTGTTTTCCCTTATCTTATCATATTCATATTCCAAAGTAAAGCAATCCGGTGGTATAACGGGGGGCAGCCGATGAACCCCGGGGATGAACCCCGGGGACGGGGTTATGGTATCATTTTTATGAACCCCGGGGACGGGGTTATGGTATCATTTTTAGTAAAATGACAAATATTTCCTCATTAGCGAAAAAAATCCGGGAGACTAAAGCCTCCCGGGTGCAATTATCACGATATATGATTTCAGTTATTGGAAAGAATGATATTGTTGAGAACGCCCTCGAGGTACTCCTGCTTTCCGGAAGCGGGAACCCTGGGTGCCTTCATCTCAGAAGCCTTTGCTGCCAGCTCTTCAAGAGTTGCCTTTCCGTTTCTTACCTTCTGTCCGAGCTCGGAATTGAAGGATGAGTAGCGATCTTCCACATTCTTCTCAATTCTGCCGTCTTCTATGATAGCCGCAGCCTTCAGGAGACCATATGCAAAGGAATCCATTCCGAGAATGAATGCATGGAACATATCCTCATATGTATTGCTGGGACGTCTGTTCTTGGAGTCAAAGTTGATCCCCACAGGAAGTCCGCCGTTCTTCACGATCTCATACATAGCAAGGGTTGTATCATATACGTTTGAAGGGAAGCAGTCTGTATCCCAGCCAAGCATGATGTCGCCCTGGTTTGCATCGATGGAGCCAAGCATTCCGTTGATACGGCTGATGCGAAGCTCATGCTGGAAGGTGTGCCCCGCAAGTGTTGCATGGTTTGCTTCAATGTTCATCTTGAAATCCTTATCAAGGCCATACTCCTTAAGGAAGCCAATTGCTGTAGCAGCATCATAGTCATACTGGTGCTTCATGGGCTCCTTCGGCTTGGGCTCGATCAGGAAGGTACCGTTGAAGCCGATCTTTCTTCCGTAGTCTCTTGCCATTCTCATAAGGTTTGCAATGTTTTCCTGTTCGAACTTAACCTTTGTGTTGAGAAGAGTTTCATAGCCTTCTCTTCCGCCCCAGAAAACATAGCCCTTACCGCCGAGTTTAACCGTAAGTTCAATGGCCTTTTTTACCTGAGCGGCAGCAAAGCAATAAACGTCGATATCGTTTGTGCTTCCTGCGCCGTTCATAAATCTTGGATTGGAGAACATGTTTGCAGTGCCCCAAAGGAGCTTTATGCCTGTGCCCTTTGTCTTCTCCAGTATATAATCCGTGATCTCGTCAAGTCTTCTGTTTGTCTCATTGATGTCATCTGCCTCCGGCACGATGTCTGCATCATGGAAGCAGTAGTACTTGATACCCAGCTTCCTCATGAATTCCACGCCTGCATCAACTTTTGCCTTTGCATGCTCCATCGTTCCTTCCGCAGCTGCTCCGAAACGCTTGTCTGCTGTTCCTCTGCCGAACATATCAACGCCGTTCGCACAGAGATTGTGCCACCATGCCATAGCAAAAGGCAGGTGCTCACTCATTTTTTTACCCAATACTATTCTGTCTGCATCATAATACTTAAATGCAAAAGGATTCTTACTTGCAGGTCCTTCATATTTGATCTCGGGTATCCCCTTAAAGATCTCTTCCATAATCGTTCCTCCTTATAAAAAATGCGAATGTTAGCCAATGCTAACCATTCGCATTTTACTATCAATAATTTTTTAAGTCAACTCACATATGCTCAATTTTCATGCAATTTCGAATAGCATCCGTGGGACATGCGGCCTCTTCATTTTTTGACACCATAACCCCGTCCCCGGGTGTCATTTTTTCTGTTGAAGCTTCTCGTTCATTTTTTTCGACTGACGTCTGTAATACATTGCAAAGCCAAACCATAACACAAATGACAGGGCGAGCAGGCAACATATGATAACCACCTTTGTTCCGAGAGTTGTGTCATTTCCCAGCCAGCCTACGTTAAATGCAACTATGACATAAATGACGGATGCTATGCCCATGTGGATCAGGATCTTCACCGGATAGGCAAGCTTCTCGCTGTTATAGACCACCGACGGAGCTCCGTATCCGATGCCGCAGATTATGCATCCGATAACCATCTTTGTCATTTGATAATTTTCCAGTTTAAATGTGCCTTTAAAAACCAGATCGAATATCATACATACGACCGCAAATATGCACATCGCCAACATAATGCCCTGAATTGAGCTTTTTACTATACCTTTCATACTGTGACCTCCTTAATATGCCCGGTTTACATTCCCAGGTACTTCTTAAATGCAGGGAGATACGTCCGCGTCACGTAGTCGCTGCAACCGTTTTTGAGTTTCAAAAGATAGGTGCATCCGAAGCCTGATTCAATGCTGTCCATTACGGAAAGATTGACAAGTGTGGATTTCGAGATCTGCATGAATTGGGTTCCCAATTGTCGACTGAGTTCATACAATCTCTTTCTTGACCGATACTGCTTCTTTTCGCCGTACACGATCGTTTCTCCGTTTTCAACCCTCACCATGTATATGTCGGCGGGCTTAAGGATCACTATGTCCTCCTCATTTCTGTATGCGGTGATAGGCATATCCGAACTGCCGAAGGCGTCCAGCATTCTCTGAACCTCCTCGGTGATCTTGTCTGTGTGGATCACTGCATATGGCTCCTTGTATTCGGGCGAAACATCTACGCTTACCTTCATTTTTTGAAACTCCTTCTTTTTTTACAGTCACATAATACATTATAACCATCTTTTTGTCTTAAACCCATAGGTAAGTGGTAAATTTTTGACCTTGACCTGCAAAAATGACACCACAACCCCGTCCCCGGGTATCAAAAAACCCGAGCTTTTGCTCGGGCATATGTTTACTGTATGGGATCCAGTTGCATATACTTTATTGTGAGTATTACGCCTACTGCAAGGAAAACCAGGCCTACGATAAGTATAAAGCCTATGCGTGGATTTTCTTTTGCTGCTTTCGTCTGTTTGTATTCGTAGTAAGACTCGGTCTTTTTACCCAACACGACATTGATGAGAAGTTTAAAACTGAATCCGATGGGGTCGAATACTCCGTGTCCCGAAACCCAGGCCGTTAAACCGATAAGGCTGAGCGCCATACCTGCAACCGAGAATCCGTCCGTTATCGCAAGCAGTTTTTCAAGCTGCGACTGCCCCTCTGAAAATAAGCCTCTGACGGACATGACTCCGACACAGATCAATGCGCCTATAACAGTTGTAATACTGTATTTCAGGATCGATCCCTTAATATTTTTTTCGTTCTTGATCTCATCCATATCTAACCTCTCGAAAGTTGCCGACTCCGGTATTGTTAATAAACAGAAAGAGGCAAGTGTTTATCACATATGCCTCTTTAATAAGCTTATTGTTTAACGAGCTCCTGATAGTTTTTGAATTCCTTGAGTGTGCACCTTACCATATGTCCGGGGCATACTTCGCGCAATTCAGGTTCTTCATCTGTCTTTTCATGATCTGTAAGAGGATTGTACCTTACTCGTATCCTGTTCTTTTCCGTCTCGGGATCCGGGATCGGAATAGCCGACAAAAGCGATCTTGTATAAGGATGCAAAGGATGTTTGAAAAGCTCATCGGAATCTGCCAGTTCTACAAGGTTTCCAAAGTACATAACGCCGATCCTGTCAGAGAAATATTTAACGACAGAAAGATCGTGAGCAATGAACAAAATGGAAAGTCCCATTGACTGCCTTAAATCGTTCAAAAGATTTATAACCTGTGCGCGAATTGAAACGTCAAGAGCGGATATCGGTTCATCGGCAATGATCAGCTCAGGTTTCATGATGATCGATCTGGCTATACCGATCCTTTGACGCTGACCGCCCGAAAACTCATGAGGATAACGTCCCGCATGCTCTCTAACAAGTCCAACCGTTTCAAGCACTTGATAAACCTGCTCGTCAATGTATTTTTTGTCTCTGACCCCTTGTATCCTTAGGCCTTCAGCTATGATCTCCCTTACGGTCATACGGGGATCCAGTGATGCAATAGGATCCTGATAGATCATCTGTATCTTTGTTACAAGCTTTTTATCCGCATGCTTGTTATCTGCCTTGGCCTTACTGATCTCTGTTTTGAGTTCTTTTATTGTTTCCTCGCAAGCTTTGATCTCCTCGGCAGATCCGCCGTTTTGCTTAAGCTCACGCATCTTGCTCTTTGTCGCTTTTATCTCATCGAGATAACCGCCTATGCCGGCAACGATTCGCGTACCGTTAAAGTAAACGCTGCCTGCCGTAGCTTCATATAACTTTATGATCGTTCTTCCCGTAGTGGTCTTTCCGCATCCGGATTCACCTACAAGTCCGAAAACCTCACCCTTCTTAACATCGAAGCTGACGTCATTTACGGCCTTTTTGACATATTGTCCTTTGCCGAAGAACATGGAGAGATGATCAACCTTGAGTATGGTTTCTTTTTCACTCATTAGTCTTTACCTCCCTCTTGTTTTTCATTCTATTAATCCTCTCTGTAACCACAGCCGGAGGTTCAATCTTTGGTGCATTGGGATGCAACAGCCAAGTAGCCGCGTAATGGGTATCGTTCACCTTAAACATAGGCGGCTGCATTTCAAAATCGATGTCCAGTGCATATTTGTTACGATCCGCAAAAGCATCTCCTTTGGGAGGATAGATCATGTTCGGAGGCGTTCCGGGAATTGATTCCAGTTTTTCCTTCGTATCAAGATCCGGAACGGATGAGAGCAATGCCCAGGTATAGGGATGAGCCGGATTGTAGAAAATGTCTTCAGAAGTACCGTACTCAACGATCTTACCTGCATACATTACCGCGATCCTGTCAGCCATATTGGCAACTACACCGAGGTCGTGAGTAATGAAGATTACGGACAGCTCTCTCTCTTTTTTCAGATTATTGATAAGTTCAAGGATCTGGGCCTGAATTGTTACATCAAGAGCGGTTGTAGGCTCATCACAGATGAGAACATCGGGATTTGCAGTAAGTGCTATTGCAATAACGATTCTCTGTCTCATACCGCCTGAGAACTCAAACGGGTACTGTCTGTAACGACGACGAGGCTCATCTATACCAACGCCTTCCATGAGCTTAATAGCTCTTTCACGTGCAGCACTCTTAGATAATTTATTAACAGAATCGGCTGCGTTTTTCTTGAGATAATCGATAACATCTACTGTCCTTGCTGCATAATCCGCAGTTTTGACAGCGAGAGACTGCTTTTCGAAATGAGCGATGATCTCCTTGATAGTATCGATCATTTCCTGTTTAACCGAGTCAAGATCGATATAGCTTGCAGGTATTACTTCCCACTCGGGTATTTTTCCTCTTGCGACGATCCTGTCACGCTTAGCCTTCTGTCTGGCATAACGCTTTTCCTCTGCCCTGTTTCTTCCGATACCCGAAAAATAAAGATCGGTAAGGTTGTCCATAGACGAAGCAAAGGTGTGTGTAAGACTGTCCTTCTCAACATCGAGCATATCGAGGCACGCTATTACAATCTCCTCCATCTGCTTTACAGCTTCTTTTACCTGAGCTTCCTGAGGATTCTCAAATAAAGGCAGCTTAGACTGTAAAAAGGCAATGGCTTTCTTTCTTGCTTCTTCAGTGTCGGCAGCAGATTTTTCTACACCCTTTTGAGCAGCCTCAAGGAACTTCAGCATGAATTCCTCATCGGTCTTCTTTCTTGTAAGAGCATTAAGGTCTGCAACCTTCATATCGGGAATCTCACTGTTTACGAAGGTGAGATAGTATCCGAGAGTAAACGTATTGGGTACGTCAAATCCGGCAGCCTCATCAAAGATTGCCTTTAATCGGTTTAGTTTTTCGATGGCAACGCTGTAATCACCGGTTTTCTTACCATTGACAACATCTTCCTTTATCGTATCAGCGATCTCTGTAGTCTCATTCGCTTTGTCTCTTATCACAAAATAGGAGCGTGCATTTTTTGCTGAAACCACCAGATCCTTAAGGTCGTCTGAAATATTGATCTTGTTTCCTTTTTCAAGAGTAAGCCTTATATGCTCACAAAGAGCAGCTCCTTCATTTGCGTAATCCAACGCTGTCGTGTACTCACTTTCAAGAGCGCTGTGCTTGAGCTCAAACTTCTTAAACTTTGCGATCATTTCTTCGGTGACAGAAGTATCAACACCCGATGCTATCATGTACTTTTTAAGATTAGCAAACATTCTCTTGATGTTTTTCCTGCTTTCGGAACGAAGCGCTTTGTTCTTTAAGAGCATAGCTTCCGTAAGCTGCGCGCCGACACGCATAATGGGATTGAGGGAAGAAAGCGGATCCTGAAAAACCATGGCGATCTTATCACCGCGGATCTGCTGAAATTCCTCTTCTGTGATCTTCATAAGGTCCTTATCACCATAAAGGATCTTCCCGCCTTCAACCATGGCATTACCCGCAAGGATACCCATGATGGCACGGCTGGTTACCGACTTTCCGGATCCGGATTCACCAACTATGGCAAGCGTTTCGCCTTTATAAAGATCAAAATCTATTTTTCTTACTGCCTGTACTTTTCCTGCATTTGTTCTGAAAGAAATGGTCAGGTCTTTAACTTGTAATTTTTTTTCAGCCATTATTCATCCACTCCTCTCAGCGAAGGATTAAATGCATCTCTGAGTCCGTTACCGAAAAGGTTGAACGAAATCTCAAGCAACGAAATAAATACCGCAGGGAAGAAGATTACATGCGGAAACGTTGCAAGATAAGCCTGTCCGTTAGCAAGCATTGTACCAACAGAAGTAAGGCTCGATGTTTCAAGGTTAATGATACCTAAATAGGACAAGCTGGATTCACCGAAGATTACTCCCGGGATGATCAAAATCGTACCCGTAATGATGGTTCCGAGTCCGTTCGGAAGAATGTGCCTGAATATCAGCCTTCTGTCACTTGCACCGAGCGTTCTTGCGGCAAGTACATATTCATGTCCTTTAAACCTGTAGAACTGCGTTCGAACTCTGGCTGCTATTCCGATCCATCCGGTCAGCACAAAGGCAAAAAGCAACGACCAGACAGGCCCCACCTTTTTTGCCAAGTGCATCTGGAACAGCGTCGCAACTACAATGAAAGGAACAGCACTTAATATCTCCGCTATTCTTTCAAGTAAGATATCGATCCATCCGCCGTAATATCCTTCGATCGATCCGTAGATCACACCTATGAACAGGTTGATCAGTGAAACGCTGATAGAAAGGATAAACGATAATCTCGCAGCCATTGCAAGGCAGGCCAATATATCCTGTCCGTGCTGGTTTGTTCCAAAGAGATGATTGGGATAGAAACCGTTTTTATAGTTGTAATACTCTTTATAAAGAACTCTGATCTTAAATCCGGTCTGATTCTTTATTGAGTAAACATACCAGGTATTACCGTCTTCACCGCCGTTATCACCCTCGATCCTCAAGCTGTCATAACGTCCGTAATTCTGATTGCTTGAAGTCTTGTAATTAGCTTTGAAGATGGGCGTTCCGTCATCTTCATGATACTTGGATTCACCTGTTGTTGTCGCCAGATCATCCTTAAGTTCATACCAGAGATTTGCTCCGTTGGAAACTGCAATAAACTCCGTTTTGTAATTGTCCGGAATGGGATAGATCACCTGTATCCCCGTCTCATTTTGATAATCCTTAAGGGCATTGAATTCGGTCTCGTTGACATCAGCATAAACAAACCCTACTTTTTCATAGGAGTCCACACGAATCTTGTATCGGGGCGTGCCATCCAATTCATTTGTAAAAGAATCTTTTACTTTTACAACAGCGGATGAGCCATATTCATAACCTATACCGCTCAGATAATCATAGCCCGACTGGGTCTCCGTCACATTGGCGCAACCATCCCAGCCCAACTTTGCAAAGAGCTTACTCTTCGGTAAAAGGTTCTTGTAATAACCGTCACGGAAAGTAACATCGTAATTCGATACAAACGGCACTATCAAAGCATATAAGATAAGAAGGACAATGATATAAAATGCCACAACCGAGGATCGGTTCTTTTTAAAACGTTGCAGTGCATCTTTGAAAGATCCCACAGGCTTGGTCTCAAGTCTTTTATCACTGATCCTTCCGTTTCTTTCGGCCAATTTAAATTTTTCGGCGGGAATATTGTTTATATTAATCTTATCAGCCATATTTCTACCTCTGTCCCATCTTTATACGAGGATCGATAAAACCGTAACTCAGATCCAAAACAAGATTACTGAATAATCCCAATGCCGTATAGAAGAACGTCTCAGCCATAAAGAAATTGTAATCACGAACATTGATGGCTATAATTGCAAGCGCTCCGATGCCCGGGATCGAGAAGATCTTCTCTATGATAAAGGATCCTCCCAGAATTCCTATGAACTCTGCAAGTATCATCGGAAGAATAGGAACCATCGCATTTCTCATGGCATGTCTGATGATAGCCTGATTCTTGGTGAGTCCCTTTGTACGTGCAAGTAAAAGATAGTCTCCCGTTAGAACCTCAGCCAATTCCGCTCTTGTAAATCTGGTAAGTCCTGCTACTGTTCCGAGAGCAAGTGAAAAAACTGCAGGGAACATAGACCTGAACATTGCGAACGAGAAAAATGATGTGGTTTCTCTGGAGGCCACCGTAAGAGTAAACCAACCTGTTTTATAGCACAAAAAATACTGTACGAGAAATGCATATACGTAGCTGGGTACCGATACAAGGATCATTACACCTGTAGAGATCACTCCATCCTGCCACTTGTTTTTCTTCAGTGCGGCGTAAATACCGAAAAGAAGACCGAAAGGAATTGCCACAATAATGGAATAAAAGTTAACCACTACCGTATAGGGAAGTTTGCTTAGCATGATGGATGCAACTTCCTGTCCTACATACATCTGCTCACCAAGGCCGAAATCTCCCGCGGTCAGAATATGTTTCCAATATAAGAAATATTGTACAAGTATAGGCTTTCCGTATCCCATAGCCATTCTTCTGGCTTTTACGAGCTCCACGTCTCTGCCCATTTCCTTAACTGCCGGAAGCGGAAGCAACTTTATCAAAACAAAGCACATGGTAATGATGATAAAGAAAGTCAGGAAAATAAATAATATTCTTTTAAGTATATACTTTCCCATTTTATTTCTCCGTATCTGTCTAATGTTTCATCTATGATCAACCTAAAAGGATATTTTCCAATTCAAATCTACACTTCTGTTCATTAGCATGGTGATGTGTCTTTTAGGCAAAGCAAGATACGGACCTAAAAAGCCCGTACCTTGCTGCCATAGCTATAATAATTATTGTTTTTAAGGATTAGTAAGTAATGGTGCTCTTAACCTTTGCCCATTCTTCATCGTTATACTTATATGTGATGAATTCCAATCCACCGTATTCAACCGTGTTTACAAAGTGATCTACAGGATAGATCAACTTCTGTGCGTGAAGGGATGCAACGTTACGATAATATACAGGAGTTACTACGCCCATGGAAAGATAAGCATATTCCATCTTTCCGAAGAGAGCAGCTTTTGTCTCGGCATCATAAGTAGCAAATGTTTCAAGCTTCGTGGATCCGTCGTTTGAAGAAATAACAGTATCCTTGTTTCCATCCATCCAGAGTGCCCATGTTCTGAGACCCTGGGTATATTCCTTGCCGTTGATGTCAAGGGTAACCTTTACAGCTTCGGTATCAAAACCGTATTCCATCTGCTGTCCGCTTCCGTCAGCTGCATCACAGTAGCACTCATAAAGAAGTGTGAAGGGTGAGTTTGCTGCACCGCCCCATGTTGAGAAGATGATGTCTGTTCCGCCTGAATTCATTGTGTCATAGTAATCGGCATCAACAACCATTGTAAGGGAAACCTTTCCTTCAAAGCTTGTTCCCTTGCATGCTGCCTTAAGGGCATCATTAAGGTAATTGAACATCTTAACATAGATGTCGTCGGAGTTGTAAACGGAGATCTGAAGTGTCACAGGCGATACGCCGTCATATACGCCTTCGGTTACGAGCTCGTTATATGCCTGCTGCATGCATGCGCTTGCTTTCTCGGGTTCGTATCCGGTAACTGCCTCATATGCTTCCTCAAGTGTATCGAAATCTCCGTCAGGGCCATATGTAATACCATATACGGATACAATAGCATCCATAGCACCATCGGTATCACGATAAGCGGCACCTGTGAAAGGATCGTAAACATACATCTTGTTTAAGAGACCATATCCTGCGGTACCTGCTGCTGTATAAGACTTTGCAAAAGTATTTCTGTCGATTGCAAGACTGAAGCCTTTACGGAAGAACGCATTGGTAAGTACCTGTGCATTTGTTTTCCTTGCCTTAAGAGCATCCATGTCTGTGTTGAAGGAAAGCTTTGTGGTGTAGCTCTGAGGTGTGTAATGAATGAAGCTGGAAGAACCATACTTCTCCATGTCCTCTGACTGAAGACCTACAGCGTCAACTTCTCCATTAAGGAAAGCAAGAAGCTGTGTAGCGTGATCTGCAATAACCTGGACATCTATAACGTCTGTCTGATACTGTCCCTTGAACTTTCCGCTCTTGTAGCCCCACCAGTTTTCATTTCTGGACAGAGTGTACTTCTTATCAAGCTCGAAGTAGGTGAGCTTATAAGGGCCATAAGACATTGTGGTGTCTTTTGTTGTACAATAATCTGTTGTTATTGACGCAATCTTATCAGAGTTTGCATCAACCTGATTGCCGTCCTTATCAAAGAACTTCTTGCAGGACTCCCAAAGGGGCTTGTAAACAAGATACGAACTACCAAGGTTGTAAGGAACATAGTAGTTGGGTTCTTCTATCTCTGCAGTCGTAATAAAGATCAAGCTGTTATCATCGGTAGCAATAATGCCGACTTCGGAGAAGTCAACCTCCTCAAAGCTCTCTTCATATACAAAGTAAGTGGGAACGTCCGCTTCTGTTTCATTCCATGCAGGGTTGCCTGTGGTTACGGGAACAAAAAGCTTGTAGTTTTCCTCGGTAAGGGGAATAAGTCCCTTTTTGTCAACCTTTGCGATAAGTGCTTCCCAGTTCGTAACATCAAAGTAAGCTGTGCCATATCCGTCTACATAAGCTTTGAGAGTTTTTCCGCCGCACTGATTAAGCTTAAAGTCGAGTCCGATGTATACCATACCGCCGTCGGGAGTATAATAAACGCCGTCCGCCCCAAGCTTAAGATCTTCCTTTTTATACTTGATCGCTCCGCTTGCCTTGTTATCTGTTAAAACGGAGGTTCCACCATAGAGATAATTCTTCGCGTTTACGATCTGGAATGTACCTGCATACACAGAGTCTGCACGTCTGTTGAGCATCTTAGGATTAAGAAGCTCTTTATATGAATAAAGGAGATACTGAGCGTCAATAGGCGTGCCGTCTTCCCAGCAAGCAGCGGGATCGATGGCGATCTTCCACGCCTTACCCTTTTCGCCTGCATTGATTCCATATTTGCCAACATAATCTGCCGTAACATCTACAGGATAGTCAGCTGCCAAAACAGGAATTATGGACCATCCGGTACGATCAGAATTAAGCTTAAATGTATAGAATTCGCTGCTGATGTAGTCCAGAATAGCGCGATCATCTGCCGTTTCCCAAGTATGGGTAGACCACTTCATGTTAGAAGTGCCTGCTGTATAGTCATTATATGTATAAACCGCAGGATCTGTGTAATCCTTGCCTTCTACACCTGAATATACATCATGACCGACAACACCGCCGGCAGAACTGCCGATCGTAGCTTGTACAGAACCTGCATTAATTGTTTTCTTTGAATAATCAATCGCAGGATCCAAAACATTCATAGAAGGTGCTTTGATCACGGGTTTTTCCGTCTTTTCGGGTGCCTTTGTAGCTTCAGGCTTGCCTGTCTCACTTTGTGCCGGTGTAGGTGTAGCGCCAGCCTTGTTATTCTTCCCTCCGCACGCTGCCATGGAAGCAACCATAGCTCCCACCAGTACAAGAGAGAGAATTTTCTTCATGTTTTTCATGAAATATCCTCCTTTTGTCTCCTTCGTGTTTACCAATGTATGCTTAATTCATTGCTTTTTTGCTCTGCTATCTTATTACTTTAATTTACTAAAAGCCCCAATAAAGCACAAAAGAAGCATCCGGTGAGCTCCATTGCTCATTCCGTGCTTCCTTCTTAAAGTATACAATAATAAACTCTGGGAATATTGTGCAAGAATTATACTACTATATTAGACTGACGTCAAGAAAAATGTATACAAGTATTTTATATCTATAAACATTTAATTAATCTATAAGCCTGACTAAACCCGCATTTTACTCCTTCTTGCCCCCATGATCCTTCATCATCTCTTCGAAGGTATGCCAGCCCAAAACCGCACACTTAACTCTGGACGGCATATGAGATATGTCCCGCAGAGCAGAAGCTTCTTCAAGGGTTTCTATCTCCTCCTCGCTCGCTTCGCCGCGGATCATCTTGACAAAAGTGTCCTTAAGCTTCATTGCCTCATCTACGGTTTTTCCTATTATAAGGTCCAGCATCATGTCTGCCGAGGCCTGAGAGATCGCGCAGCCGTCTCCGGTGAAGGAACCATCCTTTATTATCCCGTCATCCCCCAAAAGAAGCTGCAGCGTAATATCATCTCCGCAGGAGGGGTTTACACCCCTCAACGAAATGACCGATCCCACGCTTACATGTTTGTGAGCCGGATGCATATTGTGTTCCGTCAATATTTCATTGTAAAAAGTTCTGTTGTTCATTTTATAGCCCCTTGCTCTTTTCTCTCAGGCATATATTTTAGTAACCCATTAACCCGCGGATTTCCGAAACACATTTTATAAACCTGTCTATCTCTTCTTCCGTATTATAGAACATGATCGACGCTCTGGTTGTGGAGGGTATCCCTATGAACCTGTGTAACGGCTCTGCGCAGTGATGCCCTGCTCTTACCGCAATGTTGTTGTCCGCCAGGATCGCAGAAACATCATGCGGATGAACATTTTCCACTTTAAAAGTGAGAATCCCGTTGTGATCCTCGGCCTTTGGCGATCCTATCACCGTAATCCCCGGAACCATCCTCAATCGGTTCATGGCATATTCGGTCAGTTCGTGTTCCCTCTTTGCAATATTTTCCATGCCTATACCTTCCAGGTACTTTATCGCCTGTGCAAGTCCAACCGCGCCTCCCGCGTTTACCGTTCCCGCTTCGAATTTATGAGGCGCCTCGGAATAGACGATCTCCTCGGTGGAAACCCGCTCGATCATTTCTCCTCCCGTCAGGAAGGGCGGCATCTTCTTTAACAGCTCCTTTTTACCGTATAAGACTCCGATACCCATCGGTGCAAGGAGTTTGTGACCGGAAAATGCCAGGAGATCGACATCTGTATCTCTCACATCAGTCTTGGTGTGCGGGACACTCTGCGCTCCGTCCGCAACTATCACCGCATTCTTTGAATGTGCTATGGCTGCAAGTGCTTTAACGTCATTCAGTTTTCCGAACACATTTGACATGGCTGTCACGGCAACGATCGTTGTTCTGTCGGTCATCAGTTTTTCCAGTTCGGAAGGCTCCAGACCGCCGTCTTTGCCGCAATTCAGGTACTTTACAACCGCGCCTTTTCTCTCCGCCATCGATCTCCATGGAAGCATATTGCTGTGATGCTCGGAAATGGAAATGACGACCTCATCCCCTTCTCGGACCATCAGTTCACCGAGGCTGAATGCCGCAAGGTTCAGGCTCTCCGAGGCGTTTCTCGTAAAAACGATCTCCGAAGGATCCGCCGCATTCAAAAAATCCGCCACCGTTTTTCTCGAGTTTTCATATGCGTTTGTTGCCCGCTCGGACAATTCGTATATGCCTCTGAAAGGATTTGCATTTTCTTTTTCATAGAAAGTCCTGACTGCGTCAAGAACGCAGTCAGGCTTTTGGGAAGTCGCACTGTTGTCAAGATAAACAAGATCCTTTGCCTCTCTGAACAGCGCAAACTCCCTTCTGATCCCGTCAATATTGATAAAGCTCATCAGATCTGCTCCGCACCTATCATTTCATAAATTTCCTTACGCAACGTCGCCTTGGGAATGAGATTGATCACGCTTGCCATTCTTCCGGCGGATATCAGCTTGTACGCCATCGACTCTTCTATGCCTCTGGTATTGAGATAGAAGAGGATCTCGTCACTGAGTTTTCCGATCGTTGCTCCGTGTTCACCTTCAACATCCTCTTCCGTACAAAGGATCAACGGAACAGTTTTGTTGATAACATTATCGTCCATAAGCAGGACGTCCTCATTTTCAACCCCCTTAGCCTCGACGCAGCCCGTAATAAAGTCCACTGTTGTACGGAAGCATTTCTCCGCGCCTTTTTCCAGTATCCCGTTTGCCGAGATCTCACAAAGGCTCTCCCTGCCTCTGTGACGGGCAACGTAGTTAATGTCAAACTTTGTATCGCACTTCGCATCATATGCGGTATCAATGGTCATCCGGCTGCTTTTTCCGAACAGATCGGCAGCCACTCCGTCAAACACTTCTTTTCCGTCGGGCAGAATGTGGATGATCTCAAACTGTCCATTGTCATCAACAGCCGCTGCCACATTGTTGTAAACGCAGGTTCCTTTTGTTTCGTTGACCTGGATCAGACGAACATGTGCATTTTTACCGACCTTGATCCTCGTATCGATACAGCCTTTGAACATTTCTTCCTTTTTTTGTCTGCAGACCATGTATATGTCTACTGCGGCATTGTCCTCGATCTCAAATCTGAAGGAATTGAAGCAATCCGTCTTTCCGTCATACCAAAGATCCACGTTGATCTCTTCATCCGCTCCGGCGGTCACATGCCTGCAAACAGGTGCTCCGGTAACCGAGAAACCGTATTGTTCGAAATCCTTGCCCATTCCGGATTCCATCTTTCTGAAATCCTCTTCCGCAAGCACCATCTTTCCGTTCACGCCCGAAGATGCGGAAACGCTCAAAATGGCGGGAACCACCCCGGTTTCCTTTAAAACTATTCTTGCATCATTAACCCTGCATCTGTGCCAGGTAGGCTTCGGCAGGGGATTTACGTATAAATCTCTCGCATTGTCCATACTATACCTCCCTAACCGATGGAACCCACCATTTCAAGGCGGATCAGGTTATTCATCTCAATTGCATATTCAAGCGGAAGCTCCTTGGATACATTGTCCGCAAATCCGCTTACGATCATAGCTCTCGCATCCTCTTCACCCATGCCTCTGGACATAAGATAGAAGATGGCATCATTGCTGATACGGCCGATCTTTGCTTCATGACCTACATCCGCGCTCTGTGTACGGATGTCCATTACGGGGATGGTGTCGGAGCAGGATTCCGAATCCAGCATGAGCGTTGCACAGTCTACGGTAGACTTGGCATTTTCCGCACCGGGATTTACAAGCACCGAGCTTCTCATCGTTCCTATGCCGCCGCTCTTCGAAATGGACTTCGTGTTAACCGCGGAGGTCGTGTTCTTGCCGCTGTGAACGATCTTCAGTCCCGTATCCAGATTCTGTCCTTTACCCGCAAAAGTAATACCGGTAAATTCGCATTTTGAATTGTCTCCCTTAAGGATCGTCATGGGATAGAGGTAACCCGTATGGGATCCGAAAGATCCGGAAACCCATTCCATCTTACCGCCTTCTTCAACCAGCGCTCTCTTGGAGTTAAGGTTGTACATGTTCTTCGACCAGTTTTCAATGGTGGAATATCTGAGTCTCGCATTCTTTCTTACATAAAGTTCAACCGCACCCGCATGCAGGTTTGCTATGTTGTACTTGGGTGCCGAGCAGCCTTCGATGAAGTGCAGGTCAGCGCCTTCATCAACGATGATCAGCGTATGCTCGAACTGTCCCGCGCCGGGAGCATTCAATCTGAAGTAGGACTGTAAGGGGATCTCCACCTTTACGCCCGGGGGAACGTAAACAAACGAACCGCCCGACCATACAGCTCCGTGAAGCGCCATGAATTTGTGATCCTTTGCGGGCAGAAGCTTCATGAAATGCTCTCTGATCATCTCTGCATAGGGTCCGTGAAGCGCAGATTCAAGGTCCGTGTAGATCACGCCCTGCTCCGCAACTTCTTTTTTCATATTGTGATAAACGATCTCCGAGTCATACTGCGCGCCCACTCCCGCAAGAGAATCACGCTCAGCCTTCGGAATACCGAGCCTTTCAAAGGTTTCCTTTATATCATCAGGCACATCGTCCCACGATGCCACCATTTCTGTCTTCGGCTTAATATAGGTTATGATATTGTTCATATCCAATCCGTCAAGGGACGGACCCCAATCGGGCATTTTCATTTCCTCATAAACCTTAAGCGATTCCAGCCTCAGTTCCCTCATCCACAGCGGATCGTTCTTTTCCCTCGAGATCTGCTCTACGATCTCGGGCGTCAGTCCGCTGTCTACTTTGTAGAAATCCTCATCGCTTTCTTCGAATCGGAAATCATATAAATTTCTGTCGACATCATCGAGTTTGGTTTTTTCTTTCATTATAATTCCTTTCCCTGTCAAGTAAGCATATGCTAACTATGCAGCATTAAGAAGCATACTTAACGAAGCCTTCGCGATTTACCTTTGCAACAAGAGATGCGTCACCGGTCTCAACGATACGACCGTCAACAATGATGTGTGTATAATCAACGTGAAGCTGCTCAAGGATACGTGTGCTGTGTGTGATGATCATGAGCGCACGGTTCGGATCCTTCTGGAATTCCTTTACGCCTGCTGAAACGGTCCTTACGGCGTCAACATCAAGTCCGGAGTCTGTTTCGTCAAGAATGGCCAGAGAGGGCTTCAGCATGAGAAGCTGCAGGATCTCTGCCTTCTTCTTTTCACCGCCTGAGAAACCAAGGTTAAGGTCTCTGTCTGCATATGCCTCGTCCATGTTCAGGAGCTTCATCTGCTTTTCGAGTTCTTTTCTGAATTCCCAGATCTTGGTTCTTGTATTGTTCTTGCAATCAATGGAATTCCTGATAAAGTTTGCAAGAGATATGCCCGGTACTTCGATCGGGTTCTGGAAAGTAAGGAAGATGCCTTTCTTTGCTCTTTCGGCAGCATCGTCCTCAAGAATGTCTTCTCCGTCAAAAAAGACGGAGCCTTCGGTTATCTCGTAGTTGGGGTTGCCCATGATCGCATTTCCCAGCGTGGATTTACCGGCTCCGTTAGGTCCCATGAGTACATGGGTCTCGCCTCTTCCCACCTCGAGATTGATCCCCCGAAGAATGGTTTTATCCTTTACGTTGACCGTAAGGTCTTTAATTGTAAGTAATTTTGACATATCTACCTCCTTAATGAGAGTTGTCGGTTATTTTTCAGCATTGCAGTTTTCGCAGCTTATAGCGACCCCGTCACTGTTTCCCTGCGACCACGAACAAATGCTTTTAATAATGGGTACGATCGATCGTCCTTTATCTGTAAGTGTATATTCAACGCGAGGCGGAATCTCCCTGTACTGGGTTCTTTCGACGATCCCGTCCACGGTTAATTTTTTAAGTGTTGCGGTTAAAGCGACATCTGTAATCCCGTCAACACAAGCCCTGATCTCCCCGTAACGCATGCTTCTGTCTGCAGAGAGAACACAGATCACCTTGGATTCCCATTTTTTCCCGAAAACCTCGAGCCCGTACTCCAACGGGCATTTTGTTATATCGTTTTCTTTGTTCATCAGATTGCTCCTTTGGTCTTTCCAATCACTTCGATTGGGTAGTATAATTCATTACTATATTTTTTGCAAGTAACTTTAAGCATTTTTAGCATTTATTTTTGGAGCCTTTTCGAGGCTTTGTAATCCCCCTTTTAAATGCTTTTTTCAAAATGTCTCCCGGAATCCCGCTCTTATCTGCAATTTTTTTGTTAAAAAAATGAAGACAAGAGACGTTTTTAGTCCCTTGTCTTCTTTGTAGATTTTATTTCGAGTGGATCTTCACGTCGCCAAGATCTGAATCGACGGTAAGCGTGTAATCCGCACCGCTGTTATTGATCCTTCCTTTTTTACCGTAATCCTTTCCGTCGAATTCAAAATCACCGAGGGAACAGTCAATATCAAGATCGTACCTGTCCGCATCAAGCCCGTAGATAGTCACATTTCCGATATGCGAATCCATCTCTGCGTCTTCAAAAGAACAATCGTCTATTCTGATCTGTCCCACATCGGTATTCAGATCAAGATCACCAAAGGCACTGTTTTTCAGTGTTATTTCACCTACTTTTGCCTCGATCGTTGTTTTTCCGTCGCACACAACATTTTCCGTTCGGATGTTTCCCACTGCGACCACTGCCTTAATACCGGTACATGACAGATTCTTTATATTTACATCTCCTACAGCTGAATCGATCTCAATATGTCCGAGGGTGTCCTTGGGAACGGTAATGTTTATCTTTGAATAGTTATTTACACTTCCAACATTATTCCTGATCTTTTTCTGCTTTACAACCAGTGTATTATTCTTAACCGATACCGTAGGCTTGAGTTTCTCATTACCGACAAACTTGCAGGAATAACCGTCACCCTCAGTTATCGTCAGATCGCCCACTGCACCGTCAACATCAATATTCTTGTATCCCTTTTCATCAAAGTCTTCTTCCACCGATCCTTCCGAAATCACAGTTCCGTTATTCTTTATAACTAATCCGTTATCCCAATCGAAATCCACGTCGTAATCCCCGTCCAAACAAGCCGCACATCCGGAAATTACGCGTCCTGTGTGGTAGCTGACAGCACTGATGCATATAAAGATTGTAACTATATAAAGTATGATAAGATATATTCTTCTGTTCATTTTTCTCTCCTTTTTCCCATTATTTGTTCCGGTCACCCGACGAAGTGTCCGCAAAGATCGTCTCGATCAGCATTCTGAACAAAGGTGCTATCGGCCAGATTATCCATGTGATGTACCAATGCATTGTCACAAAGCTCCAAATGAAATAGATACATGTTACTGTGGGCCAGAACACATCAAGAACAGCCTGACCGGTCTTTGTAACTCTTTTGGCTGTCTTCTGGCTGTCGACAAAGTTTCCGCCGACGGTCTTGCTGTCATTCAGCTTAAGGATGTCCGTAAAGGCGGTATCTCTTACACAGCCGTATACGATAAGGCAGACACCGATCGCAACGATACACAGGAAAAATATGCCTTCTACGTCATTTATTCCGGTAAACGCATGCATCTCATCAACCGCCCCCGATATTCCCAGGGCCAATATGCAAAGGACGATACCGGCACAAAGGAATATTGCTTTCAAAGGCCTGAAGGCTTCTCTTGCCTTGTTGATCTCATCAACGGTTGCAAATTCCACAGCGCAGGGAGTCTTTTCCATCCAGCTCCACTTTTCACTCTGTACGGAGTTGTAAATGAAAAGTCCTATGGCTACCGCAAGCACCGCAAAAAGTGAAAGAACTCCAAGTCCTCTGTGTCCCATGTTTTCTCCGATGACCATCTCGGCTACGGGGCACAGGATGCAAAGCATAACACCGATGCCGGTTCTGAGTGAATTGGCTTCTCTTGCTTTCACATACTCACGAGCTTCTTCGAGCTTAACAATTCTCCTGTCAACCGGATCCTTGTGGATCACATCCTTGATCCCAAGTGTTTCCGCCACTTCATCAAGGTTTCCGAAATCCGCAAGGACTTCAGCGATCGCTTCATTTTCATGTTTTCCTTCAGCCATGAGCTCGTTGAACTTGTCTTCCATCATCTGCCCCAGCTCAGCCTTGGCTTTCAATACTTCCCTTGTGTTGGGAAGCTGCATAAACATAGTCTCAAGATAATTTTTTATTGTATCCATTTTTTCTTCCTTTCAATCCACTCTACTGTTTACTTTTATCCCTGTATTGCCTTATTCGTTTCCGCTGTCTTTTTCATATGCCTCATCGGCTTGTGAGGCAATGAACTTCTCGACAACTTCCTTTGTAAGTTCCCATTCATCACATTTTTCCGAGTAAAACTTACGTCCGGAATCCGTGATCCTGTAGTAGGTCCTTCTGTCTTCCTGTCCGGAAAACGACTCGATGTATCCGTTCTTTTCCATTCTCGTAAACGCAGAGTACAAAGTTGTTTCTTTTATAATGTACTTCCCGTCCGTCATGCTCTTAATGTTTTTAGATATCTCATAGCCGTATGACGGTGCGTTTCTAAGTATGTACAGGATCATCGTATCATTGTAACCTCTGATCACATCACTGCTGATCTCAATCATACTTCCACCCTTTCTTTATTTTTTTCTTACTTTGTCTGTCGTTCCTTCGTCTGTCGTTCCTTTGTCTGTCATTGTAACGTCTGTCGTAGTACATCTGACGTAGTATGTTATACCACGACAGTCGAAGTATGTCAACACCTTTTTTAAAAAAAATTTCAGGCGCGGTTTCCCGCGCCTGAGATCACACCCTTCCTTCAAGGTGTCCGTTAATGTTATCAATTGTGATCGTGCTTCCTTCGACGGCCTTTCCTTCCAGGATCAGACGGGCGCTTATGGTCTCAACGCTCCTTTGCAGGTAACGTTTCAGAGGTCTTGCTCCGTAAGCCGGATCATAGCTTTCCGTGATCGCGAGCTTCTTAGCCTCATCCGTAAGCGTTATCTTTATCTCTTTATCCGCCAGTCTTCTGTTCACGTCCTCTACCAACAGGTCCATGATGCCAGATATGTCATCCTTGGAGAGAGGCTTGAACATTATGATCTCGTCCAGACGGTTCAAAAACTCCGGACGGAAATGAGCTCTCAGATCGGCCATCACAAGATCTTCCGTACCTTTGCCGATCTCCCCTTCACGTTCTATTCCGTCAAGGATGTACTGCGAACCGATATTTGAGGTCATGATCAGGATCGTGTTTTTGAAGTCCACGGTCCTTCCCTGTGAATCCGTCACCCGGCCGTCATCCAGGATCTGCAGCATTACATTAAACACATCCGGATGAGCCTTTTCAACCTCATCAAACAGCACTACCGAATACGGCTTTCTTCTTACCGCCTCGGTAAGCTGACCGCCCTCCTCGTAGCCCACATATCCGGGCGGCGCTCCTATGAGACGTGAAACCGAGAACTTCTCCATATATTCGCTCATATCGATACGTACCATGTTCGCTTCGTTGTCAAAAAGACTCGCCGCCAGAGATTTTGCAAGCTCCGTCTTTCCGACGCCGGTTGGTCCGAGGAACAGGAAGGAACCTATGGGCTTTGTGGGGTCCTTGATCCCTGCCTTTGAACGAAGAATGGATTCCGTCACCAGACGCACTGCATTGTCCTGACCGACCACTCTTTTATGAAGTTCCTCATCCAGATGAAGCGTTTTGCTCTTTTCCCCTTCCGTCAGCTTGTGGACGGGTATGCCCGTCCATCTTGATACGATCTCCGCGATCTCATCCTCATCCACCGCCTCATGGACAAGCTCGTTCTCCTTCAGACGGTTCTTTTCTTCCTCTGCCTCCAGACTCTTCTGCAGTTCCGGAAGCTTTCCGTATTTCAGCTCTGCAGCCCTATTGAGGTCATATGTTCTCTCTGCAGCCGCGATCTCATTATTCAAAGCCTCCAGCTGTTCACGCAGCTTCATCACTCTGTCGACGGAAGCTTTTTCATTGTCCCACTTTGACTTTACGGCAGCATAGGTCTCTCTTTGCTCGGAGAGCTCTTTTTGAAGCGTCTCCAGTCTTTCTATGCTTTGACGGTCCTTTTCCTTTTTTAGCGCCGCCTCCTCGATCTCCAGCTGCATGATCCTTCTTCTCACTTCGTCCAGCTCCGTGGGCATGGAATCAAGCTCCGTCTTTATCGATGCACAGGCTTCGTCCACCAGGTCTATTGCTTTATCGGGCAGGAATCGGTCGGATATGTAGCGGTTGGAGAGTACCGCCGCAGAAACCAGCGCGCCGTCCGTGATCTTTACCCCGTGGAAGAGTTCATATCTTTCCTTGATTCCTCTGAGAATGGAAATTGTGTCTTCAACTGTGGGTTCATCCACCATTACAGGCTGGAAACGACGCTCCAGCGCAGCATCCTTCTCTATGTATTGTCTGTATTCATCGAGTGTGGTGGCTCCTATGCAATGAAGCTCGCCCCGGGCAAGCATGGGTTTAAGCATGTTTCCCGCATCCATCGATCCTTCCGTCTTGCCTGCTCCCACTATGGTATGAAGTTCGTCTATGAAAAGGATGATACGTCCGTCGCTGTTCTTGACTTCCTCAAGAACAGCCTTAAGTCTTTCCTCAAATTCTCCTCTGTACTTTGCGCCTGCCACAAGCGCGCCCATATCAAGAGAGAATAGTGTCTTGTCCTTCAGTGTCTCGGGCACGTCTCCCGCAACGATACGCTGCGCAAGGCCCTCAACCACCGCCGTCTTTCCCACACCGGGTTCACCGATCAGTACAGGGTTGTTCTTGGTCTTTCTTGAAAGGATCCTGATAACATTTCTTATCTCAGCATCACGGCCGATCACGGGATCGAGCTTCTGTTGTTTTGCTCTTTCCACAAGGTCATATCCATACTTTTCCAATGATTCGTAGGTTCCTTCCGGGTTGTCCGTCGTAACCTTTACATTTCCCCTTACCTCCTGCAAGGCTTTGAGGAAACGATCCCTTGTGATCTTAAACTGCTTGAGCAGATCCGACAACTCTGCCGTCGGGTGCTTTAATATGCTGAGGAAAAGGTGTTCCACGGAAACATAAGAATCCCCCATGGCTTTAGCCTCATCTTCGGCATAGATCAGAACCTTATTCAGTTTGTCGCCCATGTAAACGTTTCCGCCGCTGACCTTGGGTCTCTTATTAAGGAGTCCTTCAACCTGCGCTGTAAACACTTCGGGGCTGATCTCCATCTTTTCTATGAGCCTTGCGGTCAAACTGTCCTCAATCGTCATGAGGCTGTAGAGAAGATGCTCCGGAAGGAGCTCCTGATGCCCGTAATCATAGGCCAGTTTTTCGCAATTGTTCACCGCTTCCATGGATTTTTGCGTAAATTTACTTATATTCATAGTATCACCACCTTATTTCCGAAAAAACAGAGTCATCAAAACTCCAATCCGTTTTTGATGACTCAAATATACATCGAGTTGTTAGCACTGTCAAGAGGTGAGTGCTAATTCTTTATTATAATTTCATTTATATAATTCAATTCATTTTTTGTAAACCTCGTATTATCAAGGGCTTTAAGATTTTCATCCAGTTGTTCTGGCTTGGAGGCTCCCAGGATCACTCCGGTCACTTCCTCGTCCTTCAGCACCCAGGCAAGGGCCATTTGAGCAAGCGTCTGCCCCCGCTCCGCCGCCAGCTTCGAAAGAGCTTCCACCTTTTGAGAGAGCCGAGGATTTCGCACGTCGTCGGGTTTAAGATATCTTCCGTCCGTTCTGACCCTCGAATCCTCAGGTATCCCTTTAAGATACTTTCCCGTAAGCATTCCCTGCGCCAGGGGACTGAAGGCAAGAAGCCCGATCCCCTTTTCTTTGAGATAACCCTTAAGCCCCGTTCTTTCGATCTTTCGATCCAGCATGGAAAACCTGCTCTGATTTACTATGAACGGAGTATTAAGCCGCTTAAATATCTTTAAGGCGGCATCCGTCTGTTCTTTATTGTAGTTTGAAACTCCCACATAAAGGACCTTTCCGGCCCTTACAAGTCCGTCAAGAGCTCCGCAGGTCTCCTCCAGCGGGGTTTGGGGATCCGGTCTGTGGTGATAATAAATGTCCGCGTACTCAAGCCCCATACGTTTCAGGCTCTGATCCAGACTTGCCACAAGATACTTTTTGCTTCCGAAGTTCCCGTAAGGTCCCGGCCACATGTCAAAGCCCGCTTTCGTGGAAACAAGGATCTCGTCCCTGTGGGATGCCAGCTCCGCCATGATCCTGCCGAAATTCTTTTCGGCAGAGCCGTACGGAGGGCCGTAGTTGTTCGCAAGATCAAAGGCTGTGATCCCCTTCTCAAAGGCCCGGAATACCAGGTTTTTCATTTTGTCATGATCGAAGCTTTCGCCAAAGCCGTGCCAAAGCCCCAATGAAACAGCGGGCAGTTTAAGCCCGCTATTACCGCATTCATTGTATATCATTATAAGTCCTCATAGATCTTTTTTAATTTCTGTCTGCACTTAACAAAGGCAGGTCCGTATTCCGCATCGAAGCCTGTTCCTATCCTGTTCACCACCATATCAAAAGCCTCATCGAAGGTCTTTTTCCCGGTCTCGTCACCGTCATCTATCAAAGTGTCCAGTTCATCTATAAACGAAACGATCCTTGCTTCGGTGGGTATCTCTTTACCTCTCAGACCGTAGGGCAGTCCGCTGCCGTCCCATCTCTCATGGTGATAATTGGCTATTGATGCAGCGATCTCAATGAACTGAGCTCCCTTGGGATTGGCACTGAGTCCGGCCAGAACCTTTCTCACGATCTTCGCTCCCTCTTCGGTATGAAGCCTGATCAGGGCCTTTTCCTGTTCCGGAGTCTTTTCCTTAGCCCTCAATATATCGTCATCGATCGCGATCTTTCCCAGATCGTGCATAGGCATTGCAAGCGTGATCCCATACAGATACTCTTCCGGAAGATTGAGATCCCGGGATTCTTTTAACTGATCAGTAAAGATCTCCACGCCTTTAAGAGTCCTTCCTATATGCTCTCCGGTACTGCTGTCACGGCTCTCGACCAGCGTTGCCAGTCCAAGGACCAGCCTGTTTTGCATATCCCTGATCTCGGCCTCCTTCTTTTCCACATCAGCTTCCAGATCGCGACTGTACTTTGCTTCAACTTCCGCTATGTTCTCTCTGAAGGTTACATCCTCGATCTCAACGAATATGCCCTCAGAGACGCTTCCTTTCCTTAAAACGATATCATTCAGCTTGATCTCGAATTTTCTGTCGCCCTCTTTAACCACGGTTTCATTCTCCGGGTTGTACAGGTCAAAAATGTATTCTCTGACCCGTTTAAGGATATGCTTTGAAAAATTGTTGTCGATATCGGGAACGGGTCTGCCTACGGCCAGGTCATTGATCTCAGGATAGATCTCCTTGGCTTTGTTGTTTGCGTTAATGAAATTTTCATGGCGGTCAAACACCACATATCCTTCCTCATCGTCCTCATCCATGGATTCGATGATGCAATCGGTCAGGTTGTGCAGCTCCGCAAGACTGATGATCCTCACGGAAAAAACGGTCGCTATAAGGTAGCCTACGGAAGTCAGGGATACGGGAGTCTTTATCAGCCGTCCGATGCCATAGAGGACAATGATCCCCAGCGCTATGGAGGATACTTCGGTTATGATGCGCTTTGAAATACGGTTTTTCTTCCTGTAGGTCACCACCGCAAGTATTACAAAGCCCACCGCATAGGCCGCCAACATCGCAGTATAGAGCGAATGAGCAGGTCCGTATTCCTTACCTATGCTGTTGAAGGTTCCGTGTGCGGTCACATTATTCTGAAGCCATACATTGGAATAGTAAACACTGCTGTTTCCGATAGACAATGCAAAGGACATTATCACGGTTGAAAAGGCCAATAAAATGAATTCAAGCGCCATAGGTATATCTGTTTTACACAAACGGGCCGCTGCCATAAAAAGCATCGCGGGAAGGAAAGCGCTCCCAAAATAAAACATTTGATAGGCAAACAACGCCATATCAATCCCTTCGGAAACAGATACCATAAACTGGCCGTAGCTCCTTATAAGAAGGGCAATACAGATAAAGAAGTTTAATCCGTTCTGATATTCCTTTCTGCAGACATAGTTGATGAAAACCAGAAGGTTTACGGCAAAAACAAGCAAGTAAAAGCATTGAACGATCATTGTCCCGCCTCCCTTCTCAACTCATCGCCATTTTCCAGGGCGTACCTGTCATAGAGCTCCTCAAGCTTCGGCCGCACACTTAAGAATATCCTTCCCAGTTCCGGATCGAAGTGACTTCCGATGGATTCTTCTATTATCTTAAAAGCGTCATCATAGGAGTAGGCATCTTTGTAATATCTTTTGCTGACCAGTGCATCAAAAACATCGGCCAGTGCCATTATACGGGCTTCTACGGGGATCTCTTCCCCTTTGAGGCCGGTGGGATAACCCTGTCCGTTCCATTTTTCGTGATGATAGTGAGCAACATTTGCTACAACGTTAACCAGTTCCTCATCATCCATACCCGAAAGAACACGTCTCACGATAACCGCACCCTTTGCGGCATGTTGTTTCATTTCCTCATACTCTTCGGACGTGTATTTCCCTTTCTTTCTGAGCACGTCATCATCCACCGCGATCTTTCCGAGATCGTGCATAGGTGCTGCGATCACAACAAGATGAAGGAATCTGCGCCCCAGGGGATAACCGCAATTTAACAGTTCCTCGGCAAATATCGCCACCACATCACTTGTTCTCTTAATATGTCCTCCTGTCGAGAAATCGCGGCTTTCGATCATGCTTGCCATTCCCATTACGATGGTCTGTCTGATCCTGTCCAGATCCTTTGTCTTGTCACGTACATCGGCTTCAAGCCGGATCCTGTAGTCACGGAGCATCTCCCGATAACGGGTCTCTTCGGAAGTATCATAGATCTCCATCAGCCAGCCCCTTTGAAGCAGATGCCCCATAGCGTTCAACCGCCGTAATTCAACACGTATAGTCTTGTCTTTGCACCTTATGCCTTCCAGCCGCTTCAGATCCCCGGCAACGATCATCGGCTTGCAGACCTCTTTGTAGAATTCTGTTTCCCTGATCTTGTCTACAGGTGAATCGATCTCCGTTAATTTAAGCTCCGGAAAAAACTCAACCGCCTTATTGTTGATCCCCAGTAGCCTGAGCTTCGTATCAAATACAATATATCCGTTTTCCTTTTCCCTTTCTTCAATGTTTATGAGACTTGTATTCATATCATACAATGCAACTCTTCTGAACCAGAACACGAAAAGCGTCATGCCGACAGACATACTGATCGGCATGATACGCGCATTGTTGTGAAGTATCCGTTCAAGGAAATAGGTAGAATCCACCAGTCCCCAGATAAGGGCATAGAAAAGCACCATCTTGTTGAAATAGTTTCTTCTGTTTCTTATGCCGCTGATGACGATGACCAGCGCAAAGAGCATATAAAAACCAAGATAAAAATTATAAAAGATATGTAAGGGGCCGTAGGTCTTGTGCAAAACGGTAAGACCGTCCACCACTTCTATCCGGACCTCTTTATAATAAAGATCGCTGTATCCCGAAGACCATGCAAAAGCAAGCGCCATGAACCCAAAAACCGACAGCAGGACATACCACTTCGTCTTTATCTTCAGATTACACAGACCTGCCCCGATCTTGAGTATAACAAGGGGGAGCATACATCCGCCTATGTAGGTGATACGATTTGCCTCCAGCGCCACCTCAAGCGTTTTCGCATTCATTAAGACGGCAAACGCGCCGACATTAATGATCACGATAGTGCTGAGCAGCAAATGGTAGACATTTCTTTTCCTTTTGCCTACAGCTATGATGACCTGCTCGATAATCATAATTATCAGAAGAATGTGTATTGTCATTTTGTAGATTTCGTAGCCCATATCTTCCTCCGTTATGGTCAATGAACGGGGTTCAATCCAAAACTGAAACTTCTTACACTCTCTGCTTCATGTACATTCGGAACTTACTTTTTGATCAGCTTTCTTGAAAGACCTATAAGGATCTTTACACACTTTTCCATAGACTGGGTTGTCACATATTCAAACCTGCCATGGTAATTCGCACCGCCGGTGCAAAGATTGGGGCAGGGCAGTCCCATAAAGGAAAGTCTTGCACCGTCCGTGCCTCCGCGGATAGCACAGACCTTGGGTTCGATACCGAGATCGTTCATTACCGCCTTAACGTTATCGATAAGGAAGATGTGAGGCTCGATCTTTTTCTTCATGTTGCTGTAAGAATCCTTGATCTCTATGGCAAAGGTTCCTTCTCCGTAGATCTTGTTTAGATAAGCGGCGGTTTCACGAACGACTCTCTTTTTGTCCTCCAGCTTGTTCTCGTCATGGTCTCTTAAAATGTAATGCATGACGGTCTTGTCCACATTACCTTCCATGTCGGTGAGATGATGGAAGCCTTCGTAGCCCTCAGTATGCTCGGGAACCTCATTCTCGGGCAAAAGAGAATCAAATTTCATTCCCAGTGTAAGAGCATTTTTCATAACATCCTTTGCAGAGCCGGGGTGAACGCTCTTTCCCGTGATCGTAACCGTGAGAGCGGCAGCATTAAAATTCTCATACTCGATCTCTCCGACAGCTCCACCGTCAACGGTATAAGCATAATCCGCGCCGAATTCCTTAACATCGAAGAAATCGGCTCCTCTGCCCACTTCCTCATCGGGAGTAAAGCCGATAAGGATCTTTCCGTGTTTGATCTCTCTGTTCTGCAGCAGATAGTCAGCCATTGTCATTATCTCGGCAACGCCTGCTTTGTCATCCGCGCCGAGAAGAGTGTTTCCGTCCGTAACGATGAGGTCTTCGCCCACTCTCGTAAGTAGATCCGGATACTCCCCGGGTCCCATGCTGAGTCCCAGTTCCTTGTTGATGACAACCGTTCCGCCGTCATAGTTTTTAATGATCCTCGGATTTACATTTTCTCCGGATACAGCATCACTTGTATCCATATGGGAGATAAAGCCGAGAGCCGCACACTTTTCATCGGTGGTGGCGGGGATCTCGGCATAGATATAGCATTTATCGGTGAGCCTTACGTTGTGAGCTCCCATTGCCTTTAACTCCTCTACAAGCATATTCGCAAGATTGAACTGCTTCTGAGTGCTGGGGACAACTTCTACGTCTTCCTGAGACTGCGTGTCCACTTTCACGTATCTTAAAAATCTTTCAAGTACGGTTTCCATTGATAGTTCCCCTTTCAATATTGTAATACTGTTCATTGTCGAAGCATGTTTTTCATAGCCCAACAATTTATTATATACCTTTAAGTCCACCAAATGACTGCAATCACCTTTGCCTTCATCCGGCAACAACCTCAGAAACAGGTGTTCCCTGCATTTCAAGCTGGGCTGTTACAAGACCGTAGTATATTCCCTTCTTTTCCATAAGCTCATTGTGAGTGCCTATCTCTGCGATGTTGTGTCCGTCTATGACCACAAGTCGGTCCGCATTTTTCAGAGTAGACAATCTGTGCGCTATGGCAAATGTTGTTTTACCCGCCGTCAGGCGTTCAAGTGCCGTCTGGATCAGATACTCGCTTTCCGTATCAAGGCTTGCGGTAGCTTCATCCAGGATCAGGAGCTTCGGATCGTTCAATATGGCCCTGGCGATTGCGATCCTCTGTCTTTCGCCTCCCGAAAGATTGTGCCCCTTTTCACCCACATAGGTGTTGTACCCATCGGGCGTCTTGCATATAAAGTCATGAGCGTTTGCCATCTTGGCCGCTCTGATCACTTCCATTTCCGTAGCTTCCGGGCGCGCAAAACGGATGTTGTTCAGGATGGTTCCCGAGAAAAGGAAGGTCTCCTGCAGCACAACTCCGATCTGGGCATGATAATCAGACAGCTTTATGTCCTTAATGTCTATGTCGTCCACCAGCAATTTGCCGTCATCTATGTCATAAAGGTGCATGATGAGATTGATGAGCGTCGATTTTCCTGCGCCCGATGATCCCACAAGTCCGATCATCTCTCCCAGCTTAACCTTGAAGCTGATGTTTTCCAGCACAGGCTCATAGGTCTTGTAGCCAAAGGTAACATCCTTAAATTCTATCTTGCCCTTAATCACATGGTCGATCGCCTTCGGACTGTCGCTTATCTTGGGCTCCTGCTGCATCACGTCACTGATACGCTCTACGCTCGTCACAAGGTTCATGAGCAGTCTGGGCATGTTTGACAACCAGCCCACATACATATACATCATGGAGGTATAGTTTACAAACTGCAACAATTCACCGGCAGTCTTGCTTTCCCCGAGAACACTGCGCCCTCCGAAATAAGTCACTAAATAAACGCCTATGCCCATCATGAACTGCATGAGCGGGAAGAACACCGCCCAGAAGGTCTCGTTTCTCCGCTGGATCGAAGCATATTCCTCTGCGGTCCGATTAAAATGCGCGGATTCGTCTTCTTCCTTACCGTAGGCCTTTACCACCGACATTCCCGACAGCACATCTCTCAGATTACTGCTGATCTTGTCGTCCTTCACCCACTGCATATGGAAACGCCTGTGTATGTTGTGGCGAAACGCGATCGAAATGAAAACCGAAAGCGGTATAAAGAGCATGGAGATCAAAGTAAGCTTCAGATCGAGGAACATCATGTAAGCCACATCGCAGATCAATATGATCGCTACCGTAAACAGGTTACAGAAGGCGTCTCCCATGAAATCGCTGATCCTTTGCGTATCACGGATGATACGGTTCATCAGGTCTCCGGGTTTTCTGTCATTTATATAAGAAAGGGACAATACCTGTATCTTCGAGTAGAGCTTTTTTCTCAGATCCATGCTGATGATCGATCCGAGTTTTGAACAGAGATAGTTCTTTGAAAGGTTCACGATCGCTATACCTATGCTCATGGCAAACATGCCTCCCAGGCATAGCATTGCAGGACCCATGCTGCTGTTTTCCTTCATCAGTACATCGTCCACCAGATGCTTCTGGATCTCGGGATTCAAAAGGGTGGTCAGGGACGCGAGCAGCATGAGCAGGAATATGCCGGCAAGCTGGGGTTTGTAGGGCAAAACCATCACCAGCATCTCATGAAGAAGGCCGGCCTTTTTGCCCGCGCAATGGGGACATTCTTTGGTTCCCGGCAGCGCTCTGTGGCAGATGGGGCAGTACTTCTCATATTCCTCGCTGACCGCCTTTTCTTTCCTGCCCTCCAGGATGTATCTGCAGCCCTTTGCCACATAGGCATACCGCGCCAGATGTGCGGAGGAGTACTTTGCAAATTTAATTGCCTTCGATTCGTCGCATCCCCTGGGTATCCCGTAAAGCAGACCGCAGGAAATACCGATCTCGCTTTTGATCGTGTCAAAATCCGCCAGCCTGTAGCTGTCTTTCAGTGTCCCTTCATACAGCACAAAGAGCCTGTCCTTTGTTACCGCAACAAAGGAGTTTGCAATGTAGTTTCCCTCCTCGGAAACGTCAAAGGGAACGCAATATTCAATGTCTGTTTCCTTTAATCCCGGAAGCAGGCTCATGTTTTTTGATGTTAATCTTGTTTTGAGTTCCACAGTTTTCTCCTAACCCTCTTATCCTCAATTACAGGAACAGGTCGAGTTTTTTGCGCTCTCCCGGTGTAAGTTCCAATATATTCGGTATCTCAAACCTGTTTTCATCAATATCCGTGATCAATATCCTGGTCTCGGAGAGATGCACCACATCACTTCCGCCCATATGTATGGCAAAACGGCATTCACCTCTGTCCGTCATTACGTCAAAGTAGGCATATCCGTACTCATCCTTAATGCTCTTTATCCCCGTGATCACAGGTGTGAAATAGCGTAATTCCAGCTGTTCATTGATCAGCTTTGCCGTTTCCTTTGAAAGATCGGACATATTCTCAATGATACCGATCTCCTTCGAGTGTTCTCCCGTCGTGCGGATCGAAATAAACCTGTCCGGATCCGTAAAGGGAAACATTCTTACGGCATTAACTCTCGGATAGGAAGTCTCACCCGTCTTAAGGCCCATAAATCCGCCCTCCGTGCGTATGAACTTCGTATTCTTTTCATTGAGAAGATTGATCTTCAGCATCTCCTCAGTTTCTTTTTCCATTTCCGCAAGGTCAAATTCTTTATCTTCCATGTCATTTCCTCATTTTATCTGATCCCGGCGCTTCTTTGTCACTCTCTGAGCGCCAGGGCCTTGGTCTGCAATTCCATAAGCTTGTAATAGGTTCCGTGAAGCTCTTCCAGTTCCTTGTGAGTACCTCTTTCCGTGATCTCACCGTTATCCAGTACACACAGGAAATCCGCATCCTTAAGGGTCGAAAGCCTGTGGGCTATGGAGATCGTGGTCCTGTCCTTTACAAGATAATTGATCGCTTTCTGTATGGCTCTTTCCGTTTCCGTATCCACGGAAGCCGTTGCCTCGTCAAGGATCAGTATCTTGGGATCCGCAAGTATTGCTCTCGCAATGGATATCCTTTGACGTTCACCGCCGGACAGCTCTCTTCCCGAGCTTCCCACCACGGTATTGTACCCGTCGGGCATCCTGAGGATGAACTCATGGGCACTGGCGAGTTTTGCCGCGCGGATGATCTCCTGTTTGGAGGCCCGGGGATTTGCATATGCTATATTTTCTTCCACCGTTCCCATGAATATATATGTTTCCTGAGAAACCATGGCCACGTTTCTTCTAAGATCCCTAAAAGCAAGGTCCCTTATGTCCACTCCGTCTAAACAGATAGTTCCTTCCTGAGGATCGTACATTCTGGATATCAGATTTACCAGCGTGGTTTTTCCCGCTCCGCTTCGTCCCACTATGCCCAGCATGCTTCCCGCCGGGATCTTTAAAGTAATGTCCTTAAGCACCGGTCTGTTGATCTCGTAACCGAAGGTCACATTCTTAAGTTCTATCTCTCCGCGGGGCTTCTCCATCTTTACGGGTTCAGGCGCTTCCTGTATCTCCGGAACCGCATCGATGATCTCAAACATTCTCTGCGCCGCATTCATGCTGTCAGACCACCATCTGAAAACCCTGGAGGCAAAGTTCATGGGTCCGTTCAACTGGTCAACATAGCCTATGAACGTGATCAATATGCCCAGTTCCATCTGTTTCTTAACAACT
This sequence comes from Lachnospiraceae bacterium, assembly GCA_016291655.1. GTDB lineage: Bacteria > Bacillota > Clostridia > Lachnospirales > Lachnospiraceae > RGIG3528. The sequence goes on along the minus strand of JAEEYF010000030.1, from coordinate 20,031 downwards.
ATGGTATAAACACCGAATATCCAGATTATTATGGTTGCCAGGCTGTAGGTAAGGTTGAATACAAAATACAGGAAATTCCATATGCCCACTATCGACATTTCGGAATCCTTGAGCCTTCTGTTGACCGAAACAAAACGATCTTCCTCACGCTCCTCCTGTCCGAAGGCCTTTACCACTCTTGCTCCCGTCAGGTTGTCATTTACACGGCTGTTCAGGGTTCTTTCGGCTCTGTGTCTGTGACCGAAGGCTGTCCACATCCGCGGCCGGATGAAAAAGGAAAACACGAAAGCGATGGGAAGCAGGATCACTGCACACAGCGTCATCTGCCAGTTGATGAAAAACATCATGATCAAGGTGGCTATCAATGTAAAGGAGTGGATAAAAATGTAGGGGAATCCGTCTATAAAAAAGCCCGTCACCCTGTCCGCATCCCTGAGCACTCTGGTCATGAGACCGCCTGTCTGACGGTTCTTGAAAAAGCTGATGGAAAGCTTTCCCATCGAGCTGAAAATATCCTGCTTTATGTCTTTTACAACGCCGGAAACTATGCGCGCCGTAAAAACACCCTGCAGAACCGTCAACATCTGCACTGTCAGTCTCGCCGCAAACATCGTAAGGATCACAAGCAGAAGAGCAAGGATATAATCGACGTTTTCGACTCCCAGGGACAAGAAAAACTCATTGTTCTGTTTTAAAATATAATCGTAAAGTACGCGTCCGTTCAGATAAGGCCATACGAGATTCAGTGCCGCAACCGCCAAATATATGCACATCATAAAGATCATCAGCGACTTATAGGGCTTAAAATAGCCGAAAGTACGCATGAATATCGATTTGCGGTCCATACATCTCGGGCACACATTGCGGTCGGGATTGGGATACATCATTCCGCATATGGGGCAGTAGATGTCTTCATCCTTCTCTTTCCCGGGTCCGCCGTGACCTTTACCCTCTTTTTCTTCCCCCTGCTTTTCAAAGTTGTGTGCAAAGGCTCTTTGAAGCACATGTATGTCTTTCCTGTACAGGTTCGAAAATACGGCGATGGTCTTTTCCACACCGTCACTGTATTCCGCAACAAGAATACCGCATGCCACCTGCGGTTCAACATTCAGTTTCTTGAGTTCGGAGGCCTTGATCCTTGTGCATTTCCAGTCTCTTTCCCTGTCAACCTCCCTGTCCTTTCGGTTAAGGAAGCCCTTAAAGGAATGCACCTTGTTTTTTTCCGCCTCGGTTTTAAATGTATAGAGGGCTTCCGCCGTGAGTACAAGATACCCGTCGGCATATTCTCCGTCCTCGTTCATGTCTGTGGGTGAAAAAGCAAGAACCTCTTCAGCTTCCCCGCCAAGCTCGGCTATGACCTTGCGCAGGGCTTCGGGAAGCAGGATCTCCTTTTCCTCCTCATTACTAAGTCCTTTAATCTCCATTTGGTTAACTCCGTCAAGGCTTCTACCTATTTCTCGGCAGCTACGCTGTTTTCAACTCCGAGGAACAAAGGAAGCATATGCTCTGTGTCTATGATCATGTAAACAAAGGGTCTGTCGAGTACCACTTCTTTTTCAGGCATAAAGATGGCCGCATTCTTTCTCATGGAAACCACCGTCGCAGCACCTGCTTTTGTTCCTTTTTCATCCACCGCGATAAAGGTTTTCTGGATCACTCTGCCTATGCTTAGTTCCTTTTTGCCTTCCGCATCCATGAAAGAAAAGTCGGCATTGCCCGTAAAAGCAGTGGGCATGCCCATAGCTGCCAAGCCGGCATTCATGAGATAGGAGCATTCCGTTTTGAAGGAAGGCATAACGGCCTCTACCGCAACATACTCCTTCCCGTCAAGCAAAGCGCCTATCTTTTCTCCCGTGAGGGACTTTACATAATCGTCTATACCTATGTTTTCGCCCGGAAGAAGGGCCGCAAAGGCATATCCTGCCTTGTAATACTTTAAAAATCCTGTGGTGTTCTCATCGGAGAGAAAGACCGTCTCATTGGATCTCATCATCCTTGTGCTTTCCCTGCTTCCCGAGGCATTGGTGAATTCTCCGTCATATACATCCGATTCCTTGTATATTTCCGCCCACTCCGCATCAAAGGCCAGCGCGTTTATCAAAAGCATCACTTCACTCCGTTCCAGGTTTTTGAGAATTGTCGGGATCATTCCGTCCGTATGCTTGTCAACCCAGGCATTTACTTCCTTTAGGGTTTGATCGTTAAAAGGAGTTTTATAGATTTCCGCATCAAAATAGCTTGCATTTAGTTTAAGGAACTCGGGATTCACTTTTAACACGTTCTCATTATCCGTAAACCAGATAGAATCCGCCGTATGAAGCTTGTATCCTTCGCCCGTCTCAAGCCCGTCTGTGTACGAAGTGAGATTCAGATCGATATCCTCCAGTTTCATCCCGCCTCCAAGGACCTTTTCCATTTCCGAACGGGTCTGTTCCTTACTTCCGTTGGCCGTCATCGTAAGTGCGGTCATCGCCGAAAACGGAGAGATCAGCGTGTTTTTCCCCGCTTCATATTGAGTGATCAAAAGTTCTGCGGCAAAATCTCTCTGAGATTGTTTGTATTCCTCGCTTAAAGAAACGGTATCGGCCTTTTTTGCCTCTACCTTTTCCATTAAGTTCACCGTCTTCCCTTCACCCTTATATTGTTTTTCTTCCGTCATATTTGTGTTTCCCCCGTCCGCCTGCGGCTTTCCTCCGCATCCGGCAACAACTGCCATTGTGAATACACAAAGCAACGATACTGCTGTTTTTGTAATCTTCTTCATTCCTGTGACTACCCCTTTCTTTTTTTTTCACCTATCGTAAGGATTGCGATTTTTAGGTGTCTTATTATTATAACATATCATTTTATGCAATGTATATAAAAAATGTACGCAAATGAATGCGTACATTTTTGTTATCCCTCTGTTTCGGGGCTCTTCTCTGTTTTAAGATTCTTTTTCTCCGGTTTTTCTGTTTTAACAAGATGATAGACCGGAAGAAACGGGATCAGCACAGGAGTCTTGCTGACATACTCCATATATCTGCTGTCATTTCCGAAGTATCTGAGCTGCTGAGCTTCGATACGCTTTGCGCCGTTTGCCATGAGATAAATGATCGATGCATATCCGATCAGGGCGATCAGCCACTGAGCTCCCTGGTTTGTCTTGAGACCGCTGACAAAAACTCCCGTCCATACGAGGATCTCTCCGAAGTAGTCCGGGCATCGGCTGTATCTGTATATGCCTCTCATAGCGGGAAGTCCCGGATTCTCATGCTTTTGAACATATTTTTGATACTCTGAGATGACCTCTATAACTATGCCTAAGGCCACAAATGTAATCCCGATATAAGTATCCGCGCCGTTCACACCGGTCTTGCCGTTGGCAAGGCGATAAAAAACAGGGGACATCATTGCAAAAAAAGCAACCGAGTCAAGAAGCCACATCGTTATAAGACCCGTAACAGAAACGCTTTTACTTGCATTCCCCACATTCTTTTTCTTTTCGGGCGTGCTCCTTTTTTCTCTTAATAACAGTACACATGCAAGCCTAAAACCATAGATCATCAATAACAGACACAATGCCAAATACCAACCGCTGAATTGATTTTTCGTGATCGACATCACCAACAGGCAAAGACTAATGCCTCCTATCGAAAGACCGTAACCAATGGTCATAAACCACACATATTTTTTAAACCCAACACTATTTAAAACCAGCGCTACCAGTAAAATGATCCACCACTGTGCCGGAAACATACGTTATCCTCCCTCCGCGGCTCCCATATGCCGTATACATAAACCGAACAAAATCTATTTTATATGCTTATTACCTTTTTGTCAATCAGCCTGTTACCGTTCGATAGCGGATGTGAACGGTACGGCATAAAAAGACAGCCTCCTTTGAGACTGTCTTTCGGTTTCGATTATGATCATCTTACCTGCTCAAGAAGTGCTCCGAGAGGAAGTGCTCCAACGTTTCTGAAGGAAGGCTTTCCGTCCTTAAAAACAATTACCGTAGGGATGCTCTGGATCCCGTACTCCGCGGCCAGTTCTTCGTTTTCATCCACATCAACTTTAGCAACCTTAAAATCTCCTGTGCTCTCAGCAGCGAGCTTTTCAAGAGTGGGAGCAAATGCACGGCAGGGACCGCACCATGTAGCCCAAAAGTCTACCAGTACCGGAACGGGAGACTGTAAAACTTCCTTCTGAAACTCATCGTTATTTAAATGTAAAACTTCCATTTATTTTTCCTCCGTTCATTAACTTTAGCCTTATTATAATCTTTTTTGGTTAAAAGTATGTTGTTTTTACAACAATTCTATATCTGTTTTAATTTTTCCAATTCGGTATTGGTGATCTTGATATTCTCAAGAATACCTTCGGTCATCCTCTTCACTTCATTGCTCATGGTCGCGGCACTCTCCGCACTTGCGGTGATCTCTTCGGTCACTGCCGAAATATTGTTTGTCTGCTCGGTAATGCTGTTGTTTGCAGCGGCTACGTTAACGATCTCGTTGCTGATCGAATTGATCTCGTCGGAAATGTGTCTCATCGCAGCAGCTTCTTCCTGAATAGCCGAATCGATCTCGGTAATGCTTTCCGTCTGCTCATTGATCGCTACAACGCTTTCATCCATGCTTGCGGATGCAATGTCACAGGACTCATTGAGCTTTGTTATGCTTTCCTCTATTTCCACAACCGAATTGTTGGTGCTTTCTGCAAGTGCACGGATCTCTTCCGCAACAACCGCAAAACCTTTTCCGGCTTCGCCCGCTCTTGCTGCTTCTATGGATGCGTTAAGCGCGAGGAGGTTGGTTTTACCGGAGATCTGCCTTATGACTCCGATAACCTCGGTAACTCTTGTGGCAAGCTCACGAACATCATCAACCTTCTGTTTTGTGATCGCAGACTTCTCGAGAAGTTCTGTGGCCTGCGAGTTGATACCTGAGATCTTTTTGGCATTTGACTCATTGCTGTCCTGAATAGCTGTCACGGTCTTAGTCAATTCTTCCGCATTATTCTTTATGAGTTCCATTCTCTTGTTGGCATTGCTCATGGCATTGGCTTCATCCTGAACATTGTCCGCTATATTTGTAATGGCTCCGCTGATATCATTCATTGTCTGAGCCATGCTCTTCATACTGATCGTGTTTTCATCCGCTGCCTTTTCGATATCCTGCATCCTCTTTTCTGCTTCGGCACTTGCGGAAACTATCGCCTTGCTCTTGATCTCTGCCTCTTCGGAAAGCTTTGCCACCTCGGAAAGCTTTGCTTCATTGTTGCTGCGGATTATTCTCAACCCGACTGTGACTCCGAGTGAAGTAACAATGCCACATGCAAAAATGATCTCATATTCGGTGATAAGTATGGCTTTCCCGTCACCGACAGTTTTCAGTTTCATTATAAGCACAATAAGGCTGCATAAAACGTTGAGCCCGCCCATAATGAAAACAACCCTTTCTTCAAGATACAACAGTACCAGGGCAAAAACAGGATACAGATACATCGAAGCCACACCCGTATTGGCCATATACAGGCAATATGCGCAAAAGATGGGGTACCCCACTGCTATAAGATACTTAAACAGGTTACTTTCGCCCTTTGTCCGTATGTATTCTACCTGTCCGGGCAAAAAGGTTACAGCCATAACAAGAATAAACCTTATGAACCAGTCCATTGTATGGTTGTGTTTGACAACCTCCAGGAAATTGGCAACCACCAGAATAACCACTACCAGTGTCCATACCAGAAATACCGCCCTGTTGCTCCTAAACTTTACATCTTTCTGCTTCATCTTCAATGATCCTTTCGGGTATATGAATTTGTCAGAAATTAAGCCCTTATCTCTCTTATATTTATATCAATTTTCAAGGCTTAAATAAACCCTTTTTATAACTTTTTACCGAAATTTTAGTTAAAATCAATTATTTTTCCTATTGTATTTAAATGGTTATAATGGTACAATACGCTAACAGTTTTTTGTTGTTTTAACAACAAACTACATGTTTTTTGCCATATTTTTACTAATATTGTTTTTTTTGACAAATATTATGTATTTACAGCAAATAATATGTGTTTATAAGAACAACGAGAGGAAAATACTATGGAAAAGCGATCCCCTTCTACTCAAGAGCATTCACGACTCAAATGGGTATGGACAAACCTCAAAGGCAGGCGCGCGTTTTACGGACTGGGAATTATGGGCTCCATTACATTCAATGTATTGCAGTTGACCATTCCCTTTTTTGTTGCCAAACTCATCGACACCTTCATAAGCGGTCCGGATGCTGCCTACAACCTCGAACACAACCGTCGGCTGTTCTTTATCTATATAGCCGCAATGGTCGGTCTCACCCTGGTGCGTACTGTAATCGTCTATGCCACCGGCATGATCTTTGAAGGCAACTCCCAATGGTTCCTTTATAGAATAAGGAATGTTCTTTATGACAAGGTACAGCGGCAGGATATGAACTTCTACAACACCTTCCGCACGGGAGACCTTATGACACGAATGACCGGAGACCTGGATGCGGTAAGGCATATGATAGCCTGGGTAATTAAGACGATCATAGAATCCGTGGCACTGTACACATCAACCATGATCTATTTCTTCTTCATGGACAGCCTGCTTGCCTCCATCCTCCTTGTGATCTCGCCCCTGATCTTCATTGTTATTCTGAAGTTCAGAAAGGATGTGGGTCCGAAGCACGCACTTCTTCGTGAAAAGTTATCCGGTCTCAACACCAATGCTCAGGAAAACATTTCCGGAAACCGCGTGGTAAAAGCATTTGCACGTGAAAAATATGAGATTGAGAAATTTGACCGGGGTAATACCGAATACAGCGAGACCAACAAGAAGACGGCTCTGATCTGGCTCAAGTATTATCCGGCTATAGAAACCTTTGCAAATATGATGCCCATCATTTTGCTTGTGATCGGAGGCTTTTTCATTATAGACGGAAGACTTACGGTCGGCGAATTCGCTGCCTTTTCCGGTTTGATCTGGGCTATTGCGAACCCCATGAGAAACTTAGGTTCCATTATGAACGAATTTCAGCGCTTCAAAGCCGCATCCGCCAAAATAATGGAGATCTACTACTCCGAACCCAAGATCAAGGATGCACCCAATGCCCTCGATCTTCCCGACAGATTCAAGGGTAAGGTGGAATTTAAAGATGTAAGCTTTAAATATGAAGACGGAAAACTCCCCGTACTGGAGCATATCTCCTTCACGGTGGAACCCGGTGAAACACTGGCTATTATGGGAGAGACAGGCTGCGGAAAAACTTCGCTGATCCATCTCATCCCCCGTTTCTACGAAGTGACCGGCGGACAGGTTCTTGTTGACGGTCACGATGTAAGAGAGCTGAAGCTCCATCAGCTCAGAAAGAACATCGGTCTTGCAACTCAGGATGTCCTTCTCTATTCGGACACCATTGACGGTAACATAGCATACGGCGACGAACAACTCCCCAAAAATGAGGTCGTTAAGTTTGCCCGCTATTCCGCAGCTTCCGATTTTATAGCAAAGATGCCCGAGGGTTACGAAACCATAATCGGCGAAAGAGGAGTCGGACTTTCCGGCGGACAGAAGCAAAGGATCTCCCTTGCAAGAGCTCTTGCCATCCGTCCTTCGATCCTTATCCTCGATGACACCACTTCGGCTGTTGATATGGAAACGGAAAAGGAGATACAGGAAGGCCTCAGGAACCTGGATTTCCCCTGCACCAAGATCATCATTGCCCAAAGAATATCAACCACCAAAAACGCAGATAAGATCATGGTTCTTCAGAACGGTCATATAATGGAAGTCGGAACCCATGAAGAACTTGTTAAAAAACACGGCTACTACCACAGCCTTGTTACCCTTCAAACGGGCGAAGAGGAGTTTGGAAAGGCAGGTGAAGCATAATGGCAAGAAATACTTACAAAGAAGACGAACTGCTCGAAACCCCCTTTAACGTCAAGCATCTGCTCCGTTCCTGGGTTTATGTTAAAAAGTATTACAAAAAGATGCTCTTTGCACTTTCATTGAGCGCACTCGGTGCCATTGCCGGTCTGTTTTCGCCTCTCTTCCAGCAAAAAGCTCTGGATGAGGCTATTCCCGAGGGCAACAAGCCTATGCTTTTGATCCTTGCCGGTCTTCTCATAGCCTGCACCGCGGTCAGCGTTCTGTTCACCACCTTCCGGTCACGTATCATGACCAAGGTCGGCCAGAGCATCATATATGACATCAGAAAGGATCTTTTCTCTCACTTGCAGAAGCTGTCCTTCAAGTACTATGACAATCGCCCTCACGGCAAGATACTGGTACGTGTCGTAAACTACGTAAACTCTGTTTCGGATATGCTTTCGAACAGCCTCATCAACCTCATACTCGAGATCTTTAACCTGATATTCATAATCATCTTCATGTTTATCGTGGATGTAAAGCTCTCTCTTGTAGTCCTGGCCGGCGTTCCCATACTTGCCGTTTTCCTCCTTTGGATCAAAAACAAGCAGCGCAGGGCATGGCAGCAGGTTTCCAACAAAAATTCAAACCTCAACGCCTACCTCCAGGAAAACATTGTAGGTGCGAGAGTAACCCAGATCTTCGCCAGAGAAGATGAAAACGCCGAGATCTTCGCAGGTCTTTCCGGTCGTTGCAAGAAGGCCTGGATGCGGGCGGTTTCCTACTCCAACCTCATCTGGCCCGGAATCGATAACATTTCCGTCATTATCCGGGCATGCATATACATCTTCGGTCTGATCGTATTTGCCAACGGTCATTACACCGCAGGTACCATTATTGCGATCTCCTCATATGCGGCACGTTTCTGGCAGCCTATTATGAACCTCGGAAATATATTCAACAATTTCCTGAACAATATCGCCTACCTCGAGCGTATCTTCGAAACTCTCGATGAACCCGTGGATATTGACGATGCTGAAGATGCGGAAATCCTTCCTCCCATTAAAGGTAAGGTTGAATTTAAAAACGTTACCTTTGCATACGAAGAAGGTCATACCATACTCAACAACCTTTCCTTCACCGCCAATCCCGGCGAAAGCATAGCTCTCGTCGGTCCCACAGGAGCCGGAAAGAGTACTATCGTCAACCTGATCTCCAGATTCTATGATGCGAACCGGGGTCAGGTCCTTATCGACGGCCACGATGTTTCCAAGGTGACCATTGAGTCCCTTCGTTCCCAGCTGGGCATAATGCTTCAGGACAGCTTCATCTTCTCGGGAACCATAGAGGATAACATACGCTACGGTAAGCTTGATGCCACTCTTGACGAGATCAGGAATGCAAGTAAGGTGGTCTGTGCGGATCCCTTCATAGAGAATATGCAGGATGGCTATCAGACTGAAGTTAAGGAGCGTGGCTCCGTTCTTTCCCAGGGTCAGAAGCAGCTTGTATCCTTTGCCAGAACCCTGCTCTCGGATCCTCAGATACTTATACTGGATGAAGCCACTTCCTCCATCGATGTACAAACCGAGCGAGCACTCCAGCAGGGTCTCAACAATATGCTTAAGGGCAGAACTTCCTTCATTATCGCTCACCGTCTGTCCACCATAAAGAATTGCGACAAGATCCTTTATATCTCTGACGGCGGCATTCAGGAATGCGGGACCCATGAAGAGCTCCTTGCAAAGAAAGGTGCTTACTACAGGCTCTACACTTCACAAATGGAAGACATTGCATAAAAATAACGGTTGTCGGGCATCAGCCAGGCAGCCGCTTTTTTTAATTAAATTGAGCCAAAAAGATCTGCTCTCCGTTCTTCATGAACTGAACCTGTATACTTCCGTCCGTTGTGACAGCCTTGAAGATCTCTGCCTTATCATCCAAGAAAAGCATCTTCTTAAAAGAATAAACCATATTCTCAAACTTCACGTCTTCGGGCAGAAATTTTTCCGCAATCCTTGCATAGGCTCCGTTATTCATATGCCCGTTCGTATCGATCTCCGCCTCCGTTACCACAAATTCCCCGACCTTTTCTCCGTTGGCTTCAGCCTTTAGCTTCACAGAATTCGGAGAGAAATCCGGGCAGATGAGCGGATCATACGCAGCGAGCATTTCATCCGTCACCTTGACGGGCTTCATTTCTTTAATGTTCATGAGCGCCCAGGTTGAGATCACTTCCGCAAATCTTTCTCCTTTACCGTTCAACATTTCAAAGCTTCTGTATGCAACGCATGCCCTCATGCTGTGTGGATAGGTCCTTATCGTGATCCTGTCCCCCATTTTGGGAAGCTCCCGGATCCGCATGGTATAATTTGTAACCACCCAGCCGATGTTGTGTTCCGCAAGGTAAGCAAGTCCCACTTTTTTGTCTTCGGAATGAAGAGTCGCCGTATCCTGCAGATAGTTGATGACCCCCGCCGTACTGAGTTTTCCAAACCTGTCACATTCGCTGTATCTGACTCTCCCTGTGTATTCGTACATTTCTACGCCTCACTTTTTAAAAAATCTGAAACCTATTCTACCATAATATACTTGCCCATGTCACGTATTAACTGTAAGGTTTACTCTTACGTTAATTGACTTTAAGTTACTGATTGGAGTTTATATTTCGACATAGAAAAAGGAACACAGCGTTTGCTGTGTTCCCGTTTTTTTTCTGATTAGTCAATGTTATCCTTAAAGATTACTTCTTCTGAACTTTTGTAGCTCCTGTAGGATTAACTTTCTTTACAAGTCTCTGCTTGTTGCCGAATGCAAAGACAACTGCGATAGCTGCAATCGCGATGAGAGAGATAGCTATGATAACATAGATATTTGCTCCCTTAGCCTGATTGTCAAGCTTTGCAACTTCAGGTGTAAGCTTTACGATAACGATAGGTGAAAAGCTTGTGAAGGTTGCTGTAACCTTACCATCCTTTACGGATGTAGGATCGATGGTTTCCCATTCATTCTTAGCTTCAAGGAAGTGAAGAAGCTTTACGCAATCTCCCGACTTAACATCTTCTACTTCGAAAGTAACAGATACTTTACCCTTTTTCTCGATCTCGGCTTTAACGCTCTCTGCAGGTGTGAAATCAAATGCTGCAAGAAGTTCAGGTTCTGCCGATGTTCCGAGAGGAGTTCCATCCTCTGCAAGTACGAGTGTTCCGTCTTCGGAAACAACACCCTCTGTTGAAGTCTGTGCCTTAGCGATGATGTCCGCTACAAGCTTTCTGGCTGCATTGTTGGCATCGGTGATGATATCAAGTCCGAGCGCCTCAGCTGTTCCCGTTTCGGTGTCTACTTTAACTGCCTCAGCAAGGATCGTTGTATCCTCTGCCGTAGGGCTGGGAGCCGCATAAGCTGTCTTTGTTCCCAAGCACAAAGAACAAACAAGTGCCAGCACAATCAATAGGTTCTTTTTCATAAGTTTTTCCTCCTAAACTTATACATTTCCCCTTAAGTTAAATTGTACATTATGCTGATTATTTTATCGTATAAATCAGATTTGTCAATATAAAATTCTTCATATTTTTTCCCCATTACCGATTCACCCTTAATTTCATGAATCTTTGAGGAATCAAATCCGTATTGCATCAGATCTTCTACGATCTCATCAAAAACTATATTTGTGACAATATAGGGTTCCAGTTCCTTGTACATGGCCAGCGCCTTGTTCCTGTCACCGCCCGCCTGCTCTTTAAGCCCCGCAACAAGTCCGAGAGCATATTGCTTCTCTCTCTCAAGTCTCCTGTCCGCCGCCCCGAATTCCGCAAAATCTCTGGATCTCAGGTAGGCATATGCCTCGTCATCCGTAAGCTTAACGTTTTCTCCCTCCTTCAGTTCCACATCGCCGTATTGAATGTCCTCGAGCACTTCTACCGTAACCCCGCCCGCGAGCCTGTTCAATATCCTCATGGCATCCATGTTCATAGCCACATAGCCGGTGATCGGTACATCGTAAAACAGGGCAGACACCGCTTCCACCGTTTTCAAACAGCTTTGCTTCATTCCGTCCCCGTATCCGTGCTGAAGGCAGATCTGAGCCGTAAATTTACCGTAATAATCACCGTTTTGATCACACAACTCGATCTTCGTCATGGTGTTTCTGTTGATGGGTATAACAGACACTTCTTTCCTGCTTTTGTCCGTCACAAGCAGAAACATGGCATCGGACTGACCTCCGCTGACATAGTCCTCCGCAGGCACAGCAGGGCCTTCGCGGTCCACACCCATGATCAGATAGGACCGGACATTGCTGTTGTATATGTATTTCTTTCCTTCGTACTCTATTACGCCTTCATTCCATTTCCCGCTCGATCTGTTGCTCTTATCCGATACATAGGTTTCGCCGACAGTTTCGGAATTGCCCAGGTGAAGGGTTCCGTTTCCGAGCCCGATCACAACATATATGGCAAATCCCGCCACAAGAAGGATCAGGAATGATATGCATAAAAGTACTGCAGTTCTTTTTTCCGGCATAGCTTCAGTTCTTACTTTCTTTTATCTGAGCTTTGAGTCTTTTTCTTTTTTCCAAAGAACAAGAATCTCTTTTTCTCAGTTTCATCGTTTGTATAATACTTCTTGTAATATCTTCTGTAATATCCGCCGTAGTACTTGCCGTAGCCCATCTTACCGACATTGACCTTGTTGAGAACAACGCCGAGGATCTTGCCGCCCACAGCCTCTATCTGATTCTTTGCGGAAAGTATGCTCTTGCTGGGTTCACAGTTTTGAGCAACCACGAATACTGTGGCGTCGCAATGGCGGGCAACGATGGCCGCATCTATCGCAGCTCCCAAAGGAGCCGTATCCACAAGTACATAATCAAAACAATCTCTTGCATTTTTTATGAGCTTGGAAAAATACTTCTTTTCAAGAAGCTCCGTAGGATTGGGAACCGAAGGTCCTGCAAACATGATGTACAGCTTCTCTATGTTTGTCATATAGGTTGTATCATCAATGGACTGCTGACCGGAGAGGTAGTGGGAGAGTCCCATGATCTCGGATCCGTCCTCGGTTTTAGCCTCAAGTCTTCCCACAAGCACGGATTTACGTATATCCGTATCGATCAGAAGTACGTTCTTTCCCGATTCTGTAAGGGATTTCGCAAGGTTAAAGGTTACCGAGCTCTTTCCTTCATTCGGTGCAGAACTTGTAAACATGATGACCTTAATGTCATCGCCGCTGAATTTAATATTGGTCTTTAAGGTACGTAAAGCTTCACGGAGTGCATAGCTGAACGTACCGGGATTTCCGATGGTTATTGTCTTCACTTGCTTGCTTTCCGTCCTTTCCTGACTGTATTTCCGGATTTTTCACCCTTTTTTGATGCGGATCTCTTTTTGGATGAATGGCTTTCCTTTTCATCACGCTCCATGGGGATCTGCGCTATAAGCTTCAGTCCGAGCTTGTTCTCTATGTCTTCGGGAGTATCAATGGTGTTATATACCAGCGAGAAGATCACGACTATCGCTACGGCGATAAAAGCACCGACAAAACCACCGGTCAGCGTGTTTCTCAATATGCTCGGAGAAACCTTATCATTGTCTGTATAACCGTATTGGATGACCGAAGGCGGATCCTGATCCATCTTTTCGGAGATAAAACGTGCAGATACATCCGCAATGTCGTCGGCTATGGCTTTTGCCCTTTCGGGATTCGCATCCGTAACCGTAATATCCAGATAACGGGTATTGGACGGATTGCTTACCTTTACCTTCTCATAAAGAGTCTTGTAATTCTCGTTAAGTCTCAGATCCGCGATAACCTGATCCAAAACAGGTCTGCTGGACACAACAATAAGATAATCGTTGGTCAGGCTCGATCCAAGCTGTATGTCCGCAAGGCTTGTAAGAGATGTACTTTTTGATAATACATACAATCTTGCCATGGATGCATACATGGGAGTGATCATATACTTTGTGTAAGCAAACGCACCGGCAGCAAGGGTAACGGTTGCGAAGATAATGATCTTCCAATGGCGCAGCAGTGCCATCATCAATGCAATGAGATCTATGGAGTACTCATCTGCGGTGTCCTTCAATTGTTCATTCATCGGAAGCTTTCCTTTCACATTTCGTTGCACTGTTCATAATATCCCAAGTAATTTCCGTGAACAGTTCTTTGGCATAATCTTCAGTATATCTTTTTACCACATACCTGTATGCTTTTGCAAGAGCACTTCTGCGGTATTTTGTTCCGTGAGCATCGCTTGCGATCACGTCCACTAATTCGTGTTTAAGCAAAAACCTTGCAGTTTTGCGGAGTATTCCGCCATCCTCCCCCACAAGGCTTCCTGCATTCACCTGAATATATGCACCTTTTTTTCTTAATTCCCGGCAAAAGGTCGGTCTCTTTTGTATTGCTCTGTAGCGTTCCACGTGCGCAATGATCGGCTTGTAGCCGTTGGCGATCAATCGATAGACAGCATCCTCCATCTCGGAATCCTCGGTAGAAAAAGCAAATTCGCACAACACATAGTCTGTATCGCACAAAGTGTGGACCTTTCCTTCTTTCAGATCACTGATCATCTCACTGCATGCATGGTATTCGCAACCCAGGCAGAGCCTTATTCCCAACTCCTCTGCTTTGATCTTTAGTTCTTCGTAGTTTTTTTCGACGGTACCGATGTCATACTCAAACATACCGTATCGCTTGTGCGGCGTTGCTATCAGGATCTTTACCCCCTCCTGCGCGGCCTGCTCAAGCATTCCGATAGATTCCTCAATTTCCTTCGGTCCGTCATCCACCCCGAAGATCAGGTGGATATGCATGTCATACATTTCCTCCATTTTTTATTCTCTTCCCAATTATTTACACGGCGCCGCTGCCGCGTCACCGTTGCATTCACCCGTCAATACTCATACATGATGTTTTGATAGTAATCATCATTCTTGATCATCGAGTATCTCTTTCCGTCTTTATACATCTCTATATCATAGGTTATGTCAACCGTCCGCCAGTCCTTCCTTTTCATGAAATAGATCCTGTTCCAGGCATGATAGCTGATCGTATTGCTTGAATATCCGGTCACAACCTTTGCGGGTATCGATATGCTTCTGAGCATTGCCGCCGTCAGAGCCGAAATATCATAGCATATGCCCATCTTGGCCGCGTAGGTTTCATCTATATCGGGAACGTAAGCACTTTCGGATGCGAGCTTGTCTATGTTTTCCATTTTGTCATAGTCATAGGAAAAGTTTTCCACCATATAATCGTAAATGATCCCTATCTTATCCTCGTCGGTTTCCGAGTTCTTCGTCAAGGCATATGCCTTCTTGATAGCCTCATTTTCCTTGTCCCAGTCGATTATACGATTCGAGCAGAGGAAGGTTTTCAGGTCGTCCTCCAGATCAAGGGTTATGTTCACTGACTCCAGAACCGAATACCTGTTTCCCGTGGTATTGATGCACAGATACACCACATAGGTTCCGTTACCCTGAGACAAGGGAAACACCATTTCGCATTCTCCCTGCGGAACATCGTACTGGTACATTTTCCCGCCCTCAAGCCGGGTCACCACCTTACACCTTTCCTTGTTTGTATTATTGTACGAAAACGAGACCGTCCCGTTTTTATTATCCGTAAACGAGCCTGTTGTGACGCTTTTCGTATCTTGTGATCCCTTGGGAGCCTCTGTCGCAGCATCTCCACATGCAGTGAACATGATGATTGCCAGGATAGAGCAAAGGATCAGCGTCAGACGTTTTCTGTTTTGTACTATCCCCTTTTGCAAAGCCGATCCTCCTTGCATATAGTCAGAAAACCCCTATTTTACTCTATAAACCCAAAAGCCGCTTCATGGCATCCGGTTCCGTTGAATAATCCATCGCAACCTCTGCCTCTATCTGCCCGTATTTATACATGGCAGCCAAACATCTGTCCATAGTGATCATCTCGGTCTTGCCCGAAGCCTGCATAGCCGAAGCTATCTGATGTCCCTTGCCTTCGCGTATCAATGTTCTGATCGCATTGTTTGCCTTAAGGATCTCAAAAGCCGGTACCTGCTTTCCGTTAATGCCCGGAACCAATTGCTGGGAAACGATCGCCTGAAGCACCATTGACATCTGAAATCTCATCTGCTGCTGTTGAGCGGCGGGGAAAACATCTATGATCCTGTCTATGGCATTGGACACCCCGACCGTATGAAGTGTGGACAATACCAAATGGCCTGTTTCCGCGGCCGTCATGGCGATCTCTATGGTCTCCAGGTCTCGCATCTCGCCGACCAGAATTACATCCGGTGACTGACGCATTCCCGCTCTGAGTGCCTTTGCATAGCTTTCGCTGTCGAGATTGATCTCTCGCTGGCTGACTATGCTCTTTTTATGCTTGTGCAGGAATTCTATCGGATCCTCAAGAGTCAATATGTGACAGTTTCTGGTTTCATTGATCCGATCGATTATGTATGAGATAGTGGTGCTTTTTCCGCTTCCTGCTGCTCCCGTAACGAGAACCAGTCCCTTTTTGAGGTTGGCCAGATTCATGACCGTGTCGGGAATTCCCATTTCCTCATAGTTCGGAAGCGAGAAATTCACAACTCTCAAAACCGCACTGCAGGAGCCTCTCTGCTTAAAAACATTAACACGGAAACGTCCTACCTGAGCTACCGAAACCGAGAAATCGTCATCTCCGGTTGTGACAAACCTTTTATTGTCCCGTTTTGCCAATTCATACAGCCCGTCGGTGATCCTTTTTGTGTCATCCACCCAAAGTTTTTGATCATCGTGCTTTTCAAGCGTATTCTCGATCTTGTAGGTAATAGGCTGTCCAACAACAAAGAATATGTCCGACGCTTTTTTTTCCACCGCTGTTTTTAAAATGTCCACAAGTTCCATAATGCATCTCCGCTATTCCGATCTTCTATACCCGCTGTTCAGTCGGGAAGTATAATGTCATACCCTTTTTCGTGTTCTTCCTTTACCATTTTCCATTCCCCTATATCATATCCCCCTTTTTCCGAAAAAAAGACCTTTGCATATATCCCCATGTCTTCTTTCTTATCCGACGCTATCTTGAACCTGACTACATAGATCCCTTCGTCGGAAGTGTACTCAGCCTCTTCGACTCTGTTATCAACACGGAGCTTTTCAAGCTTTTCCGCCGTTGTTCCTCCCGAAACAACCGTTTCCTCCAGCCGGGCGATCAGTTCCTCCGCCCTGCTTTCCATTGCATAGTAATCGCCGACCGACTCTCCTGTCTTATCCGCCAGTTTTTTCTCTGCTTGCGCAGACCTCAGAGCAAGCAGGGCAAATGTTACCATCGCCAAAACGACCGCTATCAGAAATACGGATGGAAGTCCGAGGCCGACATTGGTGTTTTTTTCACTGACTCTCATTCACCTCTACCTCCGCTCTTGTATTTTTTGGCCGTCAGCGCATATATTTCCTTTTTTTCTTCCGTTTCACTGACCAAAACCCTGTAATTTAGCATTTCGCCCGCTGCAGTCTTTTCACTTTCGACTTCCAAGGTCATAACGTACTTTCCTGCCGTTTGGGTTTCTTCCCAGTTCTTATCGTAGTATTTTATATAGCCTCTTCCGTCATTTGCCATCTGAAAGCCTATGCTTTCGGGATCCCCGTTCGCTTCCGATGAGCCCAGAACGTATTCAATCGCAGATTCCGCACGGATCACGGCCTTGCTCATCTTTTCAGCTCCGCTTCGGACCTTTTCCGTCGAAGCAAACATACGAAGCAGGAAAACGCTGATTATCGCGAAGAAGCTCAGCACTATGATCGGTTCTACCATCACCGCCCCGTGGTGGGATGTAAACTTCCTTTTCATTGAACCCTCCCTTTGTTTACCTCTTTGTCGAATCCAGGCTTATATACATGCTTTCTTTTCTTCCGTCAACCTCCGTGGCTGTGATCCTGAGCATCCCCGCTGTCTGTTGCTCAAAATCAAACGCTTGAACAGCAACCACTTCAAAACCGTTCCTCGGTTCAAACTCACTGCCCTTTTCGTGATAGTACTCACGCAATACGCCGTCATAGCAGTAGATAGCGGTTTCGTAGTCCTTTCCTTCCGTCTTTTCGTAAAGGAGAAGGGTCTCGATACCGTTAACATTTTTGAGTTCAACCCCATCCGTCGTATCGTTTTGTCTCACCTTTGTCGCAACATAAGAGAGGGAAGTCCTCAGTTTGTAGGTTTCCACGTTGGTGGTTGCAATGTTTTTATATTCCATTATGCCCACTGCAACGAGCGCCATACCGCAAACCGCAAACACCCAGGTTATGATGTTCATGCTCAGGTTGTATATTCTTTTCGACCTTTTTTCTTCATATCTCATAGTTATTTTCTCTCATAAACCTCAATCGTAGGCATCACGTTTGATGCAAAGGTCTCATAGAAAATATAATATCTGTCACTGTTGTAGGTCAGCGAATAATTATCAACAAGATAATCAATATCCGGGGGATATATGCCCTCGACCGAATAACACTCAACAGCCGCTCTTTGCACACTCTGCTTTATCAGCGAGATATTCTGTCTGCTGTAAAAGCTGTTTATTTTGGTGACCATGAACACCAATAAAACGATAGCCAAAATAAACAACGCGCTCTGACGTAAAAGTTCCGCCCGCCTTGATCTGAATATCATGTTTTCTTCATTATAACTCATATGTATAACCCCGGATCATATCGATGCTATAACGCTGATAAGCGGCATCATTACCATTAGTAGGATCACACCTACAAGAACCGTAAGAATAACGACAAGCCCCACTTCGATCTTTGCCGAAAGGCTGTTCAGACGGTTTCCTATCTCTTCATCGTGGCGGCTGCTGAGTTTTTCCAGTACCCGATCTGCGGCTCCGGTCTTCATGCCGACGCCCAGCATTCTGCTTTCCAGGCTCGAAAGGATCCCGCTTTTTTGAAGTGCGTCATCAAGAGGCTCTCTTGCTTTTATCATCTCCACCGCCTGCTCTGCCATGGCGGAAGCATTCGCATCATCCGGAAGTTCGGAAGCTCTTTCCACCGCTTCCCCCATTTCCATTCCGCTTCCCACCATAACCGACAGGGCAGCAAGGAATCTGTCTTTTCCAAGCTTTTCGGAGAGGTTTGACGCGAAGGGAAGTCTGTTTATCAATTTTCCCAGCTCATCTGCTCCGTTCTTAAGCCTGTAGGCTAAGAGGACGCCCAAAAGAACCACCAATATGCCAAAAACGATCACCGCGGTGATTCTGCTTACCGCAAGGCTTGTATCCATCATCGATTCCGCGCCCGGAGTCTTGTTGTCAAGTTCGTAGAACACCGCTTCGAACATCGGCAGTATCTTTGTAACCAGCGCGATCAGAATGATCGCCATCATGGAAAAGAGCATTACCGGATACATTATTACATTCTTGATCCCCGCATTAACGGCACTTTCTCTTTCATAGTAAGCGGCAAGGGCGTTCATTACATCTTCCAGCTTGCCTGTTTTTTCGCCCACTTCCACCATTTGTGTCATATATGCGGGAAACGCTTTCGTTTTCTCCAGCGCATCACCGAGAGAACTGCCTTCTCTCAATTCATCGCCGATCTTCTTCATTGTTTCTTTGACCGCCGAGTTATCTGCTTCCTCATAGAACATTTCTATGCCTTCAAATAATGAAATACCGCCATTTAACAGCATGGCTATCTGAGAACAAAAATTTGCGGTTTCGTCAGCGGTAAACCTGCTTATCCTTTTTTTCACAACATTCCTCCAAATTTTTAAAGCAGCATATCATATAATGCACATTTCCCTCATGTTAATCAA
This sequence comes from Lachnospiraceae bacterium, assembly GCA_016291655.1. Classification (GTDB taxonomy): domain Bacteria; phylum Bacillota; class Clostridia; order Lachnospirales; family Lachnospiraceae; genus RGIG3528. The sequence goes on along the minus strand of JAEEYF010000030.1, from coordinate 374 downwards.
AACATAGTACGCCTATGTTAGGAATGTTAGCACATTTGAACTTATTGTGCAACAACTACGTACAATTAGATGGCTGTTTGATTCCTGTTCGGGGGGATCCCTGCCCTCGGGGGGGAAGTTTCCTTCTTTTTCAAGTCCGAACATAAAAAACGCCCCGAAACGGTTGCCATTCAACAGTTTCGGGGTAAATTGAGCAAAATGACACCATAACCCCGTCCCCGGGGATCATTAAATCTTGCCGTTTAGTTAGTCTAATGATGATTTTAGCTGCTTTGCTCTGTTCTCTGCCTCATCTATCTTATTTGATAGCTGATCCACTTCATCATTCACTTCATCAATCCTATCCTCTATTTCATCAAGCAGGGCCTCCGAAT